>NZ_JBHXRL010000003.1:0-469086 GCF_042717315.1 Streptomyces sp. NPDC058650
CGGATGTGGAAGCCCAGTAATGGGTGGAGCTGACCGGTACTAATAGGCCGAGGGCTTGTCCTCAGTTGCTCGCGTCCACTGTGTTAGTTCTGAAGTAACGAACACGCCCCCCTTTGGGTGGTGCGGCGGTTCATATCTTCATAGAGTTTCGGTGGTCATAGCGTTAGGGAAACGCCCGGTTACATTCCGAACCCGGAAGCTAAGCCTTTCAGCGCCGATGGTACTGCAGGGGGGACCCTGTGGGAGAGTAGGACGCCGCCGAACAATTTTTAGCCTCAACCCCCGGACTCTGTCCGGGGGTTGAGGCATTTTTGCGTTCTGCCGGCAGCCGGGACCCTGTGCGCCGCCGTGTCGTGGCTGCGGGTAGGGTCAGGGGGCAACGTCGGCACCATCCCAGCAGGAGGCCCCCGGGTGGAGGTCCAGGAGACTCGCGTTCAGACCGACCGGGTCCTCACCATCCCCAACATTCTCAGCATGGCGCGTCTTCTCGGCGTGCCGCTGTTTCTGTGGCTCATTCTCCGTCCCGAGTTCGGTGGACCCAACAGCGACGGGTGGGCGCTGCTCGTCCTGATGCTCAGCGGTGTCAGCGACTATCTCGACGGCAAGCTCGCCCGGCGCTGGAACCAGATCAGCAACCTCGGCCGGCTGCTCGACCCGGCCGCCGACCGGCTGTACATCCTGTCCACGCTCGTGGGGCTCACCTGGCGCGAGATCCTGCCTCTGTGGCTGACCGCCGCCCTGCTGGCGCGCGAGGCGATGCTGCTGGTCATGGTGGGAATCCTCCGACGGCACGGCTACCCGCCGCCGCAGGTGAACTTCCTCGGGAAAGCTGCGACATTCAACTTGATGTACGCGTTCCCGTTGCTGCTTCTCAGTGACGGAACGGGCTGGCTTTCGTCACTCGCCGAAGTTTTCGGGTGGGCCTTCGCCGGATGGGGTACAACTCTGTATTGGTGGGCAGGGATCCTCTACGTGGTCCAGGTCCGTCGACTCGTGAAGGCGGATACCGCGGCCGATTGAGCCCGTCCGTCCCGTGCCGAGCAACGTCGCCGGCAGGAACGAGGACGCCCGAGGGCCACCGAGCGGACAGGTGAAGTCGGCAGGACCGTCGTCTCTTCAAGGAGGACGCTTCCGACATGAAGGCCGTCGTGATGGCCGGTGGCGAAGGAACTCGACTTCGCCCCATGACCTCGAGCATGCCCAAGCCTCTTCTGCCGGTGGCAAACCGGCCGATCATGGAGCACGTCCTACGACTGCTCAAGAGGCACGGTCTCAATGAGACCGTCGTCACCGTGCAGTTTCTCGCCTCGCTCGTCAGGAACTACTTCGGTGACGGCGAAGAGCTCGGGATGGAGCTCACGTACGCCAACGAGGAGAAACCACTCGGTACAGCAGGCAGCGTGAAGAATGCCGAAGAAGCGTTGAAGGACGACGCTTTTCTCGTCATCTCGGGGGACGCGCTCACAGATTTCGATCTGACCGATCTCATCGCCTTCCACAAAGAGAAGGGTGCCCTCGTCACCGTCTGTCTCGCCAGGGTCCCGAATCCCTTGGAATTCGGGATCACCATCGTGGACGAAGAGGGAAAGGTCGAACGTTTCCTGGAGAAGCCCACCTGGGGACAGGTCTTCTCGGACACGGTGAACACGGGCATCTACGTGATGGAGCCCGAGGTCTTCGACTACGTCGCGGCCGACGTTTCGGTGGACTGGTCGGGTGACGTCTTCCCTCAGCTCATGAAGGAGGGCAAGCCGATCTACGGTTATGTCGCCGAGGGCTACTGGGAGGACGTCGGCACGCACGAGAGCTACGTGAAAGCCCAGGCGGATGTCCTCGAGGGCAAGGTCCAGGTCGACATCGACGGCTTCGAGATCTCACCCGGCGTCTGGGTCGCCGAAGGCGCCGAGGTGCATCCGGACGCCGTGCTTCGCGGGCCCCTGTACATCGGGGACTACGCCAAGGTCGAGGCGGGTGCCGAGATCCGTGAGCACACCGTCATCGGTTCGAACGTGGTGATCAAGAGCGGGGCCTTCCTGCACAGGGCCGTCGTGCACGACAACGTCTACATCGGCCAGCAGAGCAATCTGCGCGGCTGTGTGATCGGCAAGAACACCGACATCATGCGGGCCGCCCGGATCGAAGACGGCGCCGTGATCGGGGACGAGTGCCTGGTCGGCGAAGAATCGATCGTGCAGGGGAACGTAAGGGTCTATCCGTTCAAGACGATCGAGGCCGGTGCCTTCGTCAACACCTCGGTCATCTGGGAGTCCCGGGGGCAGGCTCACCTCTTCGGGGCGCGCGGGGTGTCCGGCATCCTCAACGTGGAGATCACGCCGGAGCTGGCCGTACGTCTCGCCGGTGCCTATGCCACGACTCTCAAGAAGGGTGCGACCGTCACCACGGCTCGTGACCACTCCCGAGGTGCCCGCGCGCTGAAGCGGGCGGTGATCTCGGCGTTGCAGGCCAGCGCCATCGACGTACGGGACCTGGAGAACGTGCCGCTGCCCGTGGCCCGGCAGCAGACCGCGCGGGGGAGTGCCGGCGGGATCATGGTGCGGACGTCGCCCGGTGTGCCGGACTCCGTGGACATCATGTTCTTCGACGAGCGCGGGGCGGACCTCTCGCAGGCCGGGCAGCGGAAGCTCGACCGGGTGTTCGCACGGCAGGAGTACCGGCGGGCCTTCCCTGGAGAGATCGGTGACCTCTCCTTCCCGGCGAGTGTCTTCGACTCGTACACCGGGTCGCTGTTGCGGAACGTCGACACCACCGGCATCGCGGAGGCGGGGCTGAAGGTCGTCGTGGACGCTTCCAACGGCAGTGCGGGGCTCGTCCTGCCTAGCCTGCTCGGCCGGCTCCAGGTCGATTCGCTGACGATCAATCCGGGGCTCGACGAGTCCCGGCCCACCGAGTCGGTCGAGAGCCGGCGGGCCGGGCTCGTACGGCTGGGAGAGATCGTGGCCTCGGCGCGGGCGGCGTTCGGGGTGCGGTTCGACCCCGTCGGCGAACGGCTCTCGCTCGTCGACGAGCGGGGGCGGATCATCGAGGACGACCGGGCGCTCCTGGTGATGCTGGACCTGGTGGCGGCCGAGCGGCGTTCGGGGCGGGTCGCGCTGCCCGTCACGACCACGAGGATCGCCGAGCAGGTCGCCGCGTACCACGGCACGCAGGTGGAGTGGACGACGACCTCGCCCGACGACCTCACGCGAGTGGGCCGTGAGGAATCGACGATCTTCGGTGGCGACGGGCGCGGTGGGTTCATCGTGCCCGAGTTCAGCAGCGTCTTCGACGGGGCGGCCGCCTTTGTGCGGCTCATCGGTCTGGTGGCGCGGACGCAGCTCACGCTGAGCCAGATCGACGCGCGGATTCCGCGTGCCCACGTCCTGAAGAAGGACATCGCGACCCCGTGGGCCGTGAAGGGGCTGGTCATGCGTCGGGTGGTGGAGGCGGCGGGCAGCCGGTCCGTGGACACCACCGACGGTGTGCGGGTCGTCGAGGCCGACGGGCGGTGGGTGATGGTGTTGCCCGACCCCGCGGAGGCCGTCACCCATCTGTGGGCGGAGGGTCCCGACGACGCCTCCGCGCAGGCCCTGCTCGACGAGTGGACCGAGGTGGTCGACAGCGCAGGTCGCTGACGGGGCGGACCGTACGGCCGGGAGGCACCCGCAGGGGTGCCTCCCGGCCCGTCGCGGGGGCCATTCGGTGGTGGGCCGTCCGACGTGCGACGATGTGCGGCATGTCGCAGCAGCCCCCCGTTCGGAGTACCGGATCACCGCCGCCGCGTCCGGACGCGTCGATGTCGCTGCTGAACAACGTGATCGACCACGCGCTCGACGACGGCTACGCCGAGGCCACGGCCCGGCGCGAGGCCGAGGGCGGTGGGCTGCCCCGTAGCCTGCGTGCCAAGCTCGGCGTCGCCGCGGGCCTCGTGCTCGCCGCGGCCGTGGTGACGGTGGGCGCGGCCGAGGCGCGGATCTCGGCGCCTGTGGTCGCCAAGGAACGACTGGACCTGATCGACCGGATCGACGGGGAGACCGCGGCGGCCGATCAGCTGGAGCGTGACGTCGAGCGGATCCGGACCGAGGTCGGGGAGCGGCAGCGGCAGGCGCTGGAGCAGCACGGCGGGGACCAGGCCGAGCTCGTCGCCCTGCTTTCGGGCGCGACGCCGGTGCACGGACCCGGAGTGAAGCTGGTCGTCGACGACGCCAAGGGCACCGACACCGGTGGCGGGGGACCGCGGGAGAGCAGCGGATTCTCCGACACGGGCCGGGTCCGCGACCGGGACATGCAGCGGGTGGTGAACGGACTGTGGGAGTCCGGGGCCGAGGCCGTCTCGATCAACGGACAGCGGCTGACGTCGCTGTCCGCGATCAGGGCCGCCGGCGACGCCATACTGGTCGACAACAAGCCGCTGGTGCCGCCGTACACCGTCCTCGCGATCGGGGACGGACAACGGCTGAGCACAGCGTTCCAGGACAGCGCCGACGGACAGTATCTGCACGCGCTGGTGGAGAACTTCGGGATCAGGAGCAGCATCTCGGCCGAGGGCGACGTACGCCTGCCGGCCGCGCCGAGCCTGACCGTACGTACAGCAGAGCCGAGGGGGGCCGGGGCGGCGTCGCCGTCCGGTCGGGCCACGGCCGACACAGGGAAGGGCACATCGTGATCGCCGTACTTGGCCTGATCGTCGGAGTCGTGGTCGGACTGTTGGTCCGGCCCGAGGTGCCGGCGGTGGTCGAGCCCTATCTTCCGATCGCCGTGGTCGCCGCCCTGGACGCGGTCTTCGGCGGCCTGCGGGCCATGCTCGACGGGATCTTCGTCGACAAGGTCTTCGTGGTGTCGTTCCTCTCGAACGTGGTCGTGGCCGCGCTGATCGTCTTCCTCGGCGACAAGCTGGGCGTGGGCGCGCAGCTGTCGACCGGTGTAGTCGTCGTGCTCGGTATCCGGATCTTCTCCAACGCGGCCGCCATCCGGCGCCACGTGTTCCGGGCGTGAGGCCGATGAGCGAGGACCCTCAGATGCCCGAGAACCCCGACAAGCCGCAGAGCCCTCAGGAGCCTCAGGAGCCGCAGAGCCCTAAGAAGCCTCAGGAGCCGCAGAGCCCGCAGAGCCCGCAGGGCCCTCAGACTCCTCAGGGTCCGCAGAGGCCTCAGGGGTCTCAGGGTCCGCAGAGCTCGCGGGAGCCGAAGAGCTCGCCGAGTTCGCCGAGCCCCGAGCCGGGCGGGACGGCGGAGCAGCCCGGGGGGTCCCGGAGTGCGGAGGCGGCCGAGGCTGCCCAGGCCGTGGAGGCGCCCGTCGCTCCCGGCGGGGCCGAGCCGAGTGGGCGGCGCAGGCTCGCCGCCGCTCTGTGGCCGCCGCGGGTCACCCGGGCCCAGCTCATCGTCGCCCTGCTGCTGTTCGTCCTCGGTCTGGGGCTTGCCATCCAGGTCTCCTCGACCAGCGAGAACAGCGCGCTGCGCGGGGCGCGGCAGGAGGACCTCGTGCGGATCCTCGACGAGCTCGACGACCGCACGCAGCGCCTGGAGGACGAGAGGGCGCGGCTCGAGAAGCAGCGCTCCGAGCTCGAGTCCAGCTCGGACCAGGCCGAGGAGGCCCGCAAGCAGACCCAGGAGAAGGAGCGTCAGCTCGGGATCCTGGCCGGCACGGTAGCCGCCGAGGGGCCGGGGATCACTCTGGCCGTCGGCGATCCCACCGGGGCCGTCGAGTCCGACATGCTGCTCGACGCCATCCAGGAGCTGCGCGCGGCGGGTGCCGAGGCGATCCAGGTCAACGGTGTGCGCGTGGTCGCGGACAGTTATTTCACCGGTAGCGGTGACGACATGCGAATCGATGGAACGAAGGTGGCCGCTCCGTACGTCTTCAAGGTCATCGGCAAGCCGGAGGATCTCGAGCCCGCGCTCAACATCCCCGGCGGTGTCGTGCAGACCCTCGAGAAGGAGCAGGCCACGGCCACGGTGGAGCGGGCGGCGAAGATCGTCGTCGACGCCTTGCGACCCGCGAAGCGGCCTGACTACGCTCAGTCGTCCTCGCAGTGAGGCGAGGGACGAGGGGGTCCCGCGACAAGGGCATGACGTTGCGGGGGGTCGGCGCACCACAACGGTGGTGCGTGGTGGAAACTGTCCGGAGGATACGGACGTTGTGAAGGTGTCCGGGTCGGCAGGTGTGATGGATCTCGGTTCGTCCTGCCCCACGGGCGGGTCTGTTTCGGTCAAGGGGAATCGCCCGTGAAGTTGTTTGCGAAGTTGTTCGGCAAGAGCGCACGCGAGGACGGCGGCAACGCCAGGCACCGCGCGCCGCGCCACGCCCAGAGCGAGGAGCAGGGTGGCGAGCGCCCGCTCTTCCGCGATGAGGTCGACGGTCAGGGCGGTGACATTTCGGGCGCGCAGGGCGCGTCTTCTGTTGACCCCGCCGGGGCCGGACGCATAGGTTTCGGGGAACCATCAACCTCAAGTACGGGTGGAGGGTTTACCCCCGACCCGTACGCGACACAGACCTCCGCGGGGCTGCCGCGGCAGGAGGATGCGTCCATGCCGGTGTGTACGAGGTGCGGTCACCGCAACGCGGCCGACAGCCGCTTCTGCTCTCACTGTGGCACGCCGCTGCGGGGCGGGGTCGCCGCCGAGCGTCCGTCCGAGACGACGTCGACGATCTCCATCTCGGGGCTCGAGGCGTACGACGCGGAGGTCACCGGCCAGACCCAGATGCCGTCGCTGTCTCCCGAGGCGCTCGCGGCCGTGGAGGCCCTGCCTCTGGGGTCCGCGCTCCTCGTGGTGCGCCGGGGGCCGAACTCCGGCAGCCGGTTCCTGCTCGACGGAGAGCTGACGACGGCCGGCCGTCACCCGCAGAGCGACATCTTCCTGGACGACTTCACCGTCTCCCGGCGCCATGTCGAGTTCCGGCGGGGGCAGGACGGCAGCTTCACCGTCGCCGATGTCGGCAGCCTCAACGGCACGTACGTCAACCGTGAGCCGATCGAATCGGTCGTGCTGTCCAACGGTGACGAGGTGCAGATCGGCAAGTACCGGCTGGTCTTCCATTCGAGCCAGCGGGGCGTGTGACGCCTCGGAGAAGCCTTCAGGGAAGGTCCATGCTGCGAACACCGACGGGCGGTGCCGGAAACGGCACCGCCACCGCGGGCGACCGGCTGGTGAGCATCGGCACGGTGCTGAACCAGCTGCGCGACGAATTTCCCGAAGTGACGATCTCCAAGATCCGGTTCCTGGAGGCCGAGGGGCTCGTGGAGCCCCGGCGGACGGCGTCCGGGTACCGGAAGTTCAGCCCGCAGGACGTGGAGCGGCTCGCTCAGATCCTGCGGATGCAGCGGGACCACTATCTTCCGCTGAAGGTCATCCGTGAGCATCTCGACGCTCTCGCCCGGGGCGAGCAGGTCAGTCTCCCGGCGCCCGGGCGCCGGGGAGAGCTGCTCGACGGGCCCTGGGAACAGGACGGGGAGCGGCCCACCGCCACGCGGATCGGCCGGGCCGAGCTGCTCGCCGCCGCGGAGGTCACCGAGGCCGAGCTCGCCGAGTGGGAGTCGTTCGGTCTCCTTGCCGAGGTGCGCGATGGCGGCTACGACGCGGAAGCCGTCACCATCGCCAGACTTGTCGCGGATCTGGGGAGATTCGGTCTCGAGCCCCGGCACCTGCGGGGCGTCAAGGCGGCCGCCGACCGCGAGGCCGGACTCCTCGAACAGTTGGTCGCGCCGCTGCGCCGGCACCGTAATCCGCAGACCAGAGCACATGCGGAGGCCACCGCGAAGGAGCTCGCCGAGCTCTCCGTGAGGCTGCACGCGGCGTTCGTGCAGACCGCTCTGGGCATCCGGCTCCAGTGATCTTGGACGGGCCCGACTATCCAAACCGGTCGGGCACGTCCTAGGGTTGCTGTGTGAACGAGCTCGACGTTGTGGGTGTCCGAGTGGAAATGCCCTCCAACCAGCCGATCGTGCTCCTACGGGAAGTGGGAGGCGATCGGTACCTCCCCATCTGGATCGGACCGGGTGAGGCGACCGCGATCGCCTTCGCCCAGCAGGGGATGGCCCCTCCGCGGCCGCTGACGCACGACCTGTTCAAGGACGTGCTGGAGGCCGTGGGGCAGGAGCTCACCGAAGTCCGCATCACGGATCTGCGTGACGGGGTCTTCTACGCCGAGCTGGTCTTCGCCAGCGGCGTCGAGGTGAGCGCCCGGCCGTCCGACGCGATAGCACTGGCCCTGCGGACCGGAACGCCGATCTACGGCAGTGACGGTGTGCTGGACGACGCCGGCATCGCGATCCCGGACGAGCAGGAGGACGAGGTGGAGAAGTTCCGCGAGTTTCTCGACCAGATCTCACCGGAGGACTTCGGGACCAACAGTCAGTGAGACGTGCGGCCGGAGGCCGCTTGCGAGGCCGGTCGTGCGGGCCGTTCGCGGGGTGCCGTCAGAGCATTCGAGTAGCCTTTCCCCGGGGAGAGACACGGCAAACCACTCTCAGGGTGATTATCACTCGGCGTGCCGAGTGTGGCGATCGTTGACGCACCCCTAGTGACTGCCTACCTTCGTGTGGGCAGGTCAAGGACGGAGGGTCGGCGTGATGAGCAGCGCGGACGGTACGGCAGGGAGCTCGCTCGGACGCGTGTCCGGGGAGTCCGGTCCGTATCCGCTTCACGGGAGTGTGGGCGACTTCGGGGCGGACGAGAGTACGGGCCCGGCGGGTGACGCGGTCGGCTACCGCGGCCCCACGGCCTGCGCGGCCGCCGGCATCACCTATCGGCAGCTGGACTACTGGGCGCGCACCGGACTCGTGGAGCCGAGCGTGCGGCCCGCGTACGGTTCGGGGACCCAGCGGCTCTACAGCTTCCGCGACGTCGTCGTCCTGAAGATCGTCAAGCGCTTCCTCGACACCGGGGTGGCCCTCCAGAACATCCGGGCGGCGGTGCAGCACCTGCGCGCCCGTGGCTTCCGCGATCTGGAGCGGATGACGCTCATGAGCGACGGTGCCACGGTCTACGAGTGCTCCTCGCCCGACGAGGTCGTCGACCTCCTCCAGGGCGGTCAGGGCATCTTCGGGATCGCCGTCGGGGTCGTCTGGCGGGACGTGGAGGCCGCGCTCTCGCAGCTGCACGGGGAGCGGGTCGACACGGGCGAGACGCTCGTCGGGCACAACCCGGGTGACGAGCTCGCCAGGCGGCGGCGCGACAAGGCGGTCTGAGCGGCTCTGTCAGGGGGCGCCCCTGCGAGGGGCCGCCCTTGGTGGCGGGCAGTACCCCCTGGGGGCCCTTGGCCGTTCTGGGTGTTGTTCCTGTGGCGCTTTCGGTGGCGGCGGCCCCGGGTGGTTGCCGCCCCGTTGTCAGTGGCATGGGGCAGCATCGGAAGTGTGAGAGCCGCGCCGACGATCCTGCATCTCGACATGGATGCGTTCTTCGCCGCCGCCGAGCAGGCGGCGAAGCCCAGCCTGCGCGGAAAACCCGTGGTCGTCGGGGGCCTCGGGCCGCGCGGAGTCGTCGCCACCGCCTCGTACGAGGCACGCCGTTTCGGGGTGCACTCGGCCATGCCGATGGGCCAGGCGCGACGGCTCGCGCCGAACGCCGCGTATCTCGTCCCGCGTTTCGCCTTCTACCGGTCGATCAGTGAGCAGGTCATGGAGCTCCTCGGGCGGCTCTCGCCGCTCGTGGAGCCGCTCAGCCTCGACGAGGCCTTCGTGGACCTGGAGGCCGGGGGCCTCGCCGACGACAGCGCCGGCGCGCGGGTCGTCGGCGAGCGGCTGCGGGCCGACATCCTGGCGACGACGGGGCTGACGGGGTCGGTGGGGCTCGCGGGGTCGAAGATGATCGCGAAGATCGCTTCCGAGGAGGCCAAGCCCGACGGGCTGGTCCTCATCGTGCCGGGGACCGAGAGGGAGCTGCTCGGGCCCCGGTCGGTGCGGATCCTGCCCGGCGTCGGGCCCGCGACCGGGGAGCATCTGCGGCGTGCCGGGATGACCACGGTCTCCGACCTGGCCGAGGCGGGCGAGGACGAGCTCGTACGGCTGCTGGGGCGGGCGCACGGGGCCTCGCTGTACCGGATGGCCCAGGGGCACGACGACCGGGCCGTGGTGGCCGAGCGGGACGCCAAATCGGTGTCGGTCGAGGACACCTTCGACGTCGACCTGCACGACCGGGTGCGGATCAGGACCGAGGTGGAGCGGCTCGCCGAGCGGTGCGTGGCGCGGTTGCGGGCCTCGGGGCACTCGGGACGGACCATCGTCCTCAAGGTGCGGCGGTACGACTTCTCGACGCTGACCCGGTCCGAGACGCTGCGGGGGCCGACGGACGACCCGGTGGTCGTGCGGGAGGCCGCCGGGCGGCTCCTGGAGGCGGTCGACACGACCGGGGGCGTGCGGCTGCTCGGGGTGGGCGTGAGCGGGCTCGCGGACTACACGCAGGAGGATCTCTTCGCCCAGGCCGAGGAGGAGCGTGCGGCGGTCGCGGTGGCGGCCGTGGAGTCGGCGGGGGGCGGTGCGGGTGCCGATGGTGTGGCGGACGCGCGCGAGTCCGCCGGGGCCGTTGCCGCCGCCGTCGAGCGGCGGTGGGCGCCCGGGCACGACGTACGGCACGCGGTGCACGGGGCGGGGTGGGTGCAGGGGAGCGGGGTCGGGCGGGTCACGGTGCGGTTCGAGGAGCCGTGGTCGGCGCCGGGGCGGGTGCGGACGTTCTCGGTGGACGATCCGGAACTGGAGCCTTCGGAGCCGTTGCCCTTGGTGCGGGGGGAGTGTCCGGCGGGGACGTGACTCGGTTGTCGGGTGTCGGGGGTGGGGTGTGCGCCCGGCCTCGCGGCCGGGCTGGGGTTACCGACCGCGCCGCTCGTGCGGTGGGGTGGGCGGAGGTGCGGGTTTCCCGTGGGGGTTCGCGCCTTGGCGGCTGTGGGTTTGCTCGGGAGGCGCGCCTCGGGGTCAGGGACCCTCTTGGCCTGCCAGGTGGCCGAAGTCGGTGTCCTGGGGGTTCTGGGGCGGGGGTGGGAGCGTGAGGTCGTAGTGGCGGTAGAGCTGGAGCTCCTGCTCGGGGGAGAGGTGGCGGCCCACGCCGAAGTCCGGGGCGTCCTTGATGAGCGCGCGTTCGAACGGGATGTGGAGGCCGTCGTCCAGGAGGTCGCTCGGCTCCAGGGGGACGAAGGCGTCCCGGCTGAACAGGCCGGTGCGGACCGCGGCCCATTCCGGGATGCCGGTCGCGTCGTCCAGGTACACCTCGTCCACGGTTCCGATCTTGTGTCCGTTCCGGTCGAACGCCTTGCGGCCGATCAGGCTGCGCGGATCGATGTCGGTCTGCACGGTCCCTCCAACTGGTCGCAACTGCTCTACACCCCTACGAAAGTGCACATCTGGGATGTCGGCCACTTGAGCGATGGGAGCCGCAACCTCGCTGGTAGGCTGGCTGTGGCTGTCGACCCTGTGCGGGAGAGTCCCCCGGAGAAACCTTCCGGAGGGCGCCGAAGGAGCAAATCCTCCCCGGAATCTCTCAGGCCCCTGTACCGCGCGGACGAGGTCACTCTGGAAAGCAGAGCGGTGTCCACGGCATGCGCTCTCACCGACGGTGAAAGCCGGCGTGCCGCGAGGCGTGCCGGTGAAACTCTCAGGTTGAGATGACAGAGGGGGAGGCCGTCCGGGTACCCGCGCCGTGGTGCCCCTCGCAGGTCGTGACGACCAGGAGGCCTCCGTACATGACTGCCAACCGCATTCCGCTCTCCGAGCTCGAACAGGGCATCCCGTTCGAGCAGCGGCACATCGGGCCCGACGCCGAGGCGCGGGCCAAGATGCTCGCTCAGGTCGGTTACGGCTCGCTCGACGAGCTCACCGCCGCCGCGGTGCCGGACGTGATCAAGAACGCCGAGGCGCTGGGCCTGCCGGCCGCGCGCACCGAGGCCCAGGTGCTGGCCGAGCTCCGCACGCTCGCCGACAGCAACCAGGTCCTCGCCCCGATGATCGGCCTCGGGTACTACGGGACCTTCACGCCTCCGGTCATTCTTCGGAACGTCATGGAGAACCCGGCCTGGTACACCGCCTACACGCCGTACCAGCCCGAGATCTCGCAGGGGCGTCTGGAGGCGCTGCTCAACTTCCAGACCATGGTCGCCGACCTGACCGGTCTGCCCACCTCGGGCGCCTCCCTCCTCGACGAGGGCACCGCCGCCGCCGAGGCCATGTCCCTGTCCCGGCGCGTTGGCAAGGTCAAGAACGGCGTCTTCCTCGTCGACGCCGATGCCCTGCCGCAGACGATCGCCGTCATCGAGACCCGCGCCGAGCCGACCGGTGTCGAGGTCGTCGTCGCGGATCTCAGTGACGGGATTCCCTCCGAGATCGCCGCGCGTGGTGTCTTCGGTGTGCTGATCCAGTACCCGGGCGCCTCCGGTGCCGTGCGGGACATCAAGGCCACCGTCGACCAGGCCCACGAGCTCGGCGCCATCGTCACCGTCGCCGCCGACCTGCTCGCGCTGACCCTGCTCACCTCGCCCGGCGAGCTGGGCGCGGACATCGCCGTCGGTACGACGCAGCGCTTCGGCGTGCCCATGGGCTTCGGCGGTCCCCACGCCGGTTACATGGCCGTCCAGGACAAGCACGCCCGCTCGCTGCCCGGTCGCCTGGTGGGTGTGTCCGTCGACGCCGACGGGAACCGCGCGTACCGCCTCGCCCTGCAGACCCGCGAGCAGCACATCCGCCGCGAGAAGGCCACCAGCAACATCTGTACGGCTCAGGTGCTGCTCGCCGTCATGGCCGGCATGTACGCCGTCTACCACGGGCCGGACGGGCTGAAGGGGATCGCGCAGCGGACCCACCGGTACGCCACGATCCTCGCCGCGGGTCTCACCGCCGGTGGGGTCGAGGTCGTGCACGGCTCGTACTTCGACACCCTCACCGTCCGGGTGCCCGGCAAGGCCGACGAGGTCGTCGCCGCCGCCCGCGACGCCGGGGTGAACCTCTACCGCGTCGACGCCGATCTCGTCTCGATCTCCTGTGACGAGACCACCGGACGCGAGCAGCTCGCCGCCGTCTGGGGCGCCTTCGGTGTCGACGGCGACGTCGAGGCCCTGGACGCCACCGCCGAGGACACGCTGCCCGCCGGGCTGCTGCGCTCCGACGCGTACCTGACCCACCCGGTCTTCCACGCGCACCGCTCCGAGACGTCGATGCTGCGCTACCTGCGCAAGCTCGCCGACCGCGACTACGCGCTCGACCGCGGCATGATCCCGCTCGGCTCCTGCACGATGAAGCTGAACGCGACGACCGAGATGGAGCCGGTGACCTGGCCCGAGTTCGGCCAGATCCACCCCTTCGCCCCGGTCGACCAGGCGCAGGGCTACGTCACGCTCATCACCGAGCTGGAAGAGCGCCTCGCCGAGGTCACCGGATACGACAAGGTGTCGATCCAGCCCAACGCCGGTTCGCAGGGCGAGCTGGCCGGCCTGCTGGCCGTCCGCGCCTACCACCGCGCCAACGGCGACCTCCAGCGCACCGTCTGCCTCATCCCGTCCTCCGCGCACGGCACCAACGCCGCCTCCGCGGTGATGGCCGGCATGAAGGTCGTCGTCGTCAAGACCGCCGACGACGGCGAGGTCGACATCGCGGACCTGCGCGCCAAGATCGAGCAGTACCGCGACGAGCTGTCCGTGCTCATGATCACCTACCCGTCCACGCACGGCGTCTTCGAGGAGCACGTCGCCGACATCTGCGCCGAGGTCCACGAGGCCGGCGGTCAGGTGTACGTCGACGGTGCCAACCTCAACGCGCTGGTCGGGCTCGCGAAGCCGGGCAAGTTCGGTGGCGACGTCTCGCACCTCAATCTGCACAAGACCTTCTGCATCCCGCACGGTGGCGGTGGCCCCGGTGTCGGTCCGGTCGGTGTGCGTGCGCACCTCGCCCCGTACCTGCCGAACCACCCGCTCCAGCCCACGGCGGGCCCGGAGACCGGCGTCGGCCCGATCTCGGCGGCCCCGTGGGGCTCCGCCGGCATCCTGCCGATCTCCTGGTCGTACGTGCGCCTGATGGGCGGCGAGGGCCTCAAGCGCGCCACGCAGGTCGCCGTGCTCGCGGCGAACTACATCGCCAAGCGCCTGGAGCCGCACTTCCCGGTGCTCTACACCGGTCCGGCCGGTCTGGTCGCCCACGAGTGCATCGTGGACCTGCGTCCGCTCTCGAAGGAGACGGGCGTCACGGTCGACGACATCGCCAAGCGTCTGATCGACTACGGCTTCCACGCGCCGACGATGTCCTTCCCGGTGGCCGGCACGCTGATGATCGAGCCCACCGAGTCCGAGGACATCACCGAGCTCGACCGCTTCTGCGACACGATGATCGCGATCCGCGCGGAGATCGAGAAGGTCGCCTCGGGCGTGTGGCCCGCCGACGACAACCCGCTGCACAACGCCCCGCACACCGCGGCCGCGCTGGGCGGCGAGTGGAGCCACCCGTACACCCGTGACGAGGCGGTCTTCCCGGCCGGTGTCTCGGCCGCCGACAAGTACTGGCCGCCGGTCCGTCGCATCGACGGCGCCTTCGGCGACCGGAACCTGGTCTGCTCCTGCCCGCCGATGGACGAGTACGACGCCTGATCCGCTGAGGCGGTGAGTAGCTGAGCACGAGCAGAGGGCCGGTTCGGAGGATCTCCTCCGGGCCGGCCCTCGGCGTTTCTCCCTCGTACGGTGATCTCCGCGTGCTCAGGCCGCGGTCGTCACCCGTCCCGCCGTCAGTGGCCGGTGCGGGGCGATGATCTGCCCGTCCGGCAGCAGTTCACCGGTGTCCTCGAAGAGCAGGACGCCGTTGCACAGCAGGCTCCAGCCCTGTTCCGGATGGTGTGCCATCAGGCGGGCCGCCTCCCGGTCGTTGGAGTCGGCGGTGGGACAGGCAGGCTGGTGCTGGCACATGGGTGGGTTCTTTCGCTGCGTCGTGGTGGATGTCCTGCGGCTCTTCGCGCTCATCGCCGCCCCCGTCGGTCGGTTCGGTTCCGGTCCCAGTCTTGCCCCATGGACGGTCTTCCGCAGGTATTTCGCGGCAGCTCGTCCTCTCCGGGGAAGACGCATCACCCGCAGGGGCGGTTCAGGTCAAGAGCACCGTCTCTTCGGGTGGTTCGGGGTGGTCCGAGCGGGCTAGTCCGTACGGGAGCGGCGTTCGGTAGGGCCGTTCGGGCCCGGTCCTCGGACAGCAGTGCGCCCCGTGACCCGGGCGGGCCACGGGGCGGGAGCCGTAGGAGGGGTGGATCAGGCGGGCGCGGCCGAGCCCAGGAGGGGCGGCGGCGCGAGACGCGTACTGAGCACGGGCAGGAGGTCGGCGACCTGGTAGGGCCGGTAGGCCGCGATCCCCGGCGGCGCGGGGGCCAGGGGTACCAGGAGATCGGCCGCGGCCGGGGCGTCGGTCGTGCCGTCCGCCTCCGGTTCGGCGTGCAGCCAGAGCGTCAGCATGTAGAGCTCGGGTACGGAGAGCAGCCGGGGCTGGTACGGGGTGGGCAGCGCCTCGGCCTGGAGCAGGGCCCGTTCCGTCGCGGTGACGTACGGCCCCTCGAAGAAGTGCGAGAACGTCCAGCCGTCCGGGGTGAGCATGGTGTCCGCGGCGGCGATCGCCCGCTCCCCGTTCCGGATCAGGAACCGCCAGCCGGTGAGCCGGGTGAGGGGCGGCCGTCCAGGTGCTCCCGTGACGCCGAGGACGTGTACGGGCAACGGGAGTTCGGGGCTCAGCGGTCCCTGCGCGGCCCGCAGGGCGGGAGTTCGGGCCTCGCGGACGGCGGTCGGTGAGCCGAGGGCCGCGAGAACACTGCGGAGGGCCGGCGCGGGGGCCGGAGAGGGTCGGAGCATGGTGGGTCGCCTCTCACTCAGGAGACACGGTGATGCGTGGGCAGGTACGACGGCGCTGTCGGCGGCGCGGCCAGAGAGGGGCCATGGGGCCATGACCGGGCACCAACACTCTGCCTCGTCCGCGGAGTTTATACGACACGTGTTCTCAGAGTGTTTCCGCTAGACGTCGCCGATATTCCTGGCAAGGCCTCATCAGGCCTTATTCCGGAGGCTGTTCAAGCGGAATCATGACGGCCGGGCGGCGCTCACCTGCGTATTCCTCGCCGAGCCGGACGGCTGAATTATGATCCCCCGTCACGGGACAATAGGACATTGGTATATGTCGACCGCGTCATGCCTTCGGAATGTGCCCGTGGAGAGCTCCTTCCAGCCTATCCTCCGGCGGCCCCGTTCCGCAGGCGTTGTGGATCAGCGAGGTGGGCATCATGGTCCGTGACGCGCGGCCGTCGTCGCGGCTGCCCACGGTGGGAGGGACGGCTTCGATGGGGGAGAAGGTCGACGCGGACGGGTTCGGCCCGGCCGACCGACAGCAGTACCGGAGAAAGCTCCAGCAGTGTCTCGCGGGGCTCGCGAGGCTGCTGGCGGAGAAGAGGTTCGACCGGCCCCGCAATCTCATGGGTCTGGAGATCGAACTCAATCTCGCCGGTGCCGACGGGCTGCCCCGGATGCTCAACGCACCGGTTCTGGAAAGGATCGCGAGCTCCGATTTCCAGACGGAACTCGGATTGTTCAACCTGGAAGTGAACATCGCTCCCCACCGGCTCGGCGGCAGGGTATTCGACCGGCTCGCCGAAGAGATCGGCACCGGACTCGGATATGCCGACCGCAAGGCCGCGGAACTCGACGCCGGCGTCGTCATGATCGGCATACTCCCCACGCTCGCCCAGAGCGACCTGGTCTTCGAGAACCTGTCGGCCGCCGACCGCTACGCGCTCCTCAACAACCAGATCCTCGCGGCCAGGGGCGAGGACTTCACCCTCGACATCCACGGAGTCGAACGGCTCACGTGCACCTCGGAGTCGATCGTGCCGGAGGCCGCCTGCACCTCCGTGCAGCTGCACCTCCAGGTCACGCCGGCCAGGTTCGCCGCCGTATGGAACGCGGCGCAGGCGGTGGCGGGCGTCCAGATCGCCCTCGGTGCGAACGCGCCCTTCGTCTTCGGCCGTGAGGTGTGGCGCGAGTCCCGGCCGCCGCTGTTCCAGCAGGCCACCGACACCAGGCCGCCCGAGCTGCAGTCCCAGGGCGTCCGGCCGCGCACCTGGTTCGGGGAGCGGTGGGTGGACTCGGTGTACGACCTCTTCGAGGAGAACCTCCGCTACTTCCCGGCCCTCCTCCCCATCTGCGACGAGGAGGACCCGCTCCTCGTCCTCGACGAGGGCGGGGTGCCGAAACTCCAGGAACTCGTCCTGCACAACGGCACGGTCTACCGCTGGAACAGGCCCGTGTACGGCTGGGTCGACGGGGTCCCGCACCTGCGCGTGGAGAACCGGGTACTGCCCGCCGGGCCGACCGTGACCGACGTGATCGCGAACGCGGCCTTCTACTACGGGCTCGTGCGCTCGCTCGCGGACGAACCGCGGCCGGTCTGGAAGCGGATGGCCTTCGAGGACGCGGAGGCCAACTTCGACACGGCCTGCCGCCACGGCATCGAGGCGGAGCTGCGCTGGCCCCGCCCGGGCCGCGCCGGCGGCGTCGCGACCCTGCCGGCGGTACGTCTCGTCCTCGACGAGCTGCTGCCGCTCGCCGCGGCCGGACTGGACGCCTGGCACATCGAGCCGGCGGACCGGGACTTCTACCTCGGGGTGATCGAGCAGCGCTGTCTGCGGAAGGTGAACGGGGCCTCCTGGCAGGCCGACACCTTCCACCAGGCGCTGGATTCGGGCCTCGACCGGGAGGCGGCGCTCGCCGCGACCACCCGCCGCTACCGGACGCTGATGCACGAGGGCGAGCCGGTGCACACCTGGCCCGTGGGGATCGGCTGACGCCTGCCCCGCTCGCTCCGGGCGTCGGTCCGGGGCGGCCGCCCCGGGCATGGCTGATCATGTCAAGGTAGTAGCGGCGGGACGCGACTGCCGGAACGGCATGGGCCCACGACCGGGAAGTGGAGACAGGTGTGGTGTCGGAGCAAGACGTGAGGGACGCTTCCCTGCCCCCCGGAGGCCTGCCGCGGAGAGTGCTGCGCTCCGAGACCCTGATCGTGCTCGCGCTGTCGCTCGGAGCGAGCGCGTTGTCGTCGCTCATCAGTTTCATCGGCTCACTGACCAGGCCCGGGTCGCTGAAGGAGCAGGCGGCGACGCTCAACGGCTCGTACGCGCCGGGGCGGCCGTGGCTCGACCTGTCCTGGCAGCTCTTCGGTATCGCCTCGGCGCTCGTGCCGGTCGTCCTCGTCGCCCATCTGCTGCTGCGGGAGGGCGTCGGCCTCCGGGCCATCGGCTTCGACCGGACCCGGCCCTGGCCCGACCTGGGGCGAGGGGCGCTCGTCGCTGCCGGGATCGGGAGCGCGGGGCTCGCCTTCTACCTCGCGGCGCGGGCGTCCGGGTTCAACCTGACGGTAGTGCCGGAGTCCTTGCCGGAGGTGTGGTGGAAGTATCCGGTGCTGATCCTCTCGGCGGTGCAGAACTCCGTCCTCGAAGAGGTCATCGTCGTCGGCTATCTGCTGCGCAGACTCGGGCAGTTGGGGTGGACGCCGATGGCGGCCCTCGTCGCGAGTTCGGTACTGCGCGGCTCCTACCACCTCTACCAGGGGATCGGCGGATTCCTCGGCAACGTGGTGATGGGCGTGGTCTTCGTCCTGCTGTACCGGCGCTGGGGGCGGGTCGGGCCGCTGGTCGTGGCGCACGCGCTGCTCGACATCGTGGCGTTCGTCGGATACGGGCTGCTGGCGGGCAAGGTGGGCTGGTTGCCTACCGTGTGACGGGGCGGAGATGTGGGCGGTGAGGCATGAGGGGCGTGCGGCGTGAGCCGTACGCCCCTCATCCTTTCCGTTCCCTTCGTCAGGCGTGCAGGTCGCCCTCGATGACCGTCACGGCGTGGCCGGTCAGCAGGGTGCGCTCGCCGCGCAGGTGGGTGCGGACGAGGCCGGTGCGGGCGCCGCCCTGCAAGCCGGTGAGCTCGTCGCGGCCGAAGCGGGCCGACCAGTAGGGGGCGAGCGCGGTGTGGGCGCTGCCGGTCACCGGGTCCTCGTCGATGCCGACGGCGGGGAAGAAACAGCGGGAGGCGAAGTCGTAGCCGCGCTCGGGGTCGTCCGCGGCGGCGGTGGCGATGACTCCCCGCCTGGCGAGACCCAGGAGGGCGGCGGAGTCCGGCGTGAGGGAGCGCACGGTGGCCTCGTCGCGGAGCTCGACGAGGAGGTCGCCGACGTGCGCGGCCGTGTCGTGGACGGCGACGACCTCGGCGCCGAGCGCCTTCTCCAGGCCGTCGGGGACGGGGACGGGGGTGAGGGAGGAGGTCGGGAAGTCCATCGTGATCGTGCCGTCCGCGGCGGCGGTGGCGCCCAGGACGCCCGACCGGGTGGCGAAGCGGACGGCGCCGCTCGCGGTGCCGGTGGTGTGCAGGACGTGCGCCGTGGCGAGCGTGGCGTGGCCGCACATGTCGACCTCGGTGGTCGGGGTGAACCAGCGCAGGGCCCAGTCCGCCTCGCCGCCGGCGGGCAGGGGGTGGGCGAAGGCCGTCTCGGAGAGGTTGACCTCGGCTGCGACCTTCTGGAGCCAGGCGTCCTCGGGGAAGGAGTCGAGGAGGAGGACTCCGGCCGGGTTTCCGGAGAAGGGCTGGTCGGTGAAGGCGTCGACGATTCGGATCCGCATGCCGCTGACCGTACAAGGTGCGGAAACGTGCGGACCAAGGCCAATCGCGGAGAAGTGGACCTGCTCAGGGAGAACTGGACCGGGCTGTCCGGCGTCCCCCGAGGGGGACCGTCGGCGGATTTCGGACCGCGGACCTCGGGGGGCTTCGATGATGTTCGGGTACGGGGACGACTGGTGGGCGCTGTTCTTCGTTCCGGTGGTGCTGTGGGTGCCGTTCGGGCCGTTCGTCATGGGCGGGATGGGGGTGTGGTGCGCGTTCCGGCCCGGCCTGCGGGCGCGGCTGTGGTCGGTGCTGCTGCCGCTGGTGCCGGTGGCGGTCTCCGCGATCGCCATGGTGATGCCACTGGGCAAGTCGATCCGTACCGACGACCTCGTGGGCCATCTCCTCGTGTACGTCCTCGGCATCACGGTGCTGCCGTGGCTGCTGGGGTGGGGGATCACGCGGGCGGTTCGGGTCGTACGGGCGGTACGGGCGCGGCGGCGGGAAGCCGCGGGCGCGGTCACAGGGGCGCAAGGACCATGAGGACCTCGTCGCGGTCGTCGCCGGGGGCCAGGCGGAGGGCGCCCGGCCAGCGGCCGACCTCCTGCCAGCCGAGGCGGCCGTAGAACTCTTCCAGGCCGACGCCGCCGCGTGCCGCGAGCCGCAGCTGCTCCAGGCCCATCTCGTCGCGGGCGATCACCCGGGCCTGCCGCACCAGACCCGCTCCGACGCCCCGTCCCCGTACCTGGAGGCGGGTCTGGACGTGGTGCAGCGTGCCCCAGTGCGCGACCAGGCGATGCGGGTCGCGGCGGAGGTTCAGCCAGCCCGCGAGGGAGCCGTCGAGGGTCGCGACGACGAGGCGGCTGCTCGCCGGGTCGAGGCCGGCGACGATCCGGTCGACCGCGGCGGCGACCTCGGAGGGATCGACCGGCGGGAAGGGGAACCCGGCGGCGCCGCCCGCGTCGCTCACTTCGGTCCAGCACGCGACGAGAGCCGTGACGAGTGCGTCGGTGGCGGCATCGGGGGCGGAGAGCTGTGTGTAGCGAAGGGCGTCGTCGCCGGTCATGGCCATCGTCATGGTCGTGATCATGGCAGGAGTCCCGGGGGAGCCCCTGCGCGGCTGCGACCGCCCGGCCGGGGGGCCCGGGGGCGCGGGTGGGGTGGGTTCCCGCAGTGCTCCGGGGGTCAGGCGAGTCGGCGTTCCTCGCGCTGTCGGACCAGCTCCTCGACCGCGCTCGGGAGGGTCGTCTCGAAGTCGATCAGCTTCACCCACGTAGGGGTGATCCGGACCATGCCGTCGTGGAGCGAGCGGACCCCGACGCGGGCATCGCTTCTTGCTCGACGAACAGTTCCGATATATCGTTGAGGTATCGCGACAGTTCAACGATGGAACCCGATGGAAGGAGCGTTGCGATGCGTTCACATGGACACGAGTACGGAAACGGACACGGAGCCGGTCGTGGGGCCTGCGGCCCCGGACCTCGTGGGGACTTCGAGGGGCGGCGGGCCGCGTTCGGGCCGTTCGGGCCCGGCTTCGGTGGCGGTGGCCCCTTCGGGGGCGGGTTCGGCGGTCGTGGCCGCGGTGGCGGCGGCCGGGGAAGGGCGCGGCGCGGCGACGTGCGCGCGTCGATCCTCGCGCTCCTGAAGGACCGCCCCATGCACGGCTACGAGATGATCCGGGAGATCGGCGAGCGCAGCGACGGGGCCTGGAAGCCCAGCCCCGGCTCGGTCTACCCCACCCTCCAGATGCTGGAGGACGAGGGGCTGATCACCAGCGCGAGCGAGGGCGGCAAGAAGCTGTTCACGCTCACCGACACCGGGCGCGCCGAGGCCGAGGAAGGGCCTGAGGCCCCGTGGGAGGAGGCCGGGCGCGGCGTCGACTGGGACGCCGTGAACGAGATCCGGCAGGCCGGCTTCGGGCTGATGGAGGCGTTCGGGCAGGTCTGGAAGACCGGCAGTGCCGAGCAACGGCAGAAGGCGGTCGGCGTGATCAACGAAGCTCGCAAGAAGCTGTACCTCATCCTTGCCGACGAGGACTGACGCTGAGCGAGGACTGAGGCTGAGCGAGGGTTGAGGCCGAGTGAGGCCAGAGGTCGAGTAGGTCGAAGGGCCCCGCGGTCGTACGCCGCAGGGCCCTTCCCTGTGTTTCCGGGTCAGGTGACCAGGCCCGAGAGCTTGCGGAGCGACTCCGTCAGGGCCGCCGTCGCCGAGTCCTTGAGCTTCCCCGCCATGAGGGAGACCGCCGCGCCCGTGAACCCGCCGTCGATCCGTATCGTCGTCGCGTCCCCGTCGGAGGCGAGCGAGTAGCGCGTGGTGACGATCACGCCCATCGGGCCCTTGCCCTTGATCGTGAGCGCCCGCTCGGTCTCCAGCTCCTCGACCGTCCAGAGCACCTCGGCGGGGAAGCCCATCAGCTTCATGTTCTCGGTGAAGGTGGCGCCCGTCTCCAGAGGTGCCGGGCCGCCGCTCGGGAAGCTGGTGTGCGTGGCGTTCCACTCGCCGTACGAGGAGAAGTCCGTGAGGCGCGCCCAGACCTTTCCGGCCGGCGCCTCGATCCGTGCCTCCGCGCTGACTTCGGCCATGCGACCACCCCTTCAGGCGTGCCAACTGGTTCCGGTGTCGCGGAACGTAGCCGGGTGGGCGTGAACATTCAATACTGATGAACCGTCAGTTCTGCGGCGGTCGGTCCCGCACCGTCGCCGATCCACCAGATCTCGGCCGAGTCGAAGCAGTCGGAGGCGCGCGGTGCACCGTCCTCCTCGTGGCAGTGGAACGCGGCCCAGAACAGGTCGGCGGGCAGTGCCTCCCGGGGTGCGTACACCCGGTAGACGTACTGCCGTCCGTCGCGCGCGAGCAGAGCCACCATCCAGAACACGATCGGAGGACGAACGGCAACGGGCCTGCGGTTGCAACGGGGGCGCAATGCAAGGCGGCGCGCGCCCCCGAGGCGAACGCGGACAATGTCCTCCGTAAGGAGGAGGAACCGTGCGCCTGTACCCAACTCCGGTGGGATGCGGACATGCTTCTCCCTGGTGATGTTCCGGCCGCCCCGGCCTGATGAGGTGGAAGGGTGCACCATCCCGTTTCCCTCCCCCAGTCGCTCGGGCAGCCCGTCGCCCCGCGCGCCGAGCTCACGTCGCTCACGTCCTTCCTGACGCCGTCGCTCGCGACCGTCGTGACGGGCGCGCGCCGCAGAGCCCTCCGGGACGGGGACCGGCAGATCGACACCGCGCACCTCCTGCACTCGCTGGTCGAGTCCGACCCGGACGTCGGCGCCGTCTTCGAGAGCGGCCACCAGCTCGCCCGCGTGCTCGGCTACCTCGCCCAGCGGTCCATCGGCTACGGCCTGCGCTGGCAGCGCTCGGTCGAGGACTCGGGCGTCCGCCGCCTCCTGCCCGCCGTGCGCGAGGCCGAGCCACGGGACGGCGACGGCCGGGCCTCCGGTTGGTCGCCCGCTGCCGCCGCCGCCCTGGAGCGTGCCTTCCGGCGGGCCGCCGGGCGCGGGGACGAACGCGCGCGCGGGCTCGATCTGCTCGTCGGCGTCGCCGTCGACCCCGAGAGCCGGGCCGTCGAGGTGCTGCGGCGGGCCGGGGTCGATCCGGTCGCGCTGGTCGCGCGCGTCGACCCCGGTACCGGTGGTCGGATCGACGCCTTCGGCGAGGAGCCGTCTCAACAGGTGTAACGGGGGTTACGCACCTGACCGCGTCCTGTCATGATGGCCCGATGCACGCGTCTCAGGGGAGAAGCGCCGGCCTGGGACTTGCCCTGGCCTCGGCCTTCGCATTCGGTGGTTCAGGAGTGGCGGCCAAGCCGCTCATCGAGGCGGGACTCGACCCGCTCCACGTGGTGTGGCTCCGGGTCGCCGGCGCCGCGCTCGTCATGCTCCCGGTGGCCTGGCGCCACCGGGACCTCCTGCGCCGCAAACCCGCCCTCCTCGTGGGCTTCGGCCTGCTCGCCGTCGCCGGTGTCCAGGCCTTCTACTTCGCCTCGATCTCCCGCATCCCCGTCGGTGTCGCGCTGCTCATCGAGTACCTCGCCCCGGCCCTCGTCCTCGGCTGGGTCCGCTTCGTCCAGCGCCGGCCCGTCACCCGCGCCGCCGCCCTCGGCGTCGTCCTGGCCGTCGGCGGCCTCTCCTGCGTCGTCCAGGTCTGGTCCGGGCTGACCTTCGACGTCGTCGGCCTGCTCCTGGCGCTCGCCGCCGCCTGCTGCCAGGTCGGCTACTTCGTCCTCTCCGACCAGGGGTCCGACGAGGCCGAACAGGCCGATCCGCTCGGCGTCATCGCGTACGGGCTGCTCATCGGCGCGCTCGTCCTCACCGTCGTGGCCCGGCCGTGGGGCATGGACTGGGCGATCCTCGGCGGCAGCGCCGACATGGACGGCAGCAGCGTCCCCGCGTGGCTGCTGCTCGGCTGGATCGTGCTGATCGCCACGGTCCTCGCGTACGTCACCGGCGTCATCTCGGTGCGTCGGCTCTCTCCGCAGGTCGCGGGGGTCGTGGCCTGCCTGGAGGCCGTCGTCGCGACCGTCCTGGCCTGGGTGCTGCTCGGTGAGCACCTGGACGCGCCGCAGATCCTCGGCGGGGCGCTGGTCCTGGTCGGGGCCTTCATCGCGCAGTCCTCGACGCCGAAGGCGCCGCCGTCCGATCCCGTCGCGGCCTCCGGGGGCGACGCGGGGGGCGACGCCGGGGCGGGAACCGCCGGGCGGGACGAGAAGGAGTCGGGCGAAGGAGCGGATCGGAAGGGGTCGGGCCAAGGAGCGGGTCGGAAGGGGTCGGGCGAAAAGGAGTTGTCGGCCGGGCGGAGCGCGCCCTAGCCTGCCGCTCATGCACGTGATCGCACTCTCGCCGCCGCCGCCCACCGCCTAGCGCGCGGCGACATCTCCTGACGAGGACCCGGCTGGGCTGGGCGGATCTCCGCCCCCGGCCGGTTCGTCGCTGTCCGCGCGCGGAGCCGAGCGACCACCCTTCCCTCTTCCTCCTCGGAGAAGTCACGTGCCGAACTCCTCGGAATCCGCCCTGCCCGTCGGGCGGAGCCTCCTCTATCTGATCGTCGCCGGGATCGCCTGGGGCACGGCCGGAGCCGCCGCCTCCCTGATCTTCCGGGTCAGCGACATGGGCCCGCTGGCGCTGTCCTTCTGGCGCTGCGTCGGCGGGCTCGTCCTGCTGCTCGGCGCGCTCGCCCTGCGGCCCCGCCGCGCCGTCGCCCGTACGGCAGGGGAATCGCGCGGCAGGCGGACGGCCCGCATCCTCGGTACGGGGATCGGGCTCACCGTCTTCCAGAGCGCCTACTTCGCGGCCGTCCAGGACACCGGCCTCGCCGTCGGGACCGTCGTCACCCTGGGCGCGGGACCCGTCCTCATCGCCGTCGGCGCCCGGCTGACCATGGGCGAACGCCTCGGCCGCGGCGGGCTCCTCGCCGCCACCGGCGCGCTCGCGGGGCTGGCCGTCCTCGTCCTGGGCGGCGGGTCCGCGGAGGTACGGCCGCTCGGTGTGATCCTCGCGGTCGTCTCGGCGGCCGGGTACGCCGCGATCACCCTGCTCACCCGGTGGCTCGGGCGCGACGGCGGAGCCACGGACGCCCTGGCGACCACCACGTGGGCCTTCGCCATCGGAGCGGTCGGCCTGCTGCCGCTGGCGGCCGCGGAGGGACTCGTACCGCACACCGGATCGCCGATGCGGGTCGTGCTCCTGCTGGTGTACGTGGCGGCCGTGCCGACCGCCCTCGCGTACGCGCTCTACTTCGCCGGGGCGGCCGTCGTCCGGGCTGCCACCGTCTCCGTGATCATGCTCCTCGAGCCGGTGAGCGCGGCTCTGATCGCCGTCTCGCTGCTGGGCGAGCGGCTCACGGCCGCGATCGTCCTCGGCACCCTGCTGCTGCTCGCCGCCGTGATGGGCCTCGCCTTCGCCGAGGCGAGGACGGTGGCGGTACGGCGACGGGAGGAGGCTGTCGAGTCCGTGGGGTCCGTGGACTCCGTAGCCGTGTAGGGACCGCCCGGCCCCCGGTCACCTCGCGGTGCGCCGCCGCAGCTGGTGGGCGCGGGCGGCGAGGTCGCCGGGGCCCGCGCGCTCCGCCAGCCGGTCCGCGATCCGGTCCTGGACCTCCTGCGGCTTGTTGCCCGCGTACTTGAACTTGGCACGCACCTCGGTCACCTCCAGGTTCAGGACGCGGATACCCGAGAGGAGGCGGCCGAACGGGGCCTCGCCAGGGGCCGCGGCGGCGGTGGCGCCGTCCGGCTGGAAGTGGGTGACCTGGCGGTTGAGGAGCACGGCCTTCTCCGCGGGGTCGTCGACCACGTGCGCCGTGCACCGCAGTTGGACGGCCGCGTAGTACGAGGTCGGGGTCCCGTGCTCGGGCGGTGTGCCGTCGGGTGCCGTCCAGGGGCCCGGGGCGAAGACGTAGTCGTCGACCACGCTCAGGAGCACCGTCGGATGCGCTTCGAGAGCTCGCCACAGGGGGTTGGGCCGCGCCAGGTGGGCGAGGACGCGCCCGTACGGGCCGGGCCCGTCCTCGTACCGGAAGTGCATCGGCTGCACCCACGGCGGGTCGCCGGGCAGGCCGTTGACGGCGAGCTGGCCGAAGTCGTGGCGGGAGAGCCAGCCGCGCCACTCGCCCTCGTCGTGGGCCGCGTCCCAGGGGTGGATCAGCATCGTGGGTGCTTCCGTCCTCAGAGCGCGGAGAGGTAGTCGGGCAGAGCGACGGCCGGGTCGAGGTCGTCGGCCGGGACCGGGGTGCCGTGGACCGTGCGTACGGGGACCACGCCGGTCCAGTAGGGGAGGCCGAGGTCCTCCGCGTCGTCGTTGGGGCCGCCGGCGCGGACCTTCGCCGAGACCTCGTCCAGGTCGAGCCGGATCACGGCGGTGGCGGCGAGCTCCTTGGCGTTCGCCGGGCGCGAGTCGCGGGAGCGGCCCGGGACGACGTGGTCGACCAGCGCGTCGAGCGCGGTGCGGAGCTCCTCGGGGTCGGTCACCTGGTGGGCGATGCCGTGGACGACGACCGAGCGGTAGTTGAGGGAGTGATGGAAGGCGGAGCGCGCAAGCACGAGGCCGTCGACGTGGGTCACGGTCAGGCAGACGGGCAGGCCGGGGGCCCGCACGCCGTCGCCCGCCATGCGCAGGGGGCGTGAGCCGGTGGAGCCGTGGACGTAGAGCCGGTCGCCGACGCGGCCGTAGAGCGTCGGGAGCACGACCGGCGCGCCGTCGCGGACGAAGCCGAGGTGGCAGATGGCGGTCTCGTCGAGTATCGAGTGGACGAGGGCCTTGTCGTACGACGCGCGGTCGCGGTTGCGGGTGGGGACGGTCCGGTCGGTCGGCGCGTAGGTTTCGGGGGCCGCGGTCTTGGGCTCGGGCTCGGTTCCGGTGGGCTCGGTCGTCTTGGTGGTGTCGGCGGCGGCGGTCATTGCTAACTCCATTGCGCTAGTGCATAATGCTGTTTGTGCTAGGAGAGTATCGGATCGAAGGTCGTCGCGCATCGGAGATCGCCGCCAGTGTCGAGCGCGCGGTCGGCACGGGTGCCCTGGAGCCCGGGCAACTGCTGCCGCCCATGCGGGAATTGGCGCTGACGCTGGGCGTGAACGCCAATACGGTCGCCGCCGCCTACCGCACCCTGCGCGAGCGCGGGGTCATCGAGACGGACGGCCGGCGCGGCAGCCGGGTGCGGCCACGGCCCGCCACGACCGCGCGCGGGTCGATCCGGGTGGACGCCCCCGCCGGGGTCCGCGACGTGAGCAACGGAAGCCCCGACCCCGCGCTGCTGCCCCCGCTCGGCGAGGCTTTCGCCGAGGTCGCCCGGCGGTACGCCGAGCGGCCCGGCATGTACGGAGAGGCCCCCGTCGACGAGGAGTTCGGGCGGCTCGCACGGGCCGCCTTCGACACGGACGGCGTGCCCGCCGGGCCGGTCGGCGTCGCCTCGGGCTCTCTCGACGCCATCGAGCGGGTGCTCGCCGCGCGTCTCAGGCCCGGGGACGCCGTCGCCGTCGAGGACCCGGGCTGGGGCAGTCTGCTCGACCTCGTACCGGCGATCGGGCTGCGACCGGTGCCCGTCGCGGTCGACGACGAGGGGCCGCTGCCGGAGGAGGTCGAGCGGGCGATCCGGCGCGACGGGGCGCGTGCGGTGATCGTGACCGACCGGGCGCAGAACCCGACCGGGGCGTGCGTGACCGAGGAACGGGCGCGGGAGCTGCGGCGGGTCCTCGCCGCGCATCCCGACGTCCTGCTCGTGGAGGACGACCACGGGCACGGGATCGTCGCGCAGCCCCTTCATCCCCTCGCCGGGGTCACCGACCGCTGGGCGCTGGTGCGCTCGGTCGCGAAGGCGTACGGGCCGGACCTGCGGATCGCGGCCTTCACCGGGGACGCGGAGACCGTCGACCGGGTCCTCGGACGCCAGCGGCTCGGCCCCGGCTGGGTCAGCCGGCTGCTCCAGCGGACCGTCGCCCACCTCTGGGTCGTGGAGGCGGTCGACCCGGCCGTCGTCGCCCGCTCGTACGGGAAGCGGCGCGACGGTCTGGTGCGGGCGCTCGCCCGGCGGGGGATCGAGGCCCACGGGCGCAGCGGCATGAACGTCTGGGTGCCCGTCGCTGACGAGACGGGCGCGGTGTCGCGGCTCGTGGCCGAGGGATGGGCGGTGGCACCGGGCGCTCGCTTCCGGATGAACGCCGGGCCGGCCGTCCGGGTCACCGTCTCCGGCCTCACCGTCGGGGACGTCGAGGTCCTCGCCGAGGCCGTCGCGCGGGCGGCGGGGCCGGCGCCCGCGCGGAGTTACGGGTGAGGGGTGAGGGGTGAGGGGGAGGGGAGGCCGGTTGCGGGGTCTGGCGTCGTGGCGGGGGTGACCGCGCTCAGGGGCGGGGTGCCGCCGGGGCCGGGGCCGGGGCCGGGGCTGACGTCGCTGCCGGGGACGCGGCTGACGTCGCTGTCGGGGCTGCGGCCGCGGCCGGCGTCGGCGGAGTCCTACGGCGGGAGGCGCGGGTCTGGGTGAGGGCGGCTCCCGCGAGGACGATCACCGCGCCGACCGGTGTGTTCCAGGTGAGCTGCTCGTCCAGGACGGCCACGCCCGCCGCTGTGGCGATGACGGGGATGAAGTACGTGACCATGGACGCCGTCGTCGGGCCGACCTCCGCCACGACGCCGTACTGGAGCAGCATCGCGTACCCCGTGCCGAGCGCGCCGAGCGCGAGCACGGCGAGCAGCGGAACGACCTCCACCGACTCCGGCATCGAGGTGAACAGGGGGGTGACGACGGCCAGTTGGAGCGTCGCGAGGCCCACCTGCGAGCCGGCGAGCGAGAGGTGCGAGACGCCCGTGTCGCTCAGCGTCCTGCGGACGTAGATCCAGCCCACCGCGTAGCTGAAGGAGGCCAGCAGGGCCAGCGCCGTGCCGGTCACGTCGAGTCCGGAGAAGCCCTGCCAGGCGCCGAGCACCGTCAGTACTCCCACGAAGCCGATGCCCAGGCCGGCGGCGCGGACCCGGGTCGGGCGGTCCTCGGAGAGCGCGACGAGCGAGAGCAGCATGCCCCACAGCGGCGTCGTCGCGTTGCAGATGCCCGCCAGGGTCGAGGGGATCGTCAGCTCCGCGTACGCGAAGAGCGAGAACGGCAGTGCGTTGAGCAGGAACGCCGCGACCGTCAGATGGCCCCAGACCCGGGCGCCGCGCGGCAGCCGGTCGCGCTTCACGACCAGGGCGACGGCGAGCACCGCCGTACCGAACAGCAGGCGCCCGAAGGTCACCTGGAAGGGCGCGAAGCCCTCCGTACCGACCTTGATGAAGAGGAAGCTGAACCCCCATATGAGGGCCAGGGCGCCGAAGCGGACGCGCCAGTCGAGCAGCCGGGCGCCGCGCGAAGGGCGCGGGGAGCCGGCGGGGGAGGCGGAGTGGGAAAGTGATGCGGAGGGGGAGGGTGACGCGGAGTGCGGGGCTGTGGGGCTCATGCACTCAGGGTGACGGCCCCGACCTCTTAGAACAAGCGAGAATTCTTCGACCCCTTCCCTTAGTATTGCTTACATGTTGAATCTGGAGCGCCTGCGGACCCTCGACGCCGTCGCGCGGCATGGTTCGGTGAGCGGCGCGGCCGACGGCCTGCACGTCACCACCTCGGCCGTCTCCCAGCAGCTGTCCAAGCTGGAGCGCGAGGTGGGGCAGCAGCTGCTCGCCAAGAACGGCCGGGGGGTGCGGCTCACCGACGCGGGACTGCTGCTCGCCGAGCACGCCGCCCGGATCCTGTCCCAGGTCCAGGTCGCCCAGGCCGACATCGAGGCCCAGAGCGGCCGGGTCGTCGGCGAGGTGCGGCTCGCCGCCTTCCCCACGGCGGCCCGCGGTCTCATTCCCGCCGCGCTCGCCTCCCTGCGCACCGGCCATCCCGAACTCCGAGTGCGCACGACCGAGTTGGAGCCCGAGCCGGGTGTGCGCGCGGTGCTGCGCGGTGACGCGGACCTCGCGATCGTCCTGGAGTGGAGCAACAAGCGGGCGCCCGTGCCGGGCGGCCTGGAGCGGGTGCACCTCCTGGACGACACGGCCGACGTGGCGCTGCCCGCCGGACACCGGCTGGCCGGGCGGGAGGCGGTGGACCTGGAGGAGTTCGCCGACGAGGAGTGGGTGTCCTGGCCCGAGGGCGAGTTCTGTCACGACTGGCTGATGTTCACGCTGCGCTCGCAGGGCATCGAGCCGCGCATCGGTCACCTCGCCGGCGAGCACCACACGCAGCTGGCGCTCGTCGCGGCAGGGCTCGGTGTCTGCGTGACGCCACGCCTCGGCCGCCCGCTGCCGGAGGGCGTCGTGTTCGTTCCCGTACGGCAGAAGATGCGGCGCCACATCTACGCCACCTGGCGCGCCGACGCGGGCCGCCGCCCCTCCGTGCGGGCGGTCGTCGGGGCGCTGCGGGCGGCGGCCCAGCCGCTCGGAAGCTGACGGACCCCGGGGCCTCCGGAGAGACCCCCTTAGATCTTGCGGAAGTCCCAGGACGCGATGGCGTCCGGGGTTAGTCTGGCCCAGGCGTGGCGGCCGTCGTGCGGCATCGTGGCCAGGCCGAAGTTCTTGGCGGAGAAGAGCTGTTCGGGCGCTTCGAGTTCAGGGCACGGCTCGCCGGTACGGGGGGCCTCGCCGACGAATTCGACCGTGCCCGACAGCTCCACGCCCCGCAGCTCGCCGTACTCCTCGCCGTCGTCCACCACCACCGCGATCCTCGGATCGGCGCGCATCTCCGCCCAACGGCGGCTGCGCGTCAGTGAGTACAGCCACAGCGAGCGGCCGTCCCAGGCGAACCAGAGCGCGCTCACGTGCGGGCGGCCGTCGGCCGACACGGTCGCCACCCGGCAGGTGCGCTGTTCGGCGAGGAAGGAGTCGAGCTCGGCCGGGGTCATCATGATCCGGCGTCCACGGCGCTGTGCGACGGTCATCGTCCGCACCCTTCTGGATTTCTGATGAGACGTCAGAAAGCATGGAGGGCCATTCGCGCGCAGGCAAGGGGAGACCATGGGTGAGAATGCCGGAGACCGGCTCGGGGAGTGGATCCGTCCGGACGGCGGGGTCGTGCTGCTCACCGTCGAGTGCCAGCGGGGAGTCGTCGGCGCGGAGAGCGCGCTGCCCGAACTCGCCGCCGCGGCACGGGCGTCGGGCGCCCTGCGGAACGTGGCGCGGCTCGTGGCCGCCGCGCACGAGGCCGACGTCCAGGTGATCCACGCCGTCGCCGAGCGGCGCCCCGACGGGCGCGCCGCCAACACCAACGCGCGCCTCTTCCGGGCCGCCGCCCGGCTGCCCGTGCAGCAGCACAGCGGCAGCGTGGCCGTACGGATCGCCGAACCCATCGAGGTCGCGGAGGAGGACATCGTGGTCCGGCGCCTGCACGGGCTCTCGCCGCTCGCGGGCACGGACGTCGACGCACTCCTCCGCAACCTCGGCTGCCGGACGCTGATCGTGACCGGCGTCTCCGCCAACGTGGCCGTGCCCAACGCGGTCTTCGACGCCGTGAACCTCGGCTACACGGTCGTCGTGCCCGGGGACGCGATCGCGGGGGTGCCGGCCGACTACACCCCCGCGATGATCCGCCACACCCTCGCGCTCGTCGCCACGATCACGACGACGGACGAGGTGCTGGGCTGCTGGAAGGCGCCCAGGCGTTCACGGCCCGCCGGGGGCTCCGTCAGCCGAGGCTGATCTCGTCGCCCACCACCTGGATCGGCGCCGGCGGCAGCGGGGCGGTCGCCGGGCCGGACTTCACGCTGCCGTCCGACACGTCGAAGTGGCTCTGGTGGCACGGGCACACGATGACGCCGTCCTTGACTCCGCTGACGGCACAGCCCGCGTGGGTGCACTTCGACGAGAAGGCGTGGAACTCGCCGGCCTTCGGCTGGGTGATCACCAGGCCCTGACCGGCGATGACCTTGCCGCCGCCCACCGGAATGTCCCCGGTCCGCGCGAGGGTGGCGCCCGCCTGCCCCTCCGTTCCCTTGTCCTCGGTGCCGCCGCCACCGCAGGCCGCGAGGGCCGCCGCCAGGCCCGCGGCGCCCGCCGCCGAGACCACCGTCCTGCGTGCCACTCCGCTCATGTGCTGCCCCTCTTTCCTTCGCGCACTGGTGTGTCGGCACCCGACGGTACGGGTGTGACCTGTGCCCCGTTCACAGGATCGCGTCTTCGCGCACGAACGCGCCAGGGCGCGGGAGTTCAGCGGAGGGTGAGCGGAGTCTCGGAGGCGACGTGGGACAGCTTCTCCGGGTTGCGGACGAAGTAGACGCCGGCGATGCGGGCGTCCTCGACGTGGACCGCCATGACGCCGTCGATCTCGCCGTCCATGCGGACGAGGAGCGCCGGGCTGCCGTTGACCACGGCGGGGCCGAGGGTGAACGCGATGCCGGCCGCGCCGGCCCTGCCGGTGAAGGTCGCCATGAGGCGGGCCACCTTGTCGGCCCCGAGAACGGGCCGCAGGGCGGCGTGCTTGATCCCGCCGCCGTCACCCATGTAGACGGCCTCCGGGGCGAGGACGTCGAGGAGGCCCTGGACGTCCCCGGTCTCGAACGCCCGCCGGAACGACTCCAGGGCCGCCCGGGTCTCGCGCGCGGAGACCGTCCGGCGGGGACGGCGGGCGTCGACGTGCCGGCGCGCGCGGTGCGCGATCTGCCGGACGGCCGCCGGGGTCTTGTCGACGGCGGCCGCGATCTCGTCGTACTCGAAGCCGAAGGCCTCACGCAGGACGAAGACGGCGCGCTCCGTCGGCGCCAGCGTCTCCAGGACGAGCATCATCGCCATCGACACGCTCTCGGCGAGCTCCACGTCCTCGGCCACGTCCGGCGCGGTGAGCATGGGCTCGGGCAGCCAGGGGCCCACGTACGACTCCCTGCGCCGGCTCGCGGTGCGCAGCCGGTTGAGCGCCTGACGGGTCGTGACCCGGACCAGGTAGGCGCGCCGGTCGCTCACCTGCTCCAGGTCGACCTCGACCCACCGCAGCCAGGTCTCCTGAAGGACGTCCTCGGCGTCGGCCGCCGATCCGAGCATCTCGTAGGCGACGGTGAAGAGGAGATTGCGGTGGGCGACGAACGTCTCGGTCGCCGCGTCGGTGGCGTGGTTGCTCATGCCTGCGCCCCGCTCCTTCGCGGCCGGTCCAGGTCGCCTTCGGCCCGCGCGTACGCTTCCACAGCAAGATCCTTTTCGTTGGTGGGAGTCAGATCATGACCCACCTGGGCGCCGCGGTCACGCTCGGCCCGCAGCAACTTCTCGCGCTGGCCGCCTCCCGAGACGCGGTGCAGGCCGTACGCGCCGGGCTTGCCGGCCTCCGCGGCCAGGTGCTTGACGGTGCCCTTGCACACGATCTCCTTGACCTTCGCGCCCGTGCGACCGCCGATGTGGAACCACAGCGCGACGTCGTTCCGGTGGGCGAACTGGAAGATGCCGGCGCCCCGACCCAGGCTGATGCACTGGCCCGCGAACACCTGGTTGAGCGACGAGGGCGTCTCCCCCGCGATCCGGCTGAGGACCGTGTCGGCGGCCCGCGCGCCCATCGGCGTTGCGGCCTGGCAGCTCATCCTCGCCGGCAGGTTCGACGGTGCCGCCGAGTCCCCGGCCGCGATGACACGGTCGTCGTCCACGCTCGTCAGCGTCTCGTCCGTGAGCAGACGGCCCAGGGCGTCGGTGCTCAACCCGCTGCGCGCGGCCAGGTCCGGCACGCCGAAGCCCGCGGTCCAGATGGTCACCGCGCTCGGCAGCTCGCGCCCGTCGTCGAGCCGCACGGCGTCGCGCGTCACGGCCGTCACCTTCGCCCCGGGGCCCTCGACCACGGTCACCCCGAGAGCCGCCAGCCGCCCGGCGACCGAGCGGCGGCCGCGCCGGTGCAGGTACGGGCCGAGCACCCGCCCGCAGACCAGGGTCACGGCGCGGCCCGCCTCGGCGAGCTCGGCGGCGGTCTCGATGCCGGTCGGACCACCACCGACCACCGTCACGGGGGCGGTCAGGGGCGCGGCGTCGAGGACCGGCCGCAGCCGCTGCGCCTCCTCCAGATCGGCGATCGGGTACGCGAACTCGGCGGCTCCGGGCACCCGCGGGTCGGCGCTGCCACTGCCCACCGCGTAGACCAGGTAGTCGTAACGGACGGTCCCGCCGGTCGCCAGTGTCACGCTGCGCCCGGCCGCGTCGATCCGTGTCACGGAGTCGACCAGCAGGCCGATGCCCGGGTGCAGGACCTCCGTGTACGCGACGACCGCGTCGTCGGACCCGCCGACGAGCTGGTGCAGGCGGATCCGCTCGACGAAGTCCGGGCGCGGGTTGATCAGCGTCACGGTCACGTCGTCGCGTTGCGTCAGGCGGTTCGCGGCCATCACTCCGGCGTACCCGCCGCCGATCACGACCACTGCGATGTTCCCGGTCATGGTGTCTCCTTCGATTCAAGCGGTTCGTGCACAAGACACCGCGGGGTCGGCAGCTGTGACACGTTGTGACGCAGGTCACTCCGAGGGTGTGTGACGGTCGTGTCGCCCGCCCCACCCGGGCCTGTCGGTACGCCCGGGACACCGTGATGGCAGACTGCGGCCCTCACGTGGTCTCCCCGCGCGGCGTGAGCGGAGCGCCCGTCGCGGGGAGCCGCAGGCGACTTCTGGAGGCACCCATGGCACGGCGACCCGGTCACGTGGCCCGCACGAGCGGCGCGGGTCCCCGATGACCCCGGGGACCGGCTGCCGCGCGAAGCCGACCGAGCCCGGCACCCTCCTGGTCCGCAGCTCGCCCGCGGCACCCGCCGCCGCGGTACTGCTGCTCCACGGAGGCCGCGCCGACGGGCCGGAGCCGCCGCCCGCGCTCAACCTGCCCGCGCTGCGCATGCGGCCCTTCACCGCCGCCGTGACCCGCGCCGTCCGAGGCCGGGACGTGCTGGTCGCCGAGGTGCGCTACCGTCACCGCGGCTGGAACGGTCCCCGCGCCGACGCCGCCCGGGACGCGGAGGCCGCCCTCGTCCGGCTACGGGACCGGGTCGGTCCCGTACCCGTCGTGCTCCTCGGCCACTCCATGGGCGGCCGCGCCGCACTCAGCGCCGCCGGCGACCCGGCCGTCCGCGGTGTCGTCGCCCTCGCGCCCTGGTGTCCCACCGGGGAGCCCGTCGACCACCTCGGCGGCCGACGCCTCTACCTCCTGCACGACGAGGCCGACAGCGTCACCTCGGCGCGCGAGTCCTGGGACTTCGTCCGCAGGGCGCGGGCGGCGGGCGCGGACGCGGCGGGGATCCCGATGCCGACCGGCGGGCACGCCATGCTCCGGGGCGCCGGCTTCTGGCACCGGCGCGCGGCGGAGCTCACGGCGGCGCTGCTCTCGCACGGCTGACGCCCTCTCAGGACGGTCCTCAGGAGGGCTCTCAGGGGGTGAGGAGGCCGGCGCATGCCTCGTACGTCGCGCGGTGCACGGCGCGCGCGAGCCGCGCCCCCCAGAGCGACCGCGGTCCGGCGAACGCCTCGGCGCCCGGCTCGGCGCCCGGCTCGCCGACCGATGCCCGTGCGCCGCCGCCGGTGGGCGAGGGAGCGGCCACGCAGACGGCGTCCGTCGGCGTGCCCGAGGCGTCCGCGCCGAGTTCGACGAGGGCCTGCACCTTCGCCTCGGTGGCGGTGGCGACCGCGTTGACGAGGGCGGCGTCCGTGAGCGGCACGGGCAGCGACACGATGATGTTGATCGTCCCCGGGCGCGGGGCCGCGACGCCGCCGGCCCCCGGTACGGCCGCCCAGCCCCGTACGCCGATCCCGGCGGTGACCACGGCCTCGGCCCCACTGTCCGCCGCGTGCCGCCGGTTCTCGACCGAGGCCGCCGTCATGAGCCCCACCCCGGGCCCTTCGAGCCCGGCTCCGGCGGCCAGCGCGCCGAGGTGGGCGACGGGATCGAGCCGGTCGTAGCCCGGCGGGACCTGCGCGTTCAGCACCCACGCCCGCTCCCCGATGCCCCCGCCGAGGACGGCGCTCGACACCATCCGCACGCCCGGCCCCGGGGCCCACACCAGGAGCGGCCACGCACGGCCCTGTTCCGTGTGGGCGAGCAGGGTGGCGTCGGCGAGGGACGGGCGCGCGAGGAGGGTTCGGGGAAGCACCTCACCAGAGTAGAGACGCCGTCGCGGATCACCTCGTCAGGGCCGCGAGCACCTCGCCGGCCAGGGCGACGGGGTCTCCGGTCGGCCTCGTCGCGTACCTCTGGTGGCCGTGCGCCCAGGCGTCGTCCCTCGCGAACCAGTCGATGGCGACCGGCACCGTATCGCTCACCAGCGCGCTGTCGAGACTCGCGAAGTACGCGGCCCAGCGCGGTGCGTACACGTCCCGGACGAGCCCGGCCCACTCGCGGTTCGCGTAGTCGTGCAGGCCGCCCGCCTCGCTCGGCCCCCGGTCACCCCAGGTGGTGAGGATCGAGCGGGCGTCGTACTCCAGCCGGTCGCGTTCGGCGGGGTCGGCCCCCCAGGCGCGGGCGTCGGCGAGCCACGGACCGAGCAGGAACCGCCGGTCGGCGGCGACCAGCCGCCCCAGCAGCTCCAGGTGGGCGTTCCACTGCGCCACCAGCTCCCGGAAGCCCGCGAGGTCCTCGGCCTCGTACGCGGTCCTGATACGGGGCAGGAGGACCCGGCCGCGGTTGGTGAGCGCCTGTCGTGCCACGTCCACCACGTCGAAGCGGTAGGCGTCCGTGGTCCGCTGCCCGGGCGCCACCCGGAGCAGCTCGGCGAGCGCGCGCTCCACGGTGGCCGCGTCGTAACGCATGGCGGTCGGGCTCCAGCGTGCCGCCCTGGTCGCCGCCAGACTCGGCCGCGCGGCGAAGAGACTGTCCTGCGGCTCGCTCCATGTACCGGATCGCGTGCTGTACGGGCCGCGGCGCAACTGCTCCCACGCGGCGGCGGCGTGGGGGTCGGGTCCGCCGTAGCGCCGGGCGGCGTACTCCGCGAACCAGGTCCGGTGGTCGATCGGGCCCGGCTGCCAGGCGAGATCGGTGAACAGATCGAACGCGGCGGGGTTCCCGCCGGTGCCCTCCGGCAGATAGGCGATGCCGCTCAGCGTGCTGCCCGGCGTGTTCAGCCACGCGGGGAACCGCTCGACCCAGACGCCGGTGTTGGCGCCCAGGCTGGTGTGGCCGCCGAAGTTGCCGATCGCGCCGAAGGCGTAGGGCGCGCCACCCCACTGGGCCGCGCGGTCCAGGCCGTCGTAGCGGTCGGACAGTCCGTCGACGACGAGCACCCGGCGGCGGTCCACACCGCTCAGGAGAGCCGCCGACGGGTTCCGCTGCCAGCCGAGCATGACCCAGGTGGCGCCGGGGTGCGCCGCGTCCAGGGCCCGCTGGACGGCCCCGGCCGCTCCCGCCACGTCGACGGGACCCGGGGTGCCGCCCTCGTGCAGGAGGTCCATCTTGAACATGTCGCTGTCACCGAACCGCCGCTCCTGCAAGCGGTAGTACGTCGCGGCCAGCCGCGCGAAGACCGGTCCGGTCGGGTCCAGCCAGTCCGGCCGGGCGAAACCCACCCACCTGCCCTGCGGGACCGTGACCGCGCCCGGGTTCCGGGCGGCGAAGTCCGGCGGCACCGTGCCGAAGAAGCCCGGGAGCACCGGGGTCATCCCCAGCGCCCGCAGGTGTCCCGCGATCCTGCTCCCGAGCGTCGCGCGGGCCTCGATCAGCTGCTCGGAGACCGGGCCGCCGAAGCCCGACATGTTCTGCAGCAGCCACCAGCCCTGATGGGCCGGGCCGGGGATCCACTCGCGCAACTCCGCCGCGCTGTAGCCGAACCGCTGGAGAGCGCGGTAGTACGGGTACTCGGCCCCGGTCGGCACGAAGACCTCGTTCACGCCGTGCAGGGCCATCAGGTCGATCTCGTGCCGGTACGAGGCGAAGTCGCGGTACGCGCCGGAGTAGCCCTCGTCGGTGTCGTTCAGGGCGTATCGGTGAGGCACGGTCGCCCTGCGGGTGACACTGCCGGTGACCGCCGGGAGCGTGGACGGCAGCCGGCCGACGCTGTCGCCCGGCCATCCGATGTCGACCCCCGCGATCCGCTCCAGGTACCAGCCCACTCCGGTGAGCAGCGTGGCCGGCGAGGTGCCGCGCACCCGGATCGCCCCGGCCGTCCCGGAGATCGAGAAGTAGTCGCCGGAGGCGGGCTCCTCGACCGCGACCAGGTCGAACTGCCCGGCCACGGAAGGCAGCAGACGCTCCAGACTCGCCCGGGCGGGCGCCGGATCGAAGGCGGGTGGCGCGGCCGGTTCGGGAGCGAGTGCTCCGGGAGCGGGCGCGGCCGTCGTCACGGCGGGCGCGGGCGCCGTGGCGGCGGGGGAGACCGCCGTCAGGGTGGCGAGCGCCACGACGACGAGGGCGTGACGGCATCGAAGGATCAGACGACTGGCCATCCGGCTCCCTGATCGGGGAAGGCCTCCCGGACCGAGGAGGACGACGAAAGCGTGCGCTCAGTGTCGGTCGGCCCGCGCTCACGGGGACGCAGGCGCAGCGGCGGACCGGCCGGTGCTCATCCTCGCGGGCGCGCGCCGATCGTGGGGGCGATCGCCGGAGATGCCCTGTACGTCAGGACAAAAGGTGCGTACCGGATTAGATTTTCCTTCCAGTGAGCCGTCGAGGTGTCGGCGTCTGCCCGTTTCTCGACCGGGGGTCACAGTGGAGAAGGACGCGTCGTCTTCCCGGCCGACCGCGTGTGCGGGCACCGCCCCCGCCGGAGGCGATCGCGCCCGCGGCGGTTTCGACGGTTCCGTCGGTTCCATCGGTCCTCGAGGCCGGGTCGCTCGGCCTCTTCCACCTCGACGCGCTGCCGTCGGCCACGAGCTCGGTCCGCATCCTCCTCGCCCTGGGCGCTTTGTGCGGGGGCCGGAATCTGTCGGGGCGATCGAGCACGTCTGCGAGGCACGCGATGAAACCTGGTGACACCAGTACCGAGACCAGCCCCGTCGGCTCGCCACCCGTGGCCAAACTGACCCTGCTGACGCTGACCGCGATGGTCGTCGGCTCCATGGTCGGCGCCGGCGTGTTCTCCCTTCCCCGACGGTTCGCCCAGGAGACGGGCGTCGCGGGCGCACTGATCGCCTGGGCGGTCGCGGGCGTCGGCATGCTGATGCTCGCCTTCGTCTTCCAGACCCTCGCGGTACGGAGGCCCGATCTGGACGCCGGCGTCTACGCGTACGCGAAGGCGGGCTTCGGCGAGTACCTCGGATTCTTCTCGGCCTTCGGCTACTGGGCGAGCGCCTGCGTCGGCAACGTCACGTACTGGGTGCTGATCATGTCGACGATCGGCGCGATCGCGCCCTCCCTCGGCGACGGCGACACAGCCCTGGCGATCGTCCTGTCCTCCGCGGGCCTCTGGGGCTTCTTCCTCCTCATCCGCCGCGGGGTCAAGGAGGCGACGGCGATCAACAGGATCGTGACCGTCGCCAAGCTCGTCCCCATCATCGTCTTCATCATCCTGGCGCTGTTCTGCTTCAAGCCGTCCGTCTTCGCCGACAACTTCGGCGGCGCGGACTACGCCGGATCCCTCTTCAACCAGGTCCGCGGCACGATGCTGGCCACGGTGTTCGTCTTCCTCGGTGTGGAGGGCGCCAGCGTCTACTCCCGGCACGCCAAACGCCGGGAGGACGTGGGGCGGGCCACCATCCTGGGGTTCCTGAGCGTCTTCGCGATCTTCGCCTCGGTCACCATCGTGTCGTACGGCATCCTGCCGATGAGCGAGATCGCCGAGCTCCGCCAGCCGTCCATGGCGGGCGTCCTGGAGGCGGCGGTCGGCACCTGGGGCAAGGTGTTCGTCAGCATCGGCCTGATCATCTCGGTCCTCGGCGCCTATCTGGCCTGGACCCTGATGGCAGCCGAGGTGCTCTTCGTCGCCGCCAAGGACGACGACATGCCGCGCTTCCTCGGCCGGTCCAGCGGCGACGACGTCCCCGTACCCGCACTGCTCATGACGACGGCCCTCAGTCAGGTCGTCCTGATCGTCACGGCGTTCTCCGACGACGCGTTCAACTTCGCCCTCGACCTCACCAGCTCACTGAGCCTGATCCCCTTCCTGCTGGCCGCCGGCTTCGCCGTGAAGATCGCGCTGCGGCCCGTACAGGAGAAGGCGGAGGGCCGCACCACCCGGCGGGAACTCTTCGTCGCCCTCCTCGCCACGCTCTACACCGCGTTCCTGCTCTACGCGGCCGGACTCAAGTTCGTCCTCGTCTCCTTCATCCTCTACGCCCCGGCCACGTTCCTGTTCGTCAAGGCCCGCCGCGAGCAGAACCGACGCCTCTTCTCCCCGAAGGAGGCCGTGATCTGCGCCGTCTCCATCGCCGGAGCGGTCGTCGGGATCATCGCTCTCGCCGCCGGCTGGATCGAACTCTGACCTACCGTCCCACCGCCCTACCCGTCCCACCGCCCCACCGCCCCACCGGAAAGGCCGACCATGACCGCCGCTGACGCCCGTCCCGCCGCCCCGTCCGCCTTCGGTGTCCATTCGGAAGTCGGACGCCTCCGCAAGGTCCTCGTCTGTTCCCCCGGCCTCGCGCACCGGCGGTTGACGCCGACCAACTCCGACGACCTGCTCTTCGACGACGTCATGTGGGTGGAGAACGCCCAGCGCGACCACGCGGACTTCGTCAACAAACTCACCCAGCGGGGGGTCGAGGTCGTCGAACTGCACGAACTGCTCGCCGAGACCATGGCGATCCCGGCGGCCAAGGACTGGCTCCTCGACCGGAAGATCGTCCCCAACGAGGTCGGACTCGGGCTGGTCGACGACACCCGGGCCTTCCTCGACTCCCTCGCCCCCGGCGCGCTGGCGGAGTTCCTCATCGGCGGACTGTCCACCGCGGACCTGCCGGACGACTTCCGCTCCGGGTACGTGACCCTGGCCCGGGAAGGCGTGGGGGCGCGGGAGTACCTGATGCCGCCGCTGCCGAACACGCTCTACACCCGCGACACCACCTGCTGGCTCTACGGCGGTGTCACCCTGAACCCGCTGTACTGGCCCGCCCGCCACGGCGAGACCCTCCTCATGAAGGCGATCTACGCCTTCCACCCCGACTTCACGAGCTCGACCGTGTGGTGGGGCGACCCCGAACAGGACTGGGGACAGGCCACGTTCGAGGGCGGCGACATCATGCCCGTCGGCAACGGCGTCGTCCTCATGGGCATGAGCGAGCGCACCTCCCGCCAGGCGATCACCCAGGTGGCCGCCGCGCTCTTCGACAACGGCGCGGCCGAGCACGTGATCGTCGCCGGTATGCCGAAACTGCGGGCTGCCATGCACCTCGACACGGTCTTCACCTTCGCCGACCGCGACATCGTCACCCTCTACCCGACGATCATGGACGCCGTGCACACCTTCTCCCTACGGCCCGCCGACAGGGCCCCGGGCGTGGAGATCACCGACGAGGGCACCACCCCGTTCGTGGACGTCGTGGCCAAGGGCCTCGGCCTGCCCGGGCTCCAGGTGATCGAGACCGGCGGGGACGTCTACGCCTCCGAGCGCCAGCAGTGGGACAGCGGGAACAACGCCGTCGCGCTCGAACCCGGGGTCGTCTTCACCTACGACCGCAACACCCAGACCAACACGCTGCTGCGGAAGGCGGGGGTGGAGGTCATCACCATCGTCGGCGCCGAACTCGGCCGCGGGCGCGGCGGCGGCCACTGCATGACCTGCCCGTTGATCCGCGACGCGGTCTCCTTCTGAGTCTCGGCGTAGTCCGCAGTAGGTCGCGGCAGCCCGCCGCCCCCTCCCTTGAGCAGGGAGGGGGCGGCGGACGTCGGTGGTTCAGGGGCTCTTCACGCCGCCGTCTCGGCGTCGGGGCCGGCGAGCTGCTCCGCGAGCTCGCGCTCGCTCTCCTCCGGGAGGGAGGTCTTGAGCACCGTTCCCCCGAAGGGTTCCATGGCCGTGGCGAACCGGTCCTCGGTGATCTTCGAGGCCATGACGACGACGGCCGCCGAGCCCGGCTCCAGCAGCTCCTGGACCTGCTTCCGGAACCTGCCGTCGACGCCCATCTGGTTCAGCTTGCCGATGAGGCCTCCGAGGGCCGCGCCCACCACCCCGATGCCCGGGGTGAGGATGAGCATGCCGAAGACCATCCCCCAGAGAGCGCCGGCCGTGGCCGAGAGGGCGACCTCCTCGCTCTTCTTCGGGGTGTCCACATGGGTCTCGCCGTCCTCGTCCACCCTGACCACGGCGAGGCCCTTGAGGTCGAGGACGTGGTCGTCGCGGAGCTTCTGGACCGTCTTGAAGGCCTCCCTCGCGACCGCGTGGTCGGCGTAGCCGATGACGATGAGTTCGGACATGAGTCTCTCCTTCGGTGCGGCCCCCATGACGCCGAGGACCATGAACGTCAGTACCTCTGTGCCTTGGTGAGCCTCGGCGTCAGGACCGGCTCGGCGGGTTGCCGGCTGATGACCAGGGGCTGTGCGCGCTCGCCCGGCGCGAGGTCCTCGGCGCCGACGAACTGCGTCTCGACGACCTTCCCCGACGGGTCGAGGAAGTCGACCTGGGCCGCGTAGGACGCCGGCTCGCTCGTCTTGTTCGTGATGGTCACGACGACGGTGAGCCGACCGCCCGTGTCGGCGCGGGGCTTGCCGGTCATCCCGATCTCGCTCAGGGCGTTCCCCCTGCCCTCGACGTCCTCCAGCGCGTCCTCGGCCGCCTGGCGGGAGCGTTCGACCTCGGCTCCGATCGACGCCTTGCGCGACGCCTCCCGCTCGGAGGCCGACGCGGCCGCGGACGACGCTTCCGCGCGCGCGGACTCGATCACCGATTCCCCCGCGGAGGCGACGGAGGAGGGCAGGTCCCCCGAGAACGCGGCGGTGTCGGGTGCCGTGGGGCGTTCGCTGAACGTCGGGGCGCCGGTGTCGTCGCCGTCGGAGCCGCAGGAGACGAGAGCGGCGGCGCCGAGCGCGGTGACGACGACGGCCAGGGCGGCGCCCGCCGCCCGGGCGCGGACCGGTCGTCTCGGGTGGGATGAAGAGGTGTTCACGCGGGATTCCTCGTTCCTACGGTGAGTACGGTCGCCGTCAGTAGCGCAGTACGGCGGCGATGCGGGCGGATTCGACCAGGGCGTCGTCCCGTACGAACCGCACCTCGGCGCCCGTCTCCAGGGCACGCTCGACGATCTCGTCCACGATGTCGTCCCGCGTGTCCGGCTCCGAGTCGGAGGCGGGTTCCAGGTGGTCGCCGCGGTCGCGTACGACGTCGCGGTAGTGGTCCTCGACGGCCAGCAGACGGATCCGGCCGTCCTTCGCGGCGCGCCACACCTCGTCGAGGCCGGCCGCGAACTCGCGCCGGCCCTGCGCCGTGTCCAGCTCCGCGGCCACGGTGGTGACCGCGGCCTCTTCCCGTGCGCTCCGCACCGGCTCGACCGCACGGTGCACCGCCTCGGCCGGGCCGTCCGCGAGCCCCCCGCGCTGCACGGTCATCGTGCCGGGGTCCAGTCGGCCCGTGTCCTCCAGCGCCGCGAGGGCCGGCGCCTCACCGAGCACGTACAGCGGACGCGACTCGGAGGCGAGGACGGCACGCAGCGCCTGATGGGCCTCGCGGAGGAACGTGCGGGTGTCCTCGTCCCGGAAGGTGCTCGGCAGGTCGCCGATGCGTTCCTTGCGTTCCGCGTCGGGGTCCTCAAGGCTCCGGGTCAGCGGGAAGCCGTCGCCCGTGAACTCGACGGCCCGCTCCGGTCCGCCGCTCCAGAGCGACACCCGGTCCGCCGCGACGGCCAGGGCCCAGTAGGGCTGTTCGGCCGCCTGGGCGGCGACGAGGTTGCGCGTGAGGAACGTGTCGGCGACGACCACCCGCTCCGGGACCGTCCGGGCCACGGTCCAGACGTGGTGCTCGCCCTGCGCCGCGTAGATCACCAGCCCGTCCTCCACATGGGCGAGGTCGAGTTCGGCGACGGCCCGCTCCAGCTGGGCGAGCACGTCCGCACGGCGCTCCCGGGGCACGTCCGGGTCGTCCTGGAGGGCCTTCTCCGCCCTGGCCAGGAGGTTGCGCAGCCGTACGGGGTCCTGGGCGTTGTCCGGCTCGCGACGGTGGGTGGGCATCACGAGCGACACCGCCGGATAGGGGCGGGGCCGGCGCAACGTGGCGAGCACGTCGGTGCTCAGAGCGGGGTGCATGAGGGTGCCTTTCGTAGGGTGTTCCGAGAGCCGTACGGGCGGCGGCGCACGGGACGCACTGATGTCCACACATCGACATGTTTGTCTGTATTGCACCGGTTCGCGAGTCGGTGTGGCTTCGGTGCGGGGTTCGCCATACTCGGCGCACCGTGATCACCCTCGGTTACTATGCTCACTTCATGCCGGAGGGCGGCAGCACGGGGCGCGGCGCCGTCGACGGACCGCTCGGAGAGCCCCGCTACTGAGCCCCCAAGAAGCCGACCGTGGATTGCACGGCTGAAGAGATGGGTGGCCTGGGAAAGTGTTGAAAGAGGTCGTAGCGACCCGCTATGTCACACCCCTGCGTGAGGGCGGCTCGCTCCCCGGGATCGTCGAGGCCGACGACCTCGGCACGTACGTCATGAAGTTCACGGGCGCGGGGCAGGGCCGCAAGACCCTCGTCGCCGAGGTCGTCTGCGGGCAGCTCGCGCGCAGGCTCGGGCTGCGCGTGCCGGAGCTCGTCGCCATCCAGCTCGACCCGGTCATCGGCCTCTCCGAGCCCGACCAGGAGGTCCAGGAGCTGCTCAAGGCGAGCGGCGGGCTCAACCTGGGCATGGACTTCCTCCCCGGCTCGCTGGGCTTCGACCCGCTGGCGTACGAGGTGGACCCCAAGGAGGCCGGCAAGGTCGTCTGGTTCGACGCCGTGATCAACAACGTCGACCGGTCCTGGCGGAACCCGAACATGCTGGTGTGGCACGGCGACCTGTGGCTCATCGACCACGGCGCCACCATGATCTGGCACCACAACTGGCCGGGCGCGCGGGCTTCCGCCGCCAAGCCGTACGACGCCTCCGACCACGCGCTCGCGCCCTTCGCGCCGGACGTCGCCGCCGCGGCCGCCGAACTCGCGCCGCTCGTCACCCGCGAGCTGCTCACCGAGGTCGTCGCCGACGTGCCCGACGAGTGGCTCGTCGACGAGCCCGGTTTCTCCCGTACGGACGAGGTGCGCGCGGCCTACGTCGACGCGCTCCTGCCCCGCGCCGCCACCATCCACGAGCGGATCACGCTCGGCCCCCGTACCGAGAACCGGCCCCAGCAGCCGCCCGGCTGGCTGGCCGAGCGCCTCGCGCCCCGGACGCACTCCACCGAGAAGGACAGCACCACGTGACCGAGCGCGATGTCTTCGAGTACGCGCTGCTGCGCGTGGTGCCGCGGGTCGAGCGCGGTGAGTGCTTCAACGCGGGTGTGGTCGTCTACTGCCGCGCCCGGTCCTACGTGGCCGCCCGCACCCATCTGGACGAGGCCAAGCTGGCGGTCCTCGACCCCGCGGCGGACGTCACCGGCGTCCGGGCCGCGCTGCGCGCCGTCGAGGGGATCTGCCTGGGCGGCGACGACGCCGGGCAGGCCGCGCGCGACGACGCGGGCCGGCGCTTCCGCTGGCTGATCGCGCCGCGCTCCACGGTCGTGCAGCCGGGACCCGTGCACACGGGGCTCACCGCCGACCCGGAGGCGGAGGTGGAGCGTCTCCTCGACCTGCTGGTGCGCTGAGGCCATCGGTGAAGGGCCTCGGTCGCCGTTCCGCCACGGGGAGTGACCTGGGGCACCCGGTGGGCCGTTGACACCGGGTGCCATCGCTTCTAGCGTCTCGTTCTGCGGACGATACTAAGCGGTCGCTCATGTGCGGGACGCGTGAGCGGGACGGCCGGTCCGTCCGCGATCAGGGACGATCCAAGGGCGAGGAGAACCAAGCATGTCCACCACCGAGCAGCGCGTAGCCGTCGTCACGGGTGCCGCACGCGGCATCGGCGCCGCCACCGCGCTCCGCCTGGCGGCCGAGGGCCGCGCCGTCGCCGTACTCGACCTCGACGAGGCGGCCTGCAAGGACACGGTCGAGAAGATCACGGCCGCGGGCGGCACCGCCCTCGCGGTGGGCTGCGACGTCTCCGACGGCGCCCAGGTGGAGGCCGCCGTCGCGCGGATCGCCGCCGAGCTCGGCGCGCCGACGATCCTCGTCAACAACGCCGGCGTGCTCCGCGACAACCTGCTGTTCAAGATGTCCGAGTCGGACTGGGACCTCGTCATGAACGTGCACCTCAAGGGTGCCTTCCTGATGGCGAAGGCCTGCCAGAAGCACATGGTGGACGCGGGCTTCGGCCGGATCGTCTCGCTCTCCTCCTCCTCGGCGCTCGGCAACCGCGGCCAGGCCAACTACTCGGCCGTCAAGGCCGGTCTGCAGGGCCTCACGAAGACCCTCGCCAAGGAGCTCGGCAAGTTCGGCATCACCGCCAACGCCGTCGCCCCCGGCTTCATCGTCACCGAGATGACCGCGCAGACCGCCGAGCGCGTCGGCATGGGCTTCGAGGAGTTCCAGGCGGCCGCCGCCTCCATGATCCCGGTCCAGCGCGTCGGCCGCCCCGAGGACGTCGCGAACGCGATCGCCTTCTTCGCGGGCGACGACGCCGGCTTTGTCTCCGGCCAGGTCATGTACGTGGCCGGCGGCCCGCTCAACTGACGTTCCGGCAGCAGCGAGAGGAGGCGGACATGACCGCGAACGAAAGGCCGGAGCTCTCCGGCAAGGTCGCCCTCGTCACCGGCGCGAGCCGGGGCATCGGCTACGGCATCGCCGAGGCGCTCGTCGCCCGCGGCGACCGGGTCGTCATCACCGGGCGCGGCGAGGAGGCCCTCAAGGAGGCCGCCGAGCGGCTCGGCGCCGACCGGGTGATCGGTGTCCCCGGCAAGGCCCACGACCTGGCCCACCAGGCCGCCGCGGTCGAGGCGGCCATGGACGGCTTCGGCCGGCTGGACTTCCTGGTGAACAACGCCGGCACGAACCCGGTCTTCGGCCCCATCGCCGATCTGGACCTGGGAGTGGCCCGCAAGGTCTTCGAGACCAATGTGATCTCCGCGCTCGGTTTCGCCCAGCGGAGCTGGCACGCCTGGCAGAAGGATCACGGCGGTGCGATCGTGAACATCGCCTCGGTCGCCGGCATCTCCGCCTCGCCGTTCATCGGCGCGTACGGGATGAGCAAAGCCGCGATGGTGAATCTGACCCTCCAGCTGGCGCACGAATTCGCTCCGCTCGTGCGGGTCAACGCCATCGCCCCCGCCGTGGTGAAGACCAAGTTCGCCCAGGCGCTGTACGAGGGCCGTGAGGCGGAGGCGGCCGCCGCCTATCCGCTCGGCCGGCTCGGCCTCCCCGAGGACATCGGCGGCGCCGCCGCCTTCCTGACCTCCGGGCAGTCGGAGTGGGTCACCGGCCAGACCCTCGTCGTCGACGGCGGGATTTTCCTGAACGCCGGAGTCGGCTGACCGATATCCGGACACTTTCCGGAATTCGTGTCCGGATTGGACCCGGTTATACGCCGAATGACTCAAGTGCCCCGTCAGACTCGAAGATTGACCTGACGGGGTGCTGCGGTATCGTCGGCCGACCCGTGGCTGAACGAGGAGCGTGCACGTGTTCAACCGGACCAGTCTGCAGGCCGCTGCAGCCCTTGCGTCCATATCCCTGGTGTCCGGATGCGGTGTATTTTCGGACAGCGAATCCACTGGGGATCAGAGAATCGTCATCGGTACGATGAGTTCTCCCACCACGCTCGATCCGGCCGCGGCCTGGGACAATTCCTGGGAGCTCTTCCGGAATGTCTTCCAGACCCTGGTGAGCTTCCCTACAGGCAGTACGGCGCCGCAGTCGGACGCCGCCGACTGCAAGTTCACCGACACGGCGAGCCGGGTCTTCGAGTGCAAGCTCCTGGACGGGCTGAAGTTCTCGAACGGCCACAAGCTGGACGCCGAGGCTGTGCGGCACTCGATCGAGCGCATCCGCACGATCAACCACAAGGGCGGCCCGAACGGGATGCTCGGCTCGCTCGGCAAGATCGAGACCGTCGGCGACCGCACGATCGTCTTCCGGCTGAACAAGTCGGACGCCACGTTCCCGTTCGTCCTCGCGACCCCCGCGATGTCGCTCGTGGACCCGGCCGAGTACCCGGCGGACAAGCTCCGCACGGACGGCAAGCTCGTCGGCTCGGGACCGTACGTCCTCGACTCGTACGACGAGCGGAAGACGGCCGAGCTGACCAAGAACGCCACCTACAAGGGGTTCGCCGCCCGCAAGAACGGCGGCGTGACGATCAAGTACTACGACGACTCCGAGGCGATGGTCGCCGCGCTCCGGAAGGACGAGATCGACGCCACCTACCGCGGCCTCACCGCCGAGGAGGTCGTCGCGCTCCAGGAGGACAAGCCCGAGAACAAGGGCCTCCAGATCGTCGAGTCCACCGGCGCCGACATCCGCTACCTGGTCTTCAACACCCAGGACCCCACGGCCGCCAAGCCGGCCGTCCGCAAGGCCATCGCCCAGCTCGTCGACCGCGACGAACTGGTCAACAAGGTCTACCAGGGCACCGCCGAGCCCCTGTACTCGATGGTTCCCAAGGGCATCGCCGCCCACACCACCAAGTTCTTCGACCGCTACGGCATGCCGAGCGTCTCGAAGGCCAAGAAGATCCTCAAGGACGCCGGCGTCGAGACGCCCGTGAAGATGGACTTCTGGTACACGACGGACCGGTACGGCTCCTCGACGGCCGCCGAGTTCACCGAGCTGAAGCGGCAGCTGGAGGAGTCCAAGCTCTTCGAGGTCGAGCTGCACGGAAAGCCCTGGAAGGAGTTCCAGGCGGGCTACCAGAAGGGCGAGTACCCGGTCTTCGGGCGCGGCTGGTTCCCCGACTTCCCGGACCCGGACAACTTCGTCGCCCCCTTCCTGGGCAAGGAGAACGTCCTCGGCACGCCCTACGTGAGCGAGCGGATCACCGGGGAACTGCTCCCGAAGTCCCGCCGCGAGAGCGACCGCGGGACCGTCACGGACGAGTTCGTCGAGGCCCAGGAGATCATGGTCCAGGACGTCCGTCTGCTGCCCCTGTGGCAGGGCAAGCTGTACATCGCGGCCGGTGAGGACATCGGCGGCGGCGAGCGCGCGCTCGACCCGCAGACGGTCATGCAGCTGTGGGAACTGCACCGCCGGGCCAGCTGGTAGAAGGCCTGTGGGGGCCACTGTCAGTGGCCCCCGGTAGGTTCTCGGACGTAGACAGGAACGTCCACCGGAGGTTGTAGACCGTGACCGACACCAGCATGCTGCCCGAGTCCTGGCGGGGTGTCCTCGGCGAGGAGCTGCGCAAGCCGTACTTCGCGGAGCTCACCGAGTTCGTCGAGGAGGAGCGCGCCAGGGGACCGGTCTTCCCGCCGAAGGACGAGGTCTTCGCCGCCCTCGACGCCACCCCGTACGACAAGGTCAAGGTCCTGATCCTCGGTCAGGACCCGTACCACGGCGAGGGGCAGGGACACGGCCTCTGCTTCTCCGTCCGCCCCGGTGTGAAGACCCCGCCCTCCCTGCGGAACATCTACAAGGAGATGCAGGAGGAGCTGGGCCACCCAGTCCCGGACAACGGCTATCTGATGCCGTGGGCCGAGCAGGGCGTCCTGCTGCTCAACGCGGTCCTGACGGTCCGCTCCGGCGAGGCGAACTCGCACAAGGGCAAGGGCTGGGAGAAGTTCACGGACGCCGTGATCACCGCCGTCGCCTCGCGGCCCGACCCCGCCGTCTTCGTCCTCTGGGGCAACTACGCCCAGAAGAAGCTGCCGCTCATCGACGAGGAGCGGCACGTCGTCGTGAAGGGGGCCCATCCTTCGCCCCTGTCGGCGAAGAAGTTCTTCGGCTCGCGGCCCTTCAGCCAGATCGACGCGGCCGTCGCGGCGCAGGGACACGACCCGATCGACTGGCGCATCCCGGACCTCGGCTGAGCCTCGGCCGGATCGGGGCCGGGTGCGACTAGCGTCGGCTCTCCCATTGGGCGAGCGGGTGGAGGTCGGCGTGACCGAGCAGCAGCAGACGGCGGACGACGGGGTCATGACCAGGATCGGGCAGGCCATGATGCTGCTCCACGGTGGCGACCGCGAGGAGGCCCGCAACCGCTTCGGGGTGCTGTGGCAGCAGATCGGCCTCGACGGGGACCCACTGCACCGCTGCACCCTCGCCCACTACATGGCCGACGCCCAGGACGACCCCGACGCCGAGCTGGCCTGGGACCTGCGCGCGCTGAGCGCGGCCGAGGGACTCGCGGAGGAGCGGCTCGCGGCGCACGGCTCGGCCGTGGCGCTGCGCGCGCTGTACCCCTCGCTCCACCTCAACCTCGCCGCCGACTACGTCAAGCTCCAGCGGCCGGACGCCGCGCGTGTCCATCTGGACCGGGCCCGCGCGGCGTCGGACACGCTCGACGACGACGGCTACGGGAACGGGGTACGGGCCGCGATCGAGCGTCTGGAGCTGCGGCTCCGGGCCATGTGAGGTGTCGGATGGCCGGGCGCGTGACGCGGTGCGTCGCGGGGCGGGTGACCGGGTGTGCGGGCGCCTGTGTGGAAGGGCGTGTGCGCCGGGGTGTGGTGGTCCGGGCGGCTCACCGGCCGTACGTGCCGTGGCAGATCCTGGCCTGATCGCTGCCGGCGTCCCAGCCCCCGTACCGCTCGCCCAGATCGCAGACGTCCGCCCGGGAGCGCGGCGGTTCCTTCGGCAGCTCCGCCAGTCCCGGCAGCTCCGGAACGGCGGGCCAGGGCTCCGGGCGCGCCTCACGGTGCCGGGGTGCGGCGGTGGGGCGCGGCGCCGACGGGCTCGGCGGGGCGGCCGTTCGCCGGTGCCGCTCGGGTACGGCAGCGGGTAAGGGCGTCACGCGGGGCGCGGCGGACGGCGGGGGCGCGTCGGAGGGCGGGGGAGCGGGGAGCGCCGCTTCGAGGGCCTCGCGGGCCGGGCCCTCGACGATCTGCGGTGCTACGTCCTGTTCCTGGGCGGGGAGGACGGAGCTCTCCGCGGCGGGCGCGGGGGCGGGCGCCGTCGGCGGGGCGTCCACCGAGGCGCAGCCCGCCAGGGCGGCGACCGCCGCCCCGACCAGGATCTTCGCTGTGGTTCGGGTTCCATGCACCGCGCCACTCTGCTGCTCCGGCGGCGATCTTCGCGCTCCTACCGGTCGGGAATGCCCCGCACGGGTGAGGCGCCGAGGGACCGGCCTTGACCCGCGGGGCGGTCCTCAGTCGCCGGTGGCGCCGTCGAGCCGCTCCCGGATGAGGTCCGCGTGGCCGTTGTGGCGCGCGTACTCCTCGATCATGTGCAGGTAGATCCAGCGGAGGTTGAAGGTCCGGCCGGTGCGGTGCTTGCCCGCGCCGAGGTCGTCGAGGCCGTGCGGGGCGGCCAGCGTGCGCGCGTGGGCGATCTCGGCCTGCCAGGTGGCGTAGGCCTCCTCGTAGGTGTCCTCGTCCGTGGCGTGGATGTCCCGGTCCGGGTCGTCCCCGGTCGAGTAGATCCAGCCCGCCTCCTCGCCGGCCAGCACGCGGCGGAACCAGCCGCGCTCGACCTCGGCCATGTGCCGGACGAGACCCAGCAGGTTGAGGTCGGACGGCGGAGCGGAGGGGGTGCGCAGCTGGGCGTCGTCGAGCCCCTCGCACTTCCTCGCGAGGGTCGCGCGATGGAAGTCGAGCCACTGCTCCAGCGCCTCGCGCTCGCCCGAGGTGGTGGACGGGTCGACGCGGGGGACGGATTCGGTGCGTTCGATGGTCATGCCCGGCATCGTCCCGCATGGTCACGGGCCGCGCCAGCGCTTTCCCGCCGTGCTCCTCGGTCCACAGGACACCCCTAGCGGGTGCCGAGCATGCCCCGCAGCAACTCGTCGAAGCCGGTGCGCAGTTCCGCGCGGCTGGGCACGGAGGCGTGGAAGGAACCGGCGGCGCAGGAGAACATCAGGCCCTCGCACCAAGCGATCAGGGAGAGCGCGTGCCGCTCGGGCGCCGGTGAGCCGGCCGCCGTCATCATCGCGACCAGCGGGCCGCGGAAGGCGGAGCCCGCGGCGTCGAAGAAGGCGCGGAGCTCGGGGCGGCGGGTGGCCTCAAGGGCCAGTTCGTAGCGGGAGACGAGCAGTGCGCGATGGTCCGTGAGATAGCGGTGCAGCGCGAGGGCGAGCGCGTCCACGAGGGCGTCGACGGTCGGGGGCGCGCCGGCGCCGCCCGGGGTGTCCGGGCCGCCGCCCGGCAGCTCGTCCGGTGTGAGCACGCGCGATTCCCAGTGGACCTGGCGGCGCACGGCCGTCTCCAGGAGCGCCTGGCGGGTGCGGGCGTGATTCGAGGTCGACCCCTGCGGCAGTCCGGCCCGTTCGTCCACGGCGCGGTGCGTCAGGCCCCGCATGCCGCGCTCGACGAGGAGGTCGAGGGCGGCGTCGCCGATCCGCTCGGCGCGGGAAGCGCGGGAAGCGGGGGAGGCGGGGAAAGCAGGGGAAGCGGGGGAGGCGCGGGAGGCGGGGGTGTCCGGGACGGGTGTGGTCGGTGCGCTCATGGGGACAACGTACTACCGGCCACTACCTGCCTGACTACACCTGTAGTACGGTCGTGGCATCGGACTCACTACACCTGTAGCACGTACTCGGGGAGCAGTCATGCAACAGCACCGCGCCGTCGTCGTCGGAGCCGGAATCGGCGGCCTCACCGCCGCCGTCGCCCTCCACCGCGAGGGCTGGCAGGTCACCGTCCTGGAGCGCGCCGCCGACCTCGCCCCCGTCGGCGCCGGCATCGGCCTCGCACCCAACGCCCAGCGCGCCCTGGACGTCATCGGTCTCGGCGACCGCGTCCGCGCCCTCGCCGCCTGGCAGGGCGACGGCGGCATGCGCGCCCCCGACGGCCGCTGGCTCGCCCGGACGAACGCCCAGGCCGCCGCCGCGCGCTTCGGCGGGCCGCTCGTCCTCCTCCACCGCGCCACCCTCGTCGAGATCCTCGCCTCGGCCCTCCCCGGGGGCACGGTCCGCACCGGAGCGGCCGCCACGCTCGCCGACCCCGGCGACGACCTGCGCCCCGCCCGGCTGACCACCCCGGAGGGCGCGATCGAGGCCGAACTCGTCGTCGCCGCCGACGGCATCCGGTCCGCGACCCGCCACGCGCTCTTCCCCGAGCACCCCGGACCCCGGTACTCCGGCTGCACCACCTGGCGGGTCGTCGTCCCCGCCCCCGCCCGGCCTTTCGCCCCGCACGAGACCTGGGGCGCCGGACGCCTCTGGGGCACCCAGCCCCTCAAGGACGGCAGGATCTACGCGTACGCCATGGCCGCCGCCCCCGCGGGCGGCCGTGCTCGCGACGACGAGAAGGCCGAACTCCTGCGTCTCTTCGGCGACTGGCACCACCCCGTCCCCGAGATCCTCGCCGCCGTCGACCCCGGCCAGGTCCTGCGCCACGACGTCCACCACCTCCCCGACCCGCTGCCCGCCTTCCACCGGGGCCGCGTCGCGCTCCTCGGCGACGCCGCGCACGCGATGATGCCGAGCCTCGGCCAGGGCGGGAACCAGGCCATCGAGGACGCCGTCGTCCTCGCCCACCACGCCCGCTCCGCGCCCGACTTCGCACCCGGCCGCGCGCTCGCCGCGTACACCGCCGACCGGCTGCCGCGCACCACCGCCATCGTCCGCAAGGCCGCCCGCACCGGCGCGGTGACCATGCTCTCGGCCCGCCCCGCCGTCGCCCTGCGCTCCGCGCTCGTCGGCGCCGTCTCCCGCCTCGGCCCGGGTCTGGCCCTGCGCGGCTTCGACGGCATCGCCGACTGGCACCCGCCGGTGGCCCCCGCCCGGCCCGCGTAAGCTGACCGGCGCGAACGGCCCGCGCGAGCGCGGCCGGTGGAAACGAGCGACACGACAAGGGAGACCCCGTGAAGGTTGGCTGCATCGGACTCGGCGACATCGCGCAGAAGGCGTACCTCCCCGTCCTCGCCACCCTCCCCGGGGTCGAACTCCACCTCCAGACCCGCACCGCCGCCACCCTGGACCGGGTCGCCGACTCCCTCCACCTGCCCGCCGCGCAGCGCCACCGCGACCTCGACTCGCTGCTCGCGGCCGGACTCGACGCGGCCTTCGTCCACGCGCCGACCGCCGTCCACGCCGAGATCGCCGGCCGCCTCGTCGAGGCCGGCGTCCCCACGTACGTCGACAAGCCCCTCGCCTACGAGTACGCGGACTCCGAGCGGATCGTGGAACTCGCGGAGAAGCGTTCGGTCAGCCTCGCCGTCGGCTTCAACCGGCGCCTCGCGCCCTCCTACGCCCAGTGCGCCGAGCACCCGCGCGAGCTGATCCTCCTGCAGAAGAACCGCATCGGCCTGCCCGAGGACCCCCGCACCTTCGTACTCGACGACTTCATCCACGTCGTCGACACCCTGCGCTTCCTCCTCCCCGGCGAGATCGAGCACGTCGACGTGCGCGCCCGGATCCGCGACGGGCTCATGCACCACGTCGTGCTCCAGCTCTCCGGCGACGGCTTCACCGCCATCGGCATGATGAACCGGATGAACGGCTCCACCGAGGAGATCCTGGAGGTCTCGGGCCAGGACACCAAGCGCCAGGTCCTCAACCTCTCCGACGTCGTCGACCACAAGGGCCAGCCCACCGTGCGCAGGCGCGGCGACTGGGTGCCGGTGGCCCGCCAGCGCGGGATCGAGCAGGCCGTGCTCGCCTTCCTCGACTCCGTACGGGAGGGGCGGGTGCTCAGCGCGCGCGACGCCCTGCTGACCCACGAGCTGTGCGAGCGAGTGGTCCGCGAGGCCCTGCTCCAGGCTTCCTGAGGGTGCCCGCGCCCTCGGCGACGCACAGGGCGCCCACCACGGCCAGCGCCCCGTACAGCGGCCAGTCGCCCCACCGGACATAGCCCGTCGTCGCCGTCGAGAGCGGCAGCTCGCGCACGGCGACGGCGCTCGCGTCCGTGCCGAGGACAGGCCCGATCCGGCGGCCGTCGGGACCGTACGCGGCGCTGACCCCGGTGAGCGTCGCGTGTACGACGGGCCGGCCCGTCTCCGCCGCGCGCAGCGCCGCCAGGGACGCGTGCTGGGCGGGCGCCCAGCTCTCCTGGAAGGTGCTGGTCGCCGACTGGACGACCAGGAGCCCGGCACCGTCCCTGACGAGCCGCCGGCTCATGTCGGGGAACGCCGACTCGAAGCAGATCAGCGGCCCGATCCGCGGCCCCACGCCCGCCGCGCCGGCGGGCAGCGTCATCACCACGGGTGCGCTGCCCCGCCGCCGGTCCTCCTGGGCCGCCTCGCCCATCGAGGTCACCCACCCCAGGACGCCGCGCGCCGGGACGTACTCGCCGAACGGCACGAGCCGCATCTTGTCGTAGCGGTCGCCCGTGAGCCCCGCCGGACCCACCAGGACGGCGCTTTTGAAGATGCCCGGGCGATCGGCGGCGCGCGCGTCCACGTTCACCAGGAGCGGCGCGTCGACGACCCGCGCCAGGGCGGTGAGCCGGGCCGCGAGATCGGGCCGCCCGGCCGGATCGGCGCCGACGCCGCTCTCGCCCCACACCACCAGGTCGAGACGCTGCCCCGCGAGCGAGCGGGTCAGCTCCTCGGCGCGCGCGAACCGCCGCTCGGCCCCGTCCGCGCCGTCGATGACACCCGGCTGTACGACGGCCACACGCACCGTCCCGCGCTCGCGCGGCGCCCCGACGCCCCAGGCCGCCGAGCCCGCCACCAGCGCGCAGGCGGCGAGCCCCGCGACCCCGACGGCACGCATCCCCGGCACCGCGACGAGCAGGGCCACGGCCGTGTTCGCCGCCACCACGAGCAGGCTCACCAGCCACACCCCGCCGACCGAGGCGAGCCGCAGCGCCGCCGGAACCTCCCACTGGCTCGCGCCGAGCAGCCCCCAGGGCCCGCCGAGGCCCTCCCAGGAGCGGACCAGTTCGATCAGCAGCCAGCCGGAGGGCACCGCGAGCAGGGCGGCGGCGCCCCGCAGAGGTGACGGCGCCCCGCCGAGCAGGGAGCGTACGAGCCACCCCCACGGCAGCCACAGCAGGCCGAGCAGCGCGGCGAGCGGCAGCAGGAAGACGTGCAGGCTGGGCAGCAGCCAGTGATGGACGGCGAGCACGAAGCCGGACCCGCCCAGCCAGCCGTCCAGCGCCGCGCGGCGCGCCCCCGGGGCCGTACGGATCAGGAGCAGCCACGGGACGAGCGCCAGGTACGCCCCCCACCAGAGCCCGGGCGCGGGGAACGCGAGCGCGGGGAGCGCGCCGCAGCCGACGGCGAGCAGGGAACGCACGAGGCCACGCCGCCGCACCGGGCCGCGGCCCGGGCCCGGCGCGGGGTCCCGGCCGCGGTCTCGCTCCGGGTGCCGGTCCCGGCCGCGGTCCCGCTCCCGGCCGCGGTCCCGCTCCCGGCCGCGGTCTCGCTCCGGGTGCCGGTCCCCGTCGCGGTTTCGCTCCCGGTTCACGAACGGCATGCGCATGGCGGCCTCCCGCCCTCGCCTTCAGTGTCTCCCCCCGCGCGGACCGCCGGGTCAGTGGCGGCGCCACCGTTCGTCGACGACGACCGAGGAGATCCGCCAGCCGTCGGCGGTGCGCAGCGCCGCGAAGGCGTAGCGGCCGCCGCAGATGAAGTCCTCGCCGGTGGTGAAGCGCATCGGGTTCACGTAGTCGGCGCGGACGTCCGCGCCGTCCCCGGACTCCTGGTAGCCGCCCGCCTCACGGAAGAGGACCCGCCGGTTCACGATGAGGTGCTGGCGTACGGGGAAGAGGGTCATGGTCTCGGCGAGCCAGTCGGCGACCTCGGCCGCCGGGCCCTCGATCCCGCCCGAGCCGCGGTAGTCGGCCCGGCCGTCCCGGGTGAACAGGGCCCGGTAGCCGGTCCAGTCGGCGTCGTCCACGGCCGCCGCGTAGCCGGTGATGAGGTCGTCGATGGCGAGCCGGTCCATCACGGTCGCGAGGTCCACGCGCTGCGTCATCGGTTCAGTCTCGGGCAGCGGGGTCCCGGCGCCAAGGGGCGTGCGGGCAGCGACTTCCGGGGCGCCGTCATACTGGCGTGCATGCGCGTGCACATGGATCCCGAACTGACCGACCGGACGACCTTCTACCGGTTGCTCACCGCCACTGTCGTGCCCCGGCCGATCGCCTGGGTCTCCACGATCTCGGCCGACGGGACGGACAACCTCGCCCCGCACTCCTTCTTCACCATCGCCTCGGTCACGCCGCCGGTCGTGCAGTTCACGTCGGTGGGACGCAAGGACTCGCTGCGGAACGTGGAGGAGACGGGGCAGTTCGTGGTCAACCTCGCCCCCGAAGGGCTCTTCGAGCAGATCAACGCCACGGCGACCGACTTCCCGCACGGGGTGAGCGAGTTCGACGCCTGCGGCGTCGAGCGGGAGCAGAGCCTGTGTGTGAAGCCGCCGCGGGTGGCGCAGTCACCGGTGGCGCTCGAGTGCGAGCTGCACAGCACGGTGCGGATCGGTGACTCGACGGTCGTCTTCGGCCGGGTGGTGCACGCCGCGGTCGACGAGTCGGTCATGGTCGACGGCCATCCCGAGATGGCGCTGATGCGCCCGCTGACCCGGCTCGGCAAGAACGAGTGGGGCACGCTGGGCGGCATCAAGGAGATCGCCAGGGTGCCTTACCAGGGCTGAGCGTCAGCCCGCGGGCTCCCGTACGCGCAGGCGCGGAAGGCCGGGGAGAAATTCGGTCACATGTTCGGATTCAGTCGGTCGGGATTCCCTGTCGCCACCGGACTGTATCGACACGCAGGGAACCACAGAGCCGCCCGGGCTTCGCCGTCACCTGGCGACAGCCCCGTGCAGCGCGACGTACGTGGACGGGCGCCGCCGCATTCATTTCTGGGATGGACGTGGTGTTCGGGCTGTGGGCGCGGTAGGAGCCCGCAGGAGGTCGCGCCAGCCGGCAGGCCAATTGGCCAGGGCGAGGACACCCATGATGAGAAGGTGGGTCGGCGCGGCCCAGCTCTCCACCGCCGGGTCGTGGTTGACGATGTGGGTGGTGACCGCGCCGGTGAGCACGAACATCAGCGTCGTGGCACCCAGGAAGCGTGTTCGCCTATCGGGGATCACCAGCAGGACGGCGGCTGCACCTTCCAGGGCACCGACCACGAAGCGCGTCCAGGACGGGTATCCCCAATCGACGAACTTCGCGGAGTACGCCGCGCTGAATATCGTGTCGCCTGGCCAGTACTTGGTCACGGCGCCCAGCGCGAACTCGAAGGCCAGGAACCAGTACAGGCCGGTCATGAGTCGCTTCGACATGCTTGTTCCTTCAGGAGGAATCGGGCAGGGGCAGGCCTCCGCACGGCGTTCGCAACGCCGCCGGAGTCTTTGCTTTCTGGAGTCAGCCCCGGAGGGTGGCGATGGCCTTCTCGATACGCCGTCGGCGCGTCTCGGGCCTCTTCGCGCTCTCGATGGCGCGCACATGCTCGTGCTTGCGGCTAGGGCCTGTCGTAGGCGGCGCGGGCGACCGGGTCGTCGTCCAGGGCTCGGGCGAAGTCCGGAGGCTCGACGACGACGCGCGGCTCGGTGTCGAGCTCCAGCTCGACCTCGACCTCCTCGCCGATCGCGACACCCGCGGACTGGCGGTTGGCGTTGCTGAGGCCGAGCAGGTGGCGGCTTCGCATGATGGCGACCCGGCTCTTCCAGGAATGCCCGTTGACCGTGATCGTCACCGGCGGCCGCGCGCCCCCGCCGAGCGCTGCTACCACCTCGGGCGGAACTTCCAGGCCCCGCATGGGTTCGGGTGGCTCGACGTGGGCCCAAGACTTCATGATCTTTCTCCTGTTGTTCTGCCGACTCGCTGCGGATCCGGTTGCACTGGGGAGGTAGACGTGCCGGACATCCCGGGCCAGGGCGCGGCTGTCACATCGGTGCGTGTTCGCCGGTCAACCGGCATGACAGGGGCGGGAGTCAGGACAGCGTGGGGGTGAGCGACGCGGCGGCCTCCCAGGCGAATCCGTCCGGGTCGGTGAAGGCGTCGGCGGCGCTGCCGAGGACGATGCGGTGCGAGCCGGTGCCGTCGGCGGGGACGCCGAGGTCCTTGGCCAGGGCACGGCGCTTGTACAGCGCCAGCTTGACAGGGCTGTACTGGCCGGGAGCGAACTCGGCGTACTTGCCACCGAAGCTCTTGGCCACGGTCAGGCCCCGGCCGACGTAGAACTGCTTGGTGGCCTTCACGTCCTCGACGCCGATGAGCAGGACGACCTCGTCGATCTCGCGGGTGGCGGGGCCGGTGTCCTTCCTCGCCGAGGTCGCGACCTTCCAGATCGTCCCGTCCGGGGCCTGGACGACGCCGCCGTAGCCCCACAGCGACTTCGCGGCGGGCTTCAGCACCGTGGCGCCGGCGTCCACGGCGGAGCCGACGAAGCTGTCGACGGTGGCCGGCCCGGCCACCGTGAGCGCCAGGGTGAAGCCGCGGAATCCGGTGGAGTGCGCCTCGGACGCCCGCAGGCGTACGTACGTGTCCACGCCGAAGGCGCTGTAGAAGCGGCGAGCCGCCTCGAGGTCGGCCACCTCAAGGGTGACGGACGCGAGGGACGTGTTGGCTGTGGTGGAAGCGGTGGTTGCCATGACCATCACGCTAGGGGCTGCGCGGCGGCCGGGGCTTCTCGATTCCTGACCGGTCTGGAGACCTGCTTCGCCACGCACGCCGGCATCCCCTCCACCTTGATCGCCGACCCCGCATCGTGGGCCGTACCCGCAGCATCGGCATGGTCGGCCGCCGCATCCGCCGCCTGGCGCCGGAAGGCCCCGGGCGGCATGCCGACCAGCTCGGTGAAGCGGGTGGTGAACGTGCCCAGCGACGCGCAGCCGACCGCGAAGCAGACCTCGGTGACGCTGAGGTCGCCCCGCCGCAACAGCGCCGTCGCCCGCTCGATGCGACGCGTCATCAGGTACGAGTACGGCGACTCACCGTAGGCGGCACGGAACTGCCGACTCAGGTGCCCGGCGGACATGTTCACATCATGGGCGAGCGCCTCCACGTTCAGCGGCTGCGCGTATTCCCTGTCGATCCGGTCGCGGACGCGGCGCAGCCGCGCGAGGTCAGCCAGACGCTGCGCCTGCACGCGCGCACGCCGCCACTCAGGCGTACACATGAGAACTCTCCCCTTCGTCTTTCATCTTCCCTCTCCATCGACGTCTTCGAGCGTCCGGGTGCCCGCCTCGGCAGGCACCCCGGACGCTCGGTGGTGTGGGCCGGCCCGCCGGACTCGACCAGCCGCCGGTCGAGCAACTGCCGGACAGCAGCGGGACGGAGCCCGGGTTCATGTCCGGTTCAACGGGGACCCGGAGGCCGACCGGCACGGCAGGCACTTCCGCTCCGGTGCGCCGCTGCGTTCCTTATGGGTGGTCGCGATGTCGGCCCGCACGGCCGAATCGATACCCGCACAGCTCAGCGCAGCTCCTGGATGCGGACCAGGTTGCCCGCGGGGTCGCGGAACGCGCAGTCGCGGACGCCGTACGGGTGCTCGGTCGGCTCCTGGACGACCTCAGTGTCACCGGCCTGCACCTTCTCGAACGTGGCGTCGAGGTCCGGGGTGGCCAGCAGGATCCAGCCGTAGGTGCCCTTCGCCATCATCTCGGTGATGGTGTGGCGCTCGTCCTCGGTGACGCCGGGATCGGCGGCAGGCGGTGCCAGAAGGATCGACGTGCCCGGCTGACCGGCCGGGCCGACCGTGATCCAGCGCATCCTGCCCTGCCCGACATCGCTGCGGACCTCGAAGCCGAGTACGTCGCGGTAGAAGGCGAGCGACGCGTCCGGATCGTCGTGCGGAAGAGAAGTCGTGTGAATGGTGATGTCCATGGTGAGCAGGCTAGAGGCGGCTCCGTGAACCGCGCTTCTCGAATCCTGATCGATCCGGACACGGGCCGGTCGTGTTCGAGTGTCGGAAAACGATGGCGGGCTCAGCTGAGCGACGTCATCGTGTGACTCCGCCTCGGCCTGGACTGACCCGGACCCGGTCGCCCGCGCAGAAGGGCCCGCACAGCTGATGCTGTGCGGGCCCTTTGGCTGCCCCCGACTTCGCGGGTGCGCACGTCCGGCTGCGTATCTCCCCGTCTCCCAAGTGAGAGCCGTGCAGGAAAGCGCCGGAACGCGCTGGATAGTGCCTCGGTGCGGAGGCCCCGTCAGCCCGCGGACTCGCCCGCGTGCGGGCTGAGGACGTCCGTGCCGACCAGGATGAACAGCAGGATGCCCAGCAGGATGCGGTAGATCACGAAGGGCATGAAGCTCTTGGTGGTGATGAACTTCATGAACCAGGCGATCACCGCGTAACCGACGAAGAACGCGATGATCGTGGCGAAGATCGTCGGGCCCCAGGAGACGTGCCCCTCGCCCGCGTCCTTCAGCTCGTACGCGCCCGAGGCGAGGACCGCCGGGATCGCGAGGAGGAAGGAGTAGCGGGCGGCGGACTCACGGGTGTAGCCCATGAGCAGACCGCCGGAGATCGTCGCGCCCGAGCGGGAGACGCCCGGGATCAGCGCCATCGCCTGGCAGATGCCGAAGATCAGGCCGTCCCTCACGCCGAGGTCCTTGAGCGTCTTGCGGTCGCGGACGACCCGGTGGCGGCCGCCCGCCTCGTCCCGCGCGGCCAGCCGGTCCGCGACACCGAGGACGATGCCCATGACGATCAGGGTGGTCGCGATCAGGCGCAGGTCACGGAAGGGGCCCTCGATCTGGTCCTTGAGCGTGATGCCGAGGACGCCGATCGGGATCGAGCCGACGATGACCAGCCAGCCCATCTGGGCGTCGTGGTCGGAGCGCATCGACTTGTCGGTGAGGGAGCGGAACCAGGCCGAGACGATCCGCGCGATGTCCTTGCGGAAGTAGATCAGGACGGCCGTCTCCGTGCCGATCTGCGTGATCGCGGTGAAGGCCGCGCCCGGGTCGTGCCAGCCGGCGAAGGCCGCGGTCAGCCGCAGGTGCGCGCTGGAGGAGATGGGAAGGAACTCCGTCAGCCCCTGTACGAGTCCGAGGATGAACGATTCGAACCAACTCATGGGGCTAGGGCCGTCCCGTTATGTACGTGTGCGGTCAGAAGGTCGAGCGCAGCGTACCGTCCCTAAGTGACGAGCCCGGGATCAGGTCCGTGATGGTCCCGTGATCAGGCCTCGCGAGGGCCCGCGGCCGTCCATCCCGGCGCCCGGACGTGCGCGCGCGGACTCCGTCGGTCGGCCTCGTCGCCGCAGTGGGCGCAGATGAGCCGGGGGATGAGGACCTCGCCGCAGTCGTGTTCCAGGACGACGGGGCGGTCGTTCTGCCCGGTACGCGAAGCGCACCGAACGACGGGCCGCACCGAGCTACGGCCGCACCGAAACTACGGGCCGCACCGAGCTACGGGGCCGTACCGACCGGCTTTCGCTCCCGGGCGGGAGCCGTGGTGGTCGCGTCCAGGGGCGTGGCCGGGGCCCGCAGGCCGTGGCGCTTGCGCCAGGCCACCACTGCCGCGCCGAGACCCGACAGGACGATGAACCCCGCGGAGAAGAGGAAGGCCGGCGACCCGGGCGAACCGGCCTGGGCGCCCGCGATCACGTACGCCGCCGTGTTCGGCACGGTGCCGATCGCCGTCGCCAGGAGGAACGGCACGTACCCCATCCGGGAGACCGCCGCGCAGTAGTTGGCCGCCGCGAACGGGACGCCCGGGAAGAGCCGGATCGCCAGCATCGAGCGGAAGCCGTGCCGGCTCAGCTGCCCGTCCGCCGCCATCAGCCAGCGGCCCCGTACGAACGGCCGCAGCGCGTCCTGTCCCAGCACCCGGCCGAGGGTGAAGGCGATCCCGGCGCCGAGCACCGTCCCCGCCACCGCCGCCGTCAGACCGGCCACGGAGCCGAACAGCGCCCCCGCCGCCAGGTTGAGCACCGGGCGCGGCACGAAGGCCGCCGTGCACACGCCGTACGCGAGGCCGAAGAGCAGGACCGCGCCCGCGCCGCTCGTCTGCCGCGGCCAGCCCGAGGAGAGCAGCCGCTGGGGCTCGTACAGCAGCACGAGCCCCGCCGCGCAGAGCAGCAGCAGGGCGAGCACCGAGAGCCGCGAACGGGGCGAGAGCAGGGCCCGGGAGCAGCGGACGGCGAGGGAGCCCGGCGGCCGGGGCACGGGAGCGAGCATTCGGGGAGAGTAGCGGACGGGTCCGTATGATCGCCGTAACGCGCGTCATGTCCGTCCGGGCCGGAGCCCGGACCGTGCCGTGACAGGTGACAGGTGACAGGTGACAGGGAGGGCTCCATGGCCGACGTCCCCGGCAGCGCCCTCGCCGACACCGTCCTGGACCGGCTCACCACCGTCTACCCCGCCGCGGGCAACCCCTTCCGGGCGCAGGAGATGGTCGCGTACATGAAGGGCGCCGCCCCCTTCCTCGGCGTACGGACCCCCGAGCGCCGCGCCCTGTCCCGCACCGTCCTCGACGGCACCCCGCGCCCCGAGGAGGACGACTGCACCGCGATCGCCCTGCGCTGCTTCGCCCTGCCCGAGCGCGAGTACCACTACTTCGCCGTCGACTACCTCCGCCGCCATGTGAAGCGCTGCTCCTCCGGCTTCCTGCCCGTCGCCCGCCGGCTCGTCACCACCGTCTCCTGGTGGGACACCGTCGACCACCTCGCGGCCCATGTCGTCGGCGGCCTCGTCGCGGCCGACCCGGCCCTCGCGGCCCGCATGGACGAGTGGATCGAGGACGAGGACCTGTGGGTGGCCCGCACCGCGCTCCTCCACCAGCTCCGCTTCAAGGACGCGACCGACGCCGACCGCCTCTTCGCCTACTGTCTGCGCCGTGCGGCCCACCCCGACTTCTTCGTCCGCAAGGCGATCGGCTGGAGCCTGCGCGAGTACGGCAAGACCGCTCCTGGCGAGGTGCGCGCCTTCGTGGCCGGGAACCGCTCCCTGCTCTCCCCGCTCTCCGTCCGCGAGGCCCTCAAGAACCTCGGCTGACGGCCCCGTACAAGCCCGTAGGGGCCCGCACCGGCGGCACCGGCGGCACCGGCACAATGAGAGCGTGAACGAGCACATCCCCGTCATCCGCGAGGTCGACCAGGGCACCGCGCGCCTCATGCCCGACGTGGACCGGGAGCAGGCGTGGCTCCTGACGGTCGACGGCGCACCCCAGTCGTACGTCGACCTGGACGATCCGGCGTACCTGGAGTTCGAGTACGCGCGTCGGCTGGCCCATGTCGTCGACGGCGCCGCGGACGAGGGCGAACCGCTGGACGTCCTCCACCTGGGCGGCGGGGCGCTCTCGCTTCCCCGGTACGTCACCGTCACCCGGCCCGGCTCGCGCCAGGACGTCGTGGAGGCGGACCGGGAGCTGCTCGCCCTCGTCGCCGAGCACCTGCCGCTGCCCGAGGGCTCGGGCGTCACCGTGCACGGCGCCGACGCGCGGCGGTGGCTGGAGGCGGCGCCGGACGACTCGGCCGATCTGATCGTCGGCGACGTCTTCGGCGGCTCGCGGGTGCCCGCGCACCTCACCTCCGTCGAGTACGCCCGGGAGGTCCGGCGCGTCCTGCGGCCCGGCGGCCTCTACGCCGCCAACCTGGCCGACGGCGCGCCCTTCGCCTTCCTCCGCTCCCAGCTCGCGACCTTCGCCGCCGTCTTCCCCGAACTGGCCCTGGTCGCCGAACCGGCCGTGCTGCGCGGCCGCCGCTTCGGGAACGCGGTCCTGGTCGCCTCCGGCCGGGAGATCGACATCGCCCACCTCGCCCGGCGGGCCGCCGCGGACGCCTTCCCCGCGCGCGTGGAGCACGGGGCGACGCTCGACCGGTTCACCGGGAACGCGGAGCCGGTCCTGGACTCCGGTGCCGTACCGTCACCCGTTCCGCCGGAGGGCGCCTTCGGCATCGGCTGAGACGACGGCCGCCGCTGTCTTCGTGGCCGCCGCGGTCTCCGCCGCCGCTGTCTCCGCCGCCATTGCGGTCTCCGCCGCCGTCGCGGTCTCCGGGCTCGTACCCGCGACCTCCTTCGCGTACGGACGCCGGGTCAGGTTCCGTACGTCCGGCACCAGCAGGACCAGTGCCGTGACGAGCACCATCAGCGCCGCCGCGCCCCACAGGGCCTCGCTCCGGCCGAACGCGCTCTCGGCCGGGCCCGCCAGCGCCGTGGAGAGCGGCAGGAGGGCCGTGGAGCCGAACCAGTCGTAGGCGGATACCCGGGAGAGCTTCTCCTCCGGGATCTCCTGGTGCAGGGCGGTCATCCACGAGACGCCGAAGACCTCGATCGCCGCGCCGCTGACGAACATGGCGAGAGTGAGCCCCACCGCGTCCAGCGGGACGGCGAGCGCCGCCGAGGGCAGTGCGATCGGGAAGACGCAGAGCGTGCCGACGAACAGCAGCCTGCGCGGCTTCCACCGGGTCATCAGGACGGCGCCCGCGAGGGTCCCCACCCCGTACGCGGCGAGCGCGATGCCCCATGGACGGGCGCCGCCCAGCTCGTCCCGGGCGACGAGCGGTCCGAACACCGCCTCGACCGCGCCGATCAGGCCCACGACCACCGAGAACTGGGCGACGATCGACCACAGCCACGGCCGGCCGACGAACTCCTGCCAGCCCTCGCGCAGATCGGCGAAGAGCCCGCCGCTCGGCGCCCGCTCGGGGGTGTCGCTCAGGTCGAGGAAGGCGCGCAGCCCGCCCGCCACGGCGAAGGCGAGCGCGTCGATCGCGAGGACCCAGCCGGGCCCGACGAAGGCGACGAGCGCGCCGCCCAGGGCGGCGCCGCCGATTCCGGCGCCGTGCATGGCCATCCGGTAGACGGCGAACGCCTTGCCGGCCTGCTCCCCGGTGACGCTGGTCAGCAGCATGCCCTCGGCCGCCGGGTTGAAGAAGGCCTGCCCGGTGCCGCAGAGCGCGGTGAGCAGCATCATCTGCCAGATCTGCGCCCCGCCCGAGAGCACGAGGACGGCGAAGACGGCCTGCGAGACGCAGTTGAGGGCGTTGGCCGCGACCATCACACGGTGGCGGGGTATGCGGTCGGCCACCGCGCCGCCGATGAGCAGGAAGAGGACGAGCGGCAGGAAACGTGCCATCGCGACGAGTCCCACGTCGCCCGCGCTGCCCCCGCTCTCGAAGACCGCCCACGTGGTGGCGATCAGCGCGCCGTGCGCGCCGAGGTTGGTCACGACGGTGGCGGCGGTGAGCAGGACGTAGTTGCGGCCCGCCCACTCGGGGCGGCGGGACGCCAAGGGAGTACGGCCGGGGGAGGCGGCGGGATTCGTCACTCCGGGACTATCCCTGTCGCCTCCCCCTCCTGCCAAACCGATATCCGGACGGCGAACGGCGTCGTCAGGACGGGGTGGTGAGCCTGACCGTGGAGAGGATCTTCTTGATGGTGGCGTCCGGCAGCTCGTCCTTGACGCCGTCGGCCCCGTAGAGCACCCAGGTCGAGAAGTCGCCCTTGGCGTTCTTGAAGGTGAAGGCGATCGACTTGCCGTCCGACTCGCACTTGTTGCGCTTCTTGACGCCCGGCGCCGTGGCCGTGGCCATGCTGCCGGTGAGCCCGGACGCCGTCGTGTACGGCACGGCCTTGGTGATCTTGATCGTCTTCTTGTCCATGTGCTGCGCGTAGCCGCCCCACACCCAGGTGCCGGCCTCGCCGCGCGCGGCGTCCGCCGTGTTCTTGGCGCCCTGGCCGCCCTTGGTGCCCGCCGTGCTCAGGCCCCAGGTCTCCTGGGTGCCGTTCTTGTCGGTGTCGTAGGCGCACCAGTTGCCCTTGAAACGGGCGGGGCTGGACATCGTGACGAGCGGAGTGCCGTCGTTCTTCTTCTCGTCGTCGAAGTACGTGATCATCCCCGGCTTCAGCACCTGCCACTCGGGCGGTACGTCGAACAGGGTGCCGTACTTGGGGTTGTGGACGACCTTCCAGCCGGGGATCGTCGGCTGCTGGGCGGCGCCGTCACGAGGGTTGTCGATCGGCGGCGAGGAGGGCTCGGCGGCCTCGGACGGCGTGCCGGACGGCGGCGTCGGCGCCGCCACGGACGGCTTCTTGCCGTCGGTGGTCGGCTTCGTGTCGTCGTCCTTGCCGAGCACCAGGAATCCGGTGACGCCGGCCGCGACGACGACGGCGGTCGCGGCGACGATCGCCACGAGGGTCGTCTTCTTCTTGCCGCCGCCGGGGCCGCCGGGCATCCCGGGCTGCCCCGGACCCTGTCCCGGTACCGCGTACTGCGGAACGGTCGGCTGCTGGTACGGGTTCGGCTGCCCGTATCCGGGCTGCTGGGGGTAGCCCTGCTGCCCCTGCTGCCCGTACTCCTGCTGCGGATAGCCCGGCTGCGCGGGCTGTTGGGGATAACCGGGCTGCGCCGGCTGCTGCGGATAACCGGGCTGGGCCGGCTGCTGCTGGTACGGGTTCGGCTGCTGGTACCCCGACTGCTGGTAGGGGTTCTGACTCTGGTCCTGCGGGTTCTGCTCGCCCCCGGGCGGCTGCTGTCCTGGCCACATGGCCAGTAACGATAGAGGTGTGGCGGCGGCAGGGCCACGAGAGGGATGGCCAAGGCTGCTACCGGTGGGTAACATCACGGCCATGAGCGCAGACCAGATGACCGTCGGCGAGATGCTCGCCGCCACGGTCCCCATGGCCGGAACCCTCAACCTGGAGTTCCTGGAGACCACCGCCGAGCGCGCCGTCGTGCGCCTGCCGGACCAGCCCGCCTACCACAACCACGTCGGCGGCCCGCACGCCGGAGCGATGTTCACCCTGGCCGAGTCCGCCAGCGGCGCGATCGTGCTCGCCGCCTTCGGCGACCAGCTGAACCGCGCCGTCCCGCTCGCCGTCAGCGCCGAGATCGGCTACAAGAAGCTGGCCATGGGCGTCGTCACGGCCACCGCGACCCTGGGCCGCCCCGCGGCGGAGGTCGTCGCCGAACTCGACGCCGGACAGCGGCCGGAGTTCCCGGTACGGATCGACATCACCCGTGAGGACGGCGCCGTGACCGGCGAGATGACCGTCCTGTGGACGCTGCGCCCCAACAACCCGGCGAAGTGAGCGGAACGGCGGGTGCGGGTCTTGCACCCGCCGTTCTCCCGGGCGGTGGGGGCCGACGGCGCACCGGTCGGGTCAGGAACGTGCCCCGTCCGGCGCGATCACCTCGGTCAGCGGTACGCCGTCCTCGGCCCACAGACGCAGGCCGTCGCGGTCGACGAGCCGTACCCGCTCCGCCTCCTTGGCCCACACCTTCGCCCCTCCCGTGATCCGGCCGTTCGTGACGACGACCGCCAGCGTCGAGGGGTGCACCGCCACGGCCCCGCCGTAGAGGTGCTGCGCGACCGGCTGCCCCACCGAGCCGTTGCCGTCCCGGAAGTGCTTGCACTGCACCATGATGTACCGGTCGAACTCGTCCTTCGCCAGGACGTCGGCGCCCATGTCCCCGGCGCCGCCGCCCGAACGCACGATCCGGTAGCCGTCGCGGTCCAGGAGCGCGGCGACGAGCTGCTCGAACTCCGTGTGGTGCAGGGTGTCGACCTCGTCGAGATCCATCCCCGCGGGCGGCTTCAGGGCATGCCCCTCCAGGGCCTCGTGCGTGAACGCCTGCAAGGCCTCGCAGCGGTCCTGGAGCTCGCGGTGGAGAGACCGGACGGCGGTCGTGTGTGCGAGGTAGAGCGAGACGAACTCCCTCGTGGCCTGGAAGAAACGCCCGCCCGCCACGCGCAGCAGAGGCGAGGAGGCGTAGTCGAGCGTCTCCTGGTAGTCGTCGACCAGGACCCAGTGCAGCGATCGTTCGAAGGCGAATCCCAGCACCCGCCGGCGCAGGTCGGCGGCCGCGTCGTGCTGACGTGCCGACGCGAGGTCGAGCCGGAGAAGGTCGCCCAGGCCGTCCCGTAGATCCGCGTGCACGCGGGAGAGGTGCTTGTCGAGCGACCGCGCGTCCGCCAGGAGGGCGAGCTCGCGCCCCACTCCGTCCAGATCGAGGGCGTCCTCGCGGTGCGTCAGGGCCACGGTGCCGCTGTGTCCGCTCAACCGCCCGGCCACTCGCGTCAACTGCTCCCGCAGGTCCGTCAGCCGCGCGCGGATGCCCTCCTCGCCGCTCTCCATGCCCGGGAAGACGTCCTGCGGTACGAGGCGGTGGCCGAAGGCCCGCGTCGGTCGCGCCGCTGTCGAATCGGTGCTCAAGAAGGTCCCCATCCCCGTGATCGTGTCGCGCCGACCAGGATCGTAGACGGCGGCGCCGACAGGAAGTGATGGAGGATCAGGCCGAACCCGCGTCGGCTCGCCGGGCGCAACAGGTTCGCCCGCACCCCCCTTCGGGTGCGGGGCGGTCGTGTTCCGGGCCGCCGCCCCGGAAACGGGTGTTCCGTCACGCATAGTGCGGTCAGGGCACGGACGCATCCGGGCCGGGCCCGCACCCCGTGCCGAGGAGCCGCCGCGTGTCCGACGAACCGTCACCCGACCTCGCCGCCCCGGCGGAACCAGCGCCCGCCGCCCCCACCGCGTCCCGGCGGCGCGGTCCGCGGCCGTCCCGGCGGGCGCTGCTGCTCGCGCTCACCGGCGGCGCCGCCCTCGCGGTCGCCGCCTCGCCCGCGGCGGCCGGTACGCGGCCCCGGCGGACGACCCCCCGTGCCCCCGCCGCCGGCCGGGTCGACGAACTCCTCGCCCGGCTCACCCTCGACGAGAAGGTCTCCCTCCTCCACGGCGCCACCGACCCCGAAAGCCTCGGCCAGGCCGGCCATGTCCCCGGCGTGCCCCGGCTCGGCATCCCGCCCCTCCGGCTCGCCGACGGGCCCGCCGGGATCCGCGTCCGGCGCACCGCGACCGCGCTGCCCGCGCCCGTCATGCTCGCCGCCGCCTTCGACCCCGGCCTCGCCCGCGCCTACGGCCGGGTCATCGGCCGCGAGGGCCGCGCCCTCGGCCAGGACGTGCTGCTCTCTCCCATGGCCAACCTGATCCGCACCCCGTACGCGGGACGGAACTTCGAGACCTTCTCCGAGGACCCGCTCCTCACCGCCGACCTCGTCGCCGAGGAGATCCGCGGGATCCAGGCCGAGGGCCTCGTCGCCACCGTCAAGCACTTCGCCCTCAACAACCAGGAACGCGACCGCACCACCGTCGACGTCCGCGCCGACGAACAGACGCAGCACGAGACCGAGCTGCGCGCCTTCGAGGCCGCCGTGGCCGCCGGGGCCGGTGCCGTGATGGCCGCGTACAACAAGGTCGACGGCGTCCACGCCGCCGAGAACGCGACCCTGCTCACCGCCGTCCTGCGGGACCGCTGGGGCTTCGACGGCTGGGTCATGAGCGACTGGAACGCCGTCCACACGACCGGCCCCGCGCTCGCCGCCGGACTCGACATGGAGATGCCCGGCGGCTCCCGCTACGGCGCCGCGCTCCGGGACGCCGTCCGCGCGGGCCGGATCGAAGAGGCCGCGGTCGACCGCTCCGTACGCCGCGTCCTCTCCGTACGGGAGCGCTTCGGGCTCCTCGACGACACGCCGTCGCGCCCGGCCAGGGACGCCGCCTCCGGGGCCCGGCTCGCCCTGCGGGTCGCCACCGCGGGCGCGACCCTCCTGCGCAACGAGCGCGGAGCCCTGCCGCTCACCGCCCCGGCCGCCCGCTCCCTCGCCGTCATCGGCCCCACGGCCACCGTGCCGTTCGTCAGCGGCGGCGGCAGCGCCCACGTCGTGCCCGACGCCGCGGCGAAACCCCTGGACACGATCCACGCCAGGGCAGGGGAGGACGGTTCCGTCGCGTACGCCCTCGGCGAGGACCTCTTCGGACGGCCACTGCCGCCGCTGTCACCCGCCGTCGACCTGGAAGGCGTCAACGTCGCCGCCGGCGCCACCTGGACCCGTACGGTCACGCTCACCGCCACCGACCCCGACGAGTGGACCTTCCTCGTCCACTACAGCGGCCCCAGGCCCACCGTCACCCTCGACGGCACCGCGCTCTTCCCCGTCAAGCAGGGCGTCGCCGAGTACTTCGCCGGCGGCCTCCTCGGCCGGGCGCCCGACGGGCTCCACGTCCGGCGCACCACCCTGCGGCTCGCCGCGGGACCGCACGAGCTGACCGTCACCGCCCGCGGCGGACCCGCCGGGCAGCTCTTCCGGCTCCGCGCGGTGACCGGGGCGACCCGGGCCGCCGACCTGGCCGAGGCCGTACGGGTCGCGCGCGCCGCGCACAGCGTCGTGCTCTTCGCCTACGAGGACGCCACCGAGGGCCAGGACCGCGTCAGCCTCGCCCTCCCCGGCCACCAGGAGGCCCTCATCGAGGCGGTGACGGCGGCCAACGCCCGCACCACCGTCGTCCTCAACACCTCGTCGGCCGTCACCATGCCGTGGCTGGAACGGACCGCCGCCGTCCTCCAGATGTACTACCCCGGGCAGGAGGGCGCTGCCGCCACCACGGCCGTCCTCTTCGGCGACGCCGACCCCGGCGGGCGCCTCACCCAGACCTTCCCGGCCGCCGAGGACCGTCACCCCACCGCCGGGAACCCGCGCCGCTACCCGGGCGTGGACGGGGTGGAGGAGTACGGCGAGGGGGTCCACGTCGGCCACCGCTGGTACGAGGCGCAGGGCGTCACCCCGCTCTTCCCCTTCGGGCACGGGCTCTCGTACACGACCTTCCGGTACGAGGACCTGACCGTCGGCCCCGGTGCGGAGGCCGGTGCGGGAGGGCTCGACGTCACCTTCACCGTCCGCAACACCGGCAGGCGGGACGGTGTCGAGGTCGCCCAGGTCTACGTCGGCCCCTCCCCGGACCTCACCGCCCTCGGCGTCGACCAGCCGCACTCCGTCCTCGCCGGCTACCGCCGCCTGGAACTCACGGCCGGCGAACGGCGGCGGGTGACCGTCCACGTCACGGCCCGCACCCTGTCCTCCTGGGACACCGCACGGCACGACTGGCTGCTCGGCACGGGCCGCCGGACCGTCCGCGTCGGTGCCTCCTCGGCCGACCCCGGCCTCACCCTCGGCGTCGAGGTCCGCCCCTCCTGACCGGGTAGGCTGCCCCGGCGTGCCCGACGCGGTGCACGCCGGCGGCCGATACGGGAGGAACCGCGTTGCACGTGCAGGAATGGTTGGAGACGATCCCGGCGGTCGCGATCTACGCGCTGGTGGGCGTGGTGATCGGTCTTGAGAGCCTGGGCATCCCGCTGCCCGGCGAGATCGTTCTCGTGAGCTCGGCGCTGCTCGCCTCGCAGCACGGCGACATCAACCCGTGGGTGCTCGGCGGCTGCGCCATCGCCGGCGCGATCATCGGCGACTCGATCGGTTACGCCATCGGCCGCAGGGGCGGCAGGCCCCTGCTCGCCTGGCTGGGGAACAAGTTCCCGAAACACTTCAGCGAGGCCAACGTCGCGCTCGCCGAGCGCTCCTTCCAGAAGTGGGGCATGTGGGCGGTCTTCTTCGGCCGCTTCATCGCCCTGCTGCGCATCTTCGCCGGACCCCTCGCGGGCGTCCTGCACATGCCGTACTGGAAGTTCCTCATCGCCAACGTCTTCGGCGGCATCCTGTGGGCCGGCGGCACCACGGCCGTCATCTACTCGGTCGGCATCGTCGCCGAGGCCTGGCTCAAGCGCTTCTCCTGGCTGGGCCTCGTCCTCGCCGTGCTGATCGGCGTCGCCTCGATGCTGATCATCAAGAACCGCGCCAAGAAGGCGGCGGCGGAGCGGCAGGACGTCGTGGAGCCCGAGCCGGTCGCCGTCGGGGACTGACGACGGACGCGAAAGCCGGGGACTGAGACAGACGCGAAAGGGCGGCACCCGCGAAGGGGGCCGCCCTTCTTCGTGGCCCGGTCTTCGTGATCCGGCTCAGTCCTCGAAGGCCTCCGCGTGGCCCTTGGCGAGCAGCAGGTACACCTCGGCGTTCAGCTTGATGCCCGCCTTCTCCTCCTCCGTGAGCGGGCGGCGGACCCTCGCCGGGACGCCCGCGACCAGCGAACCCGGCGGGATCTCCATGCCCTGCGGGACGAGCGCCTGGGCGGCGACCAGCGACCCCGCGCCGATCCGCGCCCCGTTGAGGACCGTCGCGCCCATGCCGACGAGCACGTCGTCCTCGATCACACAGCCGTGCAGGACCGCGTTGTGGCCGACGGTCACCCGGGCGCCGATCGCGACGGGGAAGCCGGGGTCGACGTGGACCGTGGCGTTGTCCTGGATGTTGGAGTCCTCGCCGATCGCGATGGGACCGCCGTCCGCCCGCAGCACGGTGTGGTACCAGACGCTGGCGCGGGCACCGAGGGTCACCTCGCCCAGCACCACGGACGTCGGGGCCGTGAACGCGGTCGGGTCGATCTGCGGCTCCTTACCGCCCACACCCTTGATCAACGCCTCTGCCATGGTTCGCTCCTGATCGTCAGCCGCTCGTGTCACGCCCGGGGGTGGCCCCCGGCCGCACCCTATGCCGTGCCCATGACGGACATCACAGCGCACCGCACTGATCAGGTACGACGGCGCCGACTACCGTGGCCGGGTGCCCAGGAACAGAAACACGTTCTCCTCCCTCGCAGCCTGGCGGCGCAGGGCCGTCGCCGGCGCCGTACAGGGCGCCTGGCGCTGGGCGCAGCAAGCCGGCTCCGTCACCGCCGAACACCCGGGAAAGCTGCGCTTCCGCCGCCTCGGCGCGGGGACCCGCCTCGCCTTCCCGCAGGGCACGGTCTTCGGCGAGCGGTGGATCGAGATCGGCGAGTGCTGCATCATCGCCGAACAGGTCACGCTGACGGCGGGGATGCTGCCGGGTCTCGACCTCGGCGCGGAGACGGTCCTGACCCTCGGGGACGGCGTGGTCCTCGGCCGTGGCAGCCACGTCATCGCGGACACGACGGTGACCATCGGCTCGGACACCTACTGCGGCCCGTACGTCTACATCACCTCGACCAACCACAGCTACGACGACCCGGACGAGCCCATCGGTCGCCAGTGGCCCCGCTCGGAGCCCGTCTCCATCGGCCCCGGCTGCTGGCTCGGCACCGGCGCGGTGATCCTGCCCGGCGCGCGCATCGGCCGGAACGTGGTCGTCGCCGCCGGCGCGGTCGTCCGCGGCGAGGTGCCGGACCACTCGGTCGTGGCCGGCGCCCCGGCCAGGGTCGTCCGCAGCTGGGACCCGGAGCACGGCTGGCAGCCCCCGCTGCGCACCCCGGCCCCCAAGCCGATCCCAAGCGACGTGACGCCGGAACAGCTCGCCGCGCTCGCGGCCTGGGAGGTCGAACAGGCCGAGCTCGAACAGGCCGAGGTCGAACAGAGGACGGTCGAACAGGCGGGCACGTCCTCCTAGAGCTTCCTCGCGGTCGGTCAGGCCGCGGCCAGGAGGACCGTGCCGCCGAGGGCGAGGGCCGCACCGGCCGCCTGGACCGGGCGGAGGCGTTCCTTGAGGAACGCGAACGCCGCCAGGGCCGTGACGACCGGGTAGAGGCTGGCGAGGACCGCGGCGACCACGACCGGCCCCTGCTGGGCGGCGATCGCGTACGTCCCGTTGGCCGCGACGTCGGCGAGGCCGACGAAGGCCAGGGCCGGGAGGGCCGCGCGGATGACGGCGGGGCCGCCCTCGGGGAGGGCTCGGCCGCCCCGGCGCACGGAGACGTACAGGGCGCCGCCGCCCACCAGGACGTTGGTGACGCGCTGGACGAGGAGAGCGAGGAACAGGCCGGTGACGGTGGTGGAGGACTCCGCGATGAGGGCCATCACCGAGCCGAAGCCGAAGGCCGCGAACAGGGTGAGCAGGACCGCCTGGCGTTGCACCGGGGCGCCGCGCAGCTCGGGACCGCCCGCGAGCATCACGCCGGCGATCGCCACGACGACGCCGGCGAGCTGGACGAGTCCCGGCCGGTCGCCGAGGAACAGACCGACCGAGACGGGGACGACGACGCCGAGCGAACCGAGCGGCGAGACCACGCCCATGGGGCCGAGGGCGAGCGCCTTGTAGAAGGCGAGCATGGCCGCCGGGCCGACGACGCCGGCCCCGACCGCGTACCAGAGCTGGGGGCCCGCCTCGGTCCACGCTCCGGTCGCGAGGACGAGGGCGCCGAGGACGAGGACCGCGAGGGTCTGGGAGACCACGACGACCGTGAGGGCGGGTATCCGGCGGGTGAGCAGTCCGCCGCCGAAGTCTGCGAGGCCCCACAGCAGGGCGGTGGCCAGGGCGAACAGGGCGGTCATCGATCCTCGCAGTCGCGCGCGGCGGCACGCAGTACAGTGCAGTGAACAGTCGGGTACAGCTCACCGTAGTTCAGTGCAGTGAACTCTGTCATCCAAAATATTGGACGGAATGTGTCGGACCTCGATCAGCTCACGCAGTCGCTCGCCCGGAACCTGAAGCGCTGGCGCAAGGAGCGGGGTTTCACCCTGGACGCGCTCGCCGCCCGGGCCGGGGTCAGCCGGGGCATGATCATCCAGATCGAACAGGCGAGGACGAACCCCAGCGTCGGCACCACCGTGAAGCTGGCGGACGCCCTCGGCGTCTCCATCACGACCCTCCTCGACTACGAGCAGGGCGCCCAGGTCCGACTGGTCCCGCCCGGCCAGGCCGTCCGGATGTGGTCCACCGCCGCGGGCAGCCACAACACCCTCCTGGTGGGCACCGAGGCACGCGGACCGCTGGAACTCTGGGCCTGGACCCTCATGCCGGGCGAGGAAAGCGCCTCCGACCCGCACCCGGACGGCACCACCGAGCTCCTGCACGTCACCGCCGGAGTCCTCACCCTCGTCGTCGACGAGGGGGAGCACCCGCTGCCGGCCGGTACGTCCGCGGTCTTCGAGGCCAACGTGTCGCACACCTACCGCAACGACGGCGACGAGCCGGTCGAGATGACGATGGCCGTCTCCATCCCGCCCGCACGCTGAGACGGGCATCCACGATCCGGGCTCCGATGGTTAGCGTGACGGCATGCGCGCACCCATCGGAGACTTCGACGACGCCCGTCCCGCCCCCGACTGCCTCGACGAGCTGACCGGGCCCGTCGCCGCCGCCCTCCGCGCCTGGCACGGCCCCGTACCGGCCGACCGCCTCGTGTACGTGGACACCGATCCGGCCGTCGCCGACACCGCCGTCTTCCTGGAGCACTACGGGCCCGCTCTGCTCGACGAATCCGCCAACTGTGTGGTGGTCGCGGGCAAGCGGGGCGAGACGACGACCCTGGCCGCCTGCGTGGTGAAGTCCGCGACCCGGGTCGACGTCAACGGCGCCGTACGCAAGCACCTCGGCGCCCGCAAGGCCTCGTTCGCGCCGATGGACACCGCGACCGGCGAGACCGGCATGGAGTACGGCGGCATCACCCCGATCGGCCTCCCGGCCGACTGGGCCCTCCTCGTCGACGCCGCCGTCGTGGACACCGAGTGGGTCCTCGTCGGCAGCGGCCGCAGGCGCGGAAAGCTCATCGTGCCGGGGAAGGCCTTCGCCCAACTCCCCGGCGCGGTCGTCCTGGAGGGCCTCGGCGTCCCGGTCGTCGCCTGAGACGGGTCCCATGGACCCGCCCTCGTCAGCCGAGGCGGGGGATCTCGATGGCGGGGCAGCGGTCCATGACCATGTCCAGACCCGCCTCACGGGTGCGGGCGAAGGCGGCCTCGTCGATCACGTCCAGCTGGAACCAGACCGCCTTGGCGCCGATCGCGACCGCCTCGTCGGCGACCGCGCCCGCCAGCTCGCTGTTCACGAACACGTCCACGACGTCGACCGGGAACGGGATGGCGTCGAGGGAGGCGTAGCCCTTCTCGCCGTGGACCGTCTCGGCCTTCGGGTGGACCGGGACGATCCGCTTGCCGAAGCGCTGGAGCACGCCCGCCACGCCGTACGCGGCCCGCGCCTGGTTACCGGAGAGCCCCACCACCGCCCAGGTGTCGCCCGTGGCCGTCAGGATCCGCCGCACCGTCTCCGACGCGGAGTACGCGGCCGGCTCCCCGGTCGGCTCGTCGGTCGGCTCGGTGGTCGTGGAGTCGACGCTCATCGCTGCTGCTGCCTCTCGTCGGTGCGGCCCGTCTCCGAGGTCAACGAGCGGCGCCGTGCCCTGATTCCCGGCCGGTGCCTCAGCGCGTGTCCACGGACCCCCAGGCGCGCCGTTCGGCCTCGCGCGGCGCCTCGACCAGGGACGGAAGGCCCGGACCGAAGGTCATCACCGGACGCGCCGGGTCCCACGGACGCCAGCCCGGCTCGCCCGTCGCGGCGAAGGCCACCCAGGCGGCGTGCATCGCCGTCGCCAGCTCCTGCGGAGCCTCCGGCCCGGTCAGCGCGCGGGTCTCCGGCAGGTCGAGCGTGTCGAAGACGAAGCCGAGTTCGAGCGCGTGGCAGGCCCCGAGGTCCAGGACGGGAGAGCGCCAGCCGAACTCGTACAGATACGTTCCGGCGGGCGCCCCGGAGCGCAGCCGGGCGTCCGCGAGCGTGTTCAGCGGGATCCGCAGCAGCTTGTCCGTGGCGAGCGCGCCCAGGACCTCGCCCGGCTTCTCCCGCGGCCGGCCCGCTCGGTACACCTTCGCCGTACGGGCGGGCACCTTCGCCTTCCGGAGCAGGAGCCGCTGCACCCAGGGCCCCACCCGGTCGGTGACTCCGCTCGGCACGAACCAGAGCCGGTACTCCTCGGTGGTCGTGCCCATGAGCAGGTCCACCTCCGCCGACGCGCCCTCCGCGAGCGCCTCCGCCGGATCGCGCGTCAGGACCTCGCCGTCCACGGCGATCTGGAAGGAGTGCCCGCCGGTGAGCGGCGAGCCCTTGCCCGTCACCTCGGTCTGCGCCGCGAGCAGCAGCTCCGGGTCCACGCGCGCGAACGCCTCCGCCGTCGCCGGCACCTTGAGCCGCGCGGCCACCGCCTCCGTGGTCCGGCGCGCGGTGGCGAGCGGCTGGGCGATCGGCGCGCCGCTCTGCACCACGGCCCGCCGGAACAGGCCCTTCGCGAGCGGCGAGGCCAGCAGCGCGGCGATCGAGATCGCGCCGGCCGACTCGCCGAACACGGTGACCCGCTCCGGGTCCCCGCCGAAGGCCGCGATGTTCTCCCGTACCCAGGTCAGCGCGGCGATCTGGTCGCGCAGCCCGAGATTGGCGGGCGCGTCGGGGAAGACCCCGAACCCTTCGACGCCGAGCCGGTAGTTGACCGAGACGAGGACCACGCCGTCCCGGGCGAAGGCGGTGCCGTCGTAGACGGGGACCGCCGAGGAGCCGTGGATCAGCGACCCGCCGTGGATCCAGACCATGACCGGCCGCCGCCCGGCCCGGGGCGTGCGGTCCGCCGGTCGCCCCGTCCCGGGTGCCTCCGCGTCGACCGGCGCGGCCGGTCCCGAAGAGTCCCACGGCGCCCACACGTTGAGGTTGAGGCAGTCGTCGCCCGCCACGTCGGGGTCGGGGAGCAGCGCGTCGAGCGGCGGGGAGTACGGGCGCTTCGGCGCCGTCGGCCCGAAGGCCGTCGCCTCCCGGACCCCCTCCCAGGGCGCGGCCGGTTCCGGCGCGCGGAAGCGCAGCGCCCCGACGGGAGCCTGCGCGTAGGGGACGCCGAGGAAGGCGGCCACGCCGTCCTTCAGGGTGCCGCGCAGCGCCCCGCCCCGCGTACGGGCATCAGGACCACCCTGAACCCGCTCCGAAACGTCCGAAGCGTTCTCCGCCATCGATTCAGCCCCTCCTCGGGTCGACGGTGATCACACCGTCCGGATGATGGGTCAGCGTGCCGTCCGGACGCGCGAGGCCGACCGGGACGGGGTAGTCCGGCCCAGGCTGCACCACCAGCGCGCGCTTGAGCACCTTCCCGGTCGGGCCGAGCGGCAGCGCCTCCACGAAACGCACGATCCGGGGGTACTTGTGGCGGCCGAGGCGCTCCCGCGACCACTCCACGAGCTCCTCCTCGGAGAGCGGGGCGGCGCCGTCCCGGCGTACCACCACCGCGCATACCTCCTCCCCCTTCGCGTCGTCGGGGACGCCGATCACCGCGACCTCCGAGATCGAGGGGTGACGGACGAGCACCTCCTCGACCTCGCGCGGGTAGATGTTGAAGCCGCCCCGGATGACCAGGTCCTTCTTCCGGTCCACGATCCGCAGGAAGCGGTCCTCGTCCAGGACGCCCAGGTCTCCCGTGCGGAACCAGCCGTCCACGATCGCCGCCGCCGTCGCCTCCGCGTCGTCGAGGTAGCCCGCGAAGATGTTGTGCCCGCGTACCACGACCTCGCCGACGTCGCCGTCCGGGAGCAGCAGGATCTCCCCCTCCACGGCCGCGTCCGCGATCCCGACCTCCACGCCCCACACCGGGTGTCCGACCGTCCCCGGCCTGCGGCCGAGGTGGGGCTGGTTGAAGGTGGCGATCGGCGAGGTCTCCGTCAGGCCGTACCCCTCCAGGACCTGCGTACGGAAGGTCTCCTCGAAGCGCTCCAGGACGGCGACCGGGAGGGCGGCACCGCCCGAGACGGCGGCGCGCAGGGCCGACGGACGCCGGTCGGAGACGGCGGCGGCCTCCACGAGCGCGTGGTACATCGTCGGCACCCCCATGAAGACCGTCACGCCCTCGTCGGCGAGCACCTCCAGGGCCGCCGGGCCGCTGAACCGGGGCATGAGCACGAGCGTCGCGCCCCCGCGCAGCGTCCCGTTCATCGCGCAGGTCTGGCCGTAGCTGTGGAAGAGCGGCAGACAGCCGAGGACCACCTCGCCCTCGCCGAGCCCGAGGAGGTCCTGCGCGGCCACCGAGGCGTTCATGACGATGTTGAGGTGCGTCAGCAGCGCTCCCTTGGGGCGGCCCGTCGTCCCGCTCGTGTAGAGGATCACGGCGACGTCCCCGGGATCGGCCGGCTCGCTCGCCTCCAGCGGCTCGGCCGCCGAGGGCGCACCCTGGAACGCGCGCACTCCGGCCGCCCGCGCGGCCTCGTCGGCCACCGCCCACAGCGGCCCGCCGCTCACGACGCCCACCGCGCCGCTGTGCTCCAGGACGTACCGCACCTCGTCGGCGACGAGCAGCGCGTGCACCGGCACGACGGTCACGCCGGCCGCGAGCGCGCCGTAGTACACGCGCAGGAACTCGGTCGTGTTCGGCAGCAGCACGGCCAGCCGGTCGCCCGGCTTCAGGCCCGCCTCCCGCAGCCCGGCGGCGCAGCGCAGCGACTCCGTCCACAGCTCGCTGTAGGTGAGCCGGGCCGCGCCCTCGACGACCGCGATCCGGTCGGGGAAGTGGCGGGCGGACTCGCCGAGGACACCGGCGACGCTCAGTGACATGAAGGGCTCCAGAGACGCCGGGTTAACAGCGCTGTCGACGATCGGCTGACACGGCACAGAATCCGCCGCCGCACCGCCCGGATGCCATGTGCAGGTGCCCACCATGTGCCGTACCGAGGTGGGCACCGGCACCACTGCCGTGCGCGACCCGTGGCATTCGCCAAATCCCGGGGCTACGGTGCGAGCCATGACGCACAGCCCGGCCGCCCCCCGCCCCGGCGGCGAACCCCGCGCGACGGCCGCGCGCGCGGACGCCCTCCGCCCGGACCGGCGCCCGGACCCGCGCCCGGAGGCCCTCGACCCGGACTGTCACGACTCTGCCGAGGCCCCACGCCCCGGCGAGCCCCGACCCGCCGCCGGCGCCCCCGTCCGCCCCGCCGTCGCCCGGCCCGCCCCCGTCCGGCCCGTCCCCGTCCGGCCCGCCCCCGCCCCCGTCCGGCCCGGCGCCTCGCGCGCCGGTTCCGCGCGCTCCGGCGGAGCCCATACGCCCCTGGGGTCCGACGCCGGGTCCGGGGCGCTCCGGCGCGCCCTCTCCACGACGATGCTCGCCGACGTGGACCGGCTCACCGACCGGGCCGTCGACGACATCCGTGCCCACTCCGGTACGTACGCCTCCGACGCCCCCGTCACCCGTGACGACCTCTGGGAGATCTGCCGCGACAACCTCCTGCGCGCCCTGGAGGACTTCGGCGGCCTCGCCCCGACCGGCGGCGACTTCGAGCGGGCGGCCCGCCAGACCGGTCGCCGCCGCGCCGAGCAGGGCGTCCCCCTCGACACCGTCCTCCAGGCGTACCGGCGCGGCGGCCGGGTCCTCTGGCAGGTCATGGCCGAGCACCTCAGGAACCGGGCCGGCCGGGAGGCCGACAGCCGGGACGTCGAGCTCGACATGGCGGGCGGCGTCTGGGAGACGATCGACCGCTACTCCGTCGCGATGGCCGACGAGTACCGGCTCGCCCAACTGGAGCTCCAGAGCCGCCAGGACACCCGGCGCGTCGCCCTCTTCGAGGCGCTGCTCGACGGCCGCGCCGACGATCCCGCCGTCGCCTCGGCCGCGGCCGCCGCGCTCGGCATCCCCGCGTGCGACCGGTACGTCGTCGTGGTCGCCGCCCAGGACCCGGCCGCCCCGCCGCACCTCGCGCCCGTCCTGGAGGCACAGGGGATGTGGTCGTTCTGGCGGCCCCGCTCCGGCCGGTACGCCGGGATCGTCCGGCTGCCGCGCCGCGACACGCCGCCCGGCAGGCCGGTCGCCGGCCCCCGGGGCTCCGCCGACCCGGCGGCGCGGGCCCTCCTGGACGTCCTGCGGGAGCTGACCGGCGCGACCGCCGGGATCTCCCCGGAGTTCGAGCGGCTCTCCCACGCGGGCCGCGCCCTCCGACTCGCCGAGCAGACCCTCCGTACCCTCCCGGCGGGCAGCGGGGAGGTCGCCGCCTTCGACGACAGGCTCGCGCAGGTGCTCCTCAGCGGGCGCGCCGACATCTCCGAGCGGATCGTCACCGTCCACCTCGGGCCCGTCCTCGCCACCGGCGGCGAGCGGGCCGCGCTCCTGACCACCCTCCGGGTCTGGCTGGACCACGGCTGTTCGGCCGCCCGGGCCGCCGAACTGCTCTACTGCCACCGCAACACCGTCCTCAACCGCATCGGCCGCATCGCCGAGCTCACCGGTCGCTCCAGCGAGTCCGGCGAGGCCCGCCTCGGCTGGGCCCTCGCGCTGCGCGCGCTGCCCTACGCGGGCCTGGCGGACGCCCCCGAACCGGCCGCCGGGGAGTACGAGGCGGACGGAACGTAGGCTGGCGGGATGCAGGAGCAGTACCGCACCCTCGCCCGCGAGGGTGTGCACGAGACCGAGATCAACCGCTCGCGCTTCCTCTGCGCGCTCGCCCCCGTCGCCGACGAGGGAGAGGCGCAGGACTTCGTCGCGCGCATCCGCAAGGAGCACCCCAGCGCCTCGCACAACTGCTTCGCGTACGTCCTGGGCGCCGACGCGTCCGTGCAGAAGGCGAGCGACGACGGCGAGCCCGGCGGCACGGCGGGCGTCCCGATGCTCCAGATGCTCCTGCGCCGTGAGATGCGTTACGTCGCCGCCGTCGTCACCCGCTACTACGGCGGCGTGAAACTCGGCGCGGGCGGGCTCATCCGCGCGTACGGCGGGGTGGTCGGCGAGGCGCTCGACGAACTCGGCACGGTGACCCGGCAGCGCTTCCGGCTCGCCACCGTCACCGTCGACCACCAGCGGGCCGGGAAGCTGGAGAACGACCTGCGGGCCACCGGCCGCGCCGTCCGGGACGTGCGGTACGCGGAGGCCGTCACGATCGAGATCGGTCTCCCGGACGCCGACGTCCCCGCCTTCCGGGCCTGGCTCGCCGACACCACGGCGGGCACGGCGCTGCTCGCACTCGGCGGAGAGGCGTACGGGGACGCCTGAGCGGGGCCGCGACCGCCGGCGCTCGCGGCCGGAATCCCGTACGGGCCCACCCACACCTCCGGCCGGGATAGCGTGGTGGGCGCACATGACGGGAACGGGCGGCGAGGAGCGGGACACATGCGGGGTGGGACGGCATCGTGAGGCTCCTGCACACCTCGGACTGGCACCTCGGCCGGTCCTTCCACCGCGTCGGGCTCCTCGAAGCCCAGGCCGCGTTCCTCGACCACCTCGTGGCGACCGTCCACGCGCACGGGGTCGACGCCGTCCTCGTATCCGGTGACGTCTACGACCGGGCCGTGCCGCCGCTGCCCGCCGTCGAGCTCTTCGACACGGCCCTCCACCGCCTCGCCGAGGCCGGCGTGCCGACCGTCATGATCTCCGGCAACCACGACTCGGCCCGCCGCCTCGGCGTCGGCGCGGGGCTGATCGAGCGGGCGGGCATCCACCTCCGTACCGACCCGGCCGGCATCGGAACCCCCGTCGTCCTCACCGACGCCCACGGCGACGTCGCCCTCTACGGCCTGCCGTACCTCGAACCGGCCCTCGTGCGCGAACAGCTCGGCGCCCCGAAGGGCGGGCACGAGGCCGTCCTCGCCGCCGCCATGGACCGGGTCCGCGCCGACCTCGCGGGCCGCCCCGCCGGCACCCGCTCCGTCGTCCTCGCCCATGCCTTCGTGGCGGGCGGCGCCGCCAGCGACAGCGAGCGGGACATCACCGTCGGCGGCGTCGCCGCCGTCCCCGCCGGCGTCTTCGACGGCGTCGACTACGTCGCCCTCGGCCACCTCCACGGCAGCCAGACCCTCACCCCGCGGGTGCGCTACTCCGGCTCCCCGCTCGCGTACTCCTTCTCCGAGGCCGACCACCGCAAGACGATGTGGCTCGTCGACCTGGGCGCGGGCGGTGCCGTCCTCGCCGCCGAGCGCGTCGACTGCCCCGTCCCGCGCCCCCTCGCCCGGATCCGGGGACGGCTCGACGACCTCCTCGACGATCCCGCGCTCGCGCCCCACGAGCAGTCCTGGGTCGAGGCCACCCTCACCGACCCCGTACGCCCCGCCGATCCCATGGCACGGCTCGTCGAGCGCTTCCCGCACACCCTGAACCTCGTCTTCGACCCGGAGCGCGCCGAGGGCGGCCCCGACGCCTCCTACGCCCAGCGGCTCCGGGACCGCAGCGACCAGCAGATCGCGGAGGACTTCGTGGCCCACGTACGCGGCGGCGCCGGGCTCGACGGCCCGGAGCGGACGGTGCTGTACGGCGCCTTCGACGACGTACGGGTCGACACGGCCGAGCGCGAGGTGGGCCGGTGAGGCTGCACCGCCTGGAGATCACCGCGTTCGGGCCGTTCGGTACCACGCAGACGGTCGACTTCGACACCCTCTCCTCCGCCGGCCTCTTCCTCCTCCACGGCCCGACCGGCGCGGGGAAGACCTCCGTCCTCGACGCCGTCTGCTTCGCCCTGTACGGCAGCGTGCCCGGCGTCCGCCAGAGCCCCGGCGCCTCCCTGCGCAGCGACCACGCCGCCGTCGGCACGTACACCGAGGTCCTCCTCGAACTGACCGTGGGGGAGCGGCGCCTGGAGATCACCCGCCGCCCCGCCCAGCAGCGGCCCAAGAAGCGCGGCGGCGGCTTCACCACCGAGAAGGCCCAGACCTGGCTCCGTCAGTACGACCCCGCCACCGGCGAGTGGGCCGGGCTCAGCCGCTCCCACCAGGAGATCGGCGAGGAGATCACCCAGCTCGTCGGCATGAGCCGTGAGCAGTTCTGCCAGGTCGTCCTCCTCCCGCAGGGCGACTTCGCGAAGTTCCTGCGCGCCGACGCCGAGGCCCGGGGCAAGCTCCTCGGCCGCCTCTTCGACACCCGCCGCTTCGCCGCCGTCGAGGAGCGCCTCGCCGACCTCCGGCGTGCCGCCGAGCAGCAGGTACGGGACGGGGACGAGCGGCTCCTCACCCTCGCCCACCGCATGACGCAGGCCGCCGGCGGCCTGGACGCCGCCCGCAGTCCCGTCGAGGGGCGTCCCGGCGACCCCGGCCTCGCCGAGGCCGTCCTGACCTGGGCCGCCGTCGCCCGCACCGAGGCCCGAGAGGCCCTCGACATCGCCGGCGTACGGTTCGCCGCCGCCGAACACGGACAGGCCACCGCCCGCGAGGCACTCGACGCCGAGAAGGAGCTCGCCGACCGTCAGGCCCGGCACGCCGAGGCGCTGCGGCGCCGCGAGCAGCTCACCGCCCGCGCCCCCGAGCGCGACCGCCACCAGGCCGCCCTCGACCGCTCCCTCAAGGCCGAGCGCGTCGCTCCCGCGCTCGGACTGCGCAAGGACGCCGAGCGCGAGCACGCCACCGCGCACGAGGCCCGCGTACGCTCCCGCGCCCTCCTGCCCCCCGACCTCGCCGACGAGGGGGCCGAGCACCTCTCCGCCCTCGAACACCGGCTGCGCGGAGAGCTCGGCGGACTCGACGCGGCCCGCCGCGCCGAGCGTCGCGCCGCCGCGCTCGCCGAGGAGCGCGCCGCCCTGGCACGCGAGGCCCGGGCCGACGAGGACGCGCTCCAGGACGCGGCCGGCTGGCTCGCCGACTGGGAACCCCGCAGGGCCGCCCTCGCCGAGCGCGTCGAGGCCGCCACGGACGCCGCCGCCCGCGCCGAGCACCTCGCCGGGCGTTTGGAGCCCGCCCGCCGGCGCCTCGCCGCGGCCCGCCGCCGCGACGCCCTGGCGCGGGACACCGCGGCCGCCGAGGCGCGGCTCACGGATGCCCGCGAGCACCGGAACACCGCGCACGAGACCTGGCTCGACGTCAAGTCCCGTCGGCTGCGGGGCATCGCCGCCGAACTCGCCGCCACCCTCACCGACGGGGACGCCTGCCAGGTCTGCGGCTCCACGGCCCACCCGGCGCCGGCCCGCACCACCGCCGGCCACGTCGACCGCGCCACGGAGGACGCCGCCTACGCGGCCTACACCCGCGCCGACGAGGCCCGTACCGCCGTCGAACGCGAGCTGGCCGTCACCCGGGAGGCCTGGTCCGCGGCCCGCGCGGAGGTCCTCCCGGCGGCGGACGACTCCGGTACGTCGGCCACGACGGCCACGACGGCGGTGACCGGCGTGACCGCCGCGGACCCGACGGTCGACGAACTCGCCCGGGAGGTCGAGGAGTTGACGCGCCTGCACGGAGCGGCGCACGCGCTCGCCGGGCAGACGCACGGCGCCCGGGAGGCGCTCGCGCGGGCCGAGCGGGAGTACGAGAAGCGGGTCTCCGCGCAGCGGGAGGCCGAGCGGCGGGTCGCCGCGCGCACCTCGCGCCGCGAGGCGCTGGAAGGGGAGCGGGCCACGCTCGACGAGGAACTCGCGCGCGGACGCGGCGCGTACGGCAGCGTGGCCGAGCACGCCACGCGCCTGGAGCGGCAGATCACCGTCCTGGTCGAGGCCGCCGCGACCGTACGCTCCGCCGAACTGGCGGCGCAGCGCCTCAAGGAAGCCGACGACCGGCTCGCCGACGCCGCCTACCGCGCGGGCTTCGCCACCCCGGCCGAGGCCCGCGACGCCCTCGTCGGCGAGGCCGAACGCCGCGGCCTCCAGCAGCGCGTGGACGCCTGGCAGGCCGAGGCGGCCGCCGTCGCGGACCGGCTCGCCGAACCCGGTGCCGCCGCTGCCGCCGCCCTCCCGCCCGCCGATCCGGCGGCCGCCGGGGCCGCCCACGCGGCGGCCGAACGCACGCTCCGGCAGTCCGCGTCCGACCTGGCGGCGGCCCGCGAGCGGGCGACCGGCCTCACCGGCCTCTCCCGGCAGGCCGGCACCGAGGTCCGCCGGCTCGGGCCGCTCCGAGAGGAGTACGACCGGGTGGCCCGGCTCGCCGCCCTCACCGCCGGCACGTCCGCGGAGAACGAGCGCCGCATGCGCCTGGAGTCGTACGTCCTGGCCGCCCGTCTCGAACAGGTCGCCGCCGCCGCGACCGCCCGCCTCCAGCGCATGTCCTCCGGCCGCTACACCCTCGTCCACTCCGACGCGCGCTCCGGCGGCAAGCGGGCCGGACTCGGGCTGCACGTGGTCGACGCCTGGACGGGCAACGAGCGCGACACCGCCACGCTCTCCGGCGGCGAGACCTTCTTCGCCTCCCTCGCCCTCGCCCTCGGCCTCGCCGACGTCGTCACGGACGAGGCGGGCGGCGTCCGGCTCGACACCCTCTTCATCGACGAGGGTTTCGGCAGCCTCGACGAGCAGACGCTCGACGAGGTCCTCGACGTCCTCGACTCGCTGCGCGAGCGCGACCGCAGCGTCGGCATCGTCAGCCATGTCGGCGACCTGCGCCGCCGCATCCCGGCCCAACTGGAGGTCGTCAAGGCCCGGCACGGCTCGGCGGTGCGGCTGCGCACCGGCGGGGACGCGCTCAGCGGCTGATGGAGCGCCGGGGCAGCGGCGAGGAGTAGACGACGCTCGTCGTCACCGAGCCGAGCGTGGCGATCTTCCCGGAGATCTCCTCCAGGTGCTTCATGGAACGGGCGGCGACCTTGAGGACGAAGCAGTCGTCACCCGTCACGTGGTGGGCCTCCAGGACCTCCGGCGTGGTGGCGAGGAGGTCGTGGAACGGCTTGTAGTTGCCGTGCGGGTAGCGCAGCCGTACGAAGGCGAGGACGGGCAGACCGAGCCGGTCCTGGTCGACGATCGCCGTGTACCCGGCGATCACCCCGGCCTCCTCCAGACGCCGCACCCGCTCGGTCACCGCGGACGGCGACATCGACACGGCGCGGGCCAGTTCGGCGAAGCTGGCCCGGCCCTCGGACTGGAGTGCTTCGAGAATGCGCCAGTCGGTGGCGTCCGGAGCGTAGTCGGTGGTCATACGGCAGAGATAGCAGGGGAATCCCCGGCTGATCAACCGAACGGCCGGGGATTCTCACGCGGTGGTACGGGCGTGACGCCTGATCCAGCGTCTCAGAGCCGCGACAGCTCGTCGACCAGGTCGTCGAGGCCCAGCGGGCCCTGCGAGAGCGCCGCCATGTGCCAGGCCTTCGCGTCGAACGCCTCGCCGTGCGCGGCCCGCGCGTTGGCCCGCCCGAGAAGCCAGGCACGCTCGCCCAGTTTGTAGCCGATCGCCTGGCCGGGCATCGAGAGGTAGCGGGTCATCTCGCTCTCCACGAAGGCCGGCGGACGGCTGCTGTGCAGTTGGAAGAACTCCTGCGCGAGCTCCGGGGTCCACCGCTCGCCCGGCCGGAACGGCGAGTCCGCCGGGATCTCCAGGCCCAGGTGCATGCCGATGTCCACGATCACCCGGCACGCGCGCATCATCTGGCCGTCGAGGTAGCCGAGGCGCCGCTCCGCGTCGGGCAGGAAGCCGAGCTCGTCCATCAGCCGCTCCGCGTACAGCGCCCAGCCCTCCATGTTGGCGCTCACCTTGCCGATGGTCGCCTGGTAGCGGGAGAGCCGGTCGGCGACGTGCACCCACTGCGCGATCTGGAGGTGATGGCCCGGCACGCCCTCGTGGTACCAGGTCGACACCATGTCGTAGACGGGGAAGCGGGTCGTGCCGTCCACCGGCAGCCAGGTGCGGCCCGGGCGGGAGAAGTCCTCGGACGGTCCGGTGTAGTACGGCGCGGCGGCGCCGCCGGGCGGGGCGATCCGGGACTCCACCCGCCGTACGCGGTCGGCGAGTTCGAAGTGGGTGCCGTCGAGCGCCTCGATGGCCTCGTCCATCAGCCCCTGGAGCCAGACCCGTACCTCCTCCACGCCCTCGACGTGCGTGCCGTGCACGTCGAGGTGGGCGAGGGCCTCCCAGGGGCCCGCGCCGGGCAGGATCCGCTCGGCCTCGCTCCGCATCTCGTCGAGCAGCCGGTGGTACTCGGCCCAGCCGTACGCGTACGCCTGGTCGAGGTCCAGATCGGTGCCGTTGAAGTACCGGGTCCAGCGCTGGTAGCGCTCACGGCCCACGGTGTTCGGCGCGTCCGCGACGGTCGGGGCGTACACGTCCCGCATCCAGTCCCGCAGCGCCGCCACCGCCTCGGTCGCGCCCCGGGACGCCACCGCGAGCTCGGTCCGCAGCTCCTCGGGCAGCGCGTCGGGACGGACCGCGGCGAACTCCTCGAACCAGCCCCGCCCGCCGCTCTCCCCGCCCGCCCACTCGGTGAGCTGGCCGACGAAGGTGGCCGTGGGGCGCGGCCCGGCGAAGAGCTTGCGCTCCAGGCCGAGCGCGAGCGCGGAGCGGTAGCCCTCCAGCGCGGCGGGGACGGCCCGCAGCCGGGTGGCGACCGCCGTCCAGTCCTCCGCGGTCTCCGTCGGCATCATCGTGAAGACGATCCGCACGCTGTGGGCGGGCGACCGCATGTTGCTGACCGTGCAGAGGCCCTCGTCGGCCTCGTACACGGCGAGTTCGGCCATGAGACGTTCCCGCAGGAGCCGGGCGCACCGCTGCTCCGCTTCGCTCTCGGCGCCGGCGACGCGCTCCGCCGCGTCGAGGGCGGCGAGCGTGCGCCGGGCGAGGTCGGCCACGGACTTCTGCCCGGCGGGCGAGAAGTCGGGCAGACGACCGGCGCTCTCCTTGACTCCCAGGTACGTACCGGTGATCGGGTCGAGGGCGATGAGTGCGTCGACGTGGGCGTCGGCGACCTGGCGGGGCAGCGGGCTGCTGGAAGTCTCTGGCATGGGGGCCATCCTGGCCTCTCGCGCAGGCCCTCGTCACCCTCGCTCGATCTCAGTCGGCCGACAAGGAAGGGCCCGCGGAGGGCGGCAGAAGCGGGCCGCACTCCCACTGCTGGAAGATCAGCCGGGTCTCGACCCGGGCCACCTCGCGGCGTGAGGTGAACTCGTCGAGCACGAGTCGTTGCAGGTCGGCGGGGTCCGCCACGGCCACGTGGACCAGGTAGTCGTCGGGGCCCGTCAGATGGAAGAGCGCCCGGGACTCGGGAAGGGCCCGGATCCGGTCGACGAACGGACCGATCAGTTCCCGCCGGTGGGGCCGGACCTGCACGAGGAGAAGGGCTTCCAGCCCACGGCCGAGTTTGGCCGGATCCAGTCGTAGCTGGTGACCGAGGATCACGCCCGTGCGGCGTAGGCGGGCCACTCGGTCCAGGCAGGTCGAGGGTGCCACGCCGACCTCGGCGGCGAGTTCACGATAGGTGGTCCGGGCGTCGTTCTGCAGGAGGCGAAGAATGTGCAGATCGACCGCGTCCAGTACGACAGATTCGGCCATCGGTCGAACGTAGCACGGCACGTTCCCGCTACCTTCCGGTATACGTTCACAGTGCCGCCATGGACGCCATGGACCGCGACCCCTCGGCCACCCCGAGGGCGCTCGCCACCGAAGCCGTGCACGCCGGCCGCGAGGACCTCGCCACGCTCGGAGTGCACGCCCCGCCGCTCGACCTGTCGACCACCTACCCCTCGTACGACGCCCGGGCCGAGGCCGCCCGCATCGACGAGTTCGCCACCACGGGTGCCCGGCTCGACGGTCCGCCCGTCTACGCCCGGCTCGACAACCCCACCGTGGCCCGTTTCGAGGATGCCCTCGCCCGCCTGGAGGGCACCGAGTCCGCGGTGGCCTTCGCCAGCGGCATGGCGGCCTTCACCGCCGTGCTCCTCGCCCGGGCGAGCCAGGGGCTGCGTCATGTCGTCGCGGTCCGTCCGCTGTACGGATGCAGCGATCACCTCCTGGACGCCGGGCTCCTCGGCACCGAGGTGACCTGGACCGACCCGGCGGGCATCGCCGACGCGATCCGCCCCGACACGGGTCTCGTCATGGTCGAGTCCCCGGCGAACCCGACCCTCGCCGAGGCCGACATCCGCGCCATCGCCCACTCCTGCGGCTCCGTGCCGCTCCTGGTCGACAACACCTTCGCCACGCCGGTCCTCCAGCGCCCCGTCGAGCAGGGCGCGCGGATCGTGCTGCACAGCGCGACCAAGTACCTGGGCGGGCACGGCGACGTCATGGGCGGGATCGTCGCCTGCGACGAGGGGTTCGCCCGTACCCTCCGCCAGGTCCGCTTCGCCACCGGCGGAGTGCTCCACCCGCTCGCCGGCTATCTGCTGCTGCGGGGCCTCTCCACCCTCCCGGTACGGGTGAGGGCGGCGTCCTCCTCGGCGGCGGAGCTCGTCCGGCGGCTGGCCACCGACCCCCGGATCGCCCGCGTCCACTATCCGCGGATCGGCGGCGCGATGATCGCCTTCGAGGTCTACGGGGACCCGCACGACGTGATCGCCGGAGTCCGGCTGATCACCCCGGCGGTCAGCCTCGGCAGCGTCGACACGCTCATCCAGCACCCGGCCTCCATCAGCCACCGGATCGTGGCCGAGGGAGACCGGCGCTCGGCGGGCGTCAGCGACCGGCTGCTGCGCATGTCGGTCGGCCTGGAGGACGTCGAGGACCTGTGGCGGGACCTGACGCAGGCACTCAGCGCTCCGCCCGCCGGACCTCCTCGTGAGGCAGCGACTGCGACGGGGAGCGAGGGCTCCGGCGCGGTGCCGTGGCCAGTCGGGCGGTGATGACGAGGGTGCCCTCCTCGATCTGGTAGTCGAGGGGGAGCTGCAGCGCCCGCATGGCGGCCACCATCCCGGTGTTGGACGCCTGGGTCACGGCGTACACGCTCTCGCAGCCGGCCTCCTCGGCCATCGCCACCAGCCGGCCGAGGAGCTCGGAGCCGATGCCGCGCCGCTGCCAGTCGTCCTCGACCATCAGGGCGACTTCGGTCTCGTCGCCGTCCCACAGGAGGTGGCCGAGGGCGACGAGCCGGCCGGAGGTCGTCTGCACGGCGAGCGTGCGCCCGAAGCGGGGGCTGAGCAGATGGTCGAGATAGCGGTCGGCGTCGCCGACCGGGCCGTGGTAGCGCAGGCCGAGGGTGCGGGCCGAGCAGCGGTCGTGCATCGCCCGCGCGGCGCGCAGGTCGCGCTGGTCCGCGCGGCGGACGGTGATCTCGTTCCCCTCCGGCAGGGTCAGCACGTCCTGGCTGCGCGGGAGGCGCGGGCCGAGCCGGGCGTCGAGCTCGACGAGCGCGCGGGCGCGGGCGAACTCGGTCGGGGTGAAGGGCAGATAGGGCCGCTCGACGATGAGCGTGCCGCCGTGCGGGTCGCGCAGCCGCATCACGGTCTCCTCCAGGACCCCTTCGACCGGGGCCTGTTCGCCGATGGGACGGCCGGTGAGGGAGCGCGCGGGTACGGAGTGGAGCGTGCAGCGGCCGAGGAGCTGGCGCAGCGCGAGCGGCAGTTCGGCGGCGTCGAGCGCCGTACGGGTGGCCAGGCCGAGGACCCGTGTGGGCGTGTCGACCAGGTCGTGGGCGTCGGCCCGCTCGGTCCAGGTGTCGCGGCCGCCGGCCGCCGCGGTCTCGCGGGCGAGGGCGTGGGCGGAGAGGTCGGCGGGGGCGCGCAGCAGGAACTCGTCGACCGTGCCCCGGGCGAGCGGGTGGGTCTGGAGGGTGAGGATGTCCACGCCCAGCCGGGCGAGGACCGTGCACAGGGCGGCGAGGCTGCCCGGGGTGTCCTCGACGGTGGTCCGCATGCGCCAGAGCACGGTCTCGGCGGCCGGCCGGGACGCGGATGCCTCCTGGCCGCTCGGGTTGTCGGCCTGGTCGGTCGTCGTCGTCGCCGCCGCGGCGGTGCGGGGGGCGGCAGCGGTGCGGGCGGCCGGCCCGCCGGTATCACCGGCGGGCGGCGCATGGCTGTGACTGTGCCGCCGCGCCCACCAGGTGTGGAAGGCGGCGGTGGCGGCCAGCGCGATCGCCGAGAACACCAGGAGGTAGTGGCCGTCGGGCCCCTTGGCGATGGTCTTGGCGATCGTGTCGGCCACCACCACGGCGGTGAACAGGGCGGCGAGCTCGATCAGGTCGTGCCGCCAGTGGTGCGGGCGGCGGGTGCTCTTCGAAGACGTCACATCGGTCATGGCTTCACTGTGACCCAGCGGTGTTGCGTGATCACGAACGTTCTGTGACTGACGGGTTAAGCGCCGATCTGGTGCCTTAGAGGTCGATTCGGACCGTTTGGGTCACAGCCTGATCGGCCCCCTGACCGGCGCCTTGACCGGTCGCTTGACTGGCACCTCGATCGGCCCCCTGACCGCAGCCTTGATCGGCCTCCTAGCCGAGTGCGTCGCGCAGCCGCTTCGCCTGGACGACCAGTTGCGAGGAGCCCTTGCCCGAAGCGACGCCGTCCAGCCCGGGAAGCTCACCCCGCGCCCCGCACCGCTCCACGCAGTCGGCCGCCACCGCGAGCACCTCGCCGAGTCCGCGCACCGGCTTCCCGGCGCCCAGCAGCTCCGGGAGCGCCGCCCCGAGCACCGCCCAGACCGTCCCGTACGCCCCCGTGACCGCCGCCGTCCGGGCCGCGTCCGCCAGCCGGTTCGGCTTGACCGAACCCTCGGTGACCAGCCACGCCAGCTCCTCGCCGACCTGCCGGCCGTCCAGGTCGCCCCGGGACGCGAGCACGAGCAGCGCGTCCACGGCCCGCAGCCGGTCGTCGGCGTCCCCGGCGCCCAGTGCGAGCGCGAGGGCGACGGCGACGGCCCGGCCCACCCGGCCCTCCGCCTCGGCCAGCCCGGTCAGCGGTTCGGTCGTCTCCCGCGAGCCGGCGCTGCCGCGTGCGAGCGACGGTACGAAGCAGGCCGCGAGCACCTCGCGGTCGGCCGGCAGGACCGGGGCCCAGTGCTCCCCGCCGGAGACCCAGTGGTAGCACCGGCGGGGCGCCGTCTCCAGCGTGCCGCCCAACCACCGGAAGGCGGGCGGGAACTCCTCCCGCACCACGGCCCGGTCGGCGAGTTCGACCACCACCCGCTGGAAGACGGACCACGTCTCCAGGGACCGGTCCTCCTCCCGCGCGAGGAACCGTACGGTCGCCGCCAGCGGCTCGTCCGCCCGCAGCCATGCGGCGAGCCGCTGCCCGGCCACGGTGCCGAGGGACGACGCCTCCACCTCCGCCCTCCCGGCATCGGGGCCGGTCCGCAGGACCCGCAGCAGGGCCTGGGCCAGATCGGCGGGGGCGGGCTCGACGCCCGCGTCCCGGTAGGCGCGCAGTCGCTCGACGAGCACCAGAGGATCGACACCGCCGGTGCTCACGGTCGGCGAGGCGAGCAGGAAGGGCAGCGCGTCCGTGCCGATCAGAGCGGAGGCCTCCCACAGCCTCGCGTCCCGGATCCCCGTCAGAGCCTCGTGGAAGCAGGCCGTGGTCTCGGGTGCCCGCACCCGCCGGTCCTCGATCCACGACGGCTCAAGGAGCCCGAGCAACCCCGCGAGCACCGCGTGGAGCGGACGGAAGTCGTGCGAGAAGTGGTGCGGCTCCTGCCAGCTCTTGGTGGTGAACGCCTCCCGCACCGCCCGCGTCAGCGCCTCCCGGTCCCGGTGCGCGTGCCGTACCAGTCCGTCGAGGGCCCGCTCGAACCGCACCGGGTCGTCGGAGACCCCCTGCGTCAGCATGTCCTCCACCAGCTCCTCGACCGTCGCCGCCGGGGGCCCGACCGGCTGGGGCTCCGGCACGGGCGGCAGGATCTCCTCGTACGGAACCCCGCTCTCGCCCTCCAGGGACTCCCCGAACAGCTCCACGGCGGCCTGCCGGTGCGCCGGGCTCAGCAGCCCGGCCTGACCGGCCAGCTCCAGCCGTACGGAGTCGTCCACGACGGACAGGTGACGGCCCACCAGCTTCAGCGCGCGCCCCTGGAGGTCGGTGTCCTCGTTCCCGAAGACCTCCGCGACCGCGGGCAGCAGCTCGGCCGCCGCGCCGGGCTCCCGCGCCAGCACCTTGCCGACCAGCGTCAACTGGGCCCGCACCAGCTTCTTCTCGGTGCGGAAGAGCACCGCACTCGTCATCTCGGCCAGTGCGGCGGTCGGCAGCCCCCCGTCCGCCGCCAGCCCGGCCAGTACCTCCTGCGCGTACCCCGCGATCGGCGACGGGGTGTCCGCCGTCATCCCGACCAGGTCGGGGACCCGCTCCCGGAACTCAGCCGCCGTCGGCCCGACCAGCCGCAGCACCTCCATGGGGAACCGCAGGTCGCGCGGACGGCCGCCTCGCAACAGCCGGGACAGGGCGGCGTCCAGGACCTCGGTCCGGTCGAGCACGCCCTCCCCGACGAGCGCCGCGACCGCCGTGGGCCAGTGCGCGTGGGGAGCCTCGGTGACCGTCCAGGTCAACTCGTCCGGGCTCTCCGCCATCGAGAGGGCGTGGAGTACCAGGACCGGCGTCTGCGCATCCGCCCGCAGCCGCTCCAGGAGCTCGGGGCCGTCGAACGACCGCCGCCAGCGGCTGCCGGCGCGGAACTGCCAGGCCCAGCCCAGGACGTAGCCGTCGGTCGTCGGCACCGCGCAGCCGGACCGCTCCACAAGGCCGCGGATCAGCTCGTAGCTGTGCTCCGCCACGGCCGGCCGCGCGGCGAGCCGGCCCGCCACGTCGGCCAGCCACTCCGGAGACCGGCCGGCGACCGCCTGGAGGACCAGGCCACTGCCCTCCGAGCGCCACGGCGCCAGATCACGGCCGCCGAGCCAGGTCGCCGCCGCCGACGCCCCCGGGTGACAGCCGGCCCCCGCGACGTAGAGCGCGCGCCGGACGTCGGCCGCCTCGCGTGGGCGCTTCGCCTCCCAGCCGCGCACCTCGGTGCGCAGCGACTTCAGCTCCGCGAGGACCGTGCCGCGGTCCGCCGCCCCCAGCCCCTCCAGCAGGGAGGGCACCTCGTCGGCGCGACCGCCGCGCACCGCCTCGACCAGCTTCTCGACCCCCACGGACTGCCCGTCCCCCTCGGCCTTCGTCGTCCCCACAGCCTTCTCCGTCCCTCGCGTCACCGCGTCCGCCCCCATCTTCCGCTCCTCCGACTCGCGCCCCGTCACCGCACTACCTCCGCCCCCGCCACTGCCCCCGGCACCCCACCCGACTCCGCCCCCGCCACTGCCCCCGGCACCGCCCCCGGCACCGCCCCCGGCACCGCCCCCGGCACCGCCTGCGGCTCCGCCCCCGCCCCCGGCTCGGCGGCCGACGCGCCCCGCCGGGCCATCCGCACCGCGAGCGCGTGCTTGCACGGACCCCGCCGCCCTTGGTGGTCCGCCCACCACCGGCACGTACAGTTCAGGGAACCGCCCGACTCCCGGACCCGGTAGCGCCGTTCGCCCGAGGCCACCGTCGCCAGTTCCCCTTCGAGCTCCACCGCGCCCTCCGCGACCAGCCGGCGCGCGCTCACAAGCCGCGGATTGTGCCGCTCCGCGCGGTCCGCGTCGTACGGCAGCTCCCGGTGGAAGTAGGTCGCCTCCGCCACGTCGTACCCGACCCGGCCCGCCGTGCCCAGCCGGGTCAGCGCCGCGCGCACCCGGTCGACCGTGAGCCCGGCCTGCGCCGCGAGGTCCGCCAGGTCGATCCGCGGTTCCCAGGCCAGCAGCACGGCGACCAACTCCGCGTCCTGCGCGGCGTCCTCCGTCGCCAGCGCCTCCAGGACCCCGCCCTCGCCGGAGAAGCCCCGCGCCGGGTCGGGCGACAGCGTCAGCGTGAGCCGCATGCCCGGCAGGGTCACCTCCCAGGCGCTCGCCGTGGCCGCGCCGTCCGGCACCGGCCCGTACGCCCGCAGCCCCGTCGCGTGCCGCAGCACCCGCTCCAGGGCGACCAGCCGGTCGGGGCCCGGCAGGCACACCGCACCCGGACCCGGCCGTGTCGTGGGACGCAGCGTCCGGCCGGCCGGGACGACCCACAGCGGGCCGCGCCCCCGGGCCTGCCCGCGCGGCAGGGACCGCAGGAACCGGACGGCCTCCGCCCCGGAGAGCTCGGCCCGCAGGTCGAACCGGACCGACGCGACCTGCGCCTCGGCGAACCCCCGCAACCACCGGTCCGGCAGCGGGACCTTCTTCTCCACGACCGCCCCCGCGAGGGTGGTCACCGCCATCTCCTCGGGGCCGACCCGCAGATGCAGCGGATCGTCCCCGGTCATCCGTGACAGTGCCTCGCGCAGCGGGTTGTTGACGTCCACATTGGTGGTGCCGTGGCCCGTCTCCGCGCCTCCGAGCCCCTCGTCGAGCACGTCCAGGCGCGCGTACACCCCGCCGCAGCCGGAGAAGGACTCGAACCGCAGCCGGTCCCCGTTCCCCGTCACCACCGGGTCCAGCGAACCCGGCCGTATCCGCTGGTGGTAGCGGGCCGCCGCCACGTCGGCGACCGCGAGCAGACCGCGGGCGGCGACCTGCGGAGCGGCCAGGAAGCCGGAGAAGAAACGGGGATGGGCCTCGGCACCCCGGGGCGTGAGACCCCCCGCCGTCTCCAGGCCGAGCAGCCGGCCGGAGCCCGTGGACTCCAGCGCGGAAGGACGTGCGTAGGCGAGCGCATGTACGGATCGCGTCATGGAGAAAACGGTAGGGCCCCCCACTGACAATCACCCGGGCCCGTCTCCGAACCGCTCCCACCGCCGCTCTCCATACCGTCCCCGACCAGGACTTACTGTCCGACGAGCCCCGGCCGCAGCACCTTGCTGAACACCTAGACACGCGATTAACAGTCCACATGAGTGACCCCGGCGACGCGTCAACGTCCCGGGGTCCGACACCAGGAGCTGACACTCCCAGTGCGCGTTCATCGTACCCGGCATGCCCGGGACTTCACTGTCATCCCCAACTCCGTCGCCCGCAATCGCAAGCTGTCCTTTACGGCGCGCGGCATCCTCGCTCACCTCCTGTCGCTCCCAGACGGGGCCAAGGAAGACGTGAAGACGTTGGCCGACCGAAACCCGGGCGTGGGTCGCCGGGGTGTCGCCAAGGCCCTGGACGAACTGGTGGATGCCGGGTACTACGTCCGCCACACCATCCGGGACCCTGAGACGGGCCGGGTCTGGACTGAGACGGCCGTGTACGACACGCCCCAGTCTGAGGTTTCCCCGCTTCCCGCCATGCCAGGAACCGGCACCCCGGTCACTGGTGAGACGGGAGCGCTCCCTACGGGAGTAAAGGACTCTGTCTCTAAGGACCTTGGGAAAAATCCCTCCCTTCCCTCCGTCGATCCGGTGCAGATCCCGGACGCTCCCGCGCGGGAGGGCAGCAACAAGGCAGACCAGAACCACGGCACGGAGGCCGCTCGCATCCTGGCCCGCCTGGAGGCCGTGGACGCCCGCCTCCGGCTCTCCCAGCGCCAGGCCCAGGCCCTGGTCCCCCTGGCCGCCCAGTGGCTTCAGAACGGGGCCTCCGTCACGGAGATCACGGACGCCGTGGTCCAGGGCCTCCCGGCCAAGGTCTACGCCCCCGCCAAGCTGGTGGCCGACCGCCTGACGCGGAAGCTCCCCGCCCCACGCCGTGCCTGGGCCCAGTACGCCGAGTGCTCCGACGGATGCGGTCGCGTGCTCCCCGCCGGTCAGGACTCCGGCATCTGCGGTGTCTGCGCTGGTGTCGTGCCCGCCCCAGCCGTTCGGGAGCTGATGACCGACCGTACGCCGGACCCTGCCGTGACCCGCGTGGCCGATGACATCCGCGCCGCACTGCGTGCCCGCCGCTCCGCCGCCTGACGGCCCCCTCCGCTTCCCCTCCCGCACGACGCTCCAGGAGATCCCTGTGTCTGCCGTTGCTCAGCCCCTGCCCTGGTACGCCCGCCCCGCCGCCTTCACAGTCCTGGGAGCCGCCCTGGTCATGTCCGCCCCCGGGGAATACTCCCTGGCCACCCTCGCCGGATGGTCCCCGTGGGTGGCGTGGCTTATGCCCGTGTGTCTGTCCGTCTACGCGGCCGTTGCGACCCTGTTCGTGGACGCTGCGCCCAAGGGGGTCAAGGGGCGCGGGACGGCCATCCTGGGGGCCGCTGGAGCCCTGGCCCTGGCGCTCTCCGCCCAGGTCACCGCGCACTGGATTGCGGCCGGGTACCTGGGGTCCTCCATGGCGCTGGTCGGGGCCGTGTCGGCCGTTCCGCCGGTCGTCGTGGCCCACGTGATGCACATGGTCACCCGTGCCACTCCGGAGGCCAGGGCCCAGGCCGTGGACGTGGTCAAGGCGGCCGTGGGTCTGGCCGCCCCGGAGGGCGCCGTGGAGGAGCTGGAGGTCACCACGGATTCCATGTCCGACGGCCAGGAGGACCAGGAGCTGGAGTCCGCCGAACGTCCGCCGGCCAAGCTGGAGTTGGTCGCGGGTGGGGTCGGTGAGCCGGACACCCTCCCCCTGGAGGAGCTGGAGCCGGAGGCCCCGGCCCCGGCCAAGGCCCCGGCCAAAGGTGGCCGTTCCCTGGAGGACATCCGGGAGGCCGTGGCCAAGCTGAAGGCGGACGGCCAGCCGGTCAACGGAACGACGTACGCCGCCCTGGTGGGCGTGGCCCCCAGGACGGCCCGCCGGGACCTGGCCGCCCTGGCAGTTGCCGCATGAGTGCTGCCATACGTGCCGCACAGAACGGCGACGAGACGGCCGTTCTAGCGGTCCTGGACTCTGTGGAGGGCATCGTCCGCCGGTCGGCCCAACGCCGGTGGCGGCCCGGCTTGGACGTGGAGGACCTGGCCCAGGAGGGCCGGGTGGCCGCCCTGGAGGCCCTGAAGCGGTACAAGCCGGAGGGCGGCGCGAAGTTCTCCACCTACGCCTATCTTCGAATTGTGCGGGCCGTCGCGGACTACGCAGCCATGCCCGTGGCCGTGCACGTTCCACCCCACGCCGTCGCCACGTTCAGGGCCTGCCTGGGCAAGGTGGGTGGCGACGTTGAAGCCGCTGAATACCTGGCCACAGTGCTGCCCGGCCCCGGCCACCGCATGTCCCCAGCCACCGCCCACGCGGTCCGCCTCGCACTGCAACCGGCGGAGGCCCTGGGAGACGTGGCGTAAGGCAGAGGCCCCGGCCATCCGCCACGGGGGAAGCGGACGACCGGGGCCGGTCATGGGCGGTCACCCCACCAGGGGCACACGATGGTCGGGCGAATCGAGCCAGGGAGTGTGGGCCCCGTTCTGGGCATCCACGGTCAGGCCGAACCGCTCGAACCCGGGGCGGTCGCGGTGCGTCCACCAGTCGTACGCGGCCTCCACCTCCCACCACAGTGGACGCGGGCCGGACTGGTACACCTCGAACCGGTCCGCCCCCGGGACGTAGTCGACACTGGCCCAGGAGGTCACCGCCGTGTCCCGGAGCCACAGCGTGTACGACCCGTCGTCGTACTCCTCCGCCCACGGGAACACGCCCAGGGTCTGGAGGCCGATCGCGAACATGGGGAGCCAGTCCCCGACAGTCTCCGGGGACAGGACGGTGGACGACTTAGTCCCGTCCGCCGGCCAAGGCTTTCCGCCCAGGTATTCCCGCACGTGCACCCGGTTGGCCCGTTGCTGGCGCAGCCGCATGAACGCGGAGGACCCGACGAACGGGCCGGACGCCGTTCCGTCCTCTTGGACTGTGAGCCGGACCACGCCCTCCCCGCCGTACTCCGTGGCGTAGGGGGCAACGATGATCCCGCCGGGCCGTGTCTGGTGGATGATCGCGCGGGGGATCTCCCGGACGGACGCCGTGATCAGGACACGGTCGTACGGGGCGGACGCCTCCCAGCCCTGGGCTCCGTCGCCCACGACGGCCAACGGCGTGTACCCCGCCGCTCCCAGCCGTGTGCGGGCCTCTGCCGCGTTCTGTTCGTCCAGCTCCACCGTGACGACGTTGTCCTGTCCCACGCGTTCGGACAGGAGGGCCGCGTTCCATCCGGTCCCGGTGCCCACCTCCAGGACGCGGGAGTCCGGCTCCACGTCCAGGGCTGCCAGCATGGAGAACACCATGGAGGGCTGGGAGTTGGAGCACGTGGGCGTACCGCCCTTGCCCGTGCCGGTGTGCTCGCCGTCGTCCCATTGGGTCGTGAGGGACACGTCCGAGTAGACCGCCTGGCGCCATGCCACCGGGTGGGTCCGGAGGTCCACGGCGTCCTCCTGGCCGGTCCCCTTCGCCTGGCCGGGCCAGATCAGCTCGGGGACGAACAGCTCCCGTGGGACCGCCTTGTAGGCGGGGAGCCAGTCGGACGTCAGGCTCCCGTCCTCCAGGAGCCGGGCGGCCAGCCCTTCGGGACCAGCCGCCCTCACGTCGTGCTCCGTCACTTGTTGCCGCTTCCCTTGGTGTCGGAGTGGCCGGAGTCCTGACCCTCCGACCCTCCGCCCCCGTGCTTGTTGCCGGAGCTGGAGTCGTCCTCCCCGCCTTGGACCACCCACGGCATGGGCGTGGGAGTGGGCTGGGTCTTGCGTGCGGTACGTGCGTTCATCACGGTCTCCTCAGTGGTCGACGGTGCATTACCCGCCCGGGAGCCCATGGAGTGGTCTCGGGCGGGGGTTTGGAGCCACCCCCGGGCGGGTTGTGACGTAGGGCGGTTGCCGCCCGTCCAGGGGTGGAGATCAGGGGTTGGCGCGCAAGTACAGCGCCGCGAACATCGCCCCGACCGCCACGGCGATCAGGAACGTAACGGCCTTGGTGGGAGTCACCTGGGCCGGTAGACCTGTCTGGAGCCGGTCGGCATGACCCACGGCTGGGGCCACCCCTCCAGGTGCAGGACCCGCCCGCCGGCCCCGTGGGCGCGCATGTCCCGAACCTGGTAGTTCCGACCGTCGTGCATGCGCACCCAGTCCCCCACCTTCACGTCCAGAGGGGTGGCCGGGACGGGGATGGTGTTGGGCGGGAACTGGGGTTGCGGGGGCGGGGCGTCCGCGACCAAGTCACATCGGTGGGCCAGTGCCTGCCAGGTGTAACCGGCCAGGTCCTGAAGCTCCACGAGGTTGGCCGACACCCTCCAGACCTTGCCCGTCCGGTGACGCATCGAGTCCCGAACGATGTCGCCCACCTTGAACGTCAGAGTGCTAGTCACGGCCGCTTCACCTGTCCCTCCGTCGCCATCCGTCGTGACCGATCGTCCTGGTGTCGTCACGCGCTGCGTAGTGGCATCCCTAGGGGCAAGTGACTTTCGTTCAGGCGTTCTTGCCCTCCGGAGGGGCATCCCTAGGGGCAAGATGGACTCATGACCATCGGGGCATTGATTAGAGACCTGCGTGAAGCGCGAGGATGGTCTCAGGGACGCTTAGCGGACGAAATCAACGATGCCTTCGGGACGAACCTCAATCGGGAGTACGTCAGCCGCTGGGAGCGTTCCAAGGTAGCGCCAGGCAAGTTCTACCTTCGGTGTCTGTCGGCCGTCCTGGACGTGCCCCTAGCGGTTCTTGAGAGCGAAGTGAAGCGCCGTACGTTTCTGTCAGATGCAGCCGCCACGGCCATAGCGCCGCTGGTGGCCTCCGACCTACTGACCGTCGGGTTCGCCGCCAGACTCCAGGGTGGTCCGACCACGGATGCCTGGGAGGGAAAGCTAGCGACCTACGGCACGGAGTACATGAGTCTGGGTGCCGCCGATATCCAGCGGCGGGTGTCCGGGGAGCTGGTCGCGGTCCAGCAGCAACTAGATGAGCCACGTCTATGGTCGGTCGCCGCCCGCCTTATGACTCTGTACGCCAAGACGTTCCCCGGTTCGGACGGCACCCGCGCGGTCAACTGGTACCGCATGGCTGCCCAGGCGGCCGACCAGTCCGGCGACGACCAGACCCGGGTCTGGGTACGGGGCCGGGCCGCCATCGCGCTGGGGTATGAGGGTGCCTCCCTGGGAGTGGCTGACCTCTTTGCTGATCAGGCCATGGCCATCAGCCAGAAGCCATCCCTGGGGCTCTTGAACGCGGTCATGGGTAAGGCCCACGCGGCAGCTCTGCGGGGTGACCATGACACCGCGCGCCACCTGATGGAGCGGGGCCGGCGGGTGTTCGACGCAGCCGGGTCACATGAACAAACCTCCGACTATGCCGTTCCGTGGTGGCGCATGAACGTGTTCATGTCTCTGCTTGCCGCCCGCCTGGGAGACGAGACCACCGCCGTGGAGGCCCAAGAGGCCGCCCGTCGGGAACTCCCGGATACGCTTCCCCGGTTCGCCACGCACCTGGAGATGCACCGGGGTCTGATGCTTGCTCGCTCCGGTGACCGGGCTGGGGGCGCGGCCTACGCCCACGCAGCGATGGACGCGCTTCCCCCCGAAAAGCACTCCCTGACGCTCCGGCTTCTGATGAACGAGATTGAGTCCGCCTGACCTCTTGCGGACGCACGAAAGGGCCCCGCTGGATCTCTCCGGCGGGGCCCTGATCTGTGCGCTACTCGCGGTCCCAAGGCTGGCTCCCACCAAGTGGCCTCCGGCGCTGGTCGGACCGCTTGGGCACGGGTCCGGGCATGACTGGTCACCCCCTGGGCGTGTCGATGGATGGAGGGCCCAAAGGGCCGTTAGGTGGCTCTCCGCCAGGTGGCCCGGCAGGGTGTTTCACCAGGTCACCGGACACGCGGAGTCATCACGCATGGGCCTGGTGGACCTTGGAACCCGTACAGAGACTGAGCCGCTATCACGTTTCGATGTCCCAGCCGCTCCGGAAGGGGGTACACCCCAGGCCCAAACGGACACAAGGGACGCACAGGACAGCCGCGGAGCGCTCACCCAGCGTTATGCCAGCTCTCCAGGATGCGGAGCCGTTGGCCGTCGCCTGGAGACCCTGGGCCCCCGGGCCGCCGCCCCCTCCGCACTGGACTTGCGTGCGTGGTGCCACGTGCACAGAGACTGAAGGTTGGTCAGGTCGTGGTCGTCGTTCGGGACGATGTGGTCCACGTCCGTGGCCCAGGCCGTACACCGGGCCCCCGTGTCCCGCAGGATCGCCACACACAGGTAGCCGTCCCGCTTCAGGACCTTGGCCCGCAGGCTCCGCCAGTTCGAGGGGAGCCGGGCCCGCCGGTCACTGCTATGCCAGGCCATGGCTACATCTCTTCGGAGACAGGACAACATGCGACCCCAGCGGGGTGCGGAGACACTGGCTGTGAGTACCGCAGATTCAGGAGGTCACCATGTCGAAGTGGGAATCGGTGAAGGACACCCCCGATTTGCGGGAGCTGTATTTCGCTTGTCTCAATGCGGCGTCGGAATGCCTCCGCAGTGATTACCCGGCCCGGGATCCCAGTACTGGAATGCTTCGGAACCCATCGCCGGCGCCTCAGGCCGCCAAGAACCTTGTGGACCTGGCGGACCAGATCTATGAGGTTGTGACCGGGGGGTAGTGGTGCCCACAGGGTGGGCCCCCAAAAGCCCATCAGCCTTGGGCAGGGCCGGTCAGGGAGCCCTGTGGAGAAGGTCGAACTGACGCCTGTAGAGCCTTCATACGGCTCGTCAACGGTGGTTGGTGACCAGGTCTGAAGCGACCTTCGCACGGAATGGGTTCTCCAAGTGGTCCGCCCAGTACCGCGCGTCTGTCGTCCACGTGCGGCCAGGCTCAAGCCCACCGTCGGGGTCAACTTGCCACCTCATCGGCGAGCCGGTGTGGGGGCCACCTCTCAGCCATGTGGTTGGTCACGGCCAGGGGGCCCGGCACTGTCGCCAGGCCCTCAGGTGGGCTCTCAGGCCCCGGGAAGGAGGTCCCTGGCCTCCGCAGCCGTCATGTCGGCCGGGACCTCCAGGGCGGACACCAGGCGGCCCGCCGCGCGTTCCCTGAGTTCGATGCGCCGGAGGTCTTGGCGGTCCTGGCTCCCCGGGTGGTTGCGGGCCAGGCGCTCCCGCTGCCATACGGGCGGGTTGGCCGTCAGCTCCTCCACGGCCATGGCGGCCCACCGGCCCGACGCCACCGGGTCGTTCGTTCCCAGGAGCCTGTTCAAGACCGGCCATGCGTCCTGGGCCTCCGAGAACCAGCGTGACCGCTCATTGTCGATTCTGGGTGCGGCACCCTTAGGTCCGCCTCCCAGCCCCAGGGCCGCAGTGATCTGACCCAGGTGGTCACTGGTGGTCACCCAGTCCATGAACGCGGCCTCCGCCGATGCCACGGCGTCCCGGGCTTGGGCCTGGAGACCGTCGAACTTGGCGATAAGGGCGGCCCGCGTCTCTTCCATGACCGTGTGGTCCTCCAGGAGCCGGGAGTATGTGCCCATAGCCTCTTGGGCCAAGTCGACTAGGGCTGAACACCGGAGGAGTTCATCCGCACGTCGTGCCGCCGCGTCCTGCGGCTTGTACGGCTTGGGCTTGGGGCCGTCGCCACGGAGGTGGGCGCGATGTTCGGCCACACGGCTCCGCTCAGCCTGCTGGGCCTCCGCCCCGATCCGGTTCCACGCGTCCAGGGAGTCCGTCGCCGTATCGCTGGCTTCCAGGAACTTGGCCCACGCGTCATGCACCCGCTCCGGATGCTCTGGCAGGTGTCCCACGTTCCGTCGGTTGCCGTTCAGCCGGTCGCGCAGCCTGGACGCCTGGGCGTCCAGTTCGTCCCGGCCGTCATGCCATGGGGTGGTGTTCATGTCTCTTACTCCCGATTCAAGTCCGCCGGCCGGGCCGCCGAAAACGCCAAAAGGCCCGCCCGGCTCCGTCGCTCAACCAGGGCGGCACCCCTGGGAGCAACGGGCCGGACGGGCCCTGTCTTGGTGGTTGGTTCGCCAATGGCACCCGGACCACCGCCGGAAGTCTGTCGTCCTTTGAAAAGCACCGTGCCGGGTGCACATGCGATCGCCAGTAGGCCCGGCCGAACGCCAAAAAGCGCCCGGCCGGGACCCTCCCGTGGAGCTGGCGACCCGTTGGGAGTACGGGCGGCACCACGGCCGTCCGCGTGTATTGATGCACCGCCGTGGCTTGGACGCCGGGACGGGGAGAGGCCGACCGGAGCGCGGTGCACCAAGCAAAAGGCCCCGTGGTGGGGCGCACTCACCCGGACCGCAGAGTCAGGGAGGCGTCACCCGCGAACGAAGGTCAAACGCGTGGGACGGACTGTGGTCCGTCTATTGCATTCACTGGTGACCGTGACACCTTGTCGGGGCTGTCCTCCACCAGGGGTTGGGCTCTCCCAGGCAGGGGGCAAGAAAAGTGCCCTGGGACCCTTCTTTTCTATGAACGCTTATAGAGAAGAACAGGCGTAGGGCACTTTTCTTGCCCCCTGACACCTGGGTCCGTCACTCGCGGGTCCCGTGACAGTCACAGAACGCGAAAAGAGGGCCGGACCCTTGGCGGGGCCGACCCTCTCCTGTGTGGCGTCCGCCACACGGTGGCGAAAAACGGTCAGTCCCAGTCGTCCACCGGTGCCCCGTCGAACTCGGCGTCGATGACGAATCTCTGTGCCGCCGACGCCAGCCTCACCCGCACGGTGACGCCGAAGGAGGCCAGCAGTTCCCGCCGTGCGGCCGGGTCGTCCTTCGCGGCGTGCCAGTCGTCCCACACGGTCCGTCCCGTCGGCACTGACCGCATCCCCGGCTCCCGGACTTTTTCGGCCGACAGGGCGGCGATTTCCCGGCCCATAGCGGCGTACTGTGCCCGGAACCAATCCGCATCATCGGGGGCGTCATAGAGGCCCGCCTGGCGGTCCTGGCGGAGCCGTTCCCGGGCCGCCTCCAGCTCCTGGATGCGGGCAGGCTGGCCGGAGCCGGGGTCATAGATCTTGTGCATGATCTGGAGGGGTCCGACCTCACTCAGGAACCACGTCTCCACTTCAGCGTCCAGGACCTCCATGCGGACAGTGGGGGAGGGTTTGCACTCGGTCAGACCCCGCCGCCGGGACGTGCATGTCCAGGACGCACCCTGTCCCTTGCTGGGCCAGGTGGCATATAGGCGGTGCCCACAGACTCCGCAGACCGCCCGGCCGGAGAGCAGATGTTCCCCCGACGGTGCTGGCTCCGTCTTACGTGGCCCCCGCGCCAGCTTGGTCTTCAATGCGTCGTGTGTGGCGTGATCCCAGAGACCAGGAGCAAGCCGTACCGGCTTTCCGTCCGCGCCGACAACTGGGCGCCCACCATGCATGAGGTAGCCCATGGCCGCCTCTGAGAGCAGCATCCGGCGGAGGGCGGGGCCGTTCCATGCCGTGCCCTGTGACGGCTTGCCGTAGAGGGCCCGGAGGTGGTCACTCGGTGACAGCTCTCCTAGCCGGGTCAACCGGGTTGCCTCCGTATGTGGGGTGACCTCCCCGGTCTGGTCCGCCAGGATGCGTTCCGCGACAGTGCGGAGAATGCCGGCGGCGTGTTCATGCTGTACGACATGGGACACGGGGCCCGTCGGTATATCCCGTACGAACTGGAACCCATACGCCGGCTTGCCCTTCGGTCGCCCGGCGGCCCGCATCTTGACCGTGGCGTCCCGGTTCCGACGCTGGATTGCCCGGAGTTCCATCTGCGAGCCGAACGCCTCCATGGTGAGGCGAGACTCGTCTACGGGGTCGTCCAGGTCCCACGGGCCGTCGTGCCCGTACGTGACCAGCAACTGGCCCCGCTCATGGATGGCGTAAGCCGTGTTCAGGACGTCCCGGACGTTGCGGCCGATCCGGTCTACGGCGGCCCCCACGATCCCGTCATAGGGGCCCCGCTCATTGCGCAGCCATGGGCCGAATGCGGGGCGGGTGAGCGGGTCGGTTGCTCCTGATATTTCCCAGTCGTCTGCCCAGTCGATGATGTGGCCGCCAACGGCTTCGGTGGCCGTCAGGATGTTGGCGCGCTGGCGCTCCGGAGATGAGCTGGCGTCACTCTTCCGGCTCAGGCGTCGCACGCCGACTAGACAACGTCCACACCCGTCATAGGGTCGCTCGATCATCTCGCCATGCTACTGTGCTTCGAGTGTCTTGCTGAACAGCACCGAGCCGCCCTCGGCCCGGAGCCGTACCGTCAGCTCGCCGCTGTGGCCGTCGATGTCGACCTCGCCGAAGTACTGCGGGCTCTCCATCGGCGACAGGTTCGCCCGCTCCGGCGCCCGGACGAACACGCGCTCGGGACCGAAGGTCGCGTCCAGCGCGTTCGCCGGGAAGCCGCCCGCCGCCAGCGGACCGGACACGAACTCCCAGAAGGGCGCGAAGTCCTGGAAGGCCGCCCGCTCCGGCGCGTAGTGCTGCGCCGACGTGTAGTGCACGTCCGCCGTCAGCCACACCGTGCCGGTGATCCGGCGGTGCTTCACGAACCGCAGCAGCTCCGCGATCTGGAGCTCGCGGCCCAGCGGCGCGCCCGGGTCGCCCTGCGCGATCGCCTCGAAGTTCGCGGACCCGTCCGGCACGACCAGACCCAGCGGCATGTCCGCGGCGAGCACCTTCCACACCGCCGTGGACGCCGCCAGCTCCCGCTTCAGCCAGGCCAGCTGCTCCGCGCCCAGGATGCCGGTCGTGTCGTCGGCCTGCCGGCCGGGGGAGTTGGCGTTCCGGTACGACCGCATGTCGAGCACGAACACGTCGAGCAGCGGCCCGTACCGCACCACGCGGTGCATCCGACCCTCACTCCCGCGCCCGTGGAGGGTGGACACCGGCGTGTACTCGCCGAAGGCGCGCAGGGCACGGGCGGCGAGGACGTCGACGTCCTTCTCCGTGTAGCGCGCGTCGTCCAGGATCTGCCCCGGGTACCAGTTGTTGCGCACCTCGTGGTCGTCCCACTGCACCACCGACGGCACCTGCGCGTTGAACGCCCGGACGTTGTGGTCGAGCAGGTTGTAGCGGAAGTTGCCCCGGTACTCGTCGAGCGTCTCCGCGACCTTCGACTTCTCCGGCGTCGTGACGTTCCGCCAGATCCGCCCGTCCGGCAGCGTCACGCTCGGCTGGACGACCCCGTCGGCGTAGATCGAGTCGCCGCTGCACAGGAAGAAGTCCGGGTCGAGGCGGCGCATCTCCTCATAGGCGCGGAAGCCCCCGATGTCCGGATTGATGCCCCAGCCCTGGCCCGCGATGTCCCCCGACCACAGGAAGCGGACGCCGTCACGGCGCCGCTCCGGGGCGGTGCGGAAGGTGCCGACGACCGGCTCGCCCGTCCGGCGCGGATCGTCCGGGTCCGCCAGCGTCACCCGGTAGTGGATCTGCTCACCGGCCGGCAGCCCGCGCAGCGCGGTCGTGCCGGTGAAGTCCGTGCCCGCGCCGACCAGCGGCCCGCGGTGCCGGCGCACCCGCCGGAACGACTCGCTCGCCGAGGTCTCGACGAGCATGCGCGCGGGCCGGTCCGACCGCACCCACACCAGGCCGGAGGAAGCCGTGACGTCGCCCGTCTGCACACCCCACGCGGCCCGCGGCCGCCCCGAGAGCGCGAACGCCGGGGCCGCGAGTCCGGTGCCGCCGAGCGCGAGCGCCGCCGAGGCGGCCAGCGACCCGCGCAGCAGACCGCGCCGCGCGGGGGAGAGAGGGGAATCGGGCACGGAGTGGGACATCGAAGACCTCCAGAGGCGTGTCCGGGCACGGGAGTCGCGCCGCCGCCCCCTGCCTAACGGCCGGGAGCGGCGCCCACACCAACCCCGCGTGAACAGATCACTTCCGGCCCACGGCCTCGGCCACCAGCCGGACGCCCCTTGCGATGACGGACGGCGACAGATGCGCGTACCCGATCACCAGCCGTACGTCCCCGTCGGCGGGCCGCGCCGTGCCGTACTCCTCCAGTGGCCGCAGGGCCACCCCCGCCTCCGCCGCCCGCGCCAGGAACCGCGCAGGAGGCCCGAAGCGCCCCGGCACGCGCGCGATGACGTGCAGACCGGCCGCGATCCCGCTCACCCGGGTGCCGGGCAGATGCTCGTCGAGCGCGGCGAGCAGGGCGTCCCGCCGCTCCCGGTAGGCGCGCTGACACCGCCGCAGCTGCCGGTCGTACCCGCCGCGCGTCACGAACTCCGCGAGCACCGCCTGATCGAGTACGGGATTGCCGAGGTCCATCGTCCGCTTGCGCTCGACGACCTCGCCGAGCAGCGCCCCCGGGACGAGCATCCAGCCCAGCCGCAGCCCGGGCGCCAGCGACTTGCTGACCGTGCCCGCGTAGGCGACGCGCTCCGGGTCGAGTCCCTGGAGCGCGCCGACCGGCGCCCGGTCGTACCGGAAGTCGCCGTCGTAGTCGTCCTCCAGGACGTACCCGTCCACCGCCCGCGCCCAGTCGAGGAGGGCGGCGCGCCGCTCCGCCGACCAGCTGATCCCGGACGGGAACTGGTGCGAGGGCGTCACGACCACCGCGCGCACCCCGGAATCGGCCAGCGGCCCGGGCCGCAGCCCCTCCTCGTCCAGCGGCAGCCACACCGTGTCCATCCCGGTCGAGGCGAACAGTCGCCCGTGCTCCGGACTGCCCGGATCCTCGATGCCGACCGTGTCCAGCCCCCGCGCCCGCAGCACGAAGCCCATCAGCGTCGACGCCTGCGCCACGCCCGAACAGACCACGAGGCGCTCCGGATCGGCCACCACCCCCCGCCGCCGCGCCAGCATCCCCGCCAGCGCCTCGCGCAGCTCGGGCAGTCCGCGCGGATCCGGGTAGCCGAGCGCCGGGTGCGGCAGCCGCGCCATGACGGACCGCTGGGCCGCCGCCCACGCGGCCCTCGGGAACAGCGACAGGTCAGGGGTGCCGGGATGGAAGTCCACCTGGATCCCCGACGCCCCGGGCGCCGGATCGAGGGCCCCGCGCACCGCCGAGCGCGCCGCACCGCCCACCCAGGTCCCCGCGCCCCGGTCGCTGCGCAGATACCCCTCGGCGGTGAGCTGTTCGTACGCCTCGGTGACCAGGCCCCGCGAGACGCCGAGGTCGGCCGCGAGCTCCCGGCTCGACGGCAGCCGGGTCCCCGGCGTCAGCCGCCCCGAACGCACCGCGGCCCGCAGCGCCTCCTGCAAGGACCGCCCCCGCCGCCGGGCCGGGGCGCCGGCCGCGGGGAGGAGCAACTCCCAGGCCGGCTGCGCGGCCGGGCCCGCCTCGATGGGACGCCCGGGCGGACGTACATGCGATGGACTCCCGTCCGTCGCGATGCCGTGATCGCCACGCGTTCGACTCGTCCGGGGCGATGACACGTCCGCCTCACGATCCTGTCCCTGGGGTCCGTTCCCGACGAGTATGCCGTGCCCGGGACGCGGCGCCCCGCCGAGGGGCCAGGCGCCTACCGGCCGTCGACCTGTCCGGCCAACAGTCGCAGTGCGTCGGCCGAGTTGGTGTCGCCGGCAACGAGCTCGGCAACGCCCTCGGCATCGCGCTGCTCGGCTCGCTGGCCGCCCTCGTCTTCCGGCTCCAGGGACCCGATGTCGCCGGCACCCTCGACGAGACACTCCGGATCCCCGGCCTCGTACCCGCCGTGACCGAGGACGCGAAGTCGGCCTTCGTCACCGGCCTGCACACCGCCGCTCTCGTCGCGGCCGTCCTCCATGCCGCACTCGGCGTCCTCTCCCTCCGCCACCTGCCGAGGGCCGCGGACAAGACGCCCCCTAGGGCCTGTCCGGCGGACAGGCCCTAGCCGGTGATCTCGATCGATCCGTCGTCGGACGGCACGGCCGGCACCGGTACGGTCTGCGTCGGTACGGGCTTCCGCTGGGTGAGGCCCTGGAGGAGCTGGGCGAGGTCGACTCCCGTGGTGGAGGAGAGGAGCTCCATGCCCTGGGCCACGTTGTCGGTGACCGTACGGGTCAACTGGCTCGCCCCGTCAGTGGAGATGACGGTCAGCTTGTCGACGGCCGAGAGCGGCTCGGACGCCTTGGCGACGACCTGCGGCAGGGCCTCGACGAACATCTGGAGGACGGCGGCGTCTCCGTACCGGGCGAAGGCGTCGGCCTTCTTCTCCATCGCCTCGGCCTCGGCGGCGCCCTTGGCGGCGATGGCCGCGGCCTCCGCCTCGCCCTCGATGCGTACGGCGTCGGCGAGGGCCGCGCGGTGGGCCTTCTCGCCCTCACCGGTGAGGCGGGAGCGCTGCGCGTCGGCCTCGGCCTGCTTGACCAGGGCGATACGGCGCGCCTCGGCCTCCTGCTCGGCCTGGTAGCGGGCGGCGTCGGCGGGCTTGCGGACCTGGGTGTCGAGTTGGCGGTCGGTGAGCGCGGCCTGGCGTGCGGCGACCTTCTCCTGCTCGGCCAGGATGTCCTGCTGGCGGGCGGCGTCGGCGAGCGGGCCGGCCGCGTTGGCCTGGGCCGCGGCCTCGTCGGTCTGGGCCTTGATCTCGGCCTGCTTCAGGTAGAGGGTCCGCTGCGCGATCGCGATCTCCTCCTCCGCCTTGAGCCGGGCCTGTTCGGCGGCGCGGCGGGCGACGGCCTCGGCGATGTCCGCCTCCTGCTTGGCACGGGCGGCCTCGGGGCGGCCGAGGTCTTCGAGGTACGAGCCCTCGGTGGTGATGTCCTGGATCTGGAAGGCGTCGAGGACCAGGCCCTGCCCGGACAGGCTGGCCTCCGCCTCCTCGGCGACCTGCCCGGCGAAGGCGGCACGGTCCCGGATGATGTCCTCGACCGACATGCGGCCGACGATGGACCGCAGCGCGCCCGACAGCACTTCCTGGGTGAAGCCGACGATGCCGTCCTGCTGCATGAGGAACCGCTGGGCAGCGGCGCGGATCGAGTCCTCGGTGCCGCCGACCTTGACGATCGCGACGCCCTCCAGGTTGGCCTTCACCCCGCGCAGGGTGACCGCGCCGCGTACGGCGACCGGGATGTGCCGGCTCGACAGGTCGAGGGTGAACTTCTGCTGCACGAACGGCACGACGAACACTCCGCCGCCGACCACGACCTTCTGGCCGCTGTTGTCGGTGAACACGCGCCCGGTGGCGGGATCGGTCGCCTGCTTGCCGCGGCGGCCCGTGATGATGAACGCCTCACTGGGCCCGGCGACCTTGTAGCGGGTGATGACGGTCAGGCCGAGGAGCACGACGAGGACGACGATGCCCACGACGGCGGCCAGGACAGAACTCATGGTGAATTCCCCTTGGATGGAAGTGAATGGGAAGGGGCGGGGTCAGCGTTCGACGGGGCGGACGGTCACCGACGTCGGCGACGGCACGGACTCCACCCACACCTCGACGCCCCGCGCCACCGGCTCCGCGGCCTTCGCCGCGTACTTCACCGGCTGCCCGCCCAGATACAGCAGGACCTCGCCGTAGCCGTCGGCGGGAATGGCCGTGACCACCGAGCCCGACGTACCCGTGAGGTCCTCGCCCCGCGGCGCGGGCGCCGCGCCGTCCCGGAGCAGTGCCCGGCTGAACCGCCAGGTGAGACAGGCCACGAGGGCGCCCACGGCGATGCCCGCGAGGGTCGCGACCACGACCCCGGCACCCGCGGCGCCCGTGGCGATGGCCCCGGTGAACCCGAGGGCCGACACGAAACCGGCGATCACCGGCAGCGAGAGGGCCCCGTCGAGTCCGCCGCCCAATCCGCCGTCGATCGCGTCGAAGAACCCTTCGAGGATGCCGTCGAAGACCAGCGAGAGCGCCAGCAGGACGAGACCCGCGCTGCCGAGACCCAGAAACCACCCCATGCGCGCCACCCCGTTCCGGGCGACCCCGATTCCGCCCCTAGGAGGAGGCTTTCACGGAACAGCACGGATGTTCATTGCCGGATCCCGGCAATCTTTATGCGTTCTTGATGCCGTCAGGGCGCGGCGGGCGCTCCGGAGTCACAGCGGCTGGTCGGGCCAGCCGAGGAGCCGGGCCCCGACGACGGCCGTCTGGAGGGTGTAACGCTGGACCGGATCGCCGGGATCCGAGCCCGTCAGCCGGTGGATGCGGTCGAGGCGGTACGTCATCGCCCGCACGCTGAGGCTGAGGCGGCGGGCCGCCTGCGCGGTGACGCAGCCGGTGTCGAAGTACGCGGTGAGGGTGTCGAGCAGGGACTTCGGGCCCCCGCGTGCCTGCTGGAGCGGGCCGAGCACGGTGTGGACGAGATCGGCCATCGCCTGCCGGTCGCGGGCGAGGACCGGATAGACGAGGAGGTCCGCGGCGTGGAGGACCGGGTCGTCCAGGTCCATGCGGGTGGCGAGGTCGAGGGCGTTGAGAGCTTCTTCGTAGGAGTGGACGACGCCGCCGGCGCCCGGGTGCGCGCGGCCGACCGCGACCTGGCCGCCGCCGGTCGCCGCGTACGCCTGCTTGGCGAAGTGGGCGAGCACCTCGGGCTCGTCCGCCGGGGCCAGGCAGATCAGCCGCCCGTCCTTGGTCGTGAGCAGGATCCGGCGGTCGCCGAAGCGGGCGAAGAGCGAGGACTCGACGGCCCGGGTGACCGAGCAGCCGTCGTCGTACGGCTCCGGGCCCCGCGCCACGGCCACGGCATGGGCGTGGGACAGGAGCAGACCGAAGCGCACCGCCCGCTCGGCGAGCCTCCCGAGGTCGCTGCGCCCGTAGAGCAGGTCGTCGACGAACTCCCGTCGCGCGGCCTCCTCCTGGCGAATCGCGAGGCGCTGCGCCCGCTCGTGTCCCTCGGCGAAGGCGTCGACGGCCTGCTCCACGGCGCTCAGGAGGTGACCGACGGCGGAGTGCGGCACGTCGGGGAGGACCCGCTGCGCGGCCGAGAGATGGGCGCGGACGAGAGCCCGCAGGCCGATACCGACCTCCGCGGCCCGCTCTCCCCGGGAGCGCAGGGCCTCGCGCTCGTCACGGGTGAGCCTGCGGGCCCCCGCGCACACTCCGGTCAGGATCTCGGCGTACCCCTCCAGGTACCCCTCGATCGGTTCCCTCTCCGTCACGGACCCTCCCGCCCCCAACCTCCGCGCCTTGACGAGTTCCTGACGCGCGGAGACCAAGGGTGACACGCCGTTCGCCCAGGCGAGGAACGGCCGAGGAACGGCCGAGGAACGGCCGAGGAACGACCGAGGAACGGCCGAGGAACGGCCGAGGACGGAAGTGGTCCCCGATGACGCGGGAGAAGTGGACCTTAACCAGGGCCGCGCCGTTTCCTAGCGTCGAGACCATGAACGCGAACTCCCTGCGCGGCGTCCTCCTCGTGACCCTCGCCTACGCCCTCGTGGGCGCCTCCTTCACCGCCAACAGCCTCCTCGGTGCCTATCCGTACGCGGGTGGGCAGGCCCTGCGGTACGCGGCGGCCCTTCTGCTCCTGCTCCCGCTGCTCGGCCGCGGCGGACTCGCCCCGCTCCGGACCCTGACGCTCCGCCACTGGCTGCGGCTCGCCGCGGTCGCGGCCGTCGGCATGGTCGGCTTCAACCTCGCGGTGCTCGCCGCCGAACGGACCGCGGAACCGGCCGTTCCCGGTGTCCTGGTCGGCTGCGCACCGGTCGTCGTCGCCGTCCTCGTCCCGCTGACCGAGGGCCGCAGGCCCGCCCCCGCCGTCCTGTACGGGGCTCTGCTCGTCGCCGCCGGCGCCTTCACCGTGCAGGGCTGGGGGCGGACGGACCTGGCGGGGATCGGCTGGTCGGTGGCGGCGCTCGTGGGCGAGGTGGGATTCACCGTGCTCGCCGTACCGGTGCTGCGTCTGCTCGGGCCGAAGCTGCTGACCGCCGCCGTGTGCGGGATCGGCGCGGTCGAGGCGACGCTCCTCGGCCTCGCCGTCGACGGGGCCGACTTCGTCCGGATCCCGACGGCCGTGGAGACGGGCGCCCTCGTCTGGCAGGCGGCCCTGGCCACGGTCGTCGGATTCGTCCTCTTCTACATGGGCGTCCAGCGGATCGGCATGGAGCGGGCCACCCTCTACACCGGGGCGATCCCGGTCGCTGCCGCGCTGAGCGCCGCCCTCGTCGCGGGCGCCGCCTTCGGCCTCCCGCAGGCGGTCGGCGGCCTCCTCGTGGGGGCCGGCGCCGCGCTGGGCACCGGCCTGTTCAGCCGTACGAGGTCAGCGGCTGCCGTCCAGGATCACGCGGGCGACGAGAGCCGGGTCGTCGTTCATGGGCACGTGACCGCAGCCGGGCAGCCGCACGAGCCGGGCGCCGGGCAGGGCGTGCTTGGCGCGGACGCCCTGGCGGCGCAGGAGCAGCCGGTCCTTGGTGCCCCAGGCGAGGGTGACCGGGACGCCGGGCACGTCCCCGGGAGTGGGCGCGTTCCGGCCGGCGGCCAGGGTCTGGTGGAAGCCGGAGGCCACGCGCAGGGCGAGGGTCTCGGCGAGGACCGCCTCGGGTGAACGCCGGCCGGGGCGCGCGTAGATGGTGCTGGTGAGCACGGTCCGGCCGACGGGGGTACGGGAGAGGCGCTCGATCACCGGCACGGGCAGCGACAGGGCGGCGCCCCGCATGGCCCGCAGCGTCCCGAAGGCGTACCGCCGCTCGCCCTCCGACCAGAAGCCGGCGGGGGAGAGGGCGGTCACCGAGCGCGCCAGTTCCTCCCGGCCGAGCTCCAGCGCGAGCAGCCCGCCCAGGGAGTTGCCCGCGACGTGCGGCCGGACGAAGCCGACGGCCTCGCAGAACGCGCCGAGCACCGGGACGACGGTGGGGAGGCCGTAGGGGAAGCCCTCCGGAAGGGCGTCCGAGGCGCCGAAGCCGGGCAGGTCGACGGCGATCACCTCGCGCTCGGCGGCGAGGATGTCGAGCACCGGCTCCCAGGCCTGCCAGTGGTGCCCGATGCCGTGGAGCAGCAGCAAAGGTTCTCCCGAGCCCCTCCGTTCGTAGGTCAGGGACGTCGTGCGGGGACCCGACGGGGTCCCGATCGAGAACGTGATCCGTGCGGGCATTCCGGCTCCCCTGCAATTCCTTAGACGGCTCGTCAGCAAGAATTACCGTCCGGTAGCCAGGAGTTCAAGACGCAGGAGTGGAACTGGACAGGGCGGCAGCGGTCGGCTGGGATGGAGGGGTGCCCACCGATACCCCGACCACGCCGACCGACACCCTGACCGACCTCTTCGAGGAACACCGCCGGATGCTCCTCGGTGTCGCCTACCGGATGCTCGGGCGTGCCGCCGACGCCGAGGACGTCGTCCAGGAGGCCTGGCTCCGCTGGACCGCCGAGGACCGCGCCGCCGTCCGCGAGCCGCGCGCCTTCCTCGTACGGATCACCACCAGGCTCGCCATCGACCGCCTGCGACAGGCGCAGGCGCGCCGCGAGTCCTACGTCGGCCCCTGGCTGCCCGAACCCGTCGTCACCGACTTCGGGCCGACCGCCCCGGACACCGCCGAGCGCTCCCTGCTCGCCGACTCCGTGTCCCTGGCGGTCCTCGTCGTCCTGGAATCCCTCTCCCCGCTGGAGCGGGCCGTCTTCGTGCTGCGTGAGGCCTTCGGCTTCCCCTTCGGGGAGATCGCCACCGCTCTCGACCGCTCCGAGGCGGCCGTGCGCCAGCTCGCCGGCCGGGCCCGGCGCCACGTCGACGAGGGCAAGCCGCGCTACGACGTCGACCCGGCCGAGCGCCGCGACCTCACCGAGCGCTTCCTCTCCGCCGCGGCCGGCGGCGACCTCGGCGAGCTCCTCACCCTGCTCGCCCCGGACGCGCGCCTCGTCGGCGACAGTGGAGGCAAGTCCAAGGCCCCGCTGCGGATCATCGACGGCGCCGACAAGATCGGCCGCTTCTTCCGCGGTGTGGCGACGGGGACGGAGGGCATGTACGAGTACCGCTTCGCCGAGCTCAACGGCGCCCCCGCCGTGATCGCCTTCGTGGAGGGCAGGCCGGACTCGGTCTTCCAGGTCGAGGTGCGCGACGGACGCGTCCAGTGCGTCTACATCATCCGCAACCCCGACAAGCTCCAGGGCCTCGCCGACCTCTGACGATCACCGGGTCCCGCACCCGGTCCCGCACCGGGTCCCGCACCGCCGACGGCCCGTCTCCGGCCCCGTCTCCCCGTCCCGGGAGACGGGGCCGTTTGCTGCTCCGGGCGCACGGGGGCGCGAACGTCCTGTGAACGATCTAGGTCAGAGGGTCACATTCGGGGTCGTCTGACGGAGGATTGGTCTTGACCAAGGGGGTGGCTCGCCTTATGGTCGCAGAGTTAGTGCAGGAACCTTTAATAAACAAGGGCGCGGAAAAACGCCGCGGGACACGGCGAATTTGCGGAGGATCAGGGTGGGGACCACGCAGCTGGAATCGGTACCGGAGCCGAAGTACCAGCACCTCAAGACAGTCATCGGCGAAGCGCTCGACTCGGACTTCGCCGTCGGAGAGATCCTGCCCAACGAGCGGGAGCTCGCGGCGCGCTTCGGCGTCGCCCGTGCCACGCTCCGCCAGGCCCTGGAGCAGCTGGAGCTGGAAGGCCGCCTCCAGCGCCGCCGCGGCGTCGGCACCACGGTCGCCCCGCCGCGCGTCGGCGTGGACGTCTCCACCGCCCAGCACGCCTGGCCCGGCGTCGGCGACGAGACCTGGCAGCCCCAGGATTCCGTGAGCGACGTGGCCCCGGCCGTCGTCGCGCGCGTCCTGGAGATCGCCCCGGACGAGCGGGTGCACATCGTCCGCCGCATCCGCGTCACCCAGGGCCAGTCGGTCGCCGCCGAGCTGCTGTACGTGCCCGCCGCGTCCGTGCCGGGCCTCAGCGCCCTCGACACCCCCGCCGGACCCGCCAGCGCCCGCACGGTGCTGCGCGAGCTCCAGCACCTCGCCCTCGACGGCCAGGACCGCTCCGTGGAGCTCGGTTCGGCCCGCGCCGACGACGCCAAGGAGCTCGACCGGCTGCCCGGCGCGCCCGTCCTCGTCGTGACGACCCGCTACCTCTCCGAGGGGCGCACCGCCGCCGTCTCGGTGGCCACGTACCGCGCCGACACCTGCCGCCTCACCTTCGGCGACACGGTCGACCTGGTGATGGCTTCCTGACATCTCGCTCCGCGCGCGACGGCCCGTCGAGGACCGCCACTCCGGCGGTTCAGCGGCGGGCCGTCACCGTTCCGTCGACCGCGAAGAGCTGCTCCTCGACGTGGTCCAGGGCGAGCCGCAGGGCACCCGTGCCCACGGCGGCCTCGCCCAGGAGCGAGAGCACCACGCGCGGCGGCCGCAGGCAGAAGCGCGCCAGCTCCTCGCGGAGCGGCGGGAGCACACCGTCGAGCCCGGCGGCCCAGCCGCCGACGACCACCAGCTCGGGGTCGATCGCGAGCACCAGCGCCGCCACGTCGTGCACGAGCCGCTGGATGAACCGGTCCACCGCCGCCTCCGCCCGCGCGTCGCCCTTCCGGGCCAGCGCGAAGACCTCGGCGACCGCCTGCTCGTCCAGCGGGTGCAGCGGCTCGTCGGTGGTCGACAGCAGGTGCTCGGGAGTGACCCCGCGGCCCAGGAGGTGCAGGGCGCCGATCTCCCCGGCCGCCCCGCCGTAGCCGCGGTGGAGCCGGCCGCCGATCAGCGAACCGGCGCCCGGGCTCAGCCCGGCCAGGACGAAGACGATGTCGTCGGAGTCGGTCGCGGCACCCTTCCAGTGCTCGGCGACCGCCGCCGCGTTCGCGTCGTTCTCGACGATCACCGGGCACTTGAAGGAGCGCCGCAGCCGCTCGCCGAGCGCGAGGCCCGTCCAGCCGGGCAGCGCCGTACCGAGGCGCACGGTGCCGTCGGCCTCCACGATCCCGGGCGTCCCGACGCCGACGGCCCGCAGATTGGACCGGGCGACCCCGGCCCTGCGCAGCACGTCCGCGACGACCGCCCGCACCTTGTCCAGACGCTCGTCCTCGGGGGCCGTCTCCGCCACCTCGCGGGACCCGGCGCCGATGATCCGGCCGTCCAGACCGGAGAGCAGGGCGGCCACGCGGTGCGGGCCGATCTCGATGCCGAGGAGATGACCGGCCTCCGCGCGGAAGCGGAACCTCCGCGCCGGACGCCCCTGGCGCCGGGCCTCGCCCTCCTCGGGCGCCGACTCGACGACGAGCCCGCCCTCCATGAGTCCCTCGACGACGCCTTCGACCGTCGGCCGGGACAGACCCGTGATCCGGGTCAGGTCCGTGAGCGTGGGCGCGTCGGCGCCCCGCAGCGCATGGAGTACCACCGCGGAGTTGATCCGCCGCAGCAGAGACGGATCCCCGCCGGTCAGCCGCCCCACAGTGTGTCCTCCCAGCTCGTGCACCTCTTCGGCGGATGGTACTCAATGGGCCCGGGCGCGGCGAGTGCCGCCCCCGGGCCCGTGCGGACCCGGGCCCCCGCGGGCCCGCCTGACGCGACGCCAACTGTCAGTGCCGGCCGCTTTACTGGCCCTATGACCATGGCACGCCATCTGGCGACGATCGACGAGTTCCGCGCGCGCCTCACCGGTGGTTCCGGCGGCGGTCCGGACTTCCACCTGGTGGAGCTCGCGACGAGCGAGGACTTCCGGGACGACGACGGCACCCGCCGGGAGCCGGCCGAGGAGCAGTACGAAGCGGAACGGGACGGGCTCGCCGCGCTGCTCACCGTCCGCTGGGGCCCGCCGACGGAGCTGGACCTCTGGCCGGTCCTGGAGCGGAGCCTGGCCGGCGAGTCCTTACCGGAGCCCTGGTCCACCGTCTGCGCCCACACCCCGGAGCTGCGTCTGTGGCGGGACGGCCGCCGGTGGATCGGCCTCGGGATCTCCCAGTGGGACAAGGAACTCCCGCTCCAGCTCATCGCCCTGGTGACCACAGCGGATCCGCCTCAGGCGTAGGACGCCGCCGTGCCGGTTCCACAGCCGGCCCCCTTCAGGAACCGGGTCTCCGCGCGGCCTCCCGAAGCCTCGCGTACTCCTCGGCCATCGTCACCGCAGTCCAGTGGGCGTTGAGGCCGCTCGGGTTGGGCAGCGCCCAGACCCGGGTGGAACCGATCACGCGCTCCTGCGGCCCGATCGCCGCCTTCGGCTCGCCGAACGCCGTCCGGTACGCGGTCACCCCGACGACCGCGAGCCACCGCGGCGCGAGCCGCTCCACCTTCTCGACCAGGATCCGCCCGCCCTCGCGGTACTCCTCCCGGCTCAGCTCGTCGGCCCGCGCGGTGGCCCGCGCCACCACGTTCGTGATGCCGAGCCCGTACGACAGGAGCTCGTCCTGCTCGTCCGGCCGCAGCTGCCACGGGGTGAACCCGGACAGGTGGAGCACCGGCCAGAACCGATTGCCCGGCCGGGCGAAGTGGTGGCCCGTCGCCGCCGTCATGAGACCCGGGTTGATCCCGCAGAAGAGCACGGAAAGGCCGCCCGCCACCACGTCGGGAACGACGCGGTCGCGAGCGGCCTCCAGCTCTGCCTGGGTGAACCGGGGGGTCCCGGTCAGAGGATCGCGCCGGGGGCGTAGGCGGCGGCCTCGGGGTGCTGCTTGAGGATCTCCTCGATACGGGAGACCACGGAGGCGACCTGGTCGGCGGCGGCGCCCGTGAAGGACAGCTTGTCCGCCATCAGCTCGTCGAGCTGCGCCCGGTCCAGCGGGATCCGGTCGTCGGCGGCCAGCTTGTCGAGGAGCTCGTTGCGCTCGGCGCCCTGCTCGCGCATGGCGAGGGCGGAGGCGACGGCGTTCTCCTTGATGGCCTCGTGGGCGACCTCGCGGCCGACCCCGGCGCGCACGGCGCCCATGAGGACCTTGGTCGTCGCCAGGAACGGCAGGTACCGGTCGAGCTCGCGGGCGACGACGGCCGGGAAGGCGCCGAACTCGTCGAGCACCGTCAGGAAGGTCTCCAGGAGGCCGTCCAGCGCGAAGAAGGCGTCCGGCAGGGCGACGCGGCGGACCACGGAGCAGGACACGTCGCCCTCGTTCCACTGGTCGCCGGCGAGCTCGCCGGTCATCGACGCGTAGCCGCGCAGGATGACCATCAGGCCGTTGACGCGCTCGCAGGAGCGGGTGTTCATCTTGTGCGGCATCGCCGAGGAGCCGACCTGGCCGGGCTTGAAGCCCTCCGTGACCAGCTCGTGGCCCGCCATCAGACGGATCGTCTTGGCGATCGACGACGGCGCGGCGGCCAGCTGCACGAGCGAGGTGACGACGTCGTAGTCGAGCGAGCGCGGGTAGACCTGGCCGACCGAGGTGAAGGCGTGCGCGAAGCCGAGGTGACCGGCGATCCGCTGCTCCAGGTCCGCCAGCTTGCCCGCGTCGCCGCCGAGCAGGTCCAGCATGTCCTGCGCGGTGCCGACCGGGCCCTTGATGCCGCGCAGCGGGTAGCGGCCGAGGAGCTCCTCAAGGCGCGCGTACGCCACGAGCAGCTCGTCCGCGGCGGTCGCGAAACGCTTGCCGAGGGTGGTCGCCTGGGCGGCGACGTTGTGCGAGCGGCCCGCCATGACCAGCTCCGCGTACTCGGCGGAGAGCTTCCCGAGGCGGCCGAGGACGGCGACGGTACGGTCCCGCGTCAGCTCCAGGGAGAGGCGGATCTGGAGCTGCTCGACGTTCTCGGTGAGGTCGCGCGAGGTCATGCCCTTGTGGACGTGCTCGTGGCCGGCGAGGGCGTTGAACTCCTCGATGCGGGCCTTCACGTCGTGCCGGGTGACCTTCTCGCGCTCGGCGATGGAACCGAGGTCGACCTGGTCGAGAACGCGCTCGTAGTCGGCGAGGGCGGCGTCCGGAACCTCGATCCCGAGGTCCTTCTGCGCACGCAGCACGGCGAGCCACAGCTGACGCTCCAGCTTCACCTTCTGCTCGGGGGACCAGAGGACGGCGAGCTCCGCGGAGGCGTAGCGGCCGGCCAGAACGTTGGGGATGCGGGGCTTCGCAGTCACAGCAGTCACGTGGACAGATTCTACTGGCGGTTTGTGCAGGCCAGCGCCACGGAGGGATATGGAGCTTGCTACGAGACGCAGGTCACGGAAAGGGCCGTGCGTCACGTCGCGTGCCCCGTGTCCCGGCTCACGACCCGACCGGTGCCTGCGGTGCCTCGTACGGCGTCTCGTATCGCGTCTCGTACGGCGTCTCGTACGGCAGGAGTTCGGGGCGCTTGGGCGCGCGTCCGTCCCCGGAGGAGCGGCCCGTGAGCCGCCGTCCGATCCACGGACCCAGGTGCTCCTTGGCGAAACGCGCGTCCGCGATCCGCCGGCTCCCCCAGCCGGTGCGCCCGGCCGGGGGCAGCGGAGCCCGCCAGTCGTCCTCGGGAGGGAGGCCCAGCGTCTGCCACACGGCCTCGGCGACCCGCCGGTGCCCGTCGGCGGTCAGATGGAGCCGGTCCACGTCCCACAGCCGGGGATCGCCGAGCGTCGGAGCCCCGTACAGGTCGACGACGAGGGCGCCGTGCCGGGCGGCGAGCTCGTCGAGGTGGACGAAGAGCTCCTCCATGCGGGGCCGGAAGCGCTCCATGACCGGCCCTTCGCGGCCCGGGCTGCGCATCAGGACCAGCTGCCGGCAGGAGGGTGTGAGGCGTTCCACTGCCTCGGTGACCAGGTCCCGCACCCGGACCATGTCGACCTTGGGTCGGAGCGTGTCGTTGAGGCCGCCGACGAGGGTCACCACATCGGCCTTCATGCCTGCGGCCAGGTCGACTTGCTCGTCGACGATCTGCCCGATGAGCTTTCCGCGCACGGCGAGGTTCGCGTAGCGGAAGTCGGGCGTACGGGCGGCGAGCCGGCCCGCGAGGACGTCGGCCCAGCCCCGGTACGAGCCGTCGGGCTTCAGGTCCGACATACCCTCGGTGAAGCTGTCGCCGAGGGCGACGAGACTGGTGTAGGTGGCATTGATCTCCATGGCGGAGAGATCATACCGCGCGGTATGCGCGGGATGCCGTGGAGAACCCGGGAGGGGAAGACCCGATGAGCGACGCGCTGCTGAGCACACTGGCGGAGGCCCTGGCCGAGCTGGTGACGGCCGTCGAGACCGGTGGCGACGAGGTCCTGGACCCCGACGCGGCGGTGAAGTGGCTGGAGGGCACGGCGCACACACTGGCCGGGCTGCCGGCGGCCGACCGGCGCGCCCTCGACGGGCACTTCCGCGCGGCGGCCCTGCGCCGGCCGGAGGGACCCCGGCGAGACGAGCTGCTCAAGGTCTCGGAGGGCTTCGGCCTCACCGAGGACACCCACGCCGCCGCCTGCGAGGCCGTCGCCGAGCGGGCCCGCCGCTTCGTCGCCACCGTCCGGGACGCCGACCCCGCCACCCCCGTGCCCACCTGCCCCGGCTGGACCCTCGCCGAGCTGACCCGGCACCTCGGCACCGTCCACCGCTGGGCGGAGCACCTCGTCCGCACCCGGGCCACCGCCCGCGTTCCCGCCCGCGACGTCCCGCTCGACCTGCCGGACGACCCCACCGCGTACCCCGGCTGGTTCGCCGCCGGCGTCGAGACCCTCGTCGCGACCCTCCGCGCCGCCGACCCGGACACCCCGCTCTGGTCCCCGGGACCCGAACCGCGCGTCGGGTACTACCCGCGCCATGTCCTCTTCGAGGCCGTCGTGCACCTCGCCGACGCCGAGATCGCCCTCGCCGGGACGGCCGGGCCGATCGATCCGGGCGCGGCGGCCGAGGGCATCGAGCACCACCTCGCCACCCTTCTGTACGTCCCGTGGACCGCCGAACGGATCGCCCAGCTCGACCGCGACGGCGACCTCCTCCGCCTCACGGCCCGGGACACCGGGACCGTCTGGACGCTCACGCTCGGCGGGGGCGGCTTCAGCTGGCGGCGCGGGAGCGCGGCGTCCGCCGCGCGTACGGAACCGACCGCGGGCGTCACCGGCGACAGCGACGAGCTGCTGCTCCTGCTGCACCGCCGGTACGCCGCCGACGACCCGCGCTTCGCCCACTCCGGGGACCGCGGCCTCCTCGACGCCTGGCTGACCGCCACCGCGCTCTGAGACACCGCTTCGAGCCACCGCGCTCTGAGGCACCGTTCCGAGCCACCGCGCTTCGAGACGCCGTTCCGAGCCACCGTGCTCCGAGGCACCGCTCCGAGCCACCGCGCTTCGAGACACCGCTCCGAGCCACCGCGCTTCGAGACGCCCGAAGGGCCCCGGGAAGACTCCCGGGGCCCTTCGTCACGCGGTACGGGTCACGGCGCCGCCGGGCGCCCCACCAGTTCGCGCAGCACGTCCTCCATCGTCACGAGACCGGCCGGCTTGTCGTCCTCGTCGAGGACCGCCGCCAGATGCGTACGGCTCCGGCGCATCGCGGTCAGGACGTCGTCCAGCGGCGTGGCCGCCCGGACACGGGCGATCGGCCGCAGCGCCGAGACCGGGAACGGCAGATCGCGCGGGGAGACGTCCAGGGCGTCCTTGACATGCAGATAGCCCAGGATCCTGCGCTCCGAGTCGACCACGGGGAAGCGCGAGAAGCCCGTCGACGCCGACAGCGCCTCCAGCTCCTCCGGAGTGGTGCCGACCTGCGCGTACACCACCTTCTCCGCCGGCATCACGACGTCGCGGACCGGACGGCGGCCCAGCTCCAGGGCGTCGTGCAGCCGCTCGGCGGCCCGGTCGTCCAGAAGCCCGGCGTGCCCCGCGTCGGTGACCATACGGGCCAGCTCGTCGTCCGAGAACGTCGCCGCGACCTCGTCCTTGACCTCCACGCGCAACAGCTTGAGCAGCGCGTTGGCGAAGGCGTTGATGGTGAAGATCACCGGGCGCAGCGCCCGGGCGAGCGCCACCAGCGGCGGGCCGAGGAGCAGCGCGGTGCGCGTCGGCTCCGCGAGCGCGATGTTCTTCGGCACCATCTCGCCCAGCAGCATGTGCAGGTACGTCGCCACCGACAGCGCGATCACGAACGAGATCGGGTGCACCAGACCGTGCGGCACGCCCACCGCGTCGAAGACCGGCTCCAGGAGGTGTGCGATGGCCGGCTCGGCGACGATGCCGAGGACCAGGGTGCAGAGCGTGATGCCGAGCTGCGCCGCCGCGAGCAGCGCGGAGACGTGCTCCAGGCCCCAGATGACGCTGCGCGCCCGCCGGTCCCCGGCCTCGGCCAGCGGCTCGACCTGACTGCGGCGGACCGAGATCAGGGCGAACTCGGCGCCGACGAAGAAGGCGTTGACGACCAGGGTCAGCAGGCCGATCAACAACTGGATCACGATCATCGGCGGGCCTCCCCGGTCTCGTCGGAGTCATGCGAGGTGGTGTGCGCGGGGGCGTGCATCAGCACGCGCGCCGCGCGCCGCCCCGAGGCGTCCACCACGTCGAGCCGCCAGCCGGTCAGCTCCACGCTGTCGCCGACGGCCGGGATACGGCCCAGCTCGGTCGCGACGACACCCGCGAGCGTCTCGTACGGGCCGTCCGGCAGGCGGAGGCCGATCGCCTCCACCTGGTCCGTACGGGCGGCGCCGTCCGCGGACCACAGCTCGCGGCCGTCGGCGTCCTCGCCCGCCCGCGCCAGGTCCGGCGTCTCGTGCGGGTCGTGTTCGTCGCGGACCTCGCCGACGACCTCCTCGACGATGTCCTCCAGGGTCACGACCCCGGCCGTGCCGCCGTACTCGTCGATGACGACCGCCATCGTCTGCTTGCCGGAGAGCCGGTCGAGGAGACGGTCCACGGTCAGGGTCTCCGGGACGAGCAGCGGCTCGCGCAGCATCTCGCCGATCCGGCGGCGCGCCCGCTCGCCGGCCGGTATGGCCAGCACGTCCTTGATGTGCGCGATGCCGACGACCGAGTCGAGGTTGCCCCGGTAGACGGGGAAGCGGGACAGGCCGGTCGCGCGGGTCGCGTTCGCCACGTCCTCGGCGGTGGCCTGCGCCTCGAGGGCGGTGACCTGGACGCGGGGCGTCATCACGTTCTCGGCGGTCAGCTCGGCCAGGTTGAGCGTACGGACGAACAGCTCGGCCGTGTCCGCCTCCAGGGCGCCCTCCTTCGCGGAGTGCCGGGCGAGCGCCACGAGCTCCTTCGGGGAACGCGCGGAGGCCAGCTCCTCGGTCGGCTCCATGCCGAGACGGCGCAGGATCCGGTTCGCGGTGTTGTTGAGGTGGCCGATCAGCGGCTTGAAGGCGGCCGTGAACACCCGCTGCGGGGTCGCCACCACCTTCGCGACCGCGAGGGGCGAGGAGATCGCCCAGTTCTTCGGGACCAGCTCGCCGACGACCATCAGGACGACGGTCGAGAAGGCCGTGCCGAGGACGAGGGCGACCGAGGAGGCCACGGAGGGGGAGAGGCCGAGGGCCTCGGCCGGGCCCTTGATCAGCTTGGCGATCGACGGCTCGGCGAGCATGCCGACGACCAGATTGGTGACGGTGATGCCGAGCTGGGCGCCGGAGAGCTGGAAGGTCAGCGAACGGACGGCCTTGAGCGCGCCCGCCGCGCCGCGCTCGCCGCGCTCCGCGGCGGCTTCGAGCTCGCCGCGCTCGACCGTCGTCAGCGAGAACTCGGCCGCGACGAAGGCGCCGCACGCCAGCGAGAGCAGGAGCGCCAGGACGAGCAGAAGCACTTCGGTCATCGGTTCACCTCCGTCCCATGATCAGCCAGGGGGGAGAGGATCGCTCGATGTCGGAACGTGGAACCAGTGCTACTGGGAGGCTCGCCCATGGGCGGACGCTCACACCTTTCGATAGTCGGGAGGAAGAACCATAGTAAAGGACGGGCAAAGCGGAGTGACGATCAGCCGTCGAGCGGCTTCACCCAGCGGCGCCAGTGGTCCTGGCGCTCGTACCCGGCGGCCGTCCACAGCCGGCGGCCCGTCTCGTTCGCCTCCAGGACCATCGCGTCCACGCGCCGGCCGCCGAGCGCGGCGAACCGCTCCTCGGCCGCGCGCAGCAGCGCGGTGGAGATGCCGCGCCGACGGTGGGAGGGCAGCACGGCGAGCCGGTAGAGGGAGGCGCGCCAGCCGTCCCAGCCGGCGATCACGGACCCCACGACGAGACCGTCGGCCAGCGCGAGGATGAGCGCGTCCGGATCCCGTTCGACGAGCCGGCTCACCCCGTGCACGTCGTCCGAGATGGACGTCCCCTCGGCGGACTCCTTCCAGAAGGCCAGGACGGCCTCGGCCTCGTCGGGGAGGGCTGTACGTATCTGCAGATCGATCATGGCCGGATCCCATCACGCGGGCCTGACCGGTGCCAGGGAGTTCCGCCGGGTGGGACGAGGGTTCACCGTCGGGCCATGCCGCTCACCGCCGGGCCACGCCCAGGACGCACGGGGAGGTCGGCAGGCGCGGCCCGTTCTCCGGGACGTCGAAGGAGCGGTACGGGCCGAGGGAGAAGCCCGCCGCCCCGATCGCCGCGAGCGGGTCCCGTGCGGTGTGGCAGCCACCGAAGAACAGCGGCCAGACCGTACGGTCCAGGCCCCGCTGCACCCGCGCGAGCCCGGGTGTCCCCGCCGCCACGTGCTCGAAGAAACGGAGCTCCCCGCCGGGACGCAGGACACGCCGTACCTCCGCGAGGGCCTGCGGCACGCTCCGTACCGTGCACAGCACGAGCGAGGCCACGGCCGCGTCGAAGACACCGTCCTCCGCCGGCAGCGCCTCCGCGGTGCCCGGCCGCACGGTCACCGGGACGGTCGCCCGCCGCGCGGCCTCCTCGGCGAGGCGCCGCAGACGGGGTTCCGGTTCGACGGCGACGACCTCGGAGACACCGGGCGGGTAGTGCGCGAAGTTCAGCCCGTTCCCCGCGCCGATCTCGACGACCCGGCCGGTGAGACCGGAGAGGAGCTCCTCGCGCAGGGCGGCGAGCCCGCCGCGCGCGTCGGCCGACACGCTGACGCGGGCGTAGAAGCGCGCGAAGAGAGGGTGGTGGACACGGGGTGCGGGGGAGCCGGGGTGCGAGGAGGTCATGGGGCGCCCCTCACCCGGTCACGAAGCAGAACTCGTTGCCTTCCGGGTCCCGCATGACCTGGAAGGAGCCCTGCTCGTCCGTCACGAGACCGCCGACGCGGACCGCGCCGGCGGGCCCGGCCTCGGTGGCGGCCCGGTCCGGGTCCGCCACCTCCAGGTCGAGATGGACCCGGTTCTTCACCGACTTGCCCTCCGGCACGCGCTGGAAGGCGAGCCGGACGAACTCCGGCGGGTCGACGTACGACCAGTCGCCGGAGCGGTCGACCGGATCACCGCCGAGGAGGCCCGCCCAGAAACGGACGAGGGCGGCCGGATCGGCACAGTCGAAGACGATCTCCTGAACGTGAGCGCGCATGCGCCCAGCGTACGGAGTCCGCCACGGATCAGCCCCCGAAGGCGGCCGCCGGCTCCGGTCCGAACTCCGCCCCGAAGGCCTTCGCGTCCCACGTCCCGCCGAGCGCCGGCGCCAGCCAGCCGCCCGCCGCCGCGCGGAACCCCGCCGGGTCGAGCGCCCCCGAACCCTCCGGTACGGCCCCGAGCAGGGGCGCGCCCGCCGCCTCCGGGAGGTCCGCCAGGTTGCAGCGGGCCGCCAGGTCCGGCGTGGCCGGCCAGCTGCCGACCACCACGCCGAGCTGTTCGATGCCGCGCGCCGCCAGCGCCTCGGCCGTCAGGGCCGTCGAGTTGAGCGTCCCGAGACCGGCCGGTACCACGCACAGGACGGGGGCGCCGAGCAGCGCCGCCGCGTCCGCGAGCGTGCCGCCCTCCTCGTCGAAGCGGACGAGCAGTCCGCCCGCCCCCTCCACGAGCACCAGGTCGTGCGAGACGGCCAGGGCGCGGGCGGCCTCGGCCACCTGCCGGGGTCCGACCGGGGCGAGTCCGGCCCGCCGGGCGGCCGTACCCGGAGCCAGCGGTTCCGGGAACCGGCCCAGCTCGGCCGAGGCCGCGGCGCCGGACAGCCGGACCACCTCGTCCGCGTCCCCCGTCTCCCCGGGACCGACCCCGGTCTGCGCGGGCTTCAAGATCGCTACCGACCGCCCCGCGGCCGTGGCCACGGCGGCCACCGCCGCGGTCACGACCGTCTTGCCGATCTCCGTCCCCGTACCGCTGACGACGATGATTCCCACTGCTGTCCTCGCTCTTCCGATCAGCCCGCGGCCGCCGCCGCGCGTACCGCGGCGCAGATCCGGGCCAGGTCCTCGTCGCCGGTCACGTACGGCGGCATCGTGTAGACGAGGTCGCGGAACGGGCGTACCCACACGCCCTCCCGGACCGCGGCCCGCGTCGCCGCCGCCATGTCGACCGGGTGGTCGAGCTGGACGACACCGATCGCGCCGAGCACCCGCACGTCGCGGACGCCGGGCAGCTCGGCGGCGGGGGCGAGCCCCTCGCGCAGTCCCGCCTCGATCCGCTTCACCTCGACCTGCCAGTCCTGCGAGAGGAGCAGGTCGATCGAGGCGCAGGCCACCGCCGACGCCAGCGGGTTCCCCATGAAGGTCGGTCCGTGGGCCAGGACCGGGACCTCGCCCCGGGAGATCCCGTCGGCGACCCGGCTCGTGCAGAGCGTCGCCGCCATCGACAGGTAGCCGCCGGTCAGTGCCTTGCCCACGCACATCACATCGGGGGAGACCCCCACCTGGTCCGCGGCGAACAACGTGCCCGTCCGTCCGAAGCCGGTCGCGATCTCGTCGAAGACGAGCAGCACGTCGTGCGCGTCGCAGGCCTCGCGCAGCACTGTCAGATACGCCGGGTCGTGGAAGCGCATCCCGCCCGCGCCCTGCACGACCGGCTCCACGATCACCGCGGCCAGCTCGTGCGCGTGCCGCCCGATCTCGGTCCGCAGGAGCTCCGCGTACGACTCCTCGTAGTCGGCCGGCGGGGCGTCCACGAACACCTGCGGCTGGAGCACGCCCGTCCACAGCTCGTGCATCCCGCCGTCCGGGTCGCACACGGACATCGGCTGCCAGGTGTCCCCGTGGTACCCGCCGCGCCAGGTGAACATCCGCTGCTTCTCGGGGCGGCCCAGCGAGCGCCAGTACTGCAGGCACATCTTGACCGCGACCTCGACGGCGACCGAACCCGAGTCGCTGAGGAAGACGTGCCGCAGCGGCTCGGGGGTGATCTCGACGAGACGGGCGGCGAGCCGTACGGCCGGCTCGTGGGTGAGGCCGCCGAACATGACGTGGCTCATCCGGTCGAGCTGGCCGCGCGCCGCCTCGTTGAGCACGGGGTGGTTGTAGCCGTGGATCGCCGACCACCACGAGGACATGCCGTCGATCAACTCGGCCTGCCCCTCGGCGGGTTCGGCGAGGCGGAGACGCACGCCGGACGTGGACGCGACGACCAGGGGGTCCGTGCGGCCCGGCATGGGACCGTACGGATGCCAGACGTGCGCCCGGTCCAGGGCGAGGAGTTCGTCGTTACGCATTCGGCGCGAGGTCCGTACCGGCGCCCCGGCGGCGTACCGCCACCAGGTCGGTCCGCGCGGTGTTCGAGGCCGCGGCGGCCTCGGCCGCGACGGGCTCGGCGGCCGGCGCCGCGTGACCGCCGCAGGGACCGCAGCCGCCGCCCGCGTGCGAGCCGCACCCCGTGCCCTCGGCCGGGGCCTGGGAGCCGCAGCCCGCGCCCTCCGCCGAGGCGTGCGAGCCGCAGCCGCCGGCCGCGGCGGCACCCGCCGCCGCGAGCGCGTCCGCCCGGTGCGCGGGCAGCGTCGTCGTGCCCGCGCCCTCCACCTCGAAGCCCGCGTCCGCGATCATGTCGAGGTCGGCCTGGCCGGCCTGGCCCTCGCTCGTCAGGTAGTCGCCGAGGAAGATCGAGTTCGCGATGTTCAGCGCCAGCGGCTGCATCGAGCGCAGGTGCACCTCACGGCCGCCCGCGATCCGCACCTCGACGTCGGGGCAGACGAACCGCACCATCGCGAGGATCCGCAGACAGCGCTGCGGGGTGAGGTTCCACTCCTTCGCGAGCGGCGTGCCCTCGAAGGGGATGAGGAAGTTGACCGGCACCGAGTCCGAGTCCAGGTCGCGCAGCGCGTACACGACGTCGACGAGGTCCTCGTCGGTCTCGCCCATGCCCGCGATCAGACCGGAGCAGGCCGACAGACCGGCGGCATGCGCCTTCTGCACGGTGTCCACCCGGTCCGCGTACGTGTGGGTCTTGGTGATCCCCTCGTACGTCGCCTCGGACGTGTTCAGGTTGTGGTTGTACGCGTCGGCGCCGGCGTCCCGCAGCCGCTCCGCCTGGCCGTCCGAGAGCAGACCGAGGCAGGCGCACACCTCGACGCCCTCGTTCTGCTCCTTGATCGCCTCGATGGTCCTGCCGACCCGCTCGACGTCCCGGTCCGTCGGACCGCGCCCGCTCGCCACCAGGCAGACCCGCTTGGCCCCGCCCGCGACCCCCGCCGCGGCGGCCTGGGACGCCTCGTCCGGCTTCAGCCACGTGTACTTGAGGATCTCGGCCTTCGAGCCGAGCCGCTGCGAACAGTACGAGCAGTCCTCGGGGCACAGCCCCGACTTCAGGTTGACGAGGTAGTTGAGCTTCACCCGCCGCCCGAACCACTGACGGCGCACCTTGCCGGCCGCCGCCACCACATCGAGCAGCTCGTCGTCGGAGGTCGCCAAGACGGCGAGCGCTTCTTCACGGGTCGGCAGCTCGCGCCGCAGCCCCTTCTCCACCAGCGTGTTCAGCAGGTCCATAAGCGCTGATCCTTGCCTACCGCCCACCCCCGGGCCAAGGAGGATCCGAACAAACGCCGCCGAACGAGGTGTGTGGATGACCACATCCCGACCTCGGCACACTCCGGTTAGGGTCTGTGCGCTGCCTACAAAAGGATCGCCGCATGCCACAGGCCGACGACGCCCGGGCCGAGGGCCCGCGCCGGACCGCGTTCGACTGGACCGACGCCGAGGCGCGCCGCCGTGCGGAAGCCGGTCTCGTCCGTACGCTGCGACCCCGGTCCGCCGAGTCGGAGCTCCTCGACCTGGCGAGCAACGACTACCTCGGCCTCACCCGCCGACCGGAGGTCACCGAGGCGGCGGCCGAGGCGGCGCGCCGCTGGGGCGCGGGTGCCACCGGCTCACGGCTCGTCACCGGGACGACCCGGCTGCACACCCGGCTCGAACGCGAACTCGCCGAGTTCTGCGGCTTCGAGGCGGCCCTCGTCTTCTCCTCCGGCTACGCCGCCAACCTCGCCGCGCTCACGGCCCTCGGCGGCCGGGACTCGCTGATCGTCTCGGACGCCTCCAACCACGCCTCGATCGTGGACGGCTGCCGGCTCGCGCGCGCCGAGACGGCCGTCGTGCCGCACGCCGATCCCGAGTCCGTACGCAAGACGCTGGAGGCGCGACCGGAACTCCGGGCGCTCGTGGTCAGCGACTCCGTCTTCTCCGTCGACGGCGACAAGGCGCCGCTGCCGGAGCTCGCCACCGCCTGCCGCGCGCACGGCGCCGGGCTCGTCGTCGACGACGCCCACGGCTTCGGCGTCCTCGGCGACGGCGGACGGGGCGCCCTGCACGAAACCGGCCTCGCGGGCGACGAGGACGTCGTCGCGACCCTCACCCTCTCCAAGTCCCTGGGCAGTCAGGGCGGCGCGGTCCTCGGCCCCGCCCGGGTCGTCGAGCACCTGGTGAACGCGGCGCGCACCTTCATCTTCGACACCGGGCTCGCCCCGGCCGCGGCGGGCGGCGCGCTGGCGAGCCTGCGGCTGATCGCCGCCGAGCCGGCGCTCGCCGGGCGGGCGCGGGCCGTCGCCACCACCTTGTACGAGCGCCTCACGGCGGCCGGACTGACCGCCGCGCGGCCGGACGCGGCCGTGGTCTCGGTGCGCGCCCCCTCGCCCGAGGCGGCGCTGCGCTGGGCGGCCGACTGCCGCGAACAGGGTCTGGCGGTCGGTTGCTTCCGGCCCCCGTCCGTGCCGGACGGCATCTCGCGGCTCCGGCTCACGGCCCGCGCCGACCTCACGGACGCCGAGCTCGGACGGGCGGTGGAGACGATCCTGCGTACCGCGCCCGCCGCCTGAGGCGACCCCAAGAGCGTTCTCGGGCAGCAGAGTTCACCGCTTCGGGCGATAGATCCCCGCATTTCGTGGTGGAAGGCCGTACGGGGCGGCACGATCGGTTGCACTCTGACGCGAAGCGCAATCCGGGGTGGTGTCCCCGGCGGGAAAGGGACAGCGCCGCCATGGCAGACCATCAGGAAGTATCCGTCACTCTGCCGAGCGATCCCGCGTCGGTCCGCACGGCACGGAGATACGTCGCGGACGTCCTGGGGGACTGGGGGCTCGACGACGACGCGGAGATCGCGGACTCGATCCGGCTGATCGTCTCGGAACTGGCCACCAACGCCGTCCAGCACACCTTCGGGCAGTCGCCCACCTTCACGGTCGACCTCCGCCTGGAGCGGGAGGAGCGCCTGCACATCGGTGTGACCGACAGTCATCCCCGTTGGCCCCGCCGCCTTCCGGCGGCGGTCCAGCAGGACAACGGTCGCGGCATGGTCATCATCCGCGTCCTCGCGGCGGAGGCCGGCGGCCGCCTCTCGGTCACGCCGACCGAGGAGGGTGGCAAGACCGTCTGGATCACCCTCCCGTGGACGATGGCCCCGGTGTAGGGCTCGTACCGTCGAGGAGAGGCATGCGGCTGAGTGAGGCGTGCGGCTGAGTGAGGCGTCCGACTGAGCGAGGGGTGCTGGTGAGCGAGGCGTGCTGGTGAGCAAGGAGTGCGGCGGCGCCACCGCACCCTCCGGCTCGGTCGGGTCAGTTCCCGGGGTCCGTCATCGGACGCGGCCGTAGTAGACCTTCGACGACCAGATCTTGTCGAGCTTCACCCAGGAGCCCGTCTTGGGCGAGTGCCAGATCTTGCCGCTGCCGGCGTAGATGCCGACGTGGTAGACCCTCCCGCCGGAGTGGAAGAAGACCAGGTCGCCCTTCTGCCGGCTGGACGAGGAGATGTGCCGGGACTTGTTGTACTGCTGCTGCGCGGTGCGAGGCAGCGACTTGCCCGCCTTCTTGTACGCGTAGAGCGTCAGACCGGAGCAGTCGAACCGGGTGGGTCCGGTCGATCCGTACCGGTAGGGCGATCCTTTCTTCGACGCGGCGACGCTCAGTGCCTTGTTCGCGTGTGTCGTCGCTGCCTGGGCCTCCGATGCCGCGCCTGGTGCGAACAGCGTGCCGCCGACGGCGGCGAGGGTGAGAGCCGAGACGGCTCCGGCCCGGGACAGCAGGGACGGGACATGCATCTGCGCGGTCATGCGCAACCCTTCGTCAGCCGCCTGCGAAGGATGACCTGTCGGGTTCGGGCTGGCGAAGATGCCCGGCCGCGGCTGCGGCTTCACCCCAAGGAACGGGCCCGCTGCGGTGACAGCGCGAACGTTCCGTACTGATTGGGTCCTCCACTCCTGCCGATCCACTCCTGTCGACCAGACGTCCGGGACAGCGGCAGGACTCGGCGTCCGCCCGGACCGCCCCGCCGCGGTGGCGGGGGCTTGTCGTCGACAGGGATCTTGACCCACGACATGGGCGAAAACCGAGCTGAAACGGCGATATGTGAGGCTCCTCACGACTGATCCGTTCGGGTGGACAGACCGCCTTTGTGATCTTCGGAGGTTTGGCCTACGAGCCGCGTACCAGCGATGGAACGTTCGATTCCGCCAAATGCGTACACCTGTTGCGCAACTCGCCCGCTTCATATGTCGACTCGTCGACTACGCCGAACGGGGGAGGGATTCTGCGTTGCGTGTCGCCCGACCGGCCCTGGACACGACACGCGGAAATGTCAACTCGCGCGAGTCCGGGGGACGGTGACCCGGTCGGCCCGGCGCTCTCCGTTCAACACCCTTAGGGCGCGCGCCAATGTGTCCGCGTGGACGTCGGTCTCGCCCCGTTTATGCATGAGCGTCAGGGCCTCGCGCAGCGCCTCCGCGCGTCCCACCAGGGCCTGCGCCGCACGCAACGCCCCATAGGTATGCGTACTTCTGGATGGATTGATCTTGCCGAGGAGGTCGACGACTTCGAGGTACGCGTCGATGAGGTCGCCCTCGGCCCGGGTCAGGGCCGGCAGCGGCGGCAGCTCGGGGACCACGGCCGCTTCACCGTGCCGTACCGCCGGCGGCGGAGCGCCGGTTCACGACGACGTGGTCCGCCAGGCCGTACGCGACGGCCGCCGGTGCGTCCAGGACGGTCAGGCGGTCGATGTCGGCGTCGATCCGCTCCCGCTCCTGCCCGGTGTGCTCGGCGAGCAGCCCGGCGACCAGCGCGCGCAGCCGCAGCAGTTCGCTCGCCTGGAGGTCGAGGTCGCTGAGCTGTCCCTGGAGGGGCTCGTCCAGGGTTGGCTGCCGGAGCGTGACCCGGGCGCCGGGCAGGATCAGACGCTTGCCCGGCGTGCCGGCCGCGAACAGGACGGCCGCGGTGGAGACGGCCTGGCCCAGGCAGGTGGTCTCCACGTCGCAGGAGAGCGTCCGCATCGTGTCGTAGATCGAGGTCATGGCGGTGACGGAGCCGCCGGGGGAGTTGATGTAGAGGGAGATGTCCTGGCCCGGCGCCGCGTGGTCGAGGTACAGGAACTGGGCGATGGCGTCGTTGGCCGAGGTCTCGTCGACCGGCGTGCCGAGGAACACGATCCGGGACTCGAGGAGCTTCGAGTACGGGTCGAGGGTCCGGGTCCCGAAGCTGGCCCGCTCCGTGAACTCGGGCAGAACGTAGCGCGCGTCCATGGCTGAGCACCTCCATCGATCTGTCTCTGTCAAAAATGTACAGGACGTACAGGCCGTAAGATGGGGAGCATGACCTACGAGATCCCGGTGACGCAAGCGCGGGCTGAGCTCGCCGACCTCATCAACCGCGTCGTATACGGCGGTGAGCGTGTGGTCGTCACCCGCCACGGGAAGCCGCTCGTCGCCCTGGTCTCGGCCGCTGACCTGGAGGTTTTGGAGGCGGCGCCGGAGCCGGCGGAGGAGCAGGTGATCAGCTCGGTCTCCACGCTGAGGCCGGTCGACTCCGCCACGGGCGAACAGCGCCGCTTCGGCATCGCCGCCCACCATCGCGATCCCGGCGCCTCGTAGCGGCTGTCGGGACGGAAGACAGCCGGGTGCCCCGTCCGCTGGGAGGGGTACCCGGCTGTCTTCCGTCCCGCCCGGCGTGGTTCCGGTACGGGCTCGATCGTGGGGCTCAGCCCACCGGCGTCGGAGTCGGCGCCGGCGCCGGAACCCGAGGGGTCGCCGGCTCCACGCGCCGCACGCGGGCACCCAGCAGGATCGCGGTCAGGCCCGCGACGGCCCAGAGGGCGAGGGTCAGGAGCGGCCCGCCCGCCGCCGCCCCGTCGAAGGAGGAGACCGACCGGAGGGCCGAGCCCGCGGCGCCTGGCGGCAGCAACTGGCCGAGCCCGCCCACGGTGGTGGGCAGCAGCTCCGGCGCGCTCGCGACCCCCGAGAAGGGGTTGCCGAGCAGGATCATCAGGAACGCCCCGAGTCCGAGGCCCGGCTTGCCGATGAGTGCGGCCAGTCCGGCGAGCGTCGAGCCGATCGCCAGGACCGTGAGCCCGAGCAGCCCCGCCTCCGCCCACCAGTCTCCGCCGAGCGCGCCGAGCCAGGTGTCGGCGAGGGCCGCGCCGACGACTCCCGCGAGCGCCGCGGCACCGATGAGGGCGGCCGCGGCGCGCATCCCGCGCAGCCCCAGGAGGCTGGTGACGGCGCCCGCCGCCGCCCCCGCCAGGGCGAGTGGCAGCAGGCTCGCGGCGAGTACGGCACCGCGCGGGTCGCCCGACGGGGCCGCGACCACGTCCGTGACCGGGATCGTCGTGCCCTCGGGGGCCTGGGCTGTCACGGCCTCGCGCAGCAGCCCCGCCACCACGGGGCTCGCCGCCGAGGCCGTCAGGAGCTCCGTACCGCCCGGGGTCACGACGACCGCTCCGTATACGTCCCGGTTCTCGATGGCGGCGCGCGCCGCGGCACCGTTCTCGTAGTGGTGGACCTCGAAGGCCCCCTCGTGGCGGGCGAGTCCACGCTCCACGGCGGTGGCCGCCGTCGCGGGACCGGCGACGCCGATCGGCAGGTCGCGGGGGGCCATCCGGGCCGCGGACCACGCGAAGGCCCAGAGGGCCAGGGCCACGACGGTCGGGATCAGCACCATTACCGCGAGGGTTCTGCGCCCCGCGCCGACGGCGGAGGCGGTGGCGGTGGCGGACATGGTGTCCTCGATTCAAAGAGAAGGATCGTTCGTTTTACCGTGCTGCCACTGTCCTGCGGGGCCGGGAAGTTGTCAAGAATGAATATTCGTTTTAGGTTCGCCCCATGGCTCGTGTCTCCCAGGAACACCTCGACGCCCGACGGCGGCAGATCCTCGACGGCGCGGCGCGCTGCTTCGCCCGCAACGGCTTCCACGCGACCTCCATGCAGGACGTGCTGACCGAGGTGGGCCTCTCGGCCGGCGCGGTCTACCGGTACTTCCGCGGCAAGGACGAACTCATCGGGGCCATCGCCACCGAGGCCTTCGCCGGCATCCGGAGCGCGTTCGAGGAGGCGTCCAGGGCCACCCCGCCCCCCACTCCCGACGTCCTGCTCGGAGCGGTGCTCCGACTCTTCCTGGAGGAGCGGATCGAGGGCGCCGACCGGCAGGCCTTCGCGCGCCTGATCATCCAGGTGTGGACCGAGACCCTGCGGAACGAGGAGCTGGCGAAGACCCTCGCGGAGGGCTACCAGGGGATGCGCGCCGCGTGGACGGAGCTGGTCACGGCCTACCGCGAGAGCGGACTGCTGCACGCCGACGTCCCCGCCGACCACGTGGCTCGGACCCTCATCGCCGTCGCCCAGGGCTTCATCGCCCAGCAGGCGCTTTTCGGGGACGTCGCCGTCGACATCCTGGAGGACGGGCTCCGGGGGCTGATGTCCATGACCGTCGACCCGATCGAATGATCATGAAAACGCAAAGCCGGAGTTAACGAGCCGGAAAAACTTCCGCCCTAACGTGCAATGTCTGGCCGCGTGCCGCTTCTCCGCAGCTCAACAAGGTGTTGACGCTGGGTAGGGTCCGCAGCTGTCCGGGTCCCGTCCCGGTCGACGACTGTGAGGTGGAAGAGTGCAACTGAGCCCGCACGAACAGGAACGCCTGCTCATTCATGTCGCTGCCGACGTGGCCGAGAAGCGCCGGGCGCGGGGTGTGAGGCTCAACCACCCCGAGGCCGTCGCCCTGCTCACCTCCCACATCCTGGAAGGTGCCCGGGACGGCCGCACCGTCGCGGAACTCATGGCCTCCGGCCGCAAGGTGCTCTCCCGCGCGGACGTCATGGACGGCATCCCCGAGATGATCCACGACGTCCAGGTCGAGGCCACCTTCCCGGACGGCACCAAGCTCGTCACCGTCCACGACCCCATCGTCTGAGCGGGGCGCGCCGATGATCCCCGGAGAGATCCTGTACGCGGAGGAGCCCGTCACCCTCAACGAGGGGCGCCCCGTCACCCGCGTGACCGTGCTGAACGCCGCCGACCGGCCCGTCCAGGTCGGCTCCCACTACCACTTCGCCGAGGTCAACCCCGGCCTGCAGTTCGACCGCGCCGCCGCGCGCGGGCGGCGCCTCCACATCGCCGCGGGGACCGCCGTCCGCTTCGAACCCGGCATCCCCGTCGAGGTCGAGCTCGTCCCGATCGCGGGCCGCCGGATCGTCCCGGGCCTGCGCGGCGAGACCGCGGGCCCCCTCGACGCCGACGCCACTGCCCCCGTCACCACCGAGGCCACCGCCACCGCCGAGGTCACCGGCCCGAACGGAGGCCCCCGTGCCTGACCTGCATCGCGCCGTCTACGCCGATCTGTTCGGTCCCACGGTCGGCGACCGCATCCGGCTCGCCGACACCGACCTCCTCGTCGAGATCGAGGAGGACCGCTGCGGCGGTCCCGGCCGCGCCGGCGAGGAGGCCGTCTTCGGCGGCGGCAAGGTCGTCCGCGAGTCCATGGGGCAGGCCCGCACCACCCGCGCCGAGGGCGCCCCCGACACCGTGATCACCGGAGCCGTGATCATCGACCACTGGGGCATCGTCAAGGCCGACATCGGCATCCGCGACGGCCGGATCACCGGCATCGGCAAGGCCGGCAACCCCGACACCATGGACGGTGTCCACCCCGACCTCGTGATTGGCCCCGAGACCGAGGTCATCGTCGGCAACGGCAAGATCATCACTGCCGGCGCCGTCGACGCCCATGTCCACTTCATCTCCCCGACCATCGTCGAGCAGGCGCTCGCCACCGGCGTCACCACGCTCGTCGGCGGCGGCACCGGACCGGCCGAGGGCACCAAGGCGACCACGATCACGCCCGGCCCGTGGCACCTGGCCCGGATGTTCGAGGCCCTGGACACCTTCCCCGTCAACATCGGCCTGCTCGGCAAGGGCAACACCATGTCCCGGGAGGCCATGTACTCCCAGCTCCGGGGCGGAGCCCTCGGATTCAAGATCCACGAGGACTGGGGCGCCACCCCGGCCGTCATCGACGCCTGTCTCGGCGTCTGCGAGGAGACCGGCGCCCAACTCGCCATCCACACCGACACCTTGAACGAAGCGGGCTTCGTCGGCGACACCCTCGCCGCCATCGCGGGCCGGACCGTCCACGCGTACCACACGGAAGGCGCGGGCGGCGGGCACGCTCCCGACATCATCACCGTCGTCTCCGAGCCGTACATCCTGCCCAGCTCGACCAACCCGACCCGCCCGCACACCGTCAACACCATCGAGGAACACCTCGACATGCTGATGGTCTGCCACCACCTCAACCCGGCGGTCCCCGAGGACCTCGCCTTCGCCGAATCGCGCATCCGGCCCTCCACGATCGCCGCCGAGGACGTCCTCCACGACCTGGGCGCCATCTCGATCATCTCCTCCGACGCCCAGGCCATGGGCCGCGTCGGCGAGGTCATCATGCGGACCTGGCAGACCGCCCACGTCATGAAGAAGCGGCGCGGCGCCCTCCCCGGCGACGGCCGCGCCGACAACCACCGGGCCCGCCGCTACGTCGCCAAGTACACGATCAACCCGGCCGTCGCGCAGGGCATGGACCACCTCATCGGCTCGGTCGAGACCGGCAAGCTGGCCGACCTCGTGCTCTGGGACCCCGCCTTCTTCGGCGTGAAGCCGCTCACCGTCGTCAAGGGGGGCCAGATCGCGTACGCGCAGATGGGCGACGCCAACGCCTCCATCCCCACCCCGCAACCCGTCATGCCCCGCCCGATGTTCGGCGCGCTCGGCAGGGCGGCCGCGGCCGGCTCCGTCAACTTCGTGGCCCGGGCGGCGATCGAGGACGACCTGCCCCGAAGGCTGGGCCTGCACAAGGAGTTCACCGCGATCGGCGACACCCGACGGGTCACCAAGGCCGACATGCGGGAGAACGACGCGCTGCCCCGGGTCGAGGTCGACGCCGACACCTTCTCGGTGACCATCGACGGCGAGCCGGTCGAACCGGCACCCGCCGCCGAACTGCCCATGGCCCAGCGCTACTTCCTCTTCTGACGGCGCCGAACCGATGACACGCTCCGCACTCCTCGTGCTCGCCGACGGACGGTTCCCCGCCGGCGGGCACGCCCACTCCGGCGGCGCCGAGGCCGCGGTCAAGGCCGGCCGCATCAAGGACGCCGACGACCTGGAGGCCTTCTGCCGCGGCCGGCTCCACACCACCGGCCTCACCTCGGCGGGCCTGGCCGCGGCCGCGGCGCACGGGCTCGACCCGTACGAACTCGACGCGGCCGCCGACGCCCGCACGCCCTCACCCGCCCTGCGCGCCGCCGCCCGCAGGCTCGGCCGCCAGCTGATGCGGGCCGCCCGCGCGACCTGGCCGAGCCCCGAACTCTCCGCCCTTGCGGCGGCCTTCCCGCGCGGCGCCCATCAGCCCGTCGTCCTCGGCGTCACCGCCCGGGCCGCGGGACTCGGCCCCGAGGACGCCGCGCACTGCGTGGCGTACGAGACGGTCGGCGGCCCCGCCACCGCCGCCGTCCGCCTCCTCAGCCTCGACCCCTACCGGGCGACCGCCGTCCTCGCCCGCCTCGCGCCCGAGATGGACCACGTCGCCGACCGCGCGGCGGCCGCCGCCCGCCAGGGCGTCGAAGCCCTGCCGGCCGCCTCCGCGCCGCTGCTCGACCTCACCGCCGAACAGCACGCGAGGTGGCCCGTCCGCCTCTTCGCCTCGTAACCGCTCCGACAGGAGAGCCATGCACCTCGACCACGGTCACGCCCACCACGGAGCCGTCTCCGCCGACGCCCACCGCCCCGACGGCACCCGCCGCGCCCTGCGCATCGGACTCGGCGGACCGGTCGGCTCCGGCAAGACCGCCACCGTCGCCGCCCTCTGCCGGGTCCTGCGGGACACCCTCTCGCTCGCCGTCGTCACCAACGACATCTACACCCGCGAGGACGCCGAGTTCCTCCTCCGCAACGCCGTCCTGCCGCCCGAGCGCATCCAGGCGGTGGAGACCGGCGCCTGCCCGCACACCGCCATCCGCGACGACATCTCCGCCAACCTCGAAGCCGTCGAGGAGCTGGAGGAGTCCGTCGGCCCGCTCGACCTCATCCTGGTCGAGTCCGGCGGCGACAACCTCACCGCCACCTTCTCCAAGGGGCTCGTCGACGCCCAGATCTTCGTCATCGACGTGGCGGGCGGCGACGACATCCCCCGCAAGGGCGGACCCGGCGTCACCACCGCCGACCTCCTCGTCGTCAACAAGACCGACCTCGCCCCCCACGTCGGCTCCGACCTGGCACGGATGGCCCGCGACGCGAAGGAGCAGCGCGGCGAGCTGCCCGTCGCCTTCACCTCCCTGCGCGCCGAGAACGGCGTCGGGCCCGTCGCCGACTGGGTCCGCGCGCAGCTCGCCGCCTGGACCGAGGCCGGGGCGCGGACCGCGTGAGCCTGCGCGCCACCGCGCGGATCGCGGCCGCCGCCGACGGCGGGCTGCCGCTCCTGGAGAGCGACGGCCCCCTCGCCCTGCGCCGCACCAGGGCCACCGCCGGCTGGACCCGGGTCACCGTCGTCGGCGCGATGAGCGCCCCGCTCGGCGGTGACCGGCTCGCGATCGAGACCGAGGTACGGGACGGGGCCCGGCTCCTGGTCGACTCCGCCGCCGCCACCCTCGCCCTGCCGGGCCGGAACGCCGAGCCCGCCACGTACGACGTCCGGATCGCCGTGGGGGAGGAGGGAGCGCTCCGCTGGCTGCCCGAACAGCTCGTCTCCGCCCACGGCTCGGACCTGCGGACCCGTACCACCGTCGAGCTGGCCGCCACGGCCCGGCTCGTCCTCCGCGAGGAACAGATCCTCGGCCGGCACGGCGAACCGCCCGGCACCCTCGTCACCCGGCTCACCGTCCGCCGCGCCGGACGTCCCCTGCTCGACCAGGAGCTGGCGTACGGCCCCGGGGCCCCCGGCGGCTGGGACGGCGGCGCGGTGCTCGGCGGCCACCGGGCCACCGGCCAACTCCTCGTGGTCGATCCCGACTTCGCCGACAAACCGGTGGAGACCAGGCTTCTCGGGGAGGGGGCCGTGCTCGCCCCGCTCGCCGGCCCCGCGGCCCTCGTCACCGCCGTCGCCCCCGACGCCCTCGCGCTCCGCCGCCTCCTCGACACGGCCCTCACCGAACTCGCCCCGCTCTGAAGCGAGAAGGGCGGTCGTCCGGCGGCCGCCCCTCTCACCGTGTCCGGGTCAGCCCCGGGAGCTCAGCCAGGCGTCCTCCGCCTCGTAGTCGAAGAAGTCCACCCCGTACTTCGCGAGTCCCGGGAAGGCCTCCCGCCACTCCCGGTCGGCCAGGTGCCCGGCCAGCCACGCGACCGTCCCCGGCAGCGACTCGGCGTACGACACCACCGGCCGGTACCCCAGCTCCCGCTCGGCCGCCGTCATGTCGTAGACGATGGGGTGCGGCGCGGTCCACGGGGTGAGCCCCACGACGCCCTCCGGCTCCCCTTCCATCAGCACCATCTCGCTCGTCACCCCCAGGACCGCGTCGATCTCCGCCCCGATCTCCGCGACCGTCGGCGCCTCGGGATCGGCGCCGTTGAGCACCCGGCTGCCCGGGTTCGCCGCCGCGAGCCGGACGAGCTCCGCGAGGTTGTCCACATGGACCGGGTGGAACCGCGAGGCGCCGCCGTACGCGAGGACGCGCACCGGTCGCCCGTCGAGCGCCCGCTTGACGAACCACAGCTCGCGCGGGCCGGGGCAGAACGGCCCGTGGATCGCGCCCGCGCGCAGCAGCGTCGTCGGCAGCGCGTCGCCCGCCGCCAGCAACTCCTGCTCCAGCGCGATCTTCCGCGTGCTGTACGTCGTGTCGCCGGCCGCGACCGTCCGCCACGTCTCCGGGGTCGGCACCGGGAAGGCGGGGGAGCCGTCCGGCCGGTCCTGCGTGTCGAAGCTGCGGCCCTGCGCGTCCTCGTAGACGGCGCCGCTCGACACCACCACCGCCGATCCGATCCGGTCGGCGAGGCCGGTCAGCTGCCTGCCGTGCCCGCCGTCGTACGCGACGATGTCGACGAGCACGTCACAGCCGCCCCCGAGCCCCGCCGCGAGCGCCCCCTCCTCGGTCCGGTCGAGCCGTACCGACCGGACCTCGTCCGGCCACCTCTCGTCCCTGGCGCCGCCCCGCGAGGCGGCCGTCACCTCCCAGCCGTCCGCGACGAGGGCCCGCACGGCCGCCCGCCCCACCTGTCCCGATCCACCCAGCACGAACGCGTTTCCCTTGGTCATGATCGCGACGCTACGGGCGCCCGGAGCACCGGCCCAGGGGTTTGCGCCGTGCGCGGATCCGCCCTCAGCGTTCCCGTCGGCGGAACTTTCGCGCGGGCACCTCGTTCCCCGCCTCCGCGGCCTTCACCACCGCCGCGTACTCGTCCACGTACTCCTGCCCGGACAGCCGCAGGATCTCGTACATGATCTCGTCGGTCACCGCGCGGACCACCGCCCGCTGGTCCGCCGACCCCGCGAAGCGCGAGAAGTCCATCGGCGCGCCGAAGCGGATCGTGACCCGGCGGATCCGCGGCACGACCTTTCCCGGCGGCTGGATCTCGAACGTGCCGACCATGGCACACGGCACCACCGGCACCCCGGCGGACAGTGCCATCACCGCCACCCCCACCTTGCCCTTGTAGAGCCGCCCGTCGTGCGAGCGCGTCCCCTCGGGATAGATGCCGAGCAGCTCACCCTTGCCCAGGACGCCGAGGCCCTCGCGGATCGCCGCCTGCCCGGCCTCCTTCCCGGACCGGTCCACCGGGATCTGCCCGGCGGCCCGGAAGAAGGCGGCCGTGAGCCGCCCCTTGATGCCGGGCCCGGTGAAGTACTCCTGTTTCGCGAGGAAGGTGATCCGCCGGTCGAGCACGACCGGCATCAGGAAGTGGTCGGAGAAGGAGAGGTGATTGCCCGCGACGATCGCCGCGCCCTCGTCCGGGACGTGTTCGAGCCCCTCGATCCGCGGCCGGAAGAGCAGCCTGAGGAGCGGCCCCAGCAGTACGTGCTTCATCAGGTGGTAGAACACCCGCGACCCCCGTTCGTCGTCCGTCATGCCCGTTGTATCGGCGCGGGGGCCCGTGGTCCACTGGTGGGGGAGCGTCACCATGACGGGCGAACGCGGAACCAGACGTCCCGGCCGTGCCCTCACCGCGCTGATCTGCGCGCTGACGGCGGCCGGTCTTTACGGCTGCTCCGACCCGGGGCCGCGCGAGCCGAACCCCACACCGACGCCCGCGCCCACCACGACGGCTCCCGCCACCACGGCCCCCGCGCCCGCCACCACGACCCCGGCGACCGGCGGCCTGTCCCCGCTCACCGGACTCCCCGCGCGGCCCGCCCCCGTCCTCGCCGTGAAGATCGACAACGTGACGGCGGCCCGCCCCCACACGGGTCTCGGCGCCGCCGACCTCGTCTACGTCGAACAGGTCGAGGGCGGCGTGACCCGGCTCCTGGCCGTGTACTCGTCCCGTCTCCCCGAGCTCGCCGGCCCCGTCCGCAGCGCCCGGGAGTCCGACATCGCGCTCCTCGCGCCCTTCGGCCGACCGACGCTTGGCTATTCCGGCGCGCAGTCCGCCCTGAACCCCCTGCTGAACGCCGCACCGCTGCACCTCGTCACCGAGTCCACGGCGCCCGGGGCCTTCCTGCGCTCCCCGGACCGGGCCGCCCCGCACAACCTCTACCTCCGCCCGGAGCGCGCCCTCGCCACCGATCCGGGAGCCGCGAACGCCCGGGACATCGGCTTCCGCTTCGGGGCCCGTCCGCCCGGCGGAACCCCGGTCGACACCTCGACCGTCCGCTTCCCGGCCGCCCGCTACACCTTCACCTGGTCCGCGGCCGACCGCGCCTGGCGGGTGGCGATGGACGGCCGCGCGGCCCGCGCCACGGACACCGGACCGTTGACCCCCGAGACGGTCGTCGTCCAGCGGGTCACCATCCGCCCGTCCGCGTTCCAGGACCGGTTCGGCGCGGTCTCCCCGTACACCGAGACGACCGGCAGCGGCACCGCGCTGGTCCTGCGCGACGGCCGCTCGTACGAAGCCCGCTGGTCCCGGCCCTCGTCGTCGGCGGGCACCACCTTCACCACCCCGGGCGGGGAACCCCTCGCCTTCGCCCCGGGCCAGACCTGGGTCGTCCTCGCCCCGCGCGGGTAGCGGACAACGGGGAGCGGGAGCGGGAGCCGGAGTGGGCACGCGGCGTCAGGGCTGTGTCGCGCCCGGGCGGCCGGACCGGCCCGGTGGTGGGCGCCGGCGCCGCGGGGCGGCCGGCACCGAGCTGTCCGCCGCCGCCATCCCGATCGTGGCGATCACGAGCACGACCACACCGAACCACAGCCAGCCGCTACTGCCGAGCGCCACCGTGTACGTCGTCGTCAGGACCAGCGCCGCGCAGGTGAGCGCCGCCATCGTCTTCGTGGGACCGGACATGGTCCGCCTCCTCCCGACCAGGGCAGCCGTCGACCCCATGGTGACCCCGGAAGGGGGGCGCGCGCTACTCCCAGGATGCTCCGGCGTGCGCTGTAGCCGGAAAGGGACCGCTCACCTGCTCCGGGTCTGGAGCGAGGCGAGATACGCGTTGTACGCCTCCAGCTCCTTGTCCCCGTTCCGGTCGGCGGCCCGGTCCATGCGGACCGCCTGCCGCTGCTCGGAGTGGTACCACTGGTAGACCAGCGCGATCAGCACGAGGACGGACGGGATCTCGCTGAACGCCCAGGCGATGCCGCCCGCCGCGTTCTGGTCGGTGAGGGCGTCGATCCCCAGCGAGGCGGGCGGGTTCTGGTACGCCTTCACCATCGGCTCACTGGCCATCATCAGTGCGATGCCGAAGAACGCGTGGAACGGCATGCCCGCGAACAGCTCCAGCATCCGCATCACGTAACCCGGCCGGTGGGGGCCCGGGTCCACGCCCATGATCGGCCAGAAGAAGACCACGCCGACCATCAGGAAGTGCACCATCATCCCGATGTGCCCGGGCTTGGAGCCCATCAGGAAGTCGAAGAGCGGCGTGAAGTACAGCGCGTACAGGCTCGCGATGAACATCGGGATCGTGAAGCCGGGGTGCGTGATCACCTTCATGTACCGGCTGTGCAGCAGCTTCAGGAGCACCTCGCGCGGCCCCGTCGAGCCCCGGCCCGCCACCGGAAGCGCCCGCAGCGCCAGCGTCACCGGCGCGCCGAGCAGCAGCAGGATCGGCGACAGCATGGAGATCACCATGTGCTGCACCATGTGCACGCTGAACATGACCATGCCGTAGTCGTTGAGCTTGGTGCACATCACCAGGGCGATGGTCAGGACACCGACGGCGAAGAACACCGTCCGGCTCACCGGCCACGCGTCACCGCGCCGCCGCAGCCGCGCCACGCCCCAGCCGTAGAGACCGAGCGCCGCGAGGCAGCCGATCAGGAAGAAGAGGTCGGGAGAGAACTCCAGGCCCCGCCCCAGCGTGAACGGCGGCAGATCCGTGGTCATGCCGTGCCCGCTGTGATCCATCTGCGTACTCCTGGAGCCCGATTCGCGCTTGTTGTCCGCACCAGACTAGAACCGCCCCCGGCCGCGACTGCGACCGGGGGCGGTTCTACGGGGTGTCTTGCCGATCGGACCGGCCTCGTGGCGTCTCTCGTCAGAGGACGCACTCGGCTTCGGCGTAGCGGTCCTCCGGGACCGTCTTGAGGGACTCGACGGCCTGCGCCAGCGGGACCATGACGATGTCCGTGCCGCGCAGCGCGGTCAGCATGCCGAACTCGCCGCGGTGCGCCGCCTCCACCGCGTGCCAGCCGAAGCGGGTCGCGAGGACGCGGTCGTACGCGGTCGGGGTACCGCCGCGCTGGACGTGGCCGAGGATGACCGGGCGGGCCTCCTTGCCGAGGCGCCGCTCCAGCTCGACGGAGAGCTGGTTGGCGATGCCGGTGAACCGCTCGTGACCGTAGATGTCGGTGCCGGCGGTCTTGAACTCCATCGAGCCCTCGCGCGGCTTCGCGCCCTCGGCGACGACCACGATCGCGAACCGCTTGCCGGCCTCGAAGCGCGCGCCGACCCGGGCGGTCAGCTCGTCGATGTCGAAGGGGCGCTCGGGGACGACGACGGCGTGCGCGCCGGCGGCCATGCCGGAGTGCAGCGCGATCCAGCCGGTGTGGCGGCCCATGACCTCGACGACGAGGACGCGCTGGTGGGACTCGGCGGTCGTCTTCAGCCGGTCGAGGGCCTCGGTGGCGACGGTGACGGCCGTGTCGAAGCCGAAGGTGACGTCGGTGGAGGCGATGTCGTTGTCGATGGTCTTCGGGACCCCGACGATCGGCAGGCCCGCCTCGGAGAGCAGGTTCGCCGCCTTCAGGGTGCCCTCGCCGCCGATCGGGATGATGGCGTCGAGGCCCAGGTCCGCGACGTGGCCGCGGGCGGTCTCGACGCCGCCGACCAGGTGCGCGGGCTGGACCCGGGAGGAGCCGAGGATGGTGCCGCCGCGGGCGAGTATGCCGCCCACCGCGTCGAGGTCGAGCTTGCGGTAGTCACACTCCAGCAGGCCCTTCCACCCGTCGTGGAAGCCGATGACCTCGTCACCGTGGTCGACGACGGCGCGGTGCACGACGGAACGGATGACGGCATTCAGACCGGGGCAGTCTCCGCCGGAGGTGAGCACACCAATGCGCATAGCCCAAAAACCTTTGCAACGTGGGCCGACTCCCGGACCACGTCGTCCGGCTGGATTCCCGCCACCCTATCGGTGCAGGGTGGCGGGGCCGAAACGGATGTCCGCACAGTGGACACCGTACTTTCGTACGAGCCCGTGCGAGGGCGTCCCTGGGCGCGCCCGTGTGTGCGCCCGAGGGTGCGTCAGCCGAGCTGCGTGGCCGACGCGATGCGCTCGGCGCGCAGCGCTTCGTACCACCGGTCGTCGGTCGGCGGCAGCGCGTTCACGTCGAGGGCCAGCTTCAGGAGCAGGTCCGCGATCTGCGGGTTCCGGGCCATGACGGGACCGTGCATGTACGTACCGAACACGGTCTCGTTGTACGCGCCCTCGGTGCCGTCGCCGGTGCCGTTGCCGTTGCCGAAGACGGTCCGGGCGAACGGCCGGGCCGTCGGGCCGAGGTGGGTGATGCCCTGGTGGTTCTCGAAACCGGTCAGCTGGGGCAGGCCGAGGCGCGGGTCGATGTCCGCGAGGACGTCGCCGACGCACCGCGCGCCCTCGCCGCGGGTCGAGATCACGTCGATCAGGCCGAGGCCGGCCTCGCGCTCGCCGAGGTCGTTGATGAACTCGTGGCCCAGGATCTGGTAGCCGGCACAGACCGAGAAGATGATCGCGCCGTTGGACGCGGCCCGGCTGAGACCGCCGTCCCGCCGCAGCCGCTCGGCCGCGAGCCGCTGCGGGCGGTCCTCACCGCCGCCGACCAGATAGATGTCGCCGGAGGTCGGCACCGGCTGGTCGCTGCGGACGTCGACGCGCTCGACGTTGAGGCCGCGCTGGCGGGCGCGGCGCTCGACGACGAGGACGTTGCCCTGGTCGCCGTAGGTGCTGAGCAGGTCCGGGTAGACCCAGACCAGGCGCAGGCTGCTGTCAGTCATGCTGCATGTCCTCTACGGGTCAGTTGCCGACGCGGCGGCGGACGTCCTGGAAGGCGGTGTAGTTGGCGATCAGCTCGATCTGCCCGGGCGGGGCCATCGTGACGGCCTCGTCGAGCGTCTCGCAGACGCGGAAGTCCACACCCGCGACCTCCAGGCGGACCGCCAGGTCGAGACGGCGGTCGCCGATCACCATGATCGGGTGGCCCGCGAGCCGCCCGTAGTCCACGTCCCACAGCCAGGAGGTGTCCGTGCCGTCGGCGCCGCGCGCGTTGACGGCGAGGATCACCGGGGCCGGCGGCCCGTCGATCAGGGAGAACGTCTCCAGCCAGCCGGCCGGGTTCTTCGCGAGCAGCAGCCGCAGGTCACGGCCCTGGAACGAGACGACGTCGTAGCGTCCGGCGACGGCCTGCACCTGGTACATGCGCTCCAGGGCCACCTGCGGCGGCACCCCGAAGACCGCGGCGACCGCGGCCGAGGTGGCGGCGTTCGCCTTGTTGGCGCGGCCGGGCAGCTGGAGGCGGATCGGCCAGGCCGAACCGTGCGGGTCGAGCACGTGGTCGCCGCTGAGCGCCCAGCTCGGCGCGGGACGGCGGAAGCCGCACTCGCCGCAGAACCAGTCGTCGCCCGGACGCTGCATCACACCGCCGCAGGCGGGGCACGACCAGGCGTCGTCCTTCCACTCCTGGCCGGCGGCCACCCACACCACGTTGGGGGAGGAGGAGGCGGCCCACACGATGAGCGGGTCGTCGGCGTTGGCGATGACGACGGCCTTGGTGCCGTTGAGGCCCTCGCGCCACTTCTCCGCCAGTATCCGCGTCTCGGCGGCGCGGTCGAGCTGGTCGCGGGAGAGGTTGAGCAGCGCGATCGCCTTGGGCGTGGTGTCACGGGCGACGCCGGCGAGGTACTTCTCGTCGACCTCGATGACGCCGAACTTGGAGTCCGAGCCGCCGGCCAGCGCCGAGGTGATGCCCGCGGGCATGTTGGCGCCGAGGGCGTTCGAGACCACGGGGCCGGCGGCGCGCAGGGCCTCCGCGATCAGCCGGGTCGTCGTCGTCTTGCCGTTGGTCGCCGACACCAGGACGACGTCCAGATGCTGCGCGAGCCGACCGAGGAGGTCCGGGTCGAGCTTCAGCGCGACCTTGCCGCCGATCACCGATCCGCTGCCGCGCCCCGCCGCCCGCGACACCGCGGCCGCGGCCCTGCCCGCCGTCACGGCCAGCTTGGCGCGCGGCGACAGCGGCTCTGGATTACCGGGGTGTCCTGACATCGTTCTTGTTCCTCCTTGCGTCGGTCCGGGCTCAGCCTATCGAGATCCGGCCAGCAGCCCGAACAGCGGCACCGTCGAGAGGCCGCGCGAAACGGGCTGGTCACAGCGGACCGTACCCTTACGGCCATGCGAAACCGCCCCATCCCCGGCAGTTCCGGCCTCGTCCGAGCGATGACTCTGCTCGGCGACCCCGTACTGCACGCGCCCTGCGCGCCCGTCACCGACTTCGGCCCCGAACTGGCCCGGCTCGTCGAGGACATGTTCGCGACGATGTACGCGGCGAACGGCGTGGGCCTGGCGGCGAACCAGGTCGGCGTGGGCCTGCGGGTCTTCGTGTACGACTGCCCTGACGGCGAGGAGACGCGCCACCTGGGCCATGTGGTGAATCCGACGTTGGTGGAGGCGGACGGCGACGTGATCCGGGGCCCGGAGGGCTGTCTCTCCCTGCCGGGCCTGGAGGCTCCGACGCCGCGTTTCGACCGCGCCGTGGTGGAGGGCGTCCGGCTGGACGGCACTCCGGTACGGATCGAGGGCACGGGTTTCTTCGCCCGCTGCCTCCAGCACGAGACCGACCACCTGAAGGGCGGGGTCTACGCGGACCATGTGACGGGGTGGCGCAAGTCACGTCTGCTGCGGACGATCCGCAAGCAGCCGTGGGGCGGCGACGCGTCCGTGCTGGAGGCTTCCCGCTGAACCCCACCGGGACCTGTTCCCCCGGGGCCTGCCGAGTGAGCCCGGCGGGCCCCGGAGACGAACCGAGCCGCTAGAAACCAGGCCCACCGGGAAGGTCGTCGGCCTCGGCCAGGCGCCCCCAGAGGAGGTCGGCGAGGCTGCTGACCAGCTCGGCGCGGGAGCAGGGGCGCTCGCCGAGCCACCAGTCGCCGGCCGCGTGCATCATGCCGACGATGCCGTGGCCCCAGATCCGGGCCTGGACGTCGGCGGCGGGGCCCAGGTCGACACGTTCGGCGATGACCTGGCCGAGCTCCTCGCCCATGCGGCGCAGCAGCGGGGCGGAGTGGCGGCCGACGTCGAAGCCCTGCTCGGACTGGTGCGACTCCTCCGCCGGGTGCATGAGGAAGCGGTAGACCTGGGGCATCGCCTCGATCGAGGCGAGGTACGTGTCGAGGGTGCCCTCGACGCGTCGGCGCCGGTCCGAGGGGGCGTCGAGCGCGGCGCGGAGCGCCGAGAGGAGCGCGTCCGTGTGGCGGGTGGCGAGGGCGCGGTAGAGGCCGCCCTTGTCGCCGAAGTGCCGGTAGAGGATCGGCTTGGTGATGCCGGCCTCCGCCGCGATGGCGTTCATGGACGCCTTGGGCCCGTCCCGGAGCACCACCCGGTCCGCCGCCTCCAGCAATTCGCGCCGGCGCTGTTCCGCGGGCTTCTGCTGGTCGGTGGTCCGGTGTGTGATGTCCATAAGCGTGGCTCCCCGCCCGTGCGATTCCGTGAGGCTGTCGCAACGTAACACCCGTGCGGCACCCTGTGCCGGGCGGCCCGAAGCGCTCCGCCGCAGGTTGACAGCCCGTACCCACCGGTAACAGACTGCTGTTACCGCAAGTAACATACTGCTGGGAGGGAACTATGGCCGAGTTCACGCTCGAACTCAACGACGACCAGAAGCAGGTCCGCGACTGGCTGCACGGTTTCGCCGCCGATGTGATGCGTCCGGCCGCGGCCGAATGGGACGAGCGTGAGGAGACCCCCTGGCCGATCATCCAGGAGGCCGCCAAGCTCGGAATCTACTCCCTCGACTTCTACGCCCAGCAGTTCTTCGACCCGACCGGCCTCGGCGTCCCGATGGCCATGGAGGAGCTCTTCTGGGGCGACGCGGGCATCGCCCTCTCCATCGTCGGCACGGGCCTCGCCGCCGTCGGCGTCCTCGCCAACGGCACCGAGGAGCAGATCGGCACCTGGGTCCCGCAGATGTACGGCGACGCGAACGACGTCAAGCTCGCCGCCTTCTGCTCCTCCGAGCCCGACGCCGGCTCCGACGTCGCCGCCATGCGGACCCGGGCCGTCTACGACGAGGCCAAGGACGAGTGGGTCCTCAACGGCACCAAGACCTGGGCGACCAATGGCGGCATCGCCAATGTCCACGTCGTCGTCGCCGTCGTCGACGCCGAGCTCGGCTCCCGGGGCCACGCCTCCTTCATCGTGCCGCCGAACACCCCCGGCCTCTCGCAGGGGCAGAAGTTCCAGAAGCACGGCATCCGCGCCTCCCACACCGCCGAGGTCGTCCTGGAGGACGTCCGCGTCCCCGGCCACTGCCTCCTCGGCGGCAAGGGCAAGCTCGACGAGCGCCTCGCCCGGGCCCGCGAGAAGGCGAAGGCGGGCGGTGGCGAGAGGGTGAAGAACGCCGCCATGGCCACCTTCGAGGCCTCCCGCCCGGCGGTCGGCGCCATGGCCGTCGGCACCGCCCGCGCCGCGTACGAGGTCGCCCTCGACTACGCGAAGACCCGTGTGCAGTTCGGCCGCCCGATCATCGAGAACCAGGGCGTCGCCTTCCAGCTCGCCGACATGGCCACCCAGATCGACGCGGCCCGGCTCCTCGTCTGGCGCGCCTCCTGGATGGCGACCGCCGGCAAGCCCTTCACCTCGGCCGAGGGCTCCATGTCCAAGCTGTACGCGAGCGAGGTCGCCAAGCAGGTCACCGGCCAGGCCATCCAGATCCTCGGCGGCAACGGCTACACCCGCGAGTACCCGGTGGAGCGGATGCACCGCGACGCGGCCATCTACACGATCTTCGAGGGCACGAGCGAGATCCAGCGCATGGTCATCAGCCGCGCGCTCGCCAAGTAGCGGACACGGTGGCGGCGGGACGGTGCCGAACCGTCCCGCCCCGGCCGGTGCGAGGGCTCACACGAGACAGAACTCGTTGCCCTCCGGGTCCTGGAGGACCACCGCGTAGTAGTCCATGCCGTTCGGCTCGTCCATCGTGTACAGGATCGTGGCGCCCAGGGCCGTCAGGCGGGCCACCTCGCCGTCCACGCGCTCCCGGCGCAGCGCCAGCGGGACGTCGCGGCCGCCGCCGACCTTGAGGTCGAGGTGGACGCGGTTCTTGACGGTCTTGGGCTCCGGGACCTGCTGGAACCAGACGCGGGGGCCCATGCCCCTCGGGTCGACGATGGACTCGGGCAGCTCCCCGGCGTCCCCGCCCAGCTCGTCCTCGGGCACGCCGATCGCCCGCCAGTACTCCCGCCAGGTGGCGTGCCCTGCGGGCGGCGGGTCGGGGATGTACCGCAGGGCCTCCAGCCAGAACGGCACGAGTCGCTGGGGGTCGGCGCAGTCGATCGTCAGTTGCAGTGTGAGCTCGGGTCGGTCCATGGAACGAGCCTCGCAGACACCACTGACAGTGGCCCGAAGGCCGCTCGGAAGCCGCCCGACAGCCGCGCGGGGCGGACCAACCGGCCGGATTCGGGCGGGTGTTCAGTCCGCCCCTACTTGTGGGTTACTTCCTGGGGGAGAATCACCCCGCCGGTGACGATCAAGGGGGAACCGATCATGGCCACCACCACCCGGGCCGAAGCGCCCGAACTCGCGGGACTGCCGCTGCTCGGCTCCATGTTCGACCTGAAGAACGACTCGCTGGGCACGTTCCTGCGCGCCCAGCGCGAGCTCGGCGACGTCGTCCGGATATCCGCCGGCCCGCCCGGGATCCGAGCCACGGTCTACGGCGTCTTCTCCGCCGAGGGCGCGCAGCAGGTCCTCGCCGGCGAATCGGCCAACTTCCGCAAGGACAACGCCTTCTACCAGGAGGTACGCGAGTCCTTCGGCAACGGTCTGCTCACCAGCCAGGACGAGGACTACCTCCGCCAGCGCCGGCTCGTCCAGCCCCTCTTCACCAAGCGCCGCGTCGACGGCTACGCCGAGGCCATCGCCGCCGAGGTCACCGCCCTCATGGACGAGTGGCACGGGGACGCGCCCTTCACCGTCGACGTCCTCAAGGAGATGACTCGGCTCGCGCTCCGTGCCGTCGCCCGCATCCTCTTCGGCACCGACGTCGACGCGGCCGTCGAGGTCGTCGAGCGCTGCTTCCCCGAGGTCGGCGCCTATGTGCTCCGTCGCGGCTTCTCCCCGCTCAACACGCCCCGCACCTGGCCCACCCCCGGTAACCGCCGGGCCGCCGCCGTCCACGAGGCGCTGTACGAGGTCTGCGACCGGATCATCGCCGAGCGCCGGGAGTCCGGCCGCGCCCCCGGTGACGGACAGGACCTCCTCACGCTCCTCGCCGAGACGGAGAGCACCGAGCACGGAAGTTTCAGTGCCGCCGAACTGCGTGAGCAGGTCCTCGTCTTCCTCGTCGCGGGCCACGAGACGACCGCGACGTCCCTCGGCTTCGCCCTCCACCTCCTCGCCCGTCACCCGGAGGCCCAGAAGCGGGCACACGAGGAGGTCGACCGGGTGCTCGCCGGCCGCACCCCCGGCGCCGCCGACCTGGACTCCCTGCCGTACGTCACGCAGGTCCTCAAGGAGGCCATGCGGCTCTTCCCGGCCGCGGCCGTCATCGGCCGCCGCGCCGTCGCCGCCACCGAGATCGACGGCATCACCATCCCGGCCGGCGCGGACGTCATCGTCGCCCCCTGGGTCACCCACCGCCACCCGGCCTACTGGGAGGACCCGGAGCGCTTCGACCCCGACCGCTTCACGCCCGAGGCGGAGGCCGCCCGCCCCCGGTACGCCTGGTTCCCCTTCGGCGGCGGACCCCGCGCCTGCATCGGCCAGCACTTCTCGATGCTGGAGTCGGTGGTCGCCCTGGCGATGCTCCTCCAGAAGTACGCGTTCGAGGCCGTCGACGCCGAGGTCCCGGTCGCCGCCGCGATCACGCTCCAGGCGGCGGGTCCGGCCCGCTGCCGGCTCCGTCCCCGTACTCCCTGAACACGCCACGGCCCCCGGACACCGTCACCCGACGGCACCGGGGGCCACGCCCGCGTCAGACGAGCCGCGTCAGACGAGCCGCGTCAGACGAGCCGCGTCAGACGAGCTGCGCCTCGATCGCGGAGACGACCTCCGCGGCCTCCGGCTCGGTGCGCGGACGGAAGCGCGTGACCCCGCCGTCCTTGCCGACGAGGAACTTCTCGAAGTTCCACTGGACGTCACCGGCCTCGCCCTCGGCGTCCGCGACCTTGGTCAGCTCCGTGTAGAGCGGGTGGCGCCCGTCGCCGTTGACGTCCGCCTTCTCCAGGAGCGGAAAGGACACCCCGTACGTCGCCGAACAGAAGGTCTGGATCTCGTCCGCGCTGCCCGGCTCCTGGCCCGCGAACTGGTTGCAGGGCACGCCGAGCACGGTGAAGCCACGCTCCCCGTACGCCTTCTGCAGCCGCTCAAGACCCGCGTACTGCGGGGTCAGACCGCACTTCGACGCCACGTTCACGACGAGGACCGCGCGGTCCCGGTAGTCGGCGAGGGAGACGGGCTCCCCGGTCAGGGTCTTCAGGGGGATGTCGTACAGGCTCATGAACCGCTCCTGGTCGAAATGGGGTTTGATCTCACCATGGGTGACGAACGACTGGCAATCGCGATCGATTCCGCACCGGAGGAGGCGCCCCGGCGGGTGTGCTGCCGGCTCTGCGGCCGCCCCCTGACCGGCGCCGACTCCCGCCGCACGGGCCTCGGCCCGACCTGCGACGCCAAACTCCACCCGCCGGGCCCCGACATCCGCTCCCGTCGCCACGAGGTCGTCCAGGACACCCTCCCGGGCATCGACGACGGACCGTAGCCAAAGGAACCCGGGGACGCTACCAGGCGGCAAATCGATCGCCCAGGGAAATTCGGGTCGGCACAGTGATCGTCGATGAGAACGCATCCCGAGCCGACCGGAGTACCGACATGTCGACCTTGCGCGTCACCGCCGAAGTCCTGACCGTCCATCCCCACCCCAACGCCGACGCCCTGGAACTCGCCCAGGTCGGCCTCTACCGGGCCGTCGTCGCCAAGGGCGCCTACCGGACCGGCGACACGGCCCTCTACATACCGGAGCAGGCGATCCTGCCCACCGCCCTCGTCGACGAGCTCGGACTGACGGGCCGCCTGGCCGGCAAACGGTCCGACCGGGTCAAGGCCGTACGCCTGCGCGGCGAGCTGTCGCAGGGCATCGTCTGCCGCCCCGGCGCGCTCGCGGACACCGACCTGGACCGGGCCGCCGCCGAACGCACCGACTTCGCGGAGACGCTCGGCATCACCAAATGGGTCCCACCGGTCCCGACCACCATGAACGGGGACGTCGAGTCCGCCCCCGACCTGCTGCCCTGGGTCGACATCGAGAACCTCCAGCGCTACCCGGACGTCTTCGAGCCCGGCGAGCCCGTCGTCCTGACGGAGAAGCTCCACGGCACGGCCTGCCTGCTGACCTGGCACGCCCAGGACGGGCGCGTCCAGGTCTCCTCCAAGGGGTACGGGGCGAAGGGCCTCGCCCTCCAGGAGGACCCGCGCAACCTGTACTGGCGCGCCGTCCACGCGCACGGACTGCCCGCCGTCGCGGAGCGGCTCGCCGCGCGCCTCGGCGCCCGCCGCGTCGGGTTCTTCGGCGAGGTGTACGGCGCCGGGGTCCAGGACCTCGTGTACGGCGCCGACGGCCGATCCGAGACCGTCGGCTACGCGCTCTTCGACGTCTCGGCCGAGATCGGCGGCCAGGTCCACTGGCTGAACCCGGCCGAGGTCCTCGCACCCGGCGAGGTGCCGCTCGTCCCGTGCCTCTACACCGGCCCGTACGACCTGGACACGGTCCTCGCGCACGCCGACGGCCGGGAGACCGTCTCCGGGCGCGAGACGCATCTGCGGGAGGGCGTCGTCATCCGTCCCGCCACCGAGCGGTACAGCCCGGTCGTCGGTGGCCGGGCGATCGCCAAGGCGGTCAGCCCGGCCTACCTGACCAGGAAGGGCGGCACGGAGTACGAGTGACCGGACCCGATCAGAGCTTCCTGAACAGGCCCTCCTGGACCACCGACACCAGCAGCCGCCCCTCGCGGTCGTAGATCCGGCCCCGCGCGAGCCCCCGGCCGCCGGTCGCGATCGGCGACTCCTGGTCGTACAGGAACCACTCGTCCGCCCGGAACGGCCGGTGGAACCACATCGCGTGGTCCAGCGACGCCATGTCGAAGCCGCGCGGACCCCACAGGGGCTCCACGGGGATCCTGACCGCGTCCAGGAGCGTCATGTCCGAGGCGTACGTCAGCGCGCAGGTGTGGACCAGCGGGTCGTCGCCCAGCGGCCCCACGGCCCGCATCCACACCGCGCTGCGCGGGTCCGCGCCCGTGACCTCGTCCTTCGTCCAGCGCAGCCGGTCCACGTACCGGATGTCGAAGGGCTGCCGGCGGGCCATCCGCTCCAGCGCCTCCGGCAGAGCGCCCAGGTGCTGCCGGATCTCGTCGGCGAGGTTCGGCAGGCTCTCCGGGTCGGTCAGGTGCCGTGGCGGCAGCTGATGCTCGAAGGCGCCGTCCTCCGGCTTGTGGAAGGAGGCCGTCAGATTGAAGATCGTCCGCCCTTCCTGGACCGCCGTGACCCGGCGGGTCGTGAACGACCGGCCGTCCCGCACCCGCTCCACCTGGTACACGATCGGCACCCCGGGCCGGCCCGGACGCAGGAAGTAGGCGTGCAGCGAGTGCACCGGCCGGTCGCCCTCGGTGGTCCGGCCGGCCGCCACCAGGGCCTGCCCGGCGACCTGCCCGCCGAAGACCCGTTGCAGCGACTCCTGCGGGCTCCGCCCACGGAAGATGTTGACCTCGATCCGCTCCAGATCGAGCAGATCGACGAGCCTCTCGGCGGGGTTGGTCACGACAGGTCTCTCCTCTACAGCTGGCCGACGGACGTCACGCGGACCACCGCGCGGCCCTCCTCGTCGGAGGCCGCGAGATCCACCTCCGCGCTGACGCCCCAGTCATGGTCGCCGTTCGGGTCGGCGAAGGTCTGCCGGACGCGCCACAGGCCGTGCGCCGCGTCCTCCTCGATGGCGAGGAGCTTCGGGCCGCGCGCGTCCGGACCCGTACCGAGGTCGTCGTACTCGTCCCAGTACGCGTCCATCGCGTCGCCCCACGCGTCCGCGTCCCAGCCGGACGCCGCGTCGAGCTCGCCCAGCGCGTCCACGTTGTCGAGGGCCGCCAGCTCCACCCGGCGGAACATCGCGTTGCGCACGAGGACCCGGAAGGCGCGGGCGTTCGCCGTGACCGGCTTGACCTGGTCGGCCTTCTCCTGGGCCTCCTCGGCCGTCTGGACCTCCGGGTTGGCCAGCTGCTCCCACTCGTCGAGCAGCGAGGAGTCCACCTGCCGCACCATCTCGCCGAGCCAGGCGATCAGGTCCTCGAGGTCCTCGGTCTTCAGATCGTCCGGGATGGTGTGGTCGAGCGCCTTGTACGCGCTCGCGAGGTACCGAAGCACGATGCCCTCGGTCCGCGCCAGCTCGTACCAGGACGTGAACTCGGTGAACGTCATGGCGCGTTCGTACATGTCACGGATGACCGACTTCGGCGACACCGGGTGGTCGCCGACCCACGGGTGGGACTTCCGGTAGACGTCGTACGCGTGCCAGAGCAGCTCCTCCAGCGGCTTCGGGTACGAGATCTCCTGAAGGCGCTCCATCCGCTCCTCGTACTCGACGCCGTCGCGCTTCATCTGCCCGACGGCCTCGCCGCGCGCCTTGTTCTGCATCGCGGCGAGGATCTGGCGCGGGTCGTCGAGCGTCGACTCCACCACCGACACCATGTCGAGGGCGTACGACGGGGACTCCGGGTCCAGCAGGTCGAAGGCGGCCAGCGCGAACGTCGACAGCGGCTGGTTGAGGGCGAAGTCCTGCTGGAGGTCGACGGTCAGCCGGATCGTGCGGCCCTCGGCGTCCGGCGTGTCCAGCTGCTCCACCACCCCGCCGTCGAGCAGCGAGCGGTAGATCGCGATCGCCCGGCGGATGTGCCGCAGCTGCGCCTTGCGCGGCTCGTGGTTGTCCTCCAGGAGCTTGCGCATCGCGTCGAAGGCGTTGCCCGGCCGGGCGATCACCGAGAGCAGCATGATGTTGGTGACCTTGAAGCGCGAGGTCAGCGGCTCGGGCTCGGAGCCGATCAGCTTCTCGAAGGTGGTGTCGCTCCAGGCGACGAAGCCCTCCGGAGCCTTCTTGCGGACGACCTTGCGGCGCTTCTTCGGGTCGTCGCCGGCCTTCGCGAGCGCCTTCTCGTTCTCGATGACGTGCTCGGGCGCCTGCGCGACGACGTATCCGGCGGTGTCGAACCCGGCGCGGCCGGCGCGGCCCGCGATCTGGTGGAACTCACGGGCCCGCAGGGTGCGCACCCGGGTCCCGTCGTACTTGGTCAGCGCCGTGAACAGCACCGTACGGATCGGCACGTTGACGCCGACGCCCAGCGTGTCCGTCCCGCAGATCACCTTCAGCAGACCGGCCTGGGCCAGCTTCTCGACGAGCCGCCGGTACTTGGGCAGCATGCCGGCGTGGTGGACGCCGATGCCGTGGCGGACGTACCGCGAGAGGTTCTGTCCGAACTTGGTGGTGAAGCGGAAGTTGCCGATCAGCTCGGCGATCCTGTCCTTCTCCTCGCGCGTGCACATGTTGATGCTCATGAGCGACTGCGCCCGCTCGACGGCCTGCGCCTGCGTGAAGTGGACGATGTAGACGGGGGCCTGCTTGGTCTCCAGGAGCTCCGTCAGGGTGTCCGTGATCGGTGTGAGCTCGTACGTGTACGAGAGCGGTACCGGCCGGGTCGCCGAGCGGACCACCGAGGTCGGCCGTCCGGTCCGCCGGGTCAGGTCCTTCTCGAACATCGACACGTCGCCGAGCGTCGCCGACATGAGGACGAACTGCGCCTGCGGCAGTTCGAGGATCGGGATCTGCCAGGCCCAGCCGCGATCCGCCTCGGCGTAGAAGTGGAACTCGTCCATGACGACCTGGCCGATGTCGGCGTACTTGCCGTCGCGCAGCGCGATCGAGGCGAGGACCTCGGCCGTGCAGCAGATGATCGGCGCGTCCGCGTTCACGGAGGCGTCGCCCGTGAGCATGCCGACGTTCTCCGTGCCGAAGAGCTTGCACAGGTCGAAGAACTTCTCCGACACCAGCGCCTTGATCGGCGCCGTGTAGAAGGTGACCTGGTCGTTCGCGAGGGCCGTGAAGTGCGCCCCCGCCGCGACCAGCGACTTCCCCGAGCCGGTCGGGGTCGACAGGACCACGTTCGCCCCGGACACCACCTCGATCAGCGCCTCCTCCTGGGCCGGGTAGAGCGTGATGCCCTGGCCCTCGGCCCATGAGGAGAAGGCCTCGAAGAGGGCGTCGGGGTCGGCGGTCGGCGGAAGCTGATCGATAAGGGTCACGCCCCCCATCTTGCCTGGATTCCGCTCGGATGAGGGAACCGGCCGGAGGCCTTCTTGATCACGGACGGTAGGCTCGTCCGTCGACCGGTCGTCAACTGAGCGCCGGCGTACGAGAAACGGGGCGGCAGCACACCATGATGGGACCGGCGCACTCACTGTCCGGAGCGGCCGCCTGGCTGGGTGTGGGAGCGGCCGCCGCCGCTTTCGACCGCCCGATGCCGTGGCCCGTTCTCCTCGTCGGGGCCCTCATCTGCGCGGGCGCCGCCCTCGCCCCCGACCTCGACCACAAGTCGGCGACGATCTCCCGCGCCTTCGGGCCGGTCTCCAAGGGCCTGTGCGAGATCGTCGACAAGCTCTCGTACGCCGTCTACAAGGCCACCCGCTCGTCCGCCGACCCGCGCAGGTCGGGCGGGCACCGGACGCTCACCCACACCTGGCTCTGGGCCGTCCTGATCGGCGCGGGCGCCTCGGTCGCGGCGGTCACCGGCGGCCGGTGGGCGGTCCTGGCCATCCTCTTCGTCCACCTGGTCCTCGCCGTGGAAGGCCTGCTGTGGCGGGCCGCCCGGATGTCCAGTGACGTCCTGGTCTGGCTGCTCGGCGCGACCAGCGCCTGGATCCTCGCGGGCGTGCTCGACAAGCCCGGCAACGGCGCGGACTGGTTCTTCACCGGCCCCGGCCAGGAGTACCTGTGGCTCGGCCTGCCGATCGTCCTCGGCGCCCTCGTCCACGACATCGGCGACGCGCTGACGGTCTCGGGCTGCCCCGTCCTGTGGCCCATTCCGGTGGGCCGGAAGCGCTGGTACCCGATCGGCCCGCCGAAGGCGATGCGCTTCCGGGCCGGCAGCTGGGTCGAGCTCAAGGTCCTCATGCCCGCCTTCATGCTGCTCGGCGGGGTCGGCGGAGCGTCGGCGCTCGGCTTCCTCTAGGAGCCGGTTCCTCCAGGAGCCGGTCCGGAGCCGGTCAGGCGTCGGTCCGGGGGACGCCCAGTGTCCGTACGAGCTGGGTCAGTTCCTCCTGGAAGAGCTTGTCCGGGCTCGCGGTCTGGCGGCGCAGATGCCCGTAGACCTCCAGGGTCACCAGGCCGTGCAGACGCCCCCAGAGACGCAGGGCCAGCGCGATGGCGGCGGGCGGCAGCTCGGGGAACGCCGGCCGTACCTTGTCGAGGAGTCCGGCGTCGAAGTCGGACCAGGTGAACGCGGAGTCCCGGTACTGGGGTTCGGCGTACGGCCAGGCCGCCGCCGCGAGCCCGGCGAGGCCGGTGCACACCCGGCGGGCCGCGTCCGGGGCGGGTCCGCCCTCCGGGGCCCGGTAGCCGGGCACGGGGTCGCCGTAGACGAGCCGGAACCCCTCGGGATTGACCAGGGCCCAGTCACGGAAGGCCCGGGACCAGGCCAGGATCCGGGCGGCCGGGTCCCCGGCGGGGGCGGTCGCCCAGGCCGCGTCCACGGCATCGGCCAGCGCGGAGTACACGTCGTCGATGAGCGTGGTGACCAGGTCGTCGCGGGTGGCGAAGTAGCCGTAGATCGCGTTGGCCGTCATGCCCATCTCGCGGGCGATGGCCCGCAGGGTGATCGCGTCGGGCCCGCCGGAGGCCATCAGCCGCAGGGCCGTGTCCTTGATCTCCGCCGTCGTCTCGGCCCGTAGCCGCTCACGGCGTCCCCGGCCGGCCCGAGGCGCCCCTGTCCGTGCTTCCGAAGTCCCGGTCATCCGCGAAGCCTACCGCTCCACTGAGGGGCGTAGGAAAACTGCACGCCGTGAACTTCACGGCGTATAGTTTTCGCACGGCGTCACGTGAGCGCCGTGGACGTGATCACAGGGGAGAGTCATGCGCATCGGAGTCATCGGAGCCACCGGCACCATCGGCAGCCGCGTCGTCGCGGAGGCCCTGGACCGCGGGCACCACATCAGGGCCTTCGGCCGCGACACCACCGAGGCGGCGGCCGGTGAGACCCGCGAGAACGTCACCTGGGCGAGCCTCGACGTCCTCGACCCCGACGCCATCGCCGCCGTCCTGCCCGGGCTCGACGTCCTGATCAGCGCCTTCCAGCCCGGCAACGCCGCCCGCGACCTCACCGACACCGTGCGGCGCTCCATCGCCGACGCCACCGTCTACGCCACCGCGGCCCGCGCCCTGCTCAAGGCCCTGGAGACCCACCCCAGGACCCGGCTGATCGTCATCGGCGGCGCCGGCAGCCTGGAGATCGAGCCCGGACTGGTACTCGCCGACGCGGAGGAGCGACTCCACGAGACCCTCGACTCCGTCAGGTTGCCCCGCGCCTACGCGGCGGCGGTACGCGGCCACCGGGACGCCCTGAACGTGCTGCGCACCTCGAACCGCCGGTGGACCTACTTCAGCCCCGCCGAGGACATCGCGCCCGGCGAGCGCACCGGCCGCTTCCGCATCGGCGAGGACCAGCCGGTCCGGGACGCCGAGGGGCGCAGCCGCGTCTCGGCGGAGGACGCCGCCGTGGCGCTCGTCGACGAGGCGGAGCTGCCCCGCTTCGTCCAGCGCCGGTTCACCATCGGCTACTGAACCGCCGAGGGGGTGGGGGCGCGCCGGCCCGGCGCGCCCCCACCGCGCGGATCAGCCGTGCCAGGACCGCCACAGCGCCGCGTACGCCCCGTCGGCCGCCACCAGCTCGTCGTGGCTGCCGAGCTCGCTGATCCGGCCGGCCTCCACCACCGCGATCAGGTCGGCGTCGTGCGCGGTGTGCAGCCGGTGCGCGATGGCCACGACCGTACGCCCGTCGAGCACGCGGGCGAGGGACCGCTCCAGGTGCCGGGCCGCCCTCGGGTCGAGCAGCGAGGTCGCCTCGTCCAGGACCAGCGTGTGCGGGTCCGCGAGGACGAGCCGGGCGAGCGCGACCTGCTGCGCCTGTGCCGGCGTGAGCGAACGGCCGCCCGAGCCGACCTCGGTGTCCAGGCCCTCGTCGAGGCCCCGGGCCCACCCCTCCGCGTCCACCGCGGAGAGGGCCTCCCACAGTTCGCCGTCGGCGGCGCCGGTCCGGGCGAGCAGCAGATTGTCCCGGAGCGAGCCGACGAAGACGTGGTGCTCCTGATTGACCAGGGCCACGTGCTCGCGGACCCGCTCGGCGGGCATCCGCGCCAGCTCGGCGGCGCCGAGGGTGACCGAGCCCGTCCGCGGGGCGTAGATGCCCGCGAGCAGCCGGCCGAGCGTGGACTTGCCCGCGCCCGACGGGCCCACCAGGGCGAGCCGGGTGCCCGGCGCCACCTTCAGCGACACCTCGTGCAGCACGTCGACGCCCTCGCGGTAGCCGAACCGGACCTCGTCCGCGCGGACGTCGCGCCCGTCCGGCCGTACCGCGTGGTCACCCGCGGCCGGTTCGATGTCCCGGACGCCGACGAGCCGGCCCAGCGAGACCTGCGCGACCTGGAGCTCGTCGTACCAGCGGAGGACGATCCCGATCGGGTCCACCAGCATCTGGGCGAGCAGCGCGCCCGTCGTCAGCTGGCCCACGTCGATCCAGCCCTGGAAGACGAAGACCCCGCCGAGGAGGAGGACGCCGCACAGCACCGTCGTGTGCGTGAGCGTGACGACCGGGAAGAGCACCGACCGCAGGAAGAGCGTGTACCTCTCCCACGCGACCCACTCGGTGACGCGCCGGTCGGAGAGGGCGATCCGCCGTGCGCCGAGGCGGTGCGACTCCACGGTGCGGCCCGCGTCGACCGTCTCGGCCAGCGCGGCGGCCACCGCCGCGTACCCCGCGGACTCCGAGCGGTACGCGGAGGGCGCCCGCTTGAAGTACCACCGGCAGCCCACGATGAGGACCGGCGCCGCGAGCAGGGCCGCGAGCGCGAGCGGGGGCGCGGTCACCGCGAGCCCGCCGAGCAGCAGACCCACCCAGACGACACCGATGGCCAGCTGGGGCACGGCCTCGCGCATCGCGTTGGCGAGCCGGTCGATGTCCGTGGTGATGCGGGAGAGCAGATCGCCCGTCCCGGCCCGTTCGAGGACGCCGGGCGGCAGGCCCACGGAACGGACGAGGAAGTCCTCGCGCAGATCGGCGAGCATCTCCTCGCCGAGCATCGCCCCGCGCAGCCGGACGAGCCGCACGAAGACCGTCTGGACGAGCAGGGCGACCGCGAACAGCGCGACCGTCCGCTCCAGATGGAGGTCGCGGGCCCCGGTGCTCAGCTCGTCCACCACGGAACCGAGGAGGTACGGGCCGACCATCGAGGCGATCACGGCGACCGCGTTCACCCCGATGAGCAGCGCGAACGCCCTGCGGTGGCGGCGCAACAGCTCCCGCACGTAGATCCGTACGGTCGCGCCGGCCGCGACGGGCAGCGTCGTCGCCGTCGTGGGGGCCGCCGGGTCGTACTCCGGTGGCGCCAGGCCGATCATGCCGTTTCCCCTTCCAGTGCTTCGAGTTCGTCCGTGTCGATGTCGTGCAGGCGGCCGCTCGCCCCGGCGAGCTCCTCGTCCGTCTCGCGGGTGACGACCGCGCGGTAGCGCGGCTCGACGGCGAGGAGTTCGCGGTGGGTGCCGACGGCGACCGCCTGGCCCTCGTGGATCAGGACGACCCGGTCGGCGCGGTCCAGGAGCAGCGGCGAGGAGGCGAGGACCACGGTGGTCCCGCCTTCGCGCAGCCGGGCGATCCCGTCCGCCACCCGGGACTCCGTGTGCGAGTCGACCGCCGAGGTGGGCTCGTCGAGGACGAGCACCTCCGGGTCCGTCACCAGCGAGCGCGCGAGCGCGAGCCGCTGGCGCTGGCCGCCGGAGAGCGACCGGCCCCGCTCGGTGATCCGGGTCCGCATCGGGTCCCCGTCGGTGTCGACGGAGGCCTGGGCGAGCGCGTCGAGGACGTCGCCGCACTGGGCGGCGGCGAGCGCGTCCTCGGCCCGGACCGCGCCCGACGAGGGCACGTCGAGGAGTTCCCGGAGGGTGCCCGAGAGCAGGACCGGGTCCTTGTCCTGGACGAGGACGGCCGCACGGGCGTCCGCGAGCGGCAGCTCGTCCAGCGGGACCCCGCCGAGCAGGACCGAGGTGTGGGCCCGCTCCTCGGTGTCCTCGTCGGCCGGGTGGCCGCCGAGCCGGTCCGCGAGCCGTCCGGCCAGGTCCGGGTCGCCGCAGACGACGGCGGTGAACCGGCCGGCCGGGGCGAGCAGCCCGGTCAGCGGGTCGTACAGATCGCCGGTCGCCTTGCGCTCCTCGCCCTCGGCGTCGGTGGTGCTCGTGGTGCGGGTCAGCGCGAGGACGCGGGCCGCCCGCTTCGCCGACGGCCGGGAGAAGGAGAAGGCCATCGCGATCTCTTCGAAGTTCCGCATCGGATGATGCGTGAGGGCCACGGCGCCGTAGACGGTGATGAGTTCACCGACCGTGATCCGCCCGTCGAGCGCGAGCCGCGCGCCGTACGCCACCACGACGATGAGCAGGATGCCGGGCAGGAGGACCTGGATCGCGGCGATCAGCGCCCACATCCGCGCGCTGTGCACGGCGGCCTTGCGGACCTCCTGGGACGCGGCGCGGTAGCGGCCGAGGAACAGCTCCTCGCCGCCGATGCCGCGCAGGACGCGGAGCCCGGCGACGGTGTCGGAGGCCAGCTCCGTCGCCTTGCCCGCCTTCTCGCGCTGGACGTCCGCCCGGCGGGTCGCGCGGGGGAGGAGCGGCAGCACGGCGAGGGCGAGGACGGGGACGCCGATGGCGACGACGACGCCCAGGTCGGGCTGGTAGACGACGAGGGCCACGCAGACGATCAGCAGGGAGAGGGCCGCGGCGGCGAACCGGGACAGCGCCTCGACGAACCATCCAATTTTTTCGACGTCGCCCGTGGAAACGGATACGACCTCGCCCGCGGCGACCCGCCGGGTCAGCACCGACCCCAGCTCGGCGGTCTTGCGGGAGAGGAGCTGCTGGACCCGGGCGGCGGCGGTGATCCAGTTGGTGACGGCGACCCGGTGCAGCATCGTGTCGCCGACCGCGATCGCGAGCCCGAAGGCCACGAGCAGGCCACCGGCGAGGCCGAGCCGCCCGCCGTCACGGTCCACGACCGCCTGTACGGCGACGCCGACGCCGAGCGGCAGCCCGGCGATGCCCAGCTGGAGGAGCAGCCCCCAGAGGAGGGCCTTCACCTGCCCGCCGAGCTGGTTGCGGCCGAGCCAGAGGAGGAACCGGGTGCCCGAGCGGACGTCGGGGACCCCTGGGTCGGCGTAGGGAAGATCTCGAATCTGCATGGCGTCCCAGGGTCTCCGGGTCTGTCTGGTGGATCGCGCGCCGGGGGTGCGACGGCGGAGGGGAAACCGTGCAAGGTTCGCTTTTTCCCCGTGGCGCGGCAATCGATTTTCCCCCTGAGGGGACAGATCGCGCCATGTCCGCTCATCGTCCTCTGGACCGAGCCGTGGTGACCGCGCTTCACTTCCGCCCCATGAGATCACTCAAGATCATGAGCATGCTCAGCGGGTTGGTCCTCGCCGCCGGAGCGCTGCTCACCGCCCACCCGGCCGCCGCCGACGGTCCGAACGGCCCGACGCCCCCTGCCGAGTTCACCAGCGACTGGCACGACCCGGTCACCGCCGCCCCGCCCGTCGAGACACCCGGCACCCGCAGCTGCGAGGTCACCCTCGCCGCCGCCCAGTTCCGCGACTTCACCCCGTACCAGGGCGGATACACCCCGCCGAAGGAGTGCGGCACCCGCTGGAACAAGGTCGTCCTCCGCCTCGAAGGAAGCGTCAAGGGCCGTCAGTACGACCGCCTCGGCTACGTCACCGTCGGAGGCGTGGAGATCCTCCGCACCTCCACGCCCCAGCCCTCACCCGACGGCATCACCTGGTCCGTCGAGAAGGACGTCACGCGCTACCGCGACACCCTCAGCCGCCCGCAGCCCGTCGAGATGCTCATCGGCAATGTCGTGAACGAGACGTACACCGGCGTCCTCGACGTCCGGGTCACCCTCACCTTCCACACCGCCGAGGGCCGCGTGAAACCCGCCGCCGGAACCCCCGACCGGGTGATCCCCCTCACCGGCTCCACCCTCACCACCCCGCGCAACACCGAACGGCTGCTCGCCGAGGTGTACGCCACCGGCTCCGGCGGCGGCTGCGAGGAGTACTGGTACCTCTCCGTCCCCGACACGGCCCCGTACTCCTGCCGGGCGACCGACGGCCCGCACCGCGAGGTCCGCGTCTCCGTGGACGGCCGGCTCGCGGGCATCGCGGCTCCCTTCCCCACGGTCTGGACCGGCGGCTGGTCCAATCCATTCCTCTGGTACGTCACCCCCGGCCCGCGCGCCTTCGACGTCCAGCCGATCGTCTACGACCTCACGCCCTTCGCCGCCGTCCTGAACGACGGCCGCGCCCACCGCGTGGAGGTCTCGGTCGCCGGCGTCCCGGCCGGCCTGAGCGGCTGGTCGGTCCCCACCAACATGCTGCTCTGGCAGGACGAGGGCAGCCGCGTCGTCACCGGCGGGCTCGACCGGCACGAGGAGAGCGCCCCGCGCAACTCCTCCGTGTACACGGCGGCTTCCGGAACCGTCCCGCACACCGTCGACACCGGCGCCGGGCACCGGCTCACCGTCGCCGGGCACCTGAACACCTCGCACGGCAGGGTCGCCACCACCGTCGACCGGACCGTCGGCCACACCTCCGCCCACCGCTGGGGCGAGGGCGAGAACCCGGACGCCTTCACCGCGCGCTGGACGGACGACGAGACCGTGACCAGCGGCCGGACCGTCACCCGCGTCCACCGCGGGTACACCATGGACGGCGAGACGACGATCGGCGCGGGCGACCGGCTGCGGACGGTCCTCACGCTCGGGGACCGCGCCGACACCGTCGTCCTGCGCGACGGCCGGCGCCTCTCCTGGTCGCGCCTGGACGACACGTACACCGGGGACGCGACCTACACCACCGGTGTCCCGCGCGACCAGCGGCACGCGGTCGGCACCACGACCGAGCGCTACCGGCTGTACGGCTCCGCGGGATGCTGGGACCGGACCCTGACGACGGTTCAGGGGACGCTCACCGAGGACCGGCGGCGCTGCTGAACACGACGGTGCCCGGCCCCCGCGTACGGGGACCGGGCACCGTGCAGCTCAGGAGGGCTTGGCCGAGTCCACGCCCGAGCGGGCCTTGCGCCACTCGCCGCGCGTGAAGTCGGGGATCTCCTGGGGCGCGCCCTTCGCCTTGATCGAGGCGTGGCTCAGCGGCACCGGAGCCGTCCACGTGGCGGCGTCGTACACGTCGAAGTCCGGCACGAGCCCCAGCCGCACGCACTGCATCAGCCGGTAGATCATGATGTAGTCCATGCCGCCGTGGCCGCCGGGCGGGTTGGCGTGTTCCTTCCAGAGCCAGTGGTCGAACTCGGCGGCGTAGGACGAGAAGTCGGCCCACTGGTCGTTCGTGTGGTCCGGCTCCAGGTAGATCCGGGCCGGGTAGTCCTCGAAGACGCCCCTCGTCCCGCCCAGGCTGTTGATCCGGCTGTACGGGTGCGGGGTGGAGACGTCGTGCTCCAGTCGGATCACCCGGCCCTTGGCCGTCTGGACCATGCTGATCGTCCGGTCGCTCTCGATGTACGTCTCCTTCCAGCTCGGGTCGCCGGGCGGCATGTGCTCCGCGCGGTACTCGGCCAGGCCGAGCGCCGGGGTGCCGAAGCTGCTGATGCTCACCACCCGGTCGCCCCGGTTGACGTCCATGTAGTTGGCGACGGGACCGAAACCGTGGTTCGGGTAGAGGTCGCCGCGCAGCTTCGTGTGCCACAGCCGGCGCCACGGACCCTCGTAGTACGTCGGCGAGAACATCAGGCCGCGAAGGTCGTGGTTGTACGCCCCCGCGCCGTGCAGCAGTTGGCCGAACTTGCCGGCGTGCGCCATGCGCAGGACCCGCATCTCGTTCCGCCCGTAGCAGCAGTTCTCCAGCTGCATGCAGTGGCGACGGGTCTGCTCGGACAGGTCGACCAGTTCCCAGAGCTCGTCGAGCCGCATCGCGATCGGACACTCGACGCCGACGTGCTTGCCGTTCAGCATCGCCGCCCGGGCCATCGGGAAGTGGGCGTCCCAGGGCGTGGCCACGTACACGAAGTCGAGGTCGGAGCGGGCGCAGAGGTTCTCGTAGTCGTCCTCGCCGTGGGTGTACACGGCGGGGGTGGGCTGCCCGGCGGCGACGACCTTGGCGGCGGCCCGCTCGGCCTTCTCCCGCACGGGGTCGCAGACGGCCACCACCCGCACCCAGGGGAGCGCGAGGAAGAGACCGATCATGCCGTTGCCCCGGTTGCCGAGGCCGATGATCCCGACACGGACCGTGGAACGGCCCTCGAAGGCGACCCCGGCCATGGTCGCTCCGCGCCGCCTCGGCGCGGCCGGTGTCGCCGTCTCCGCCGCAGTCTCGGTCGCCGTGGACGTCGTCGCGGCGGATCCGGTGGCGGCCTGGGCGGTCGGGGCGCCGACGGCGGCGATGCCGAGACCCGCGCCGGCCGCGCCGGCGGTGGTCTTGAGGACCTTCCGGCGGCTCGGGGTAGGCGGTACCTGCTCTTTCATGGAACCTCCAGGAGCTGTGTGCACGGCTGTTTCATGAATCCCGCACAGGACCCTGGCCCCGGTGACCGACGGTGCGCAAGGGCGCGGATAGGACTCTTGCGACGGGTAGTTGGACTTTACTGTTCCGGATATCGCGTGGAGTCGTACCGTGCACCGGCCGTCACCCGAACATACGAAGGACCCCTCACCGGCCGGGGTGAGGGGTCTCTCCGGAGGGGAAGCCCGGAGGCTGACGAGGGGTCAGGGCCGGGTCGCGCGCTCCAGGGAGAGCAGCACCGACCGGTAGCTCCGGCCGGTCGCCCGGTCCATCCCGATCTCGCACATCCGGTTGGCCGACACATGCACGTCGAAGGTACGGGCCGTCACCTCGGCGGCCTCGCGGGCGGTGGCCGAGGCGGTCAGCTCGGGGTGGAGCATCCCGCGATCGCCCGCGAAGGCGCAGCAGCCCGCGTCGGCGGGGACGACGACCTCCTCGGCGCACGCCTCGGCGAGCCTGGTCAGCTGCTCCTCGTCGCCGAGGTGGCGCATGGAGCAGGTCGGATGGACGACGGCGGAGGTGACCCGTCGGCGCACGTCGAGCCGGGGGAGCAGCTCGTCGGCGGCCCAGACGAGGGAGTCGAGGACGGTGAGCTCGGCGTGCAGTTCGCGGTTGTCGTCGGTGAGGTAGGGGACGACCTCGTGCGCGATGCCGAGCGTGCACGAGGAGGCGTCGACGACGAGGGGGAGCTTTCCGCCGGCGGTCCACCCCCAAGCCGCTTCCACGATCCGGTTGGCCATCACCTTGTTGCCCCGCTCGTACCCCTTGGAGTGCCAGATGGTGGCGCAGCACGTTCCCGCCACGTCGTCGGGGATCCACACCGGTTTCCCGGCCCGCGCCGACAGAGCGACGACGGCCTCCGGCAGGGAGGGGCCGCTGGCGCCGTCGGGCCCCGCGAAGATGCGGTTGACGCAGGCGGGGTAGTAGACGGCGAAGGCGGCGGGGCGGTGGGTGCGGGGCAGGCGGCGCGCGGCGGCGCCGGGGATCTCGGGCAGCCGCGCCGGTACGAGGTCGGGGCGGACGGCCTTGCGCGCCAGGCCGGTCAGCCGCTCCAGGACCCGGTCCCCGATCCGGTCCGCGGCGGCCACGGCGAGCCGCGCCGAGGCCTCCACCGCGCGGAAGTTCTTCGCGGTGAGGGCGGCGAGCCTCTCTTCGCGGCGAGAGTGCCGCTCGTGGCGGAACTCCTTCATGAGCGCGCCCGTGTCGATGCCGACCGGGCAGGCCAGCTTGCAGGTGGAGTCGCCGGCGCAGGTGTCGACGGCGTCGTAGCCGTACGCCTCCAGGAGGCGGGCCTCGACGGCGGAGCCGTCCGGCTGGCGCATCATCTCGCGGCGCAGCACGATCCGCTGGCGCGGAGTGGTCGTCAGGTCGTGGCTGGGGCACGTCGGTTCGCAGAAGCCGCACTCGATACAGGGGTCGGCGATCGCTTCGACCTTGGGGATGGTCTTCAGGCCGCGCAGGTGGGCCTGCGGGTCGCGGTCGAGGACGATCCTGGGGGCGAGGACCCCGTCGGGGTCGATGACCTCCTTGACCCGCCACATCAGCTCGGTCGCCTTCGTGCCCCACTCCAGCTCCAGGAACGGCGCGATGTTGCGTCCGGTGGCGTGCTCGGCCTTCAGCGAGCCGTCGAACCGCTCCACGGTCAGCTTGCAGAACTCGTCCATGAAGGCCGCGTACCGCTCGACGTCGGCGGGGTTCCCGGCGTCGAAGGCGAGAAGGAAGTGGAGGTTGCCGTGGGCCGCGTGGCCGGCGACGGCCGCGTCGAAGCCGTGCCGGGACTGGAGGTCGAGCAGCTCGGCGCAGGCCTCCGCCAGCCGGTCCGGCGGCACCGCGAAGTCCTCGGTGATCAGGGTCGTCCCCGACGGCCGCGAGCCGCCGACGGCCGTCACGAACGCCTTGCGGGCCTTCCAGTAGCCGTTGATCCTCTTCGGGTCGCGGGTGAACGCGTTCTCCACGGAGGCCACCGGGGCGACCAGGTCGAGACCGGCCAGGACCGCGCCCGCCGCCCGTTCGTACGCCTCGCGCGCCGCCGCGTCCGGGGCGCGGAACTCCACCAGGAGCGCCGCCGTCTCCTTGGGCAGCTCCGCCCAGTCCGCCGGCACCCCGGAGACACTGACCGAGGCCCGCAGCGTGTTGCCGTCCATCAGCTCGACGGCGAGCGCCCCGGCCTCGTTGAACAGCGGCACGGCCGCCGCGGCGGCCGGCAGCGAAGGGAAGAAGAGCAGGGCGGTGGAGATCTCGCGGTCCAACGGGAGGGTGTCGAAGACGGTCTCGGCGATGAACCCGAAGGTGCCCTCGGAGCCGACCATCAGGCCCCGCAGGATCCGCGCCGGCGTGGAGCCGTCCAGGAAGGCGTCGAGCCGGTAGCCGTTGGTGTTCTTGATGGCGTGCTTGGCCCGGATCCGGGCCGTGAGCTCGGCGTCCGCCTCGATCTCCGCCTTCAGGGCCATCAGCCCCGCGCACAGCCTCGGCTCGGCGCGCGCGAGCTCCTCGTCGGCCGCGGGGTGGGCCGTGTCGACCACCGTCCCGGACGGCAGGACGAAGGTGAGCGAGGCCAGTGTCCGGTACGAGTTCCGGGTGGTCCCCGCGGTCATCCCCGAGGCGTTGTTGGCGACGACCCCGCCGAGCGTGCAGGCGATCGCGCTGGCCGGATCGGGCCCCAGGACCCGCCCGTGCGGCGCGAGCGCCGCGTTTGCCCGGACCACGGTGGTGCCGGGGCGGATCCGGGCGCGGGCGCCGCCGTCCAGGACCTCGACGCCCGCCCAGTGGCGGCGGACGTCGACGAGGATGTCCTCGCCCTGCGCCTGGCCGTTGAGACTGGTCCCGGCGGCCCGGAAGACGACCTCGCGGCCCTGGCCGTGCGCGTACGACAGGACGGCGGAGATGTCGTCGAGGTCCTCGGCGACCACGACGACCTGCGGGACGAAACGGTACGGGCTGGCGTCGGAGGCGTAACGGACCAGGTCGGAGAGGCCCGACAGGACCTTCTCCGCGCCGAGGAGCTCGGTCAGCTCCTCACGCAGCCGCCGCGGCGTGCCCCGCGACTGGAGATCGGGAACCCGGTCCGGCGCCGGACTCCGCTTCGTACCGGAGCGAAGGGCCTGCGGGTTCGGTTCCAGCAGCGGCATGGCACGGCTCCCCTTCGGCGCGTCCCCGTGCCCGGGGGATCAGCAGCCGCTCTCCGGGACGCGGTCGACCAGAGCGGACAGCAGACCTCCGAGCACCTCGCGCTGATCGACGGTCAATGGAGCAAGGATGTCCTCTGCGGCCGCCCGGCGCGCGCTGCGCAGCTCCCGCAGCGTGGCGCGCCCCGCGTCGGTGAGCTCGATCCGGACCACGCGGCGGTTGCTCGGATCCGGGACCCGGCGCACCCGGCCGCCCGTCTCCAGGCCGTCGACGACGCTGGTCACGGCCCTCGGGACGACTTCGAGCCGGGTCGCGAGGTCGGCCATCCGGGGCGGCTCCCCGAAGTGCGCGACCGTGCGCAGGAGCCGGGACTGCGCGGGGGTGATGCCGACCGGCGCCAAGTGGTGCTTCTGGATGCGGTGCAGGCGCCGGGTGAGCCGCAGCAACTGCTCGGCGAGGACCCCGTCGGCATCGGCGTCGGTTCCGCTGAACCGGTGGTCGGGGCCGCTCGGGAGGTCGGAGGTGCTCATGCCGGGAACAATATCAGGACCTGGTTCATTGTGAGTATAGGTAACAATGAGCTAGGGTCTTCATCGCCCGTCGAAGTCCGTCTCCCGAAGGAGCCATGCGCCCCCACGACCAGTCCGACTGGACGCCCCCGCCCCGCGACTCCGCCCAGCCCAAGGAGCCCGCACAGCTGCGGCGCATCCTGCGGCTCTTCCATCCCTACCGCGCCCGCCTGGTGCTCGTCGGCCTCCTCGTCGGCGCCGCCTCGCTGGTCTCGGTCGCCTCGCCGTTCCTGCTCAGGGAGATCCTGGACACCGCGATCCCGCAGGGCCGCACGGGGCTGCTGAGCCTCCTCGCCCTCGGCATGATCGCCACCGCCGTCCTGACCAGCGTCTTCGGCGTGCTCCAGACACTGATCTCCACCACCGTCGGCCAGCGCGTCATGCACGACCTGCGCACCGGGGTCTACGAGCAGCTCCAGCGGATGCCGCTCGCCTTCTTCACGCGCACGCGCACGGGCGAGGTCCAGTCCCGCATCGCCAACGACATCGGCGGCATGCAGGCGACCGTGACCTCCACGGCCACCTCGCTCGTCTCCAACCTCACCGCCGTCGTCGCGACCGTCGTCGCCATGCTCGCGCTCGACTGGCGGCTCACCGTCGTCTCCCTGCTCCTGCTGCCCGTCTTCGTCTGGATCAGCCGCCGCGTCGGCCGCGAGCGCAAGGCGATCACCACGCAGCGCCAGAAGCAGATGGCCGCGATGGCCGCGACCGTCACCGAGTCCCTCTCGGTGAGCGGCATCCTGCTCGGCCGCACCATGGGCCGCGCGGACTCCCTGACCAGGTCCTTCGCCGAGGAGTCCGAGCGCCTCGTCGACCTCGAAGTGCGCTCCTCCATGGCCGGACGGTGGCGCATGTCCACCATCGGCATCGTCATGGCCGCCATGCCCGCCCTGATCTACTGGGCCGCCGGCCTCGCGCTCCAGTCGGGCGGCCAGGCGATATCGCTCGGCACGCTCGTCGCCTTCGTCTCGCTCCAGCAGGGCCTCTTCCGGCCCGCCGTGAGCCTGCTCTCCACCGGCGTGCAGATGCAGACCTCGCTCGCCCTCTTCCAGCGCATCTTCGAATACCTGGACCTGCCCGTCGACATCACCGAGCCCGCCGAGCCCGTCCGGCTCGCGAAGGTCCGCGGCGAGGTGAGCTTCGAGGAGGTCGCGTTCCACTACGACCCCGAGGGCCAGGGCCGCCCGACCCTCGACGGGATCGACGTCACCGTCCCCGCCGGCGGCAGCCTGGCCGTCGTCGGCCCCACCGGCTCCGGGAAGTCCACCCTCAGCTACCTCGTCCCCCGGCTGTACGACGTCACCGGCGGCCGTGTCGCCCTCGACGGCGTCGACGTGCGGGACCTCGACTTCGACACCCTCGCCCGGGCCGTCGGCGTCGTCTCCCAGGAGACCTACCTCTTCCACGCCTCCGTCGCCGACAACCTGCGCTTCGCCAAGCCGGACGCCACCGACGAGGAGATCGAGGCCGCCGCGCGCGCCGCGCAGATCCATGACCACATCGCCTCCCTGCCCGAGGGGTACGACACCCTCGTCGGGGAGCGCGGCTACCGCTTCTCGGGCGGCGAGAAGCAGCGGCTGGCCATCGCGCGCACGATCCTGCGCGACCCGCCGGTGCTCATCCTCGACGAGGCGACCAGCGCCCTCGACACGCGCACCGAGCACGCCGTGCAGCAGGCCATCGACGCGCTCTCGGCCGGCCGGACCACCATCACCATCGCCCACCGGCTCTCCACCGTCCGCGACGCCGATCAGATCGTCGTCCTGGAGGCGGGGCGGATCTCGGAGCGCGGGACACACGAGGAGTTGCTCGCCCGGGACGGGCGGTACGCGGCCCTGGTCCGCAGGGACGCCCGGGCCGCCGTGCCGGGTGCCGACGTCACGGATGCCGCCGAAGGCGCCCCGGAAGGCGAACAAACGAACGTGGGATCGGTTGTTCCCCAGAACGTGTGATCGTGCCGGGAATCGTTGCCCAACTCCCGTACGGCATCGGAGGATTACGGAGTGCGAGCGACGGGCTGCAGACCGCGACCGCACAGTCCCACTGATGTACCAGTACGAGGAGAAGCACCACTATGAACGTCATCACCGATCTGCTCGCCGGCGTCCTCCACTTCCTGGGTTGGCTCGTCTGACGATCGCAGTGTCCGGCGCCGTCGGTTCCCCGTCCCAGGGGACCGGCGGCGCCGCCGCGTGCGCGGGGCTCCCCGGAATCCCGTACGAGGCGGGTTAGCGTGCGGCCATGACGTACCGGCAGTCGTCGCCGTCCGCACCCCCACGCCGCCCCTCACTTCCCCGGCCGCCCCGCCGCGCCCGGCTCACCCGCCGCGGCCGCCTGGCACTCCTGCTCGGCGCCGTCGTCGCCGTGGCCGCCGCGATCTCCGTCCCGCTCCTGCTGCTCCCGGGCGACAAACCGGCCGTCGAACAGCCCCGCACCCTCCTCGTCCCGGAAGGGTGGCGGTCGGGGCAGGTCTACACGGCCGTCGACCGGGCGCTCGGCCTGCCCGAGGGAACGGCGCGGAAGGCCGCGACCGTGCCGGGCGCCGCCCTCCCGATCCCCGCCGAGGCCGGCGGAAACCCGGAGGGCTACCTCTTCCCCGCCACCTATCCGGTCGTGGCCGCCACCACCCCGGAAGGCCTCCTCCGCTACATGGCGGAGACCGCGAACAAACGGTTCGGCACCGAGCGGATCGCCGAGGGCGCGCGGGCGTACGGGATGAGCGTGTACCAGGCGGTGATCGCGGCCAGCATCGTGCAGGCGGAGGCCGACAGCCCCGAGGACATGGCCAAGGTCGCCCGGGTCGTGCACAACCGGCTCGCCCGGGGCATGGCCCTCCAGATGGACTCGACGCTGAACTACGCGCTGGGCCGCAGCACCGTCGACACGACCCTGGCGGACACGAGGAGCGCCAGCCCGTACAACACGTACGAGCGGAAGGGGCTGCCGCCGACACCCATCGGGAACCCGGGCGAGGAGGCGGTGGACGCGGTGATCCGCCCGGCGGACGGGGACTGGCTGTACTTCGTCACCGTGGCCCCGGGGGACACCCGCTTCACGGCCGACTACGCGCTCCACCAGGAGAACGTGGCGGAGTTCAACGCGAACCGGCGCGCCGAACGCGCCGGCTGAGGGCCGCTCGGGCGGGTCCGAGGGCGGGGTCGGTCCGCTTGGGCCGCCTCGCGCGGGCCGGTCCGCTCAGACCGGTCCGCTCGGGCAGGTCCGCTCGGGCCGCCGGTCCGTGCGTTCCGCGGACCGGTCCGCGAAGTCTCAGGCCGTCGCGGCGGCGGGTTCGCGGGTCAATAGGCGGCGGATGTCGGTGACGGCCGCGCGGCCGGCGCGGTTGGCGCCGATCGTCGAGGCCGAGGGCCCGTAGCCGACGAGATGGACGCGCTCGTCGCGGACCGCTCGCGTGCCCTCCACCCGGATGCCGCCGCCCGGCTCCCGCAGGCGCAGCGGCGTCAGGTGGTCGATGGCGGCACGGAAGCCGGTCGCCCACAGGATGACGTCCGCGTCGACGGTCCGCCCGTCGTCCCAGGCCACCCCGGTCGGGGTGATCCGGTCGAACATCGGCAGCCGGTCCATGACGCCGCGCTCGCGCGCCGCGCGGATCGCGTCGTTGAGCGGGAGGCCGGTGACCGAGACGACGCTCTGCGGCGGCAGTCCGAGGCGTACGCGCTCCTCGACGAGCGCCACGGCCGCCCGGCCCTCGGCTTCCCCGAAGGGGCCCTCGCGGAAGACGGGCTCGCTGCGGGTCACCCAGGTCGTCGCGGCGGCGACGTCGGCGATCTCCATGAGGTGCTGGGTCCCGGAGGCCCCGCCGCCGACGACGATCACCCGCTTCCCGGCGAACTCCTCGGGGCCCGGGTAGCCGGAGGTGTGCAGCTGGCGGCCCCGGAAGGTCTCCTGCCCCTGGTACCGGGGCCAGAAGGGGCGGTCCCAGGTGCCGGTCGCGTTGATCAGGGCGCGCGGGGCGTACACGCCCTCGGAGGTCTCGACGAGCAGCCGCCCGCCGTCGCCTTCGTGGACGGCGGTGACGTCGACGGGCCGGTGGACCCGCAGGTCGAAGGTCCGCTCGTACGTGTCGAAGTACGCGCCGATCACCTCCGAGGAGGGGCGCGCCGGGTCGGCGCCGGTCAGCTCCATGCCGGGCAGCGCGTGCATGCCGTGCACCTTCCCGTACGTGAGGGACGGCCACCGGAACTGCCAGGCGCCGCCCGCGTGCGGGGCGTGGTCGAGCACGACGAAGTCCCGGTCCGGCTCCATGCCGGCGCGCCGCAGGTGGAAGGCGGCCGAGAGGCCCGCCTGTCCGGCGCCGATGACGACGACGTCCACGGATGTGGCCTGGACCGCTGCTCCATCGAATTCGTTCACGGTTCTACTAACTCTGCGGGGGTCGGAGATCTTCCCGCCGGGCGACGAGCCCGCGCGCCACGAGCTCCGGCGTCACACCCTCGCCGAACCAGTACGCCTCCTCCAGGTGCGGGTAGCCCGACAGGACGAAATGCTCCACGCCCAGGTCGTGGTACTCCTCGATCCGGTCGGCGACGTCGGTGTGGCTGCCGACCAGCGCGGTTCCGGCCCCGCCCCGGACGAGGCCGACCCCCGCCCACAGGTTCGGCGAGATCTCCAGCTTGTCCCGGTCCAGGGAGCCGCCTCCGTGCAGGGCCAGCATCCGCTGCTGGCCGACGGACTCGGTGCGGCCGAGGAGCTCCTGCGCGGAGGCGACCGTCCCGGCGTCGAGGTCGGCGAGCAGTCGGTCGGCGGTCGCCCAGGCCTCCCGCGCCGAGTCGCGCGAGACCGTGTGCAGCCGGATCCCGAAGCGGACCGTGCGCCCGCGCTCCTCCGCGAGGCGACGGATCCAGTCGATCTTCTCCTTCACCTGCCACGGCGGCTCGCCCCAGGTCAGGTAGACGTCCGCGTGCTCCGCCGCGACCGGGCCCGCCGCGGCCGACGAACCGCCGAAGAAGACCTCCGGCAGCGGGTCCGGCGGCAGGGCGGTCAGCCCGCCCTCGATACGGAAGTGCTCGCCGTCGTAGTCGAACGGCCGGCCGCTCCAGACGCCCCGCACCACCGAGAGGAACTCGGCCGTGCGCGCGTAGCGCCGGTCGTGGTCGAGGCGGTCGCCGAAGCGGCGCTGCTCGGCGGAGTCGCCGCCGGTCACCACGTTGAGGAGCAGACGGCCCCGGGTGACCCGCTGGTACGTGGCCGCCATCTGTGCCGCGAGCACGGGCGAGATCACCCCCGGCCTGAACGCGACGAGGAACTTGAGGCGCTCGGTGTGCTGGGCGAGCGCGACCGTGGTCAGCCAGGCGTCCTCGCACCACGTCCCGGTCGGGGTCAGCACCGCTTCAAAGCCCAACTGCTCGGCTGCTTTGGCGATTTGGGTCAGGTAGGCGATGTCGGGGGCGCGCAGCCCCGGCACGGTCCCGTTCCGGGTGATCCCGCCGTCCGCGTAGGCGTGCCGGTCGACGAGGGTCCGGCCGTCGCCGCCGGTCGGCAGGAACCAGTGCAGGTGGACGGTCATCAGGAGGCCTTTCCGTGAACGCGTCGAGGGTGCGCCCCGGCGGCCGTGGGCGCGGAGCGGGCACGCGCGCACGACGGTCGGGGCGTCAGGGGCAGAGGGGTGAGGCGGGGGTGAAAGGGCGTCAGCGGCCGCGGCGACACGCGGCGGAGGCCACCCGCAGCAGGTCGATGTGACCGCGCGTGGTGAGCAGTGCTGAACGCAACATGGCGCGAACGTAGCCGCCCCCGTCTGCCGGGTCAACGGACGTCCCGGCGTGTGGACCTGCATGCTTGGCCGGAATTCGCCTTGCGGTCGAATCCTGGACCCCCTTTTGCCTGTCGCTAAGGTTAGGCTAACCTTCGGGACGTGCAAGCAGGTGAACAGACCTCCGCGGCCCCCGGCCCCCACGGTCATGAACTCTCGGCCATGGGTGTCACCGTGGCGTACGAAGGCGTCGACGTCGTCCACGACGCGTCCATGACGCTGCGCCCCGGCGAAGTGACCGTCCTGGTCGGCCCGAACGGCAGCGGCAAGTCCACGCTGCTGCGCACCATCGCGCGCCTCCAGCAGCCCCGGACCGCCACGCTCGTCCTCGACGGCGACACCGACGGTCTCGCGCTGAGTCCCCGTGAGTTCTCGCGCCACGTCGCCCTGCTCACCCAGGGACGCCCCACGCCCAGCGGGCTCACGGTGAGGGACGTGGTCGAGTTCGGCCGCTACCCGTACCGGGGACGCTGGGGCAAGGCCGACCCGGGCGGCAAGGAAGCGGTGGACCGCGCGCTCGTCATGACGGGCGTCACGGAACTCGCGGAGCGCGGCGCCGAGCACCTCTCCGGCGGCCAGCTCCAGCGCGTCTGGCTCGCCGGCTGCCTCGCGCAGCAGACGGGCGTGCTGCTGCTCGACGAACCCACGACCTACCTCGACCTCCGGTACCAGGTCGAACTCCTCGACCTCATGCGCGACCTGGCGGACGACCACGGCATCGCCGTCGGCGCCGTCCTCCACGACCTCGATCAGGCCGCGGCCGTCGCCGACCGGATCGTCCTGCTCGACGCGGGACGGGTCGTCGCGGACGGCGACCCCGAGGACGTACTGACTCCCGAGCGGCTGACCGGCACGTACGGCATCCGTATCGAAGTGGACACCGATCCACTCACCGGCAGGCTGCGCACCCGTGCGATAGGCCGCCACCACTCGCGAAGCGAAAGGCTCAGCACCACATCATGAGACGACTTCTCCTCACCGCGGCGGCCGCCACCACCGCGGCCCTCGCCCTGTCCGCCTGCGGCACCACCGAGCCCGCCGCCGACGACGCGAAGAAGAGCACCGAGCGCATCACCCTCACCGACTCCACGGGCGAGAAGGTCGAGCTCGACGGCCCCGCCAAGAAGGTCGTCGGGACCGAGTGGAACGTCGTCGAGCACCTGATCACGCTGGGCGTCGACCCGGTCGGCGTCGCCGACGTCAAGGGCTACAAGACCTGGGACACCGCCGTCCCGCTCAAGAACGAGCCGAAGGACATCGGCACCCGCGGCGAGCCCAGCGTGGAGACCGTCGCCGCCCTGAAGCCCGACCTCATCGTCGCCACCACCGACCTGCCGCCGGCCGCCGTGAAGCAGCTGCGCAAGGTCGCCCCGGTCCTGACGCTGAAGGCCGCCGACGCCGCCGACCCGATCGGCCGGATGAACGCGGACCTCGACGCCATCGCCAAGGCCACCGGCACCACGCAGAAGTCCGAGGAGCTGAAGAAGCAGTTCCAGGCCAAGCTCGACGAGGGCAAGAAGAAGCTCGCCGACGCCGGCCTCGCCGGGACGAAGTACGCCTTCGCCGACGGCTACGTGATGTCCAACCAGGTCTCGATCCGCCCCTACACCAGCGGTTCGCTGATCGGCGCGGTCAACGAGAAGCTCGGCCTGAAGAACGCCTGGACCGTCAAGGGCGACCCGGCCTACGGCCTCGGCGCCACCGACGTCGAGGGCCTCACCAAGCTCGGTGACGTGCAGTTCGCCTACGTCGGCAACGACGGCGACGCCGGCAGCACCCCGTTCACCGGTGTCCTCGCCAAGGACAAGGTGTGGACGTCCCTGCCGTTCGTCAAGAAGGGCAACGTGCACCGTCTGCCCGACGGCATCTGGATGTTCGGCGGCCCCCAGTCGATGAGCACGTACGTCGACTCCGTCGTCACCGCGCTGACGAAGTAACACCATGGCCGTCACCGCAACCACCCCCGCCACCCGTCCGCCGACGGCCACGTCCCGGACGGGCGCGGCCCCGGTGACGGCCGCCCTGGTCCTCCTCGTCGCGGCCCTCGCGCTCGTGGACATCACGCAAGGCACGGCCGCGGTCGGCGCGCCCGAGGTGTGGAAGGCGTTCACGGGCCAGGCCGATCCGGCCGACGCGTCCGTCGTCATCGCCTCCCGCCTGCCGAGGATGACCGCCGGCCTCCTGGTCGGCGCCGTCCTCGGCATCGCGGGCGCCGCCCTCCAGGCCGTCAGCCGCAACGTCCTCGCCTCGCCCGACACCCTCGCCGTCAACGCGGGCTCCTACTTCGCGCTCGGCCTCGGCGCCGCCTTCGGCCTCTCGCTCCCGCTGTTCGCCTCCTCCGCCCTCGCCTTTGTCGGCGGTCTCGCGGCGGCGGCCGTCGTCCTCGCCCTCTCGGGCCTGGGCGCCGGAACGGTCCGGCTCGTCCTCGCCGGCAGCGCCCTCACCCTCGGCCTCACCGCCGTCACCGAGGGCCTGCTCCTGCTGTTCCCCCGGCAGACCGAGGGCCTCTACAACTGGAACCAGGGCAGCATCGGCCAGAACGGCTTCGACGGCGTCCTGCAGATGGCCCCGATCGCCGTCATCGGCCTCGTCGGGCTGCTGCTCCTGGCCCGCCGGGTCGACGCCCTCGCCCTCGGCGACGACGCCGCCCGCGGCCTCGGCGTGCCCGTGCGCGCCACCCGGGTCACCGCCGTCGTCCTCGCCGCCCTGCTCTCCACGGCCGCCGTCACCCTCGCGGGACCCGTCGGCTACGTCGGCCTCTGCGCCCCCGCGCTCATCCGGCCCCTCGCCCGCAGGTTCCGGGGCTTCACCACCTCGCGCGGCTTCCTGCCCGCCGCCGGACTCACCGGTGCCGCCCTCGTGCTCGGCTCCGACGTCCTGCTGCGCGCCCTCGTACCGGCGGACGTGGCCGTCTCCGTGCCCACCGGCGTCGTCACCAGCCTCGTCGGCGCCGTCTTCCTGATCGTCATGGCCACCCGCGTCCGGGACACGGCCGGAGCCACCGCCACCGAGCGGCTCCGCATCAGGAGCAGGGCCCGCTTCCTCACCGTCACCGCCGTCCTGGCGGCCGTGGTGATCGCCGTCGCCGTCGCCGGCGTACTCCTCGGCGACAGCAAGCTGCTCCTCGGCGACGTCGTGAACTGGGCCCAGGGACAGGCCGGCCGGACCGTCACCTTCGTCCTCGACACCCGGGTGCCCCGCGTCCTCGCCGCCCTCTTCGCGGGCGCCGCGCTCGCCCTGGCCGGCACCCTCGTCCAGGCCGTCACCCGCAACCCGCTCGCCGAACCCGGCATCCTGGGCGTCTCCGGCGGCGCCGCGCTCGGCGCCGTACTCCTCGTGACGACCGTGCCCCTGGCCGGTTCGTGGGGCATGGCCGGCGCCGCGTTCGCCGGCGCCGCAGCCAGCTCCGTCCTCGTCTTCGGACTGGCCGCGCGGGGCGGGTTCCAGCAGAACCGGCTCGTCCTCGTCGGCTTCGGCGTCGCCATCGCCGCCTCCGCCCTGATCAGCCTCCTGATCATCCTCACCGACCCGTTCAACGCGACGAAGGCCCTCACCTGGCTGTCGGGCTCCACCTACGGGCGGTCCCTGCCCGACGTGGTCCCCCTCAGCGCGGTCCTCGCCGTGGGCGCGGCCGTCGCGTTCGCCCGGCGCACCGAACTCGACCTCGTCTCGCTCGACGAGGACACCCCGCGCCTCCTCGGCCTCGGCCTGGGACGCGCACGCCTCGGCTTCCTCGCCCTCGCCGTCCTGCTCACCGCCACCGCCGTGGCCGCCGCCGGCACGATCGGCTTCGTGGGACTCGTGGCACCGCACGCGGCGCGCGCCCTCGTCGGCCGTCAGCACGCCCGCGTCGTCCCGGTCGCGGTGCTCCTCGGCGCCGTCCTCGTCTGCACCGCGGACCTGGTGGGCCGTACCGTCATCGCCCCGGCCCAGCTCGGCGCCGGCCTCATGACGGCCGTGATCGGCACCCCGTACTTCCTCTACCTGCTGATACGCAGCCGGGGTTAGCCACGGGCAGGAGCGCGCCGGTCGCGGGCGGGGGAACCGCGACCGGCGGGCCGAAGACCTGAGAGGCGCCCAGGGCAGGGCCTAAGCTGCCATCCGGCACAGGCCCCGACCCAGGAGCGCACCTCATGTTCAGCGACCGGAAGCACCCCTACCCCGACGCCCCGCGAGCCGACGCGGCGCCCGCCCCGCACGCGCTCCTGGCGCCGGTGACCGGTCTCCTGGGCACCTGGGTCGGCCGCGGCCGCGGCTCGTACCCGACGCTCGCGGAGGAGTTCACGTACGAGCAGGAGGTCACCTTCAGCCACGACGGGCGCCCCTTCCTCCACTACGCGGCCCGCGCCTGGATCGTCGACGTCGACGGCACCCCGCTGCGGCCCGCCGCCCGGGAGAGCGGCTGGTGGCGGATGCAGCCCGACGGTCGCGTCGAAGCGCTGATCACCCAGCCCACCGGCATCGCGGAGATCCTCGTCGGCGGCGCCGCCGACGGCGCGGTCGACCTCACCACCCATCAGGTGGCGCTCACCCCCACGGCCAAGGAGGTCACCGCCACCCGCCGCCGCTACACCCTGACGGACGAGGACACGCTCGACTTCCGCCACGACCTCGCGGCGGTCGGACAGCCGCTCCAGTACCACCTTTCGGCACACCTCCGACGCGAGAACGGGAACTGAGTCCATGCAGCAGCGTGTGAGCGACGCCGATCCGTACCTGTGGCTGGAGGACGTGTCGGGCGAGGCGGCGCTGGCCTGGGTGGCCGAGCGGAACGCCGAGACGGCCGACGCCCTGGCCGCGGACCCGGCGTTCGCCCCGCTCAAGGAGCGCCTGCGCGAGGTGATGGACGCCGCCGACCGCATCCCGTACACCGTCCGGCGCGGCGCGCACCTCTACAACTTCTGGCGCGACGCCGAGCACGTGCGGGGCGTGTGGCGGCGCACCACCCTGGAGCAGTACCGCAAGGACGCCCCCGAGTGGGAGGTCCTCCTCGATGTCGACGCGCTCGCCGCGGCCGAGGACGAGAAGTGGGTCTGGGACGGGGCCCGCGTACGCCGGCCCGACCACGACCGGGCGCTGGTGCGGCTGTCGCGCGACGGCGGGGACGCCGTGGTGGTCCGGGAGTTCGACCTCGGCACCCGGCGGTTCGTCGAGGACGGCTTCCGGGTGGCGGAGGCCAAGACACGGACCGGCTGGATCGACGACGACACCGTCTTCGTCGGTACGGACACGGGGCCCGGCTCACTGACCGACTCCGGCTACCCGCGGCAGGTCCGCAGGTGGCGGCGGGGCACCCCGGTGGAGGAGGCCGAGCTCGTCTACGAGGCCGGGCAGGGGGACGTGTCGGCCTGGGGATACCGCGACGACACCCCCGGTTTCGAGCGGGACTTCGTCGGCCGCGCCCTCGACTTCTTCCGCAGCGAGACCTACCTCCTGCGGCCCGACTCCACGCTCGTCAGGATCGACGTCCCCGAGGACGCCGTCGCGTACGCCCACCGCCGGCATCTGATCGTCTCCCTGAAGTCCGACTGGCTCGGGCAGCCGACGGGATCCCTCCTCGCCTTCGACTTCGACGCCTTCCTGGCGGGCGACCGCACCCCCGAGGTGCTGTTCGCCCCGGACGAGCGGACGGCCCTGGCCGGGCACGCGTGGACCCGTCGCCATCTGATCCTGGAGACGATGCACGACGTCAGCACCCGCATCGAGGTCCTCACCCCCGACCCCGACGGCGGCTGGACCCGCGAACCGCTCGTCGGCGTACCGGAGCTGTCCGCCGTCAGCGTCGTCGACACCGACCCCGACGTCTCCGACGAGTACTTCCTCGACGTGTCGGGATTCCTCCAGCCCTCCACCCTGTACCGCGGGAGCGTCGGAGCCGACACGGAACTCCTCAAGCAGGCCCCGGACCGCTTCTCCACCGCCGGACTGACGGTGGAGCAGCACTTCGCGACCTCCCGGGACGGCACGAGCGTCCCGTACTTCGTCATCGGCCCCGACCACGCCGCCACCGGCCCCGGCCCCACGCTGCTCTACGGCTACGGCGGCTTCGAGGTCTCCCTGACGCCCTACTACGGCTCCGTGACGGGCCGGGCGTGGCTGGAGCGCGGCGGCACGTACGTGATCGCGAACATCCGGGGCGGCGGCGAGTACGGACCGGACTGGCACCAGGCCGCGCTGGGCGCGGACCGGCCGCGGGCCTTCGAGGACTTCGCGGCCGTCGCCGAGGACCTCGTCGCGCGGGGCATCACCACCCCGGCCATGCTCGGCGCCTCCGGCGGCAGCAACGGCGGCCTGCTCATGGGCGCGATGCTGACCCGTCACCCCGAACTGTTCGGCGCGATCGTCGCGCAGGTGCCCCTGCTCGACATGACCCGCTTCCACAAGCTCCTCGCGGGCGCGTCCTGGATCGCCGAGTACGGGGACCCCGACGACGAGGCCGATCTGCCGCACCTCCGCGACATCTCCCCGTACCACCGTCTCGCGGCGGACGCGGCCTACCCGCCGGTGCTCCTGATGACCTCGACCCGCGACGACCGCGTCCACCCCGGCCACGCCCGCAAGACGGCGGCGCGGCTGCGGGAACTCGGCCATCCGGTGCTGTTCCACGAGAACACCGGCGGCGGACACGCGGGCGCCGGCGACAACGAACAGGCCGCGCACAACAGCGCCCTCGTGCACACCTTCCTGTGGCAGCGACTCGCGGGCCCGGCCACGGACTGACCGTTACGCCGTGTCCGTCGCGTACGCCGTGTCCGTCGCGCGTCGAGCGGGCCTGGCGTCACAGCCAGCCGGAGCGCTGGGCCTGCAAGGCCATCTGGAACCGGCTCGTGGCGCCGAGCCGGGCCATCAGGATCTGGATCCGCCGGAACAGCGTGCGGCGGCTGATGCCGAGCTCTCGGGCGATCACGTCGTCGCTCGCGCCGCCCGCGAGCAGCCACAGCAGGCGCCGGTCGGAGGGCGGCAGCCCGCCCGGGCGGGCGGTGTGGCCGTGGAACGGGAGAGCGTTCTGCCAGGCCTGCTCGAAGAGCGCCACGAGCGCCGAGAGCAGGCCGCAGGGCTGCACGACCAGCATCGTGTTGTGGACGTCGGCCTCCTTGATCGACAGCGACACGAGCGCGTACGCGTCGTCGATGATCACCAACTTGACCGGCACCGACGGCAGGACCCGCGCCTGCTCGCCGGCCTCGACGCAGGGCTCGATGGCCGACTCCAGATTGCCCGGCAGCTCCAGCGACTCCCGTGAGTACACGACGCGTTGCGTCACTCCGCGGGCGAGGGTGGCCAGCGCGTCCTCGGTGGCGCCGGGCAGGGGGAAGTACGGCGGGGAGTCGAGCTGGCGGATCTGGTGACGGGCACTGGCCCAGGCCTGACGCATCCGGAGCCCGATCGCCTCGCCCGTGACGATCTCCACGAGGTGGTCGGTCTCGCCGGCGAGCCGCTGCCTGCGGAACGACTCGAACGCGCCCCCGACGGTGATGCGGGACTCGTCGAGCTCGGCCGCCCGGTGCCGGCCGAGGATCTCCAGGCCCGCGGCGGGCGGAACGGGCGCCACGACGTCCTCTCCCTCCGCGGCGGCGCTCGCGAGGCCGGCGTCGACGAGGTCGCCGTACGCCGCCGAGAGCGCCGCGCCCTCCAGACCGGCCGCCGCACCGATCGCGCTGAGCGGCGCGGGTGCCAGATCGAGGAGTGCCAGGTAGACCCGGACCGCGTCGTGACCGATCCCGAGCAGCCGGAGGGCCTCACCGAGTTTCGCGTTCGCCATGGGCCGCATTATCGACGGCCCGGTGCTTCTTCCGCACCCATGGGCGAGGCGCCCGATGGCCGATCTGTGCCACTGGCGGTCCTGGGCACCCGGCGGGCGTTCGGCGCAGTACTGTCCGTGAGCCGCCGATGACCGGTGGCCGAGGAACCCTCCGAGAAGAAGGTGCATCGCATGGCGAAGCGTCGCAAGAACGGGCTCTACGACGGCGTCTCCGCGGAGCTCTCCGCTCTGATGCGGACGGGCTGGGCCGACACCGAGCGCCACGGCCTGGAGGCCGACGAGCAGGCCCCGTACGCGGCCGCCCGCCGCGCGGCCCTCTCGGCCCTCTTCCCCGGCGAGCGCCTGGTGATCCCGTCGGGCAACCTCAAGACCCGCTCGAACGACGACACCTACCCGTTCCGCCCGTACACCGGGTACGTGCACATGACCGGCGACCAGGCCCGCGACGGCGCCCTCGTGCTCGAACCCCGCGCGGACGGCGGCCACGACGCGTACTGCTACCAGCTGCCCCGGGACAGCCGGGACAACGACGAGTTCTGGATCGGCTACACGGCGGAGCTGTGGATGGGCCGGCGCCGTTCGCTCGCCGAGTCGGAGATCGTCCTCGGTCTGCCCTGCCGCGACGTCCGCACGATCGCCGCGGACCTGGCCGCCGCCTCCACCGAGGTCCCCACCCGGATCGTGCGCGGTCACGACCCGGCCCTGGAGGCCGCCGTCACCACCGACGAGGACCGCGACTACGAGCTGGAGGAGGCGCTCAGCGACCTCAGGCTCGTCAAGGACGACTGGGAGATCGGCGAGATGTGCAAGGCGGTGGACTCCACCGTGCGCGGCTTCACCGACTGCGTCTCCGAGCTGTCCCGGGCGATCGCCACGTCCGAGCGGTGGATCGAGGGCACCTTCTTCCGCCGCGCGCGCCTGGAGGGCAACGCCCTCGGCTACGGCTCGATCTGCGCCGCCGGCGAGCACGCCACGATCATGCACTGGACGGACAACGACGGACCGGTCCGCCCCGGCGAGCTGCTCCTGCTCGACGCCGGCGTGGAGACGAACTCCCTCTACACCGCCGACGTCACCCGCACCCTCCCGATCAGCGGCACCTTCAACGAGGTGCAGCGCAGGGTGTACGACGCGGTGTACGAGGCCCAGGAGGCCGGCATCGCCGCCGTCAAGCCGGGCGCCCGGTACCGCGACTTCCACGAGGCGTCCCAGCGCAGCATGACGGCGAAGCTGGTCGAGTGGGGCTTCATCGAGGGCCCCGTCGACCGGGCGTACGAGCTCGGCCTCCAGCGCCGCTTCACCATGGCGGGCACCGGCCACATGCTCGGCCTGGACGTCCACGACTGCGCGCACGCGCGGAACGAGGAGTACGTCGACGGCCTCCTGGAGCCGGGCATGGTGCTCACGGTCGAGCCGGGCCTGTACTTCCAGCCGGACGACCTGACCGTGCCCGAGGAGTGGCGCGGCATCGGCGTCCGGATCGAGGACGACCTGGTCGTCAACGAGAACGGCAACGAGAACCTCTCCGCCGGCCTGCCGCGCTCCTCGGCCGAGGTCGAGGCGTGGATGGCGGAGTTCGCGGGCTGATCCGACGGCCGAGCCGCAACGGCCCCCCTACCCCGCGAAGTCCTCGTAGAGGACGAAGAGACGGGGGAGGGGGGCGCTGTCGTCCGGGGCGTGCTGTACGAGTGCGGCCCAGGCGGTCGCCATGAGGTGCCGGGCCCGCGTGCCGGGCCAGGGCTGGGGGAGGAGCTCGGCGGGCAGGAGCGGGTCGGGTGTCATCGCGTACGAGAAGGCCGCGGCGAGCCGGATCGCGAGGCTCAGACGCTCGGCGGACGTGAGGGGTTCCGGGCGGTCGGGTCCGTCGGGTCCGTCGGGTCCGTCGGTGCCTTCGAGGCGGTCGCTGCGTTCGGGTCGGTCGGGTCGGTCGCCTCGTTCGAGGCGTTCGAGGCGTTCGAGGCAGGAGCCGGCGAAGGCGGCGAGGGCGTCGTGGCGGGCCGCGATCCCGTCCAGGGGCCAGAGCGAGGCGGCGAGCGCCCGCGGTTCGGCGACCCCGCCGATGCTGAGGTCCGTGCTGGTCAGGCAGGTCAGCGAGGCGGCTACGCCGAGTTCCTCGGCCCGGGCTTCGACGAGCGGCTCGATCGGGTGGGCGCAGACGTACAGGCCGCCGTGGAGCGGGGCGGCCCCCAGGTGGAGCAGGGTGTCGCGGAGCGCGTCGCGGGCGGCCCGCTCGGACTCGGGGACGGCGAAGGCGAAGAGGTGCCACACGCCGTCCCACGGGGCGAGGCCGTGGTCCTGCCGGTAGGCGAGGCGGACGTGGGCGGCGTCCGGGGCGATCGCGCCGGTGGCGTCGGCGACCGCGCGGAGGACCGCCTTGCGTCCGCGGCCCTCGTGGGTGAACCGCCCCTCGGCGACGAGCCGCTTCAGGCAGAGCCGGACCTGCTGGTCGGTCATGCCGAGGAGACCCGCCACCGTGTAGAGCTCGCCGGCGTCCACGGTGCCGTCCTCACGGACGAGGGCATGGACGAGCGTGCGCGTCGGGACGGGAGCGAGGTCGGGGATGCCGTCGGCCGGGATCATCGCGCCTCCCGGCCGGGGGACGCGTCGGCCGCCGTGACCGGCCGGTGCATGGTGGTGACGGCGCCGAAGCCCATCAACTCGCGCAGGTACGGCGTCCGCTCGGTGTGGACGGCGACGAAGCCGTGCCGTTCGTAGAGGGCGCGGGCCCGCGGGTTCACGTCGATGACGTCGAGCCGGATCCGGCGGCTGCCCGCCTCGGCGGCCACGGCCGTGATCTCGCGCAGCAGCATCGTGCCGATGCCCGCGCCGCGGTGCCCGGGGGCGACGGCGATGCCGTCCATCACGAGCTCGCCGGGCGCGGGGCTCCGCTCAAGGAGCGCCAGCAGGGCCACCCGGTGCAGTCCGCGCAGCACGCCGTACGCCGACAGGACGTCCCCCGCACCGCCGCCCAGCAGGCCGCGCCCGCCGAGTCGGTACCCGGCCACGCCGGCCACCTCGCCGTCGACGAGGACGGTGACGGCCCGGTCGTGGTGGAGATGGGCGGTCAGGAACGCGCGGGCCTTGTCGGGCGGGTTGAGCGCGGCGCCGAGTTTCCGCCCGAACGCCTCCCAGTACAGGGCGGCGACGCGCGCCGCACCGTCCTCCGGTACGCCCCGGCGTACCACCGTCGTCGCGTTCATCGGGCACCTCGTTCGTCGCGGGTCGGGTCTGTACCCCTTGCCTGATCGAGTCTATAACGTTCATTCTTGATACGAGCGTTTCTGATTCGATAGTTTTGATGGATGGCTTTACGCCCCGCCCGTTCCGGAGGAGCCCGTGACCACCACACCCGACGCCGTGACCGATCACCCGGCCGGCACCTCGACCGCCCCGACCGCCCGGGCCGGCCCACGGCTCGCCCACGTCGACGCCCTGCGCGGATTCGCGCTCCAGGGCATCCTCATCGTCAACATCGGCTACCTGGCCTCCGCTTACCACGGGACCGGGATCGAGGACCCCGGATTCGACTCGCCGCTCGACGCGGCCGTCCGGTGGTTCGTCGCCGTGTTCTTCGAGGCCAAGTTCTTCCTGCTGTTCTCGTTCCTCTTCGGCTACAGCTTCACCCTCCAGCTGGACTCCGCCGAGCGGAGCGGCGCCTCCTTCGCCCCGCGCTTCCTGCGGCGCCTGGCCGGACTCTTCGTGCTCGGCGCGCTCCACGCCGTCCTCCTCTTCCCCGGAGACATCCTCACCACGTACGCGGTCCTCGGCCTCGTCCTGCTCGCCGCCCGACGGCTCCGGCCCCGTACCGCCGTCCGTACCGCCGTCGTCCTCTTCACCGTCACGGCGGCGGCGTACGTCCTCCTCGCGCTGGCCGTGCACGCGGCGGGCGGCGGGGGAGTGGACCCCGGTGCGGCGGCCGGTGCCGAGCGGGCCGCCGAGGCGCTGCGCGGCGGGCCCTCATCCGTGCTCGGGGCCCATCTGGACCAGCTGCCCGACGTGGCGTTCCTGCTCGTCTTCTTCCAGGCCCCGGCCGCGCTGGCCGCCTTCCTCCTCGGCCTCGCCGCCGGGCGTGGCCGGGTTCTCGGAGACCTCGCCGGTCACCGCCGCACCCTGGTCCGGCTCCAGTGGGCGGGCTTCACGGTCGGACTGCTCGGCGGCCTGGTGTACGCCCACGCGAGCCTGGTGCATCCCGGTGGGGCCTACCAGTTCCTGGCCCTCGGGATCGACGTCGTCACGGCCCCGCTACTGGCCGCCGCGTACGCCGCGACCGTCCTCCGGCTCGCCGTGGGGCGGCACGGCGAGCGGACGACCGCCGTGCTCGGGCCCGTGGGGAGCATGACCCTGACCGGTTACCTCACCCAGTCCCTCGTCTGTGCCCTGCTGTTCACCGGCTACGGCACCGCCCTGGTGGGCCGGGTGCCGCCGCCGGGCGTCCTCGCGATCGCGATCGCGCTCTTCGCCGTGCAGGCCGCCGGGGCGCGATGGTGGCTTCGCCGGTACCGGTACGGACCGCTCGAATGGCTGCTGCGGGGATGGGCGACGCTGACCCGGCCGCCCCTGCGGCGCCCCTGAGCCCCGCGGGAGCCGGGTGGGTTCGTTCGCCCGCGCGTTCGGAAGTGTGGGGGTCGGTGGCTCCGAGCGGCCCGCGTATTCACCGGTTCAGGTGACAGGTGTCGAGGCGAAACGTCCCTCCCGGCGCGGACGCGGCCACGCTCGACGGGACACATGGACCCACCCTGTGGAGCGTCCGATGCAGCTGATTCCCCGTCACGACCCGCACCTCGTCGTCCGCTCGACCGGCGGACTCACCGTCGCCGTGCTCCGCGGTGAGCTCGATCTCGTCCTGGTGCGGCACCTGCGGCCCGAGCTCGACGCCCTCGTCCGGGAGTCCGAGGCTCTGACCGTCGACATCCGCGGGCTCACCTTCTGCGACGCCACCGGTCTTGGCCTGCTCGCCCACTGCGCCGGGCGGGTCCAGGCGCGGGGCGCCCGCTGGCGGCTGTTATGCGACCAGCCGTGGATCCTCCGGCTCATCCGCCTGACGGCGCTCGGCGAGCTCCTCCGCCCCGAGGCCACGGCGCCCGGCGACCACCCGGGAGCCACGGTGCCCCGGGGGCCCGGCCTTCCGAGCCAGGGGTGACGAGCCCTACGAGTACGGGGCGCGCCCTGCGCGACGAGCACGTACGGGCACGGGGCGCGCCCTGTGAGCGGAGTGACGAACGTGGCGATCGCCCTCCGGACGGTACTCCGAGACCGCTTCCGCGGCCTGTCTCCCGGACCGCCGCGATACCGCCGCGGCATGTCTGAAGTCCGGTTGACCACGCCCTCCTTCCTCGTGCTCGGCATCATCGACCAGCTGGGCGAGGCCAGTCCGTACGACGTGAAGGTCGAGGCCGCGCGCACCATGGCCCCCTGCGCGGTGCCTCGTCCTGCCGCTCGCGATCGTCCTCGTCGGCCTCTTCGCGGTTGAGCCTGCTGAACGGCGGAACCCTCCAGGCCGTCCACGGCGGCCCCCTGTTCCTCGCCCTGTTCAGCCTCGGCTGGGTCGCCACCCTCGGGCTGCTCGCCCTCGTCGCCGGCCTGTTCACGACCGGCGTCGCGGGCCGCCTGCTCCTGTCGAGGGCGAACGCGGGGCAGCGAGGCGGGCCCCGGCTCCGGCCGTAGGCCGTGCACGCCCCCCGAGGTGACCTCAGGGTTCGTCGTGCTGCGGGCGGTCCACCAGGAATCGCGGGACGGGCTTGCCGCCGGGAAGGCTGATGCGGATGCGGACGGTACCTGTCTTGTCGGACGGGGTGGGGGCCGTGCTCGGTCGGGGCGGCGTGCGAGTGGTTGTCGGCGGCGCGAACCAATCGGTGGCCGGGGCGTCGGGGGCGGCGGGCGCCGGTCGGTCGGTAAGGGTGGGGAGATCATCGGCCTTCAGCGACAGCGTGGGCGTCCCTTCCGCGGGACGAGGCCAGGAAGTCCGGGGCGCCCGTCGTGGGAGCGGGGGCCGGTCAGGGGCCGCGGGCAGTCTCAGTGTCAGCGTCGGGGTGTCCAGGGTCCGGCCCGGGGGCGCAGCGGCACGGTCGACGGCGCAGTCCTTGCACGGGGCCGCGATCCATCCCCTCGTACCGTCGTAGCCGAACGACGGCCGGCGGCACTGGGGGCAGGCGAGTTCTCCTCGTCGCTGCGCCTGGTCGACGAGGAGCTCGCGGGTCATGCGGGCGGACTGGTCGCGGCGGGCCTCGTTCGGGTCGGGCACCGTCACGAGGAGTTTGAGACCGGGCTCCTTGCGGGCGGAGGCTTCCAGGTCGCTCATCAGGAGCTGCAGGTCTCGCGGTGTGACGCGGTCGTGGGTGTGGAGGTCGGCGGTCGGTCGACTCCGGCGCGCGCGGGTGGTGCGGCGGTCGGCGTCGGCACGGTCCCAGGCCTTGCCCCACTCCGCGAGGTCGGCCTTGCGTACGCCGCAGGCCTCGGCGAAGGCGAGGACGAGGGAGCGGCCGGGCGTCGACCGGCCGGCCAGAACACGTCCGACCGTGCTGTGGGGAAGACGGCCCACACCCCCGATGCGCTGGTCCAGGCTGCGCAGAGGAGGGCCGCCGTCGTGCTGATAGAGGTCGACGATGGCGGAGCGCAGGTCGGCGAAGTCCTTCACGACGCTGATGTGACCTCCGCTGCGGTGGCCTCGAAGGACGCCCTGGGCGTGGGCTTCGTCGCGGCGGGCCAACTTCCACAGCCGCTCCGCCTCTTTGGTGCTGCGGCCGCAGGCCTGAGCGTAGGAGATGACGACGCTCGGGCTCTGCGGCACGTGGCGTCCCGAGGCGGCGCGCGCGAGAGTGTCCGCGCTGAAGTCGGTGCGGGCGGCGAGCTGACCGTAGGTCAGCCCCGCCTCCGCCCGGCCGTCACGCAGCCACGTCGCGAGGATGCGCAGGGATTTGCTGCACTGCGCGATCGGATTCTCACGGCGCCCCATCGGTGGCTAGACCCCCGTGAGCCCCAGTGCGGGCCCGCCGCCGCGCAGGCGGCGCAGGAAGCGCACGCCGAGCGTCGCCACCTCGGCGGTCAGGACGATCACGCTGATGATCTGCCATCCGGCGTACGCCAGTAAGGCGGCGGCCACGATGATGACGACCACGACCGCGACGTCCCAGGCGGACAGGTGGCGCGGCGCGGTGCGGGACGTGCCGCACGTGGAGTTGTTCATGGGGAGGGACCTCTGTTTCCGATGGACAGCGGGCGACGTACTACGGGTGAACTGGTCGGTCGTTCAGGGCGGTTGCCGCCGCCCTCGTGGTGAGTGATGTTGCAGCATGCGGAGCCTCCGGACGAACTCCCGACGGGCCGAATCCGCATCTGTGTCCCTGAGGGGAGCGCCCTCCGGGGGCTGCCTCATCCGGGCGTTCTCGCTGCTCAGGTGAGAGATGAGGGGCGAGTATCCGCAGATGTGTCCCACCTTTTTGCGGGCCCGACGCCGGTATCCGCAGGAGCGTCCCTGGCATCCGACAACCTTCCGGGTACGGCCGTACCTGTATGAGTCCAGCTCAAGGGGCATGAACGCCGAGGATTTCCGCACCCACGTCTCGCTGTTGACGTCGGTTGCGGCATGCCCGATCTTTGTCCCTGCGCCCGGCTGTGGCTTGTGCCTGCGCCGGGCGTTCTCCGATGTGCTGCGGGCAACTCGGATACCGGAGAGAGCCGACTCGTTGCCGCGGGTCCGCTCCTGGTCCTGGCGCCGGATCCCGGCGCCAGGACCTGCCCACCGCGCCGTTGTCCGGCCCAAGACGCGGCAGCGGGAAGGATCTCGGCCGAAATCCTGTGGAGCCACGGGGCCCTTGAGCGTGATGATGGCGGGATGATCCAGCACCCGCAGCCCGTGGACGCCCTGATCGTCGTGGACGTGCAGTCGGCCTTCGTCGTCGGTGCCGGGGCCGTGCCCGCGGCCGACCGGCTCGTCGAGCGGACGACGGACCTGATCGCCCGGGCGCGGAGGGACGGGGCGCTCGTCGTCCATCTGCAGAACGACGGGGAGCCGGGATCCGAGGACGAGCCCCACACGCCGGGCTGGGAGCTCCACCACGCCGTCCGGCCCGGCCCCCGGGAGCTGGTGATCCGCAAGCCCCGGGACGACGGCTTCCACGAGACCCCGCTGGGCGGCGCGCTCGCCGACGCCGGGGTCCGGGCGATCGCCGTCTGCGGCGTGATGTCCGAGATGTGCGTCCAGGCGACGGCCCGTACGGCCCTGGCGCGCGGCTACCGCGTCGTCGTGCCCTACGACGCCCACGCCACCCAGGACTGTCCGGCGGTCCCGGGGATCTGCGAGGCCGTGCCGGCCGCGACGGTCTCCCGGGTCGCCGCGTACGCCCTCGGGAGCGACGCGGAGGTCACCGTGCCCGCCGCCGACGTCACCTTCACGGCCCCCGCGACGAGCTGACCCGACTCCGTACCGAACGGAACACGTCCACGGCGCCGCGCGAGCGACCGCGGGCCGGCGAGGCGGCGGACCGACCCGTCCGCGATCCCCTCCGCGATCCCCTCCGCGGTCCCCTCCGCGGTCCCCTCCGCGATCCTCTCCGCGATCCCATCCGCTCCGTGAGATGGGAGATTGCACAATCCTGCAATTCGTTACATCCTGGTCCGGCCCCCACGCGCCCAGGCCCCTCCCGCCTACGCACCCGTCACCACCGCCGTACGACAGGGAAGACGACGCGCATGACCATCGAATGGCGTTACACGGTCCAGCAGGAGCTGGGCGTGCTGTCCCTGGCCGGGTTCCTCGGTGCCGACGCCCTCGGGCGTTTCACCGGCGCCGTGGGCTGGGCGGTGGCGCGCGGCACGGGGCCGGTCGTCCTCGATCTGAGCCGGCTGCGCGGCTGGTCCGCGGGCGGGCAGCTCGCCGTCACGGAGGCGGCCCACCGGCTCCGGGCCGCGGGCCGGAGCCTCGAACTCGCCGCGATCCCCACCGACGATTCCCTCGTCCCCTCGGGCGACGGCCCGGCGATCCCGGTCCACTGCGACCTGGACGCGGCGTTCGCCGCCCACCTCGACGCGGGCGCGGAACAGCGCGCCTGGCGCAGCGACGCGTGGCCGAGCGAGTGAACCGGCCTCACTCCTCAGCGCGCCCGACTCCGGAGATCGGTAACTCGCGCGCCCCGGAAGGCGCGAGGATGGGGGCATGGTGCATGGTGCTGGTTCGACGCGAGGCGCGGGATGGGTGCGATGAGCGCGCCGCTCTATCAGTTGAAGGCGGAGTTCTTCAAAACTCTCGGACACCCCGTCCGGATCCGCGTCCTGGAGCTGCTGAGCGAACGCGAGCACGCGGTCGCCGAGATGCTGCGTGACACCGGCGTCGAAGCGGCCTACCTCTCCCAGCAGTTGGCCGTGCTGCGCCGGGCGAACCTCGTCGTCGCCCGGCGCGAGGGCGTGGCCGTGTACTACACGCTGACCAGCCCGCGGGTGACGGAACTCCTGTCGGTGGCGCGCTCGATCCTGTCCGGCGTCCTCGCGGGACAGGCGGAACTCCTCGCCGACCTGCGGGAGGGCTCGTCCCCCGTGCCGTAGGGCACCGCCGCTCGTGTCACGCCTCCGGCTCCGGCTCCGGCCCTGGTTCCGGCTGGATGCCCGCGAGCAGGTTGAAGGCCCCGGTCAGCAGGTTGAGCGTGACCACCCCGACCACCTCCGCGATCACCCGGTCGCTCCAGCCGTGCGCCCGCACCTCGGCGACGTCGTCGTCGGAGAGGGCGCCCGGCTCCGCGAGGACCCGGAGCGCGAGGCCGATGAGCGCGGCCTCGCGCGGATCGGTCGACGTGCCCTGGCGGGCCAGTTCGATGTCGGTCTCGCTCAGCCCCGCCGCGCGCCCGGCCGAGCGGTGCGCCTCACGGCAGGTTCCGCAGCCGATCCACTCCTGCGCGGCGAGCGACAGCTTCTCGCTGAGGGTGCGGGGGATCTTCACCCGCTTCATGGCCCGGGACAGGCTCAGATAGCCGTCGAGCAGCGCGGGCGAATGTGCCATCGTCGACACCATCTCGCCGACCGAACCGTGCCGTTCGACGATGTCGGTCAGCACCTCGCGCGCCCGGCCGGACGCCTGCTCGGGGGTGAGCGCGGTCAGTCTTCTCGTGGTCATGGAGCCTCCTCGTTATACCCGTGGGGGGTATAACGAGGAGGGGGGTGAGGGAGTTCCCGGGTGTCAGCGGGGCCAGGACAGCGTCAGGCGGGACGGCCCGTGGAACACCCAGTCGGGGGCGTACTCCACCTCGACGCCCGGCCGGGCGCCGGCGGCGAGCGCGGGCAGGCGGTCGAGCAGGACACCGAGACCGATCTCGGCCTCCGCGCGCGCGAGCGCCGCCCCCGCGCAGTAGTGGATGCCCAGACCGAAGGCGCAGTGGCGGCCGCTGTCCCGGTGGATGTCGAGGACCTCCGGGTCCGGGAAGCGGTCCGGGTCCCGGTGGGCCGAGCCCAGGACCAACTGGAGGCGGTCGCCCCGCCGGACGGTCCGGCCCGCCAGCTCCGCGTCCCGGTGCGCCCACCGGGTCACCATCTGCACGGGCGGATCGTGCCGCAGGAACTCGTCCACGGCCTTCGGCAACAGCCCGGGATCGGCGCGGAGTTCGTCGCCCACCTCCGGCCGCGCGAGCAGCGCGAGGACCGCCTTGCCGATCAGCCCCGTCGTCGTCTCGTGCCCGGCGGTCAGCAGATGCGTACAGGTCGCCGCCAGCTCCGTCCCGCTCAGGGACGGGTCCTCGGCGCCGGCCCGCGCCAGCGCCGAGAGCAGGTCCCCGCGGTCCTCGGCGCGCCGTGCCGCCAGCTCCCGGTGGAAGTACCCGTCCAGCTCGGCCGCCGCCCGCTCGGCGCGGGCCAGCGCGGCCGGAGTCCGGTCGCCCCGGGTCCCGCCCGCCCGTTGGAGCGCCAGCGCGTGCTCGCGGAACCACGGCCACCGCTCGGCCTCCACCCCGAGCAGCCCCCCGATGACCAGCAGCGGATACGGGGCCGCGAACCCCTCGACGAGCTCCACCACCGACCGCCGCGCGAGCGGCGCGGCGAGCTCCTCCGCGATCTCCCGTACGCGCGGACGCAGCGCCGCCACCGCGGCGGACCCGAGCGGCGGTGTCACCCGCGCGCGCAACCGTGTGTGCCGGGGCGGGTCGAGGAAGACGAGCCAGTTCTCGACGACCCGCCGCAGCGTGACGTACCCGTCCGGGACCGGCGCGGCCCGTGCCGTCAGCGGGGACGCCCGGCGGAAGGCCTGCCCCGCCAGGACGTGCGCCACCTCCGCGTGGCCGAAGAGATACCAGGTCGTGGGCGCCGCCACGCCGTGCTCGTCCCGCCCGCCTCGCACGGCGTGCACGGGGTCCGTCTCGCGGTAGCGCCGGTAGACGGGGTACGGATCGGCCAGGTCGAGCCGCGCCGGGTCGAAGGGTTCCGGCGGCCCGCCCTCTCCCGCACGGGCCCCACCCGTCCGCCCGCTCATCCGCCCGCCCCGCGCACCAGATCCGCGATCCGCAGCGGATCGGCGGGCGGGGCGGCCCCGCGCCATGCCACGTGCCCGTCGGGGCGCACCAGGACGAACGGCCGCTCGTACCGCCGCGCCACCCGTGGGTCGCGACAGTGCCGTACGCGGAGGGGGACCCCGCGGTCGGCGAAGGCACGGACCAGACCGTCGGGAGTGCCGGCTCCGGTGTCGAAGCGGTCGAAGCCGTCGAAGCAGAGGAGGACGAACTCCCCGCCGAACAGGTCGAGCGTCGACCGGCCGGGCCCGAGCCACGCGTGCGGAGCCCGCACCCCGGGAAGCGTCGTACGGTTCCAGACCGGCCCGTCCGGCCCGGTCGTCGTCAGCTCCGGCCCGTCCGGCCCGCTCGACCGACTCGACCCGGTGGCCAGCTCCGGCCGGCCCGGCCCGCTCGACCGGCTCGGCCCGGTCGCCAGCTCCGACACGTCCGAGCCGTCCGGCCCGTCCGAGCCGCCCGGCCCGGCCGCGTCGCGTGGCGGGTCGGCCCTCCCCTTCTCGTCCGCGATGACCGCGGACGCGTACCGGTGGGCGAAGTGCAGGTCGGGCGCGTCGAACTCCCTGAGCGGATCGGAGTCCGCGATCTCCCGGCCCAGTGCGGCGCGGGCCCGCTCCCCGTCCTCCGTCGCGTCGCGCAGCGCGCCGGAGAGCCGGCGGTCGATGGTCCGCCGCAGGTGGCGATGGCTCTCCTCCAGGCTGTGGACGGCGATCGGCCGCCGTTCGCTCTCGTACGTGTCGAGCAGCCCGGCCCCGGCCCAGCCCGCCAGCTCCGCCGCCAGCTTCCAGCCGAGACCGGCCGCGTCGCCCACGCCCGTCGCGAGCCCGAGCCCGCCCGAGGGCGACAGGGTGTGCGCCGCGTCCCCGGCGAGGAAGACCCGCCCGTCGCGATACCGCGAGGCCACCCGATGGGTCAGGTGCCAGGTGGTGTCCGACAGCACCTCGACCGGCACGTCCAGCGCGACCGCCCGCCGCACGACCCGCTCGGCGTCGGCGGGCCCGGCCGGGCACGTCAGCCGGTACAGCTCCCGGCCGTCCATCGCCCGCAGCGGATAGCGCAGCCCGCCGGGCTCGGTGACGAAGTGGACGAGCGCCGCGCGCGGGCCGAGCAGGGCTCCGAGCCCGGGGGCCCGGAAGAGGATGTTGCGCAGGGTGCGGGTGCGGTGCCGCTCGGGCGCGTCGATCCCGCAGGCCTTGCGCACGGGGGAGGAGGCCCCGTCGCAGCCCACCAGGTACCGGGCGTGCACCGTCGTCCGCACCCCCGACCCGTCCACGAGCGCCGCACCGACCCGGTCGGGCTTACGCGTGAGCTCGACCAGGCGCGTGCCGAGCCGGACCGGTCCCGCGGGCCGGACCCCCAGGCGGGCGGTGAGCAGGGGAGCCAGCCAGTGCTGCGGGCAGATCGCCTCGGGCTCCGGCGTGTACGAGGGCAGGGGCCGGCCACCGGCCGTGCCGAGCCGCAGCCGGTGCAGCTCGTACGCGCCGACGGCGGTCACCCACGCGATGTCCAGCGTGTGGTCCGCCGGCCAGCCCGCGCCCCGGATCGCGTCCGCGACGCCCCAGCGCCGGAACTCCTCCATGGCGCGCGGGCCGATGGTGGAGACCCTCGGGTGCGTGACCCGGCCGTCCCCGGGATCCACCAGGACGAAGTCCACGCCCCGGTGGGTGAGGTCGAGGGCGAGCGCGAGTCCCACGGGCCCGCCGCCCACGATCAGGACCTCGGTCTCCTCGACGGCGGGCCGGGCACCCCCGGCCGCCCGAGACGTGCGCGTGTGGGTGCTCGTGCTCGTACTCCTGCTGTCCGACACGGTCTCAGTTCCTCCCTTCGTGGGCGAAGCGCTCCGCGTACCAGGTCATCAGCTCCGGCACCCTGTCCGGCACGCCCTCGCACTCCCGGGCCATCACCGCGAGATGCCGGAAACGCATCGCGAACCCGCGCCGGGCCACGTCGGGCCGCGCGATGTACGCGGGCGGCTCCTCCAGCTCGAAGGAGGGCCCGGCCGTCCGCCCCCGCCACCCCGACTCCAGCGGCATCAACTGCTCGGCCAGCGGGCGCATCATCCCCGTCATCACGTCGATGGCGGCGTTCATCAGCTTCGAGCGGCGCAGGCTCGCGTCCGGGCTCTCCCCGAAGTGCTGCACGATCAGCTGGAGCATCATGAAGTAGCAGCGATTGAAGAGCCGCATCACCTGCCGCGCGTGCGGATCGCTCACCGCCGCCCGCCCGGGGTGCCCCGGGTCGAGCGTCGGATTGCGCAGCGACGGGTACGCCGGTTGCCACGGCCCGCCCTCGCCGTGCGGCCCGTCGGCGCGCTCCGTCATCAGCAGCTCGGCGAGGCGGACGAACGTGTCGTGGTGGGACTCGGAGCCGACCTTCTCCATGTCGAGGACCCCGCCCTCGCCCTGCTCGGTCACGAAGTCGACGGCGAAGAGCGCGCTCGACAGGTCGTCCACCTCCAACTGGTAGTCCGGATGCACGGCGTTGACCGTGCCGCCGACGAAGAGGTGGTGCTCGCCCCCGCCGCGCCCCCGGTCGACCGGGAACAGGTCGGGGACCCGGGTCAGACCCTCCCGGATGCCCGCGTACAGCTCGCTGGGCGAGCCGAACGGACCTGGCCCGGCCCCGGCCCCGGCCCCGGTGCCGCCCGCGAGCCGCTCGGGCCGTTCGATGGCGATGAACCGCTGGAGACTGCCCAGGTGCAGCGGTTCGAGCGCGAAGTCCAGCGGCAGCGGCAGCCTGCCCGGCGTGCCGAAGTCGATCTCCGGGACGTGGAACGGCTCGCCCATCGCCATCAGGATGTTGTTGACGACCAGGAAGTGCATCATCTCCTCACGGGCCACGTCGAAGAGGCTGTCCCTGACGCCCTTGGCCAGGCTCTCCCCGCCGTCCCCACAGGCCAGCCGCAGCTGACGCGGAGTCCACACCCCGCTGCGAACGTACTCGAACCCGGTGCCGTGCGTCGGCACCGAGTACCCCGCGAAGAGGTACTGGAGCGAGGTGGCGAGCTCCACCGTGACGGCCTGCCAGAGCGCCGACCGCAGCTGCGCCCGGGTGGTGATCTGCGGAGACGTACGGACCGGTGACGGAACGGCGGCCGGGGGCACGGCCGCCGCCGTGCTCCGCGCGCGCAGGTACTTCAGGAGCAGCCGCGCCTTCGGCAAGGACAGGTCACGGGTCGGCGGCATGTAGTACGTCCGGTCCTTGTTCGCCGGATCGCACATCTGCCAGATGAGCTTCGCGTACGTCTCCACCTTGCAGCGGTCCGCCAGACTGAACACCTCGTCGCGCATGAACGGGAACAGCTGCTCGTAGTACGCGAACACCTCGCGGTGCAGCAGTTCGAACGTCACGTCCTGCTGGAGGACGGCGTCCAGCTGCCAGTCGTCGGGCAGGACGCGGACGGCGGCGGAGCCCGCCCAGGGCCAGAAGCCGAGGGCGTCCCCGTGGTCGTAGCAGGCCTCGGCGGAGCCCGGGGCGGCCGGATCGTGGGGCGGCAGCTCCTCGGGACCGGCCGCGAGCAGCAGCCGTGCCGTGCCGGCCCGCGCCCCGGAGACGGTGAACCAGCCGCGCCCCTGCGCGTCGGTGGCGAGACCGCACCAGGACGCTCCGTCCCCACCGGGCCCCTGCCCGGCGAGCGGCTTCTCCCCGGCGGTCCGGCCGGCCCGGAGCCGTACGATCTCGACGTCCCCGCAGCGGGCCGTCGGGGCCGAGGCCACCGGGTCCATCGGGAGGGCGCGGGGATTGGGGAACTGCCGGACGACCACCTCGTCGAGAGCGGCCGGAACACCCCGCACGAAGGTACGCACCGGGACCTCGACCGCGTGCTCCTCGCCGCGCTCGGGGTCGGGATGCTCCAGGATCAGGCAGGCCTCGTCGGTCAGGACGACGGCCTCGCGCTCCCGCAGCAGCACCGTGCGCGCGCCCTCGCCGTCCACCGCCGGGCGCACCAGGACGAGTCCCTCCCTCTCCGCCCGCCGCACCCCTTCCGCCGATGCGGCCGGGACGGTCACCACCTCGCCGCCGCCGGCGGCCCCGGCCGGCAGCACGGCGATCGGCAGGTCCGAGCGGGCGGTCCGCAACTCCAGGCCGGGGCCCCCGACCCGTACCGCCGCGGCGGTGGCGTCGAGACCGTGCGCGAAGGGCCGGTTGAACGCCACCGTGGCCGTGTCCGGGGAAATCCGCACGGTGCACGGCCCGGAATCCACGTCCGTACGGGACTCCCTCCCGTACGGGACGAGCAACCGCCCCGCCGGGTGCGTGCGCGGCTCGTCCGTCCGCCAGGGCGCGATGGTGCCCCGCAGCCGCCACACCCCCGGCACGTCATCCGGCTCGCGTACGGCCTCCGCGGGTGTGGATGCCGCCTGCTCCAAGGTGAACTGGACGAGGATCCCGCCGCCTTCACCCTCCTCCACGGCGGCCCGCAGGGCACGGACGGCGGGGGAGTCCGCCGCCGAGGACGGCCAGTCGAGCCCCTCCCGAGCTCCGATCGCGAACTGGTGGAGCGTGCGGCGCACCGGCGTGAAGCCGTGCCACCGGGGCGGCATGAACCCGCCCACGTCCCCCACACACACATATCCCGTGTCGTGCGAGCGGCCCTCCCGCCCGAACGCGAACTGGCCTCCCATCAGGGTCATGGTCCACGCGGAGGCGGGATCGACGTCGAAGACCCGGGCCCGGTTCACCGTCGTGCCCAGATACGGGTTGTAGTGGCCCCACAGGTCGACGGCCCGCCCGACGACCGGATCGTCCCTCTCGACGGCCCCGTCCGCCCGCTCCACGCCGGTCACCCGGGCGTCCAGGACGAGATGGCCGTTCCCGGAGAAGTGCCCGCCGCGCGCACCGTGCTCCGCCAGGTGCTCGTGGTAGGCCTCGGCGGGCCCGTCCTCCCCGAACGGGCCCACGGCCGCGGGGCGTTCGGCCCCGGTCCCCGCGCCCCGAAGGGCGGTGTTGCGCGCCAGATCCACGAGTCCGCCGCGCGGCCCCGTGGGCAGCCGCGTCACGGCGGTCCCGCCGAAGTACAGCCGGGGAAGGTCGAACACGCTCATGCCGCCTCCAGCCCGGCCCGCGCCGCCACGCCCCGGCCCGGCGCGTGCCGGGCTATGAGCTCCACGGCCTCCAGGGCCGACTCGACCGCCCCCTCGATCCACGCGGGCTCGGTCGCGCAGTGCTCCCCGGCGAAGAACATCCGGCGCTGCGGCCGCACGGCCCGCCCGCGCTGCTCCTCACAGGCGGCGGCGTCCTGCCCCCAGCGGATGGTGCAGCCGCCCACCGTCCACGGATGCTCGCCCCACGCGAGGCTGGCGACGCCCCGCACCATCCCGCGCCGCAGCAGCTGCGGATGCATCCGGCCCAGCTCCTCGACCACCGTCCGGTGCCGCAGCGGGGGAGGCATCCGGCCGAAGTGGTCGGCGTCCTCGCCGATCGTGTAGCTGGCGAGCAGGGCCGCGCCCTGGGCCGGATCCGTGGCGCCGTCGGCCACGGATCCGTCGGCCGCCGAGGGCGGGTAGTACGTCTGCCGGATGCGGCCTCCGCTGAAGGAGGCGCCGCCCCGGATCCCCTCGCGCTCCCAGAACGGCTCGCGGCAGTGCACCGCCACCTTCGTCGCCGGGCAGTAGTCCACCTCCCGCACGACCGCGAGCTTGTCCTCGTCGAAGCCCCTCAGCGTGAGGCCGCGCAGCACGGAGAACGGCACGGTGCACAGCACGTAGTCGCAGCGCCGCACGGTCGCTCCCGGCCCGCCCCCGATGCGTACGAGGACGTGGTCGGCGGCCACCTCGAAGCCCGACACCCGCTGCCCGAACCAGATGGGACCGCGCACGCGGGCGGCGAGCCGCTGCACGAGCTGGTCCATGCCGCAGGCGAGCCGCACCAGTTCGGGGCTGGTCTCGGTGAGGATGTCGTCGAGGAAGCTGTTCAGCCGGGTGCCGCAGCCGGACCGGATCCCCGGGTGGGCGGCGAACAGGCCATGCACGTCGATCCGGTCCTTCGCGTGGCCGAGGAGGTGCGGGGACACGTCGACCTCCTCGACCAGGTCGAGGAGGTCGCGGGCGAGATCGGCGCGGAGCCCCGCTCGCAGCGCCGGCGGGGCCACCGCGTCGACCACGGCCGCGAGCCACGCGCCGAACACCACGGTCTCCTCGCGGTAGTCGGCACCCGGCAGCGAGGCGCGCATGTCGGCGATCAGCGCGCGGGGGGCGTCCCGCAGCCGGACATGGCCGGTGCTGGTCGCCAGAAAGGCGTTCTCCTCGGACAGCAGGGTCGTGAAGGGGCGGACCTGGTCGGCGAGGCCGAGGTGCTCGACGTAGCGCATCGTGCGGTGGTGCGCGGTCGGGATGCGCATCGCGCCGAGCTCCACGAACGGCGCGCCCTCCCAGGCGCCGAACCGGTGCGTGTGGACGCGGCCTCCGAGCCTGCGGCTGCCCTCGATGACCTCGACGCGGAACCCGAGCCGCTCCAGCTCGTACGCGGCGACCAGACCGGCCATCCCCGCGCCCACGACGCTGACCGTGCTGTTGGCACGGGTACGGCGGCGGGCGCGCGGCAGGAGCTGCTGAACGCGGCCGGGCCGTGTGACGGCGGCGGGCTGCGCCTGGGCGGTGGGCGGTGACGCGGCGGCGGCCTGCGGTGCGGTGGCCTGCGGTGCGGTGGCGGGCTGTGGCACGGCGGTGGCCTGCGGCGCGCTGGCGGGCTGCGTCACTGCGGTGGTCTGCGTGACGGGTGCGGTCTGCATGACGGTCCGACTCCCCCTCGAATCAGTGCGGACGGTGCGGGTGGCGCTCCTGGGACTGCCGGACGGGTATCCGGCCCTCGGCGGTGAGCGCGGCGAGGTAGGAGCGGAGCAGAGCGGTACGGGCGAGCGGGGCGACCAGGCCGACGTATCCGTCGGGCCGGACGAGCCGCAGGTCGGCGGGGTGGCCGAGCCGTCGCGCCTCGGCGGCGTCCCAGGGCGTCACCGGGAGGACGCGGACCGGGGCCGGGAACCCGTCGCAGGCCTCCCGTAGGGCGTCGAGCGCGCCGGCGTCGGCGCGAGCGGCGTGCAGGACCAGCGTCCATCGCTCGTACCCGAGCAGCGTGTGCAGCCGGACGGCCGCGGCGCCCTGGTCGATGGCCCGGTCGGCGGCTCGCGCGTCGCCCCCGGCGGAGCCGGTGGTGAGGGCGACGTCCGGCATCCGGTCGCCCGCGCGCGGACCGGCGCGGTGACCCCGGCCGGGGCGGTGCCGGGACAGCGGGCTGTCCCGGTGGTTCCGGCCCAGGTCGCTCAGCCGCAGGTCCAGCCGGCGCTGGACACCGCGCCGGGCGAGGGTCGCGGGCACGGTGGCGGTGAACGCCCGGTAGCCGAGCGGCGGAAGCGGCAGCTCCATGAAGTTGAACCGCATCTCGCGGATGTACCGGACCGCGAGGAGCCGTTGCTCGTCGCTGTACGTGTCGAGGAGCTCCTCGCCCGCCTGCCCGTGGTGCACGGCGGCCAGCTTCCAGGCGAGGTTGTGGGCGCCGAGGATGCCGACGTTCATGCCGTGGCCGCCGACCGGCGCCCAGGCATGCGCCGCGTCCCCGGCGAGCAGCCCGCGCCCCGAGCGGAGCCGGGCGGCGACCCGGTCGCTGAAGCGGGCCCGGTTGAGCCAGAGGTGCTCGGTGGGTTCCATGCGCAGATCGGGCATCAGGGCGGTCTCCGCGACCAGGTCCCGGAGTTCGCCGATGGTGGGGGCGGCGGTCAGCGTGGGGTCGGGATCGTCGCGGAAGCAGAAGAAGCGGAAGCCCCCGCCGGGCAGCGGGAAGACGAGCAGGGAGCGGTGCGGAGCCAGGAAGATGTAGCCCCGGCCGGGCTCCTCGCCCAGCTGCCAGGTCGGGTGGGCGTTGCCCTGGACGACCTGGAGGCCCGTGCGGCGGCGCCCCTCGAAGGGGATGCCCAGCCGGTCCCTGACCACGCTGGCGGTGCCCTCGCAGCCGACGATCCACGGGGCGACCGCGGACTCCACCGTGCCGTCCCCGTGCCGCAGGGTGAACTCGGCCCGGTCGTCGTGGACCTTGACGTCCGTCAGCTCCGTGTTCCACTCGACCCGGGTGCCGAGCCGGGCCAGTTCCTCGGAGAGGAGGCGCTCGATGTCGTGCTGCTCGATGTTGAGGGGCCGGGCGTGGGCCGACCGCGCCCATCCGGTGGTGAGTTCACCGAGGGCCCTGTCACGGGCGTGGACGGTCACCGCCGCCAGCTCCACCCCGTGGCGCCGGAGCGTCTCGCCGACCCCCAGGGCGTCGAGCGCCTCCCGGGCCCGCGCCCACAGCACCAGGGCCCGCGCTTCACGCTTGGTGGCGGGCGCCTTGTCGACGATCCGGACGCGGAGCCCCAGCCGGCGCAGGCCGATGGCCAGGGTGAGGCCGACCGGGCCCGCCCCGACCACGCACACGTCCACGGCGCCGGCCGACTCGTCGTCAACGGTTCCTTCACCAGACCTGTCCCCGTCGGCGTTTCCGTGCCTGCCTGTGCCCAACCTGGTCACCCCCGCTCTCCGCTCACCGTTCCCGGTGTTCAGCGTGCTTGGCGGAAGATCACCTTCAACAGGGCGTGTACGGGGGCGCGGGGATCATTGCGACCAGCGGAGATGACTACCTGTGCATCATCTGATCCGTTTGGGTGACGAGGGGTGGGATCAGGCCGTCCGTCGCGATCCGCGGCCGTGGCCCGCCCGTGTGGAGTCGCCGGCCCCTGGCCGGATCGAGTCACTCGGACGCGGTTTCGCCGCCGCCGAGTTGGCGGAGGGAAGCCACGCCGAGCCGGATCGAAGCGCGCGGGTGGCCCTCCCCGGTGGAAAAGCGTGGCCAGTTCTGGACAGGCGTCACCCCGCAGCCGAGCGCTCCGCGCACTCCAGGAGCGTGGGAAGGGCGCCTGGCTCGGCACCACGATGGGCCGCAAGCTCCGTACCGCACGCGGCCCCGCTGAGGTCTTCTGGCCGCTGCGCGGCATCTCGGCCGTGGACACGGCTGGGGGGCGGCGGCCGTCGGCGCCGGGGCGGGCACCGGCGTCTCCGCCAGGTGCGCCGAGGCCGCCGGCCTCGACCTGCCGATCATCTACAACTCGGGCCGCTACCGGCCGGCCGGCCGCGATTCGCTCGCCGGGCTCCGGCGCCGACGCCCTCGTGCCCGACGTGGGGCTCACCACCAAGGGCGCCATCGGCGCGGGCACGGCCCTGACGCTCGACCAGGCAGCGGCGGCGGTCCAGAGGATGCACGACGCGGCCCAGCGGGTGACCCCGACGTCCTGGTCCTCTGCCACGGCGGGCCCATCGCGGAGCCGGAGGACGCGCGCTACGTCCTGGAGCACACCACCGGGGTCGTCGGCTTCTTCGGGGCCTCGTCGATCGAGCGGCTGCCCACGGAGCGGGCCGTCGCGGAGAAGACCCGCGTCTTCAAGTCCCTCACGCTCGGCTGACGGCTGACGGCTGACGGCTGACGGCGACCGGCCACCGGCCGACGGACTTGTCGGTGGCGTGCCGTACAACTGAGAGCGGGGAACAGAGCACGTCCGCGCGACCGCATGACCGCGCGACCGACGTGTGACCGCACGAGGGGGACTGTACGTGGACACTTTCGCGGACCGGGGGTGCTCCGACCGCGCGCCCCTCGCCGGGCGAGCCAGGGAACTGGACCGGCTGGAGGGGCTGCTGGGCTGCCGCAGAGAGGGCGCGGGGCCGGTGGCCGTGGACGTCACGGGCGAGCCCGGCATCGGCAAGACCCGGCTCCTGACCGAGTTCGCGGTACGGGCCAGGGGCCGCGGAGCGACCGTCCTGTGCGGCCGGGCCGGAACCGCCGAAGGGGACGGCGGTACTCCCTTCCAGGCCGTCCTGGACGCCTTCGCCGACCTCGACCACGAGGAGCGCGCCGCCGCCCCGGCCCTGGCCGAACTCGCCCGACTCGTCGAGCACGGCGACCAAGGCGTCGACGGCGACCGCGGTGGGCTGATCGGCGAGGAGGTCGGGGGAGAGCCGCTGGACGCCCGGTGCGCGGGGAATCGGGGGAGTACGGTCACCGGCTCGCCGGCAGCGGCGGACGCGGCGGATGCGGCGCGCGCGGCGACGACCGCGGGCTTCCCTGAGGCGGCGGCACGCGGCAGCGCGGTCGCGCGTGGACCCGGCGGCCACCGCGGCGGCCCGGACGCGGTGCCGGGCGGGCAGGGACACGGCGAACGCGTGCGGCGGATCGGCGCCGCGCTGGGCCGCGTTCCGGCGCCCGGGCTCGTGCTCCTCCTCGACGACCTCCACCGGGCGGATCCGGCGACCGTCGCCCTCGTCGACCATCTGCTCCGGCACCCGCTGCGCGCTCCCGTCCTGGTCGTCGTGGCCCGACGCGAGCGGCAGACCCCGCCGGCCCTCGCCTCCTGTCTGGCCCGGGCCGCCGACACCGGCGCCCTCGCCCGGCTGGACGTCGGACCGCTGGGGCCGGACGACTGCGCCGACGGCCTCGCCCCCGGGGTGCCGTCGGAGACGGTCCGGGAGCTCCACACGGCCAGCGACGGCAACCCGCTCTACTTCCGGGCGCTCGCCCACACCCGCGGCCGGCCCGCAGGGGCGCCCTGCACCGGACCGGTGGCGGTCCTCCTCGACGAACTGACGCCGCTCGGCGCGTTGGAGCGGGCGGTCGTCGAGGCGATCGCCGTGCTCGACGGCCGTGCCTCCGCCGAACTGGTCGCGGCGGTGGCCACCACCCCCGACGCCACCGGTCGGCGCGGCGAGGACGGAGGGGACGCCGCGGACCTCCGGGACGGCCAGGAAGTGATCGACGCCGCCCTGCGCGCCCTGGCTCGCCGTGACCTCGTACGGCCCGACCAGGACGGCCGAACCCTCGGCCCCCGCCACCCGGCCCTCCCGGAACTGCTCCGGGGTGCCCTCGACCCGTGGCGCCGTCGCGAACTGCACCGGCGGGCGGCGGCCGCACTCGCCCGGTCCGGCGCACCCGCGACCGCCCGGGCGCCGCACCTCGTGGGCGCCGCGGACGGCCCGGACGCCGAGACCGCGGCCGTACTCGTCGAGGCCGCAGAGCGGACCGGAGCCGTCGACCCCGCGCGCGCCGCCCACTGGCTCGCGGCCGCCCTCGACCACCTCCCCGACGCTCCCGAACACCTCGCCGACCGGCACGCACTGATGCTCCGCCGAGCCCAGGCGCTCGGCTCGGCGGGCCGCGTCGCGGAGAGCCGGGACCTCCTGCACCGACTGATCGACCTGTGCCGCCCGGACCCCGGTCGTTCCGAGGACACAGAGGAAACCGAAGGCACAGAGGGCACGCCCGAAGGCACGGAAGGCACGGAAGGCACAGAGGGCACAGAGGACGCAGAGGGCACGGAAGGCACCGAGGACAGAGCCGGGGTCCGGACCTCCGCCGTCCTCCTCTGCGCGTTCATGGAGCGCCACCTCGGCCGCTACCCCGAGGCCGACGCGCTCCTCCGCCGCGAACTGGAGCGCAGCCCCGGCCCGCGGGCCGGCCTGCGGACCGGGCTCGTCGTCGAGTGGGGCGCCCGGGCCCTCTTCGCCACCCGCTACCCCGAGGTCCGCGGGGAGGTCGCCCGGACCCTCGACGACGCGCGGCGCCGCCGCGACGAGGCCGGCACGGCCGAGGCCCTGACGCTCTCCGCGCTCGGCGAGGCGTACGAGGGCGAGACCACCACGGCCCGCGCCCGCGCGACGGAGGCCGCGGCGCTCACCGACGCCTTCACGGACGGCGAACTGGCCGACCACGCCGAGTCGCTGGTGCGCCTGGGCTGGACCGAGGCCTTCCTGGAGGAGTACGGAACGGCCGAGCGCCACACCGCGCGGGGCATCGCGGTGGCCCGCCGCGCCGGACGGCCCTTCGCGCTCTCGCAGCTCCTCCTCTGCTCGGCGTACGTCCACTTCCTCACGGGCAGGGTCGGTGCCGCGCTCGACCTGGCCGAGGAGTCCCTCGCCGTCGCCCACCCCCTGGGCGGCGCCGAACTCCTCGGCTTCAGCCGGGCGATCCGCGCCACCGTCCTCCTCCACGCCCGGCCCCTCGGCGACCCCGAGACACTGGCCGCCGCGGAGGAGGCCGCGGCCACCGTGGGCACCGCCCAGGGCTGGTGGGCCACGCAGGCCCGCTGCATGCTCGCCCACAGCGTCCCGCTCGGCCAGGACCCGCACCGGGTGCGGGGGGCGCTCCTGCGGGCGGGCGGCGACCGGGACCTGTCCCGGCTCCAGCCCTCCCTGCGCCCGGGCTATCTCGAACTGCTCGCCGGGGCGGCCCTCGTGGCCGGAGACCTCCCGGAGGCCGAGCGCGTGGCCCGGCGCGCCCTGGTGGAAGCGGCACGGCTCGGCCTGCCCGTCCAGCGGGGGGCCGCCCAGCGCGCGTGGGGGCGGGTGCTGGCCCACCGGGGCGAATCGGCGGCCGCCGCCGAGGCCTTCACCGAGGCCGCGAGGGAGAGCGCCCGCTCCGGGGCCGGGCTCCGCGAGGCCCACAGCCTGCTCCTCGCCGCCCCGCACGTACAGGCCGCGGGCGACGACCTCCGGGCCGCCGCGCTCTGGCGCAGGGGCCGCCGCCTGGCGGACGACGGCGGCGCCCGCATGCTGGTCGACCTGGCCGACCGGACCAGACCGACGCCTCCGGACGGTGGCGGGCCCGGCGGACTGCTCTCCGTGCTCACCCCGCGCGAGCGCGAGATATCGGTCCTGGTCGCCGAAGGGCTGACGAACCAGGCGGTGGCCGACCGGCTCTGCCTGAGTCCCCGCACGGTCGAGAGCCATGTCGCCCGGGTCTACCGGAAGACGGGTGTGGAGACCCGGGCGGGCCTCGCCTCCCTGGTCGTCAGGACCGGGGCGGGCGGGGGTCAGTTCTCGCGGGGATGAGTGGAGGTCACCCGGCCCTTCGTGTCGGCGTTGATGTAGGCCACGCCGTAGGTGTCGGACAGGTAGATGCTCAGGCCGGCGTCGCTGTTGAGCAGCGTCGAGCCGGGGGTGACGACGAGATACCGGCTGGTGGGCCGGTCGATACCCAGGTCCTTGTCGGCGCGCTTCAGGAGGGCGGGCAGGGTGTCCCAGTCGAAGGCGTCCAGGTCGGTGGGGACCGATCCGGGGAAGGCGGTGCCGCCCGGGCCCTGACGGACGGCCACGTCCTCGCCCCGGTAGATGTACCGGTCATAGCGCTTCGTACTGCCCTTGACCAGTGACTGGGCCACGGCGTAGTCCGGGTACACGACGAAACTGGTGACCTTCGCGCCGTCCGTGGCGGCGTGGACCGCGGCGACGGCGGCCCTGATCCCCGCGGGCGTGAGCAGATCGCGCTCCTTCGGGGCCGAGGTCTTCCCCGGCGCCGTCGACGAGCCGGGACGCTGCGCGGCCGGTACCTGCGGCGAGGACGGAGCGCTGCTCGGGCCGCTGCCCGCCTCGCCGGGCCGCCAATCCCAGGCCATCGCGCCGACGGGGATCCCGACGGCGAGGACCACGACGAGGGCGCTGCCGAAGAACCGGGCGGCGCGCCCCCGCCGACGCCCGCCTCCGGCGGGAGGCAGGGGCGTCGAAGGCGCCGTCTCGGGGTGCGCGCCCGAGGGGGAAGACGGTGGGGACGTGGGAGATGAAGGAGATGAAGGAAGCGAGGGCGAGGGAGGCGCGAGCCGGAACGAGGTCGCGGCCCCTTCCCCGGCAATCCCCGCACCGGCCCCCTCGCCGGCTGTCTTCTCGTGCCCGCCGGGCTCCGCACCCGACGCGTCCTTGCCCGCCGCTTTCACCTCCGCCGGCTTCAGGTCCGCCGGTTCCGAGCCGGTCGCCGCGGCGGCCAGGGCGCGGTCGAGTTCCGCCGTGTCCGGGCGGGCGGTCGGATCCCGTACCAGCAGCCGGGTCAGGACGTCGGTGAGACCGCCGGCCCGCAGCGGCGGTGGTACGTCGTCGGAGAGGACGGCCGCCAGAGTCGCCAGGGTGTTCTCCCGGCGCAGCGGGTGGTGGCCCTCCACCGCCACGTACAGCAGCATGCCCAGGGACCACAGGTCGGCGGCGGGGCCGCTCGAACCGCCGCGGATCCGCTCGGGCGCCATGTAGTCGGGCGAGCCGATGATCGAACCCGACGCCGTGAGGACGGTGGACTCGCGGATCGCGGCGATGCCGAAGTCGGTGAGGACCGGCCGCCCGTCCGGACGCAGCAGGACGTTGGCCGGCTTCACGTCACGGTGTTCGATGTCCCGCTCGTGGGCGGCCGTCAGAGCGGCGAGCAGGTGGTGCCCGAGCACGGCGGCCTCGGTGGGCGTCATCGGCCCACGGTCGAGGCGGTCCTGGAGAGAGCCGCCGGTGACCAGTTCCATCACGAGCCACGGGTACGTGCCCTCGCCCGCGTCGACGATGTGATGGATCGTCACCACGCCCGGATGGTCGATCCGGGCCAGCGCGCGGGCCTCGCGGAGCACCCGCGCCCGCAGGGTCCGGGCGCCCTCGGCGTCGTACTCGGCCAGCGCGGGATCCGGCGGGCGCACCTCCTTGAGGGCCACGTCACGATGGAGGGCCAGGTCGCGGGCGCGCCAGACCGTTCCCATGCCGCCGCCGCCCAGTCGCTCCACCAGCTCGAAGCGGCCGTCGATCACTCTGCTCACACGCACCCCTGTACTCGGGTCCTCGGCGCGGCGGCCGGCGGGCCGCCCCCGCCCACGTCGCCGTACACGTTCACCTGGTACCGCCCCGACGCTTCGTACGGATCCGGCGGGAGCCACAGACCGGGACCGGTGCCTTCGTCCGTGCCGGAGGCGGCGAGGGTGGCACCGGGGTCGAGAAGATCCGTCAGTTCTTCGCGGATCGCCACGAGTTCGGCGCGCAGCCGGTCGCGTTCCGCAGGACCCGGGGCGCTGGGCAGGCCGCGCTGGGCCTCCCGGAGGGCCTCCTCCAGGACCGCTTCGGCCCTGGCGGTGCCCCAGGCCGTCCGTACGTGCCGGGCCCGCGCGCGCAGGGAGCGGGCCGCCGCGCCGTGGTCGCCGACGGAACGCCACAGGTCGGCGGCGCGTTCGTAGGCCCGGGCCGCCTTCTCCGGCGCCCCGGCCGTACCGAGGGCGTGCGCGGCACGGTGGCTGAGGGCCGCGCCGTCACGGCGATCGGCCCGGAGCCGGGCCTCGGCCGCCGCGAGCGCGTACTGCCGTGCGGCCCGTTCGGGTTCCCCCAGTCGCAGTACGCAGAAGGCGAGCCAGGCCCTGGCCCGTACGCGAGCCGCCTCGTCCCCGTCCCGCGCCGGCCCGGCCAGGATCGCCTCCAGGACGGTGACGGCCTCCTGCCAGCGGCCGCGTGCCACGTGGGCGGAGCCGAGGCACAGCCGGGCGAGGACGCCCAGGCGAGGATCCTCGCCGGAGCGGTCGGACAGGTGGACGGCCTCGGCGAGGAGCGACTCCACCTCCTCGCCGCGCGCACGAGCGGCCGGTCTGGCATCCCCGTGATCCCCGTGGTCCTCGTCCTCCCCGTGGTCCTCGTGGTCCCCGCCGTCCCCGTCGAGGACGTCGAACGCGGCGAGCCTCTCGCGTCCGTAGCGCCCCTGGCGTCCGTCGCGCCTCTCGCGCCTCTCACGTCCGTCGCGTCCGTCGTGTCCGTCGCGCTCCTCGCGCCCGTCCAGCGTCCGCGCGAGCGCGAGGCGGAGGCGGGCCCGGTCGGCGGCTCGGAGGAGGGCGTTCTCCTCGCCGGAACCGACGGCGGTGCGCAGCACGGTGGCCGCCTCCGTGTGCGCCCCGGTGGCCCGGAGCACCCCGGCGAGCAGCAGCTCGGTCTCCGTCGGGGGCCAGGGCCGTCCCGAGGCGCCGTGGTCCGCGAGCGCCGCCCGCAGGTGGGTGAGGGCCACTGCCGGGTCGTCGGGCGCGGTGACCCGCCCGAGGAGCGCGCGGGAGTCGGCGAGGGGGCCGAGGACGGCGGGGTCCGTCCGGTGCGGCGCGGCGAAGGCGACGAGCCGGACGAGGTCCTCGCGCAGCGCGGCGGCCTCGGCCGCCGGGTCGGGCGCGGTGTCGAGGAGATCGGCGCGGGCCCGGCAGGACAGCAGGAGGACCGTCGCGGTCTGGGCGACGGTGGCCCGGCCCGCCTCGTGCAGGGCGGCGGCCCGCTCGCAGAGGTCCGCGAGTCCCGCGCAGGCCGTCGCCCCCGGTTCGGGCCCGGTGGCGAGCGCCCGGGCCCGGGAGATGAGCGCCTTACCGGGCTGACCGGACCGTTCGTGCAGTTCGGCGGCGCGCGAGAAGAGGGTTTCGGCTGCGAGCCGCGCCCTGCCCCGGCAGTCGAGGGCGGTGGCGTCCAGCGCGTCGGCGTGGTCCCCGGGCGTGATGGCCCCGCCGGCGCGCCGCAGGGCCGTCGCGGCCCGCTCCCAGGCCCCGCCGGCCGCGGGGTGTCCGCCGGCCGCGGAGAGCCGCCGCGCCCGGTCGAGCAGGGTGTGCGGGTCCTCCGGCCGGCCGCCGCCGGGCCCCCGGTCGTACGGACGCGCGTCGGACGGGCGGCTGGTCATGCGGGGTACTCCGGGGGCGCGAGGCGGAACGGCGGCGCAGGTGGATGCGCATACATGGAGGTCGCGACGACTCTCCCAGACGCCCGCCGCCCGCACATCCGTAGAACTACGGAAGAACCGCGGAGCGGTAGGTACCCCGACGCCCGACGCCCATCCGAGCCCGTCGACTCCCTCCCGACTGCCATCCGATCCCCTCCGGCTCCCTCCCGATCCCCTCCCGATCCCCTCCCGGCTCCCTCCCGCGGCGGCGGCCCGCCATCGGACGGCCGCACTGCGCAGAGCCCGCCGTCATCGACTCCGCTAGGGTGATTCGATAGGGATTGCCCTCTGGGGCCAGGCCGATGCGTAGGTCGATGCGTTGGAGACTCATCAGTCGTCGAGCAGGGTTCCGCAGCCGCCCCGGGCGGCCGTCGGGGACGCGGGCGTGCTCCGCGAACTGCTGCCCATCGCCCTCTGGCGGGAGGACGCCGAGGGTCGCGTCGTCGAATGGTCCCTCGCCGCCCAGGACCTGCTCGGCCATCGGCCCGAGCACGTGCTCGGGCGCCTCGCCACACCGCTCCTCGTGCCGGACGCCAACCGCGAACTGGCCGAGCGGCTCACCCGGCGCGTCCAGTCCGGCGAGACCATGGTCGGCACGCTCCCCGTCCGCCACCGCGACGGCCACACCGTCGCCATGGAGATGTGGATCGTGCCCGCCGCCGACCCGGAGGGGCGTCCCGGCGCCATGCTCATCGCGGTGGAGACCTCCGAGGTCCTGCGCATGCGGGAGAACCTCGCGGCGTTGGAGAGCCTCTTCACCCAGTCGCCCATCGGCCTCGCCCTCCTCGGCCCCGACCTGCGCTTCCTTCGTGTCAACGACGCCCTCGCCCGGATGAACGGCGTACCGTCCGCCGCCCATGTCGGCCGCCGTCTCACCGAGGTCGTGCCCGGCGTCAACGCCACCGTGCTCGAATCCCTCATGCGCCAGGTCCTCGACAGCGGAACCGCCGTCGTCGACGCCCGCAGGGTCGGCCGCACGCCCGCCGACCCCGGCCGCGACCACATCTGGTCCTGCTCGTACGCGCCCCTCAGCGACCGCGCCGAGGAGCCCCTCGGGCTCATCGCCTCCCTCGTCGACATCACCGAGAGCCAGGAGGCGCACATCGAGGTCGAGCGGGCCAGACACCGCTTCGCCCTGCTCGCCGAGGCCGGCGCCCGGATCGGCACGACGCTCGACCTGGACCAGACGGCCGAGGAGGTGGTGAGCTTCCTCGTGCCCCAGCTCGCCGACTCCGCCGACGTACAGATGCTGGAATCGGTCCTCGAACCGGACGACCCGGCCGGCTCCACGCGAGGAGTGCTGCGCCGTCTCGCGGCAGGCTTCCCCGACCCGACCGCCCCCACCTCGCTGCTCGTCGCGGGCCAGACCTTCCAGCTCCCGCTGGACTCCGTGTACGAGCGGGTCGTCGCCCGGGGGAGACCCACGAACCTCTACACCTCCGACCTCCCGGAACTCTTCACCGACCCGCGCACCGAGGCGCTCCGCACCTACTTCGCGACCCGCATCGGCTCGGCGCGCCTCGTCCCCCTCGTGGCCAGGGGGCAGGTGCTCGGCGCGGTCACCGTGACGCGGCTGCGGACCCGTGAGCCGTTCGACGCGCAGGACTGCGTCCTCATCGACGAGGTCGTGGCCCGCGCCGCCCTCAACATCGACAACGCCCGCCTCTACACCACCCAGCGGGAGGCGGCCCTCACGCTCCAGCGCAGCCTCACCAACAGCGCGCTGCCCGCCGTCACCGGACTGGAACTCACCGGCCGCTACCTGCCCGCGAGCGCCCATGACGTCGGCGGCGACTGGTTCGACGTGATCACCCTCCCCGGCGGCAGGACGGGCCTGGTCATCGGCGACGTCATGGGCCACGGTATCCACGCGGCGGCCGTCATGGGCCAACTGCGCACCGCCGTAAGGACCCTGGCCCGCCACGACATCCCCCCGGCCCGGATGCTCAGCTCGCTCGACGCCGTCGTGGCCGACCTCGGCGAGGACGAGATGGCCACCTGCGTGTACGCCGTCCACGACCCGGCGACCGGAAGCTGGGTCATCGCCCGCGCCGGGCACCCGCCACCCGCGATCGCCACCCCGGACGGCACCATCACCTTCCTCGAAGGCCCACCCGGCACCCCGCTGGGCACCGGAGCCCACGACTTCGGTACGGAAGAGGTCGCCCTGCCCGAGGGCGGCCTGCTCGTGCTCTACACGGACGGCCTCATCGAGGCCCGCGACCGGGACCTCGACCAGGGGATGAGCCAGCTCGCCCGGGCACTCCGGGACCTGGACCGGCCGCTGGACACCCTGTGCGACGAGGTCCTCGCGAGGCTGCTCGCGGGCCCGGCCCAGGACGACGTGGCGGTCCTCATGGCCCGTACGCGGACCACCCGCTGAGGTCAGGGGCCCGCCGAACGCCGCGACGCGAGCGGCCAGGACGTCCCGACGGTCTGAGCGTCAGGACGCCACCACGGCCAGGGCGTCCGAACGGTCTGAGCGTCAGGACGTCACCACGGCCAGGGCGTCCCGACGGTCTGGCCGTCAGGGCGTCCCGACGATCAGGGCGTCCCGACGGTCAAAGCGTCACGACGGTCACCTCGGTCGCCTTGACCCCCGTCCAGACCGGCACCCCGTCCGCGAGCCCCAACTCGGCCGCCGCTTGCGGGGTGATCTCGGCGACGAGGTCCGGTGCCCGGTCGGAGGTCACCAGGACCCGCAGCCGACTGCCGCTCGCGGTGATCTCCCGTACGGTTCCGGGCCAGACGTTACGGGGACTGCCGCCCGGCTTCTCGCGGTGCACGGCCACCGCCTCGGGCGCGATGATCGCGAGCGCCCGCGTGCCGGGCGGCGGCGGTTCGGCGGCGACCAGGGCACCGCCCCCGTCGAGCGACAGCCCTTCGGCGGTCGCGGCCCCCGGCCACGCGTTGCTGCCGAGCATCCGGGCGACCCACGGCGACCGGGGGTGGCGCGACACCTCGCCGGGGGAGGCGTCCTGGAGGGTGCGGCCTCCCTCGAGGACGAGGACCCGGTCGGCGAGGGAGACGGCCTCCACGGGGTCGTGGGTGACGATCAGACAGACACCGCCGAACCCGGCGAGATGGCTGCGCAGGGTGTGCCGCACATGGGCACGGGTGGTCTGGTCGAGCGCGGCGAGCGGCTCGTCGAGGAGCAGCAGCCGGGGGCGGGCGGCCAGCGCGCGGGCGAGGGCGACCCGCTGGGCCTGGCCGCCGGAGAGCTGCGCGGGACGGCGGTGCGCCAGCTGCCCCACGCCGAGCCGGTCGAGCCAGGCCTGGGCGGCCCGCCGGGCCTCGGCACGGGGAACGCCGCGAGCCCGCAGGCCGTATGCGGTGTTCGAGAGCGCGGACAGATGCGGGAACAGCGCGCCGTCCTGAGGCACCCAGGCCACCTGCCGCCGGTGCGGGGGCAGATCGGTCACGTCGGTGTCGCCGAGCCGCAGCGTGGCGTGGGCGCGCGGGGTGAGGCCGAGGAGGGCCCGGAGCAGGGTCGTCTTCCCGGCGCCGTTGGGTCCGACGACGGCGATCGTGGTGCCGGGGTCGGCGTCCAGGGCCAGCTCGGTGAAGCCGCCGACCTCGGCCCGCAGCGCCCAGCGCCCGCCGCCCGGCTGAGGACCGGCTGCGACGCCGGACTCGGAGGCGGGCTGTTCGGAGGCGCGCTCGGGGGTGGGACCGGCTTCGGAAGCGGGACCGGGCTCCGGGGCGGGGCTGGGCTCGGCGGCGGGTGCGGTCCGCCGGGGCGACGCCGGCGTGCCCGTCCAGCGGCCGCGCAGGGCGACGAGGACGGCCATGGCGATGACGAGCAGCAGCAGCGAGACGGAGGTCGCCGCCTCGGGCTCCTCCTGGAGCAGCAGGTACACCTGGAGCGGCAGGGTCTGGGTGGTGCCGGGCAGGTTTCCGGCGAAGGTGATGGTGGCGCCGAACTCGCCCAGCGCCCGTGCCCAGGTCAGCGCGGCGCCCGCGAGGAGCCCCGGGGCGACCATCGGCAGGGTGACGGTGAAGAACACCCGCACCGGCGAGGCGCCGAGGGACGCCGCCGTCTCCTCGTAACGGGGGCGCAGTCCGCCGAGCGCGCCCTCCAGGCTGATGACGAGGAACGGCATCGCCACGAAGGTCGCGGCGACGACCGCGCCCGAGGTGTGGAAGGGGAGCGTGACGCCGAACGTGGACTCCAGCCAGGGCCCCAGGAGCCCGCGCCGCCCGAACGCGAGCAGCAGCGCCACACCGCCGACCGTCGGCGGCAGCACCATGGGCAGCAGGACGAGGGAACGGACGATCGCCTTGCCGCGGAACGGCACCCGCGCGAGCAGCCAGGCCAGCGGGACGCCGAGCAGCAGCGACAGACCGAGCGCCCAGAAGGAGACGACCAGCGACAGCTTCAGCGCCTGCACGGTGCCGGGATCCGTCAGGTGCGCACCGAAGGCGCCCCACTCCGTACGGGCCAGGACACCGACGAGGGGCAGGACCAGGAACGCCACGGCGAGCAGCGCGGGGACGATGAGGACGAGGGGCGTGCGCGGGCCGTGACCTGAGGGGCGGACGCGGAGGCGTGTCATCGGTGTTCCCTGGGAGCAGGTGGAGGTGGGGGCTGTCCGTCCCCCCGGACGCGGACAGCCCCCACGAGGAGTTCCGGGGGTCCGGCCGGTCGCTGCGGGAGACCGGGCGTGGCGCCCCGGAGGCCGTGGATCAGGTGCGGTCGATGTGGACGCTGGTCGACTTCACCCGGGCGGTCGCCCGCATGCCGACCTCAAGGCCCAGCTCCTCGACCGCCTCGCGGGTGAGGAGGGACACGAGGCGGTGCGGGCCCGCCTGGATCTCGACCTGTGCGGCGATGTCGCCGAGCTTGACGGCGGTCACGATCCCGGGGAACGCGTTCCGGGCGGACGTGTACGAATCGTCCTCGTCGTCCGTGCCGCTCTGGGCGATCTCGATCGAGAAGGCGGCGAGGTCGCGGCCGTCGATGAGCCGCCGGCCGCTCTCGTCGCGCTGGGTCGCGACCCGGCCCGCGTCGGCCCAGCGTCGTGCGGTGTCGGGGCTGACGCCCAGGAGACGCGCCGCCTGCCCGATGGTGTAGGACTGCATATGCGCCACGGTAGGTCGTGCGGGTTCCCGTCTACAACGAATCAAGACGTTTCTCGGCGCATCCGCCAGTCTTGTTGGAGGAATCCACAAGGTGCTGGTCGTGGCGTGCTCACCCCGTGCCGGACCGGCGCGGGCGTGCTCACCCCGTGCCGGACCGGCGGCCGATCGCCTCGACCAGGGGCAGCAGCCGGTGCGGCACCCGCTCGCGCAGCGCGATCTCGGTCCGGGTGCGGACCACCCCCGGCACCTGGATCAGCCGCTGGATGACGTCCTCCAGGTGCCCGGCGTCCCGGGCCACCACCCGGGTCAGCAGATCCCCGCCGCCGGTGATCGAGAAGGCCTCCACGATCTCCGGGACGCCCGCGAGCGCGTCACCGACCTCGTCGAGATGGCCCTGCGTCACCTCGACGTGGACGAAGGCGAGCACGGGGTGCCCCAGAGCGGCGGGGGAGAGGACGGGCCCGGTCGCCGTGATCACCCCGTCCCGCTCCAGACGGTCGATCCGCGCCTGCACGGTGCCCCGCGCCACGCTCAGGATCCGCGCGTACTCGCGCACGCTCGTACGCGGCTGCTCGATGAGGAGCCGCAGGATGCGGGTGTCGAGTTCGTCCACCGCCATGGCCGGTCGGCCTCCTTCGCTCCCACGGTCCAGTCATCGGGATCTCGACTCTACCCAGGGCGTGGCCTGCGACGATGCCCCGACGGGCCCGCCTCGCCCACACGACGTCCCGCCGTCAGAGCCAGCCGTTGCGGCGGAAGCCCCGGTGGATGACGACGCAGGCCGTGGCGATGACGCCGAGGACCAGTGGGTAGCCGTAGGTCCAGCGCAGCTCGGGCATGTGCTCGAAGTTCATGCCGTAGACGCCGCAGACCATGGTGGGGACGGCGACGATCGCGGCCCAGGCGGTGATCTTGCGCATGTCCTCGTTCTGGGCGACCGTCACCTGCGCGAGATGGGCCTGGAGGATCGAGTCGAGGAGCGCGTCGAAGGACGTGACCTGCTCCGCGACCCGGGCGAGATGGTCGGTCACGTCGCGGAAGTACGCCCTGATGTCCGGGTCGATCAGCGGCATCGGGTGGGTGGCGAGGTGCTGGAGCGGCCGTGCCAGCGGCGTCACGGCCCGCTTGAGTTCGAGGAGTTCGCGCTTGAGCTGGTAGATCCGCCCCGCGTCCCGGCGGTCCGCCTGCTCGGAGAAGACCGCGCTCTCGATCGCGTCGAGGTCGTCCTGCACGGCGTCCGCGACGGCGAGGTAGTCGTCCACCACGTGGTCCGCCATCGCGTGCAGCACGGCGGATGGCCCCTTGGCCAGCTGCTCGGGCAGGTCCTCCAGGGCCTCGCGCAGCGGGCCGAGGGAGCCGTGGCCGCCGTGCCGGATGGTGATGACGAAGTCGGGCCCGACGAAGGCCATCAGCTCGCCCGAGTCCACGACCTCGCTGGTGGAGGTGAGTTCCTCGTGCTCGACGTAGCGGACGGTCTTGAAGACGGCGAAGAGCACGCCGTCGTACTCCTCCACCTTCGGCCGCTGATGGGCGTTGACCGCGTCCTCCACCGCCAGCGGGTGCAGCCCGAAGAGCTCGGCGAGCCCCGTGAACTCCGTCTCGTCCGGCTCGTGCAGACCGATCCAGACGAACCCGTCGCCGGCCTTGCGGACCTGCCGCAGGGCCTCCTCGGCCGACCCGCGCCCGCTGCGCCGTACGCCGTCGATGTAGACCACGCAGTTGACGACCGCGCTGCCGAGCGGGGAGCGGGCCGGGTGGCTGAGGTCCACGGCACGCCGGTACGTCAGACGGACGGCTCTGCGCAGACGCTGGATCATGGACACGACGTGCTCCTTCGGCGGATCGACGCGCCAGTGTGCCACCGGCGGCGACGCGTCCGCGAGTGCCCACCGATCGAAGGAACCCTCCAGGGGGTCCGCGATGATCAGCTGGACAGGGCCCTAGGGAGCCACGAGGTCCGTGGGGTCGGTGTTGGCGCCGCAGAGGATCACGCAGACCGTCTCGTCGGGCGCCGGGCGGTACCCGGCGCCGAGGACGTCCGCAGCGGGATGGGCCACGGCGGCCAGGGCGGTGGCGGCGGCGTGCTCGACGGCGAGCCTGCGGTCGTCCCACAGGGCCTGCCGGGCGCGGACGATCGCGGCGTCGGGTACGAGGACGGAGCGGACGCCGTCCTGCTGGGCCGCCCGCACGGCGGTGGCGGAGGCGCGCCGGGCGCCGAGGGAGTCGGCGGCGACGGAGTCGACGGTGACGTCGACCGGCCGCCCGGCCTGGACGGCGGCGTCGAGGGCGCGGCAGTTCTCGGGTTCGACGGCGACGGTACGGATGCCGTGGTGCCCGGCCGCGGTGGCGACCCCGGCGAAGAGTCCGCCGCCGCCGACCGCGACGACGACGGTGTCGAGACCGGGGACGTTCCGGCGGATCTCGTCGAGAAGGGTGCCCGCGCCGGCGGCGATCAGCGGATGGTCGTACGCGTGCGAGGCGAGCGCCCCGGTCGTTCGGGCGAACTCCTCGCAGGCGGCGAGGGCCTCGGCGTACTCCGTACCGACCAGGCGGACGTCCGCGCCGTACTGGCGGAGGCGGGCCACCTTCACCCGGGGCGCGGTGGTCGGCAGGAAGACGGTGGCGGGGACGCCCTGCCGCGCGGCGGCCCAGGCGCAGGCCAGCCCGGCGTTGCCGCCGGAGGCGATCGTGACACCGGCGTCCGGGAGGGTGCCGGCCTCGCGGTGCGCGAGCAGGAAGTTCTGCGCGCCGCGCGCCTTGAACGAGCCGGTGTGCTGCATCAGCTCCAGCGCGAGGTGGACGCCGCCGGGCTCCGTGGGCCCGGCGAGGGCGACGGGCCGGACGTGGCCGGCGACGCGGTCGGCGGCGGTCGTGATGTCGTCGTAGACGAGGGTGTGCACCTGGGGCTCCCGGGGGTGATCGGCCGGGGCGCTCGGCGACCCCGCTGCACGTCCCCCGAACCTATCGCGACGCCCCACCGCCCGGCGCACGCCGGGCTCCGGCCGGGGCCGGGCCGGGGCGGGGCCGGGCTCTCGCCGCCCGGGCGGGGCGGGGCCGTCCCGACGGAGGGACGCGGTCCGCTGTCACACCCGCGCCACTCGCCGCCGCCGGCCCGTAGCGTCACGCCTGTCGTCCCTCGTCACTCGTCACGGTGGATCCGGTCCGTCCGGCGCGCGGGCCCCGGCCAGGCTGGGGCAGCGTGAGCCCCATGAACACCCGCCGAGCGATGGTCGCTCTCCTCGCCGCGCTCCTCACCAGCGGATGCGTGGCCGTCCCCGAGGCCCCGGCCCCGAGCGCACCGGCCCGGCCCGCCGAGCTCGCCCCCGCCGCCGAACGCCGGCCCGCCGCACTCCCGGCATGGCCGGAGCCCACCCAGGCCCCGCCCCGGGAGCACCTCGCCGTCACCGAGCCGCGCCCCGGCCGCCCGCCCGCGAAGGCCGCCCCCGCGGAGCGTGCGCCGACCGTGGACCGCGCCGCCCCGCGGCCGGAGGCGCCGGCGCCCGTTCGCTGTGCGGCACCGGGGAAGACGCCGGGCACGGCGACGGAGCGGCGGACGCCGAAGCCGGCCGAGAGGCCCGCCCGGAGGACCGGCCCGAGCCCGAAGCCCCGGTCCGCGCCGCAGCCTGCCGCGCGTCCACGTCCGCGGCAGCCGGTGACCGGTCAGGCCCCCGAGATGCGTCGGCTCTGCCGACAGGCCCAGGAGATCGGAGCCCCGATGGGCGCCGCAGACCTCTGCCGCGGCATGTACGGACGCTGACCTCGGCCTCGCGAGAAGGGCGGCCGGGTCAGACCCGGGAGGCCGGGCCGGGCGGGAGGTGGACCGTCATGATCAGCAGGCAGGTCTCCGTACCGGCGCCCCGGTAGGTGTGGGGGGCGTCGCCGTCGAAGGCGGCGGTCTGACCCGCCTCGACCGGATGCTCGGCGCCGTCGACGACCAGGGTCATCCGGCCGGCGGTGACGCTCACGGTCTCGACGACCCCGGCCTGATGGGGGTGGCTCGGGTACTCCTCGCCAGGTTCGAGCTTCCAGCGCCAGACCTCGACGGGGGCCGGGCCCGAGGTCGTCAGCATCAGACGGGCCTCGCCTCCGTGCGCTCCCGTCCACAGCGGCATGACGGCGTCGGCGGCCACGACGCGGACGCGGTCCTCGGCCGGTCCTTCCATCAGCGCGGACACCGAGACGCCGAGGGTGTCGGCCAGCCGCACCAGGGTGGCGAAGTTGGGGTTGCCCTGGGCCTTCTCCAGGCCCACCAGGGCGCCCTTGCTGACCTGGGCACGCCGGCCGAGCTCGTCCAGGGACAGGCCGGCGCGGGTCCGGGCCGCCCTGACGTTGTGCGCGAGCGTCCGCAGGGCTGAGGCCGTCTCGGCCATCCGGTCACCATCCATCCTCATCGTCACCAGTGGACCACTGCAATGACCGTGCGGTCGTTTGATGGACACGCCTCGGTCGATCCGTTGTATGGTTCAGTCGTTCCATTGAGATAGTAAGGGATGTACGTACCGTGATCGCTCTGCTGCTGGCCCTGGGCAGCTCCCTCGCCTACGGGTGCGCCGACTTCCTCGGCGGCCTCGGCGCCCGCAAGGCGCACGTGCTGCGCACCGTGATGATCGCGGCCCCGGCCTCGCTCGCGGTCGAGCTGCTGCTGTGGCCGTTCCTCGGTGCCGACTTCAGCGGCGGTGCCGTCGTCTGGGGCGCCGCGTCCGGGGTCGCCTCGGCCGCGGCGTTCGCCCTGCTCTACCGCACCCTGGCGATCGGCCCGATGAACGTGCTCTCGCCCGTCACCGCGCTGATATCCGCCATGCTGCCCGTGGGCGTGGGCCTGCTCCAGGGCGAGCGACTGGGCGCCGCCGGACTGATCGGCCTGCCCCTCGCGCTTGCCGCGGTGGTCCTGGTCAGCGCCGGTCACGGCAGCGGGTCGGCACGCCCGTCGCGCACGGCGCTGCTGCTGGCCCTCGGCGCGGGCGCCGCCATCGCTCTGCAACTGATCTTCCTCCATCAGGCGCCGTCCGACAGCGGCGTGGCCCCGCTGATCGTCGGCCGGGCGGTCTCCTCGGCCGTCACCCTGGCCGCGGCCGCGCTGATGTACCGCAAGCTCGGCTCCGAGCGGCCCGCGTACGCGATGTCGGCGGGGGCGGGCGTGCTGGACTCGCTGGCGAACCTCATGTTCCTCCTCGCCGCCCGCGACGGCGACCTCGCGGTCGTCGCGGTGATCACCGCCCTCTACCCGGCCGGTACCGTCCTGCTGGCCCGTAGCGTGCTCGGCGAACGCATCCACCGGGGCCAGCTCGCCGGCCTGGGCACCGCCGCCCTCGCCGTCGGCCTCCTCGCCCTCACCTGACCCCCGACGACATGTGCCGACACTCGGCCTCCTTCGTCCGGGGCCCCGTCCGCCCAGGCGGACGGGGCCTCGGTGGGTGGCGGGGGTCAGCTGCTGGTGAGGAGGTGCTGCCAGGTGGCGGGGCCGGTGATGTCGTCCGTGGGTGTACGTGCCTCGCGGAGTAACAGGCCCGCCGGTGCACGCATGAGGCCCGGATCCACAGGATCCGGGCCTCATGTCACTTCAGTAGCGGGGACAGGATTTGAACCTGCGACCTCTGGGTTATGAGCCCAGCGAGCTACCGAGCTGCTCCACCCCGCGTCGGTAGGTACAACACTACGCCACTCACGGCGTCCCCCTGACCACGTCGGTGATCAGGCCGTCGACGGCGGAGAACCGGCCGGTGACGCCGATCCCCTAACGGCTTGCCTCGACGCCGCTGTCCAGGAACGCGTTGACGCTGATCGAGTAGCCGGCCCCGGTGGTGAGGTCGGGGCGTTTCCCGTGACCGCCCTTCGCGAGGCGCTCGGCAGTGAGGAAGACGACCTGCAGGACCATGTCGTCTCTGACGAAATCCAGGTCGTCGGGCAAGGCCTCGGGGTTCGGGTTCCATCCGTCGCGTACCGCCGCCGCCCGGTAATGTGCGGCCACTTCGGCCTGTGTGCCGGGGAAGGCGTACGTCCGGTCGGCGTACACCGCGACATCGCCGCTGTCCGCCCAGCAGCCGGCGTCGACCTCCTCGAGACCCCGGGCGACGGTGGCGCCTGCGGGCCGGGAGTCGAGGATGTCGAGTGCGGCCACCTCCTTCACCCTGTCGTCGGTCCCCTCGCAGTCCCTGGCGAGCTCCATCAACGCGCAGCCGGTGAGCGTCGCGGCAGCGAGCGCGGTCGACAACAGCAGGGATATCGGGCGCGTGATGCTTGTCCGCATGGGCAAGAGGGCTCCAATGTGCAGGTCGGCGTGGAGGGAGGAGAGGTCCGCCGCACAAGATGGTCGTGCGGCGAGACCCTGTTCAGGGCGGCGGACGCGTACGCGTGGGCAGGGCGGGACTCGGCGGGATGCTCGTAGACCGTGTGGGCCAATGGCCGCCTCTGGCCACGTGATCGTCCGTGGGGATGGGCCATTGGCCCACCCGTACGTTCACCTGTTGAGCCGATGTACCCCTTGGGGGCTATTCTTGTAGGCATCACATACCTTCGGCGCCGCGCAGCGCCGTCCGGCGACGAGGCCGGACCGGCCCGCGGTGCTTCCGTCGTGTCCGAGCCCCCACCACCCCCGGGGAGTCTCGCGTGCGGCGAGGATCAGGAACAAGGGGGGCGGGATTGGCCGCCGTGCAGAAGTACTTCATGGCCCCGGACCCGGGGCTCGTCCGGCTCAGGGTCTCGCTCCGTGCCGTTCTCGGCATCACGCTCGCGGTCGCCCTGGCCGAACTCCTCGGCTTCTCACTCACCGCCTCCATCACGGCCGGTCTCGCCGCTCTCCTCGCGCTCTTCACCGTGGGTGACCCCACCGTGCGGCGCCAGGCCGTCACCACCGCCCTGCTGCCGGCCGTCGGCTTCCCCGTCCTCGCACTCGCGACCCTTCTCCATGCCGCGCCGCTCCTCCGGGACGCGGCCTGGCTGCTCGTGGTGTTCGCCGGCGTCTACGCCCGCCGCTGGGGACCTCGCGGGCACGCGCTCGGCATCTTCGCCTTCATGCAGTTCTTCGTGACGCAGTTCCTGCACGCGCTCCCCGCCCAGCTCCCCGAGCTGTACGCGGCCACCGGCGTCGCTCTGGGCGCGGCGGCGGCCGTCCGCTTCCTGGTCTGGCCCATCGAGCGGCGCGTCCCGCCGCCTGCGGTGCCTGCGGCGCTTCCGGGCAGGGGGCTGGCCCGCGCGACCACGCGCCAGGCGGTCCAGGTCGCCGTGGCGTCCGGCGTGGCCCTCGTGGTGGGCCAGTTCCTCTCGGAGGAGCGCTGGTACTGGGCCGTCGGCACCGTCTGGTGGATCTTCGTCAACACCGCCTCGCGCGGCGAGACGCTCGTCCGCGGCTTCCGCCGCGTCCTCGGCACCGTCACCGGCATCGCCGGCGGATTCCTCGTGGCCATCCCGCTCGGCGGTGCGCCCGCAGCCACAGCCGTCCTGGTCGCCGCGTGCGTCTTCGGGATCTTCTACACCGCCGCGGTCTCGTACAGCTGGATGATCCTCGCCGTCACCGTGATGGCGAGCCTCCTCTACGGCCTGCTGGGGGTGCTGGACGGCTCGCTGCTCCTCCTGCGCGTGGCGGAGACGGGTGTCGGCGCGCTGTGCGCCGGTCTCGCCGTGACCCTGGTCCTTCCGGTGCGGACCCACACGACGAACGACGCGTGGATCCAGCGAGCACTGCTCTGCGTGCGGTCGGCCACATCCGCGTCGGTCCGTCGCCTCGCCGGCGAGGCGACAGCGGACCCCACGCCGCATGCCGCCGAGCTGGAGTCCCTGCTCGGCCGGGTACGGCTGTCACTCGCCCCCCTGGTGCATCCCCTGAACCCGTTCCTGGCCAGGAAGCAGCGAGCACGCCGGGTCCTGACGCTGCTCGACGAAGCCGCAGGCGAGGTCCGAGGCCTGGTCGATGTGGCCGCCGACCCGGATGCCAGTCACGACGCTCGCCTGGCCGCGGCCTGTTGGCGGGTCGAAGCCGCCGTGGAGGCCCTCACCTCGCGCAGTGGAGCCGCGGTCGCGACGGATCCGCACCTCCGGGCCGAAGGCGAGGCTCACGCGGGCGTGCCCGCCCTCGCGCACGCGAGCGGGCTCGCTCGCGTCCTCACGGAGCTGGATGCTCCGTTGCGGACCCAGCCGAGCACCTGGATGGCCCGTTCCTGACACCCCCCGCGCCGAGGCCGCCCTCGGGCACCTGCACGGACGGGACCAGGCCCTCGTCGACCTGGCGGCGCCGCCGCTGCGCACCTCCCCGCGCGCCCCGCTGGTCCCAGCGGCCCGACGTGGCGCGTCCGCGCCGGACCGGAGGAGGTTGGTCTAGACCGCCTGCTACCGTCGGCCGGACGACGGCCGGTCGTCCGTGACCGGCCCCGCGACAGGGGAGGCGCCATGGGCGACACAGAGGCGGTACAGGGCCGGAGCGCGCCGCGGGCGTACATCGGGTCGTTCACCTCGGCGGGCGGTCTCGGCGTCCTCGCCGCCGACGTCGACGGGGCGACGGGCGCGCTGACCGTCACCGGCGCCAGTGACGCCGTCGCCGACCCCTCCTTCCTCGCCCTCGCCGGCCCCGTGCTCCACGCGGTCTCCGAGACCGAGCCCGGCGCCGTCGCCGCCTTCGACGTCGCCGGCCCCGTACCCCGGCCGCTCGGCGAACCCGTCTCCGTCGACGGCGCGGGCCCCACCCATCTCGCCCTCGCCGCCGGCCACCTCCTCACGGCCAACTACACCTCCGGCAGCGTCACCGTCCTGCCGCTGGCCGCGGACGGCACTCCCCGCCCCGCCACGGCCGTCCTGCGGCACGAGGGCCACGGCACCGTCCCCGGCCGCCAGAGCGGCCCCCACGCCCATCAGGTGCTCCCCGACCCCTCCGGCCGCTGGGTCGTCAGCGTGGACCTCGGGACCGACTCCGTACGGATCTGTGCGCTCGATCCCGCGACCGGGGCGCTCACCCTCCACCGCGAGACCGCGCTGCGCCCCGGCACCGGCCCGCGCCACCTCGCCTTCCACCCGACGGGCGGCCACGCCTACGTCCTGAACGAGCTGGAGCCCACCCTCACCGTCTGCCGCTGGCACGCCGCGGAGGGCGTCCTCGAACCGCTCGGCGAGACCTCCGTCGTCCCCGAGGGCACCACGGGCCCCAGCTACCCGTCCGAGGTCGTCGCGTCCCCCGACGGCCGCTTCCTGTGGGCCGCCGTCCGCGGCGACGACACCCTCGCCGTCCTCGCCCTCGACCCGGACGGCGCGAAGGCCGATCTGGTCGCCACCGTGCCCTGCGGGGGCGCCTGGCCCCGTGACCTGACCCTCGACCCCTCCGGACGGCGGCTGTACGCGGCCAACGAGCGCTCCGGTGACGTCACCTGGTTCGACCTCGACCCGGAGACCGGCGTACCGGTCCGAGCGGGCGCCATCGAAGCCCCGGCGGCCTCCTGCGTCGTCTTCGGCTGACCCGTACGCGAGCCTTCCGCTGACCCGTACGCGAACCTTCGGCTCTGATCGCCAGCCTGCGGCCAGGGCCGTACGCGACCCTGCGGCCAGGTCCGTACGCGAGAAAGGGCCCGTTCCGGATGCTTCCGGTGCGGGCCCCTTCTCCTCGTGCTGCGCCTCAGAGCGACGGCGGGCCCTGCGGCTGCTGCGGCGGGATCCCCAACGCCGAGGTGTACTGCGAGAGCACCAGCTTGCCGATCGCCGGGTAGGCCCCCAGCGGCTCGGCGGCGGCGCACCCGGCCTCCTTCGAGGCCTCGTCGAGCAGACCCTCGGCCAGCTCCGGGCCGATCAGGTACGGCGCGAGGGCCAGCTGGGCCGAACCCGCGGCGCGCAGCTGCTCGGCGATGGAGGCGATCGAACCCTCCTGGTCGAGCGCGGCGGCCATCACCGGCACCGCGAGGCGCGCGGCGAGCAGCATGCCGGTGATCCCGGCGGCCTGCACGGCCTCCTCGCCGCCGACCGTGGCCAGGATGATGCCGTCGGCGGCCGTCGCCACCGTGAACAGCCGGGCGCGGTCGGCACGGGCGAGCCCCGCCTCGGACAGGCGCACGTGCAACGCCTCGGCGAGCAGCGGGTGCGGACCGAGGACCTCGGTCAGCTCGGCGGTGTTGCCGCTGTCCATGACGGCCTGGCGCACCTGGCGCATCAGGGCGCTGTCCGGGCCCGCGAGCAGCGGGACCACGACCGCGGCGGGACCGGTCGGGGCGGCGACCTCACGGCCTGCGGCCACGCCCAGGTGGTACCGCTGGGTGCGGAGCGCGTCCACGGCCGTGAGCACGGACGCGAGCGCGGGGTACTCGATGTCGTCGCCGTCGAGGAAACCGATCGCGGCCTCCAGGCCGGGCAGCTCCGAGCGGGCGATGCTCACGACCTCTTCGGCCAGCGAGCGTATGGCGGCCGACGGCGCACCGGGAACGGCGAGAACCAGCGCGGGAGCGCCCTCGGGCGCCGCCGCGGGTTCGGGGCGACGGTGCCGCCCGGACTGGCGCGGTCGAGGCATTCGTACAGGCAGGCCGGAAGCAGGCCCAGTGGGGGAGCTCATGGCGCCGCATGCTACTGGTTTCGTCGGCCACGCTGTTCGGTGAGGTGCGATCACGCGCCGTGTGTCCCCGTATGTCCGGTCTCCGCGTCCGCTCCGGGCCGGGTCCTTCCCTCCGCACCACCCCCGACCTGGGCGGATGCCGTCGTCTCCGCCGTATCGCCGTCGAACAGGCGCAGCAGCGACGGGTCCTCCGGCAGCCGCAGCGTGCCGGTGGCGAGCGCCGAGGCGAGGGCGACCGCCCCGGCCGGCGGATCACCCGCGGGGGCCACCGCGCGGGCGTGCGGGATCCGCTCCGCGAGCGCGGCCCGCAGGGGTACGAGGAGGGGGTCGCCCATCTTGAAGAGGCCACCCGTCAGGGCGACCAGGGCCCCGGGGTCCGCCGGACACACGGCCTCGGCGGCGTCCGCGACGTGCTCCGCGGCCCGGACGAGGATGTCCGCCGCGACCGGGTCACCGGCGGTGGCGCAGGCCCCCACCTCCGGGGCGAAGGAGGCGAGCACGGCAGGTCGGTCGGTACGGGGGTACAGGGCGCCCGGCAGGCCCCCCGCCGGCCCGAACAGCTTCTCGGCCCGGGCCAGGAGCGCCGCCGAACCGCCGCGCCGCCCGTCGTGGGCGCGCATCGCCGCCTCCAGGCCCGCCCGGCCGATCCAGGCGCCGCTGCCGCAGTCGCCCAGGAGGTGCCCCCAGCCGTCGGCCCGGCGCCAGGCCGCCAGATCCGTACCGAGCGCGATCATCCCCGTGCCGCCCGCGACGACCACGCCGGGCCTCTGCCCGAGCGCCCCGGTGTACGCGGTGACGGCGTCGGCCGCGAGCGCGAGGCGTCGCACGCCCCAGGCCGCGGCGAAGGCGCCGGGGAGTTCCGCCCGCAGCTCGTCCCCGAGCGTCGCCATTCCGGCGGCGCCCACGGCCACGGCGAGGACCGGCCGGCCGGCGGCGGCCCCCGTCGCGGCGCGCTCCCGCAGTGCGCGGACGGCAGGGACGACCTGCTCCAGGAAGTGAGCCGCCGAGATTCCGCCCGGTCCGGTCCGGACCGGCTCCCGCGAGGCGAGGGTGTCGAGGACCGTGCCGCTCGCCGCCTCGGCGAGGGCGATCCGCAATCCCGAGCCGCCGGAGTCGACGCCGACGACCAGCCCCTCGGAGGGATCGTCCACGGGCGGTTCGTTCACGGAATCCACGGTGCACCGTCCTGGCGTGAGGGCGACAAGGGGCAGGCGAGTGGCGGGAGTCTAGGGGGTGGCCCGGGGGCCGGGCCGGACCGGGGTGTCACTGTAGGCCGGTAGAGTGACGGACCGTGACAGCGCGACCCTTGAACGAACTGGTGGAGCCCGGCTGGGCGGAGGCTCTGAGCCCCGTCGCGGGCCGTGTGGCGGAGATGGGCGACTTCCTGCGCGCGGAGATCGCCGCGGGCCGGACGTACCTGCCGTCCGGGCCGAACGTCCTGCGGGCCTTTCAGCAGCCCTTCGACGACGTGCGGGTCCTGATCGTGGGTCAGGATCCCTATCCGACGCCGGGGATGGCGATCGGACTCAGCTTCGCGGTCGCCCCCGAGATCCGCTCGCTTCCGGGCAGCCTGGAGAACATCTACCGCGAGCTGAACACCGACCTCGGTCTGCCCCGGCCGTCGAACGGCGATCTGACCCCCTGGACCCGTCAGGGCGTCCTCCTCCTGAACAGGGCACTGACCACGGCCCCGCGCAAGCCGGCCGCCCACCGTGGCAAGGGCTGGGAAGAGGTGACCGAGCAGGCCATCCGCGCCCTGGCCGCCCGGGGCAAGCCCCTGGTGTCCATCCTGTGGGGCAGGGACGCCCGCAACGCCCGGCCGCTTCTCGGAAACCTCCCGGCGATCGAGTCGGCGCACCCGTCCCCGATGTCCGCGGACCGCGGCTTCTTCGGCTCCCGCCCCTTCAGCCGCGCCAACGACCTCCTCCTGGAACAGGGCGCCCAGCCCGTGGACTGGCGTCTGCCCTGACCCGTGCCGCCGCGGGGCGGGGTCCTCAGATCACCGCCGCTCTGACGCAGAGCACGTCCGGAAGGTGCTCCGCCAGGAGTCGCCAGCTCTCCCCGTCGTCGGCGCTCGCGTACAGCTCGCCGTTGCGGTTGCCGAAGTAGACGCCCGCCGGGTCCGCGTCGTCCGTGCAGAGCGCGTCCCGCAGCACCGTGCCGTAGTGGTCGCCCTCGGGCAGCCCGCGGGTCAGCGGCTCCCAGGTGGCCCCCGCGTCGCTCGTCCGGTAGACCCGGCAGCGGCGGCCCGCGGGGACGCGGTCGGAGTCCGCCGCGATGGGGAACACGTAGGCGGTGTCCGGGCGGTGCGGGTGGGCGGCGACCGCGAAGCCGAAGTCGGAGGGGAGTCCGGCGCCGATGTCGGACCAGCTGCCGCCCGCGTCGTCGCTGCGGAACACGCCCCAGTGGTTCTGCAGGTACAGCCGGTCCTTGTCGCCCGCGTCCTGGGCGATCTTGTGCACGCACTGCCCGAACTCCGGGTCCGGGTCGGGCAGGAAGACCGCGGACACCCCGTGGTTGGACGGCGCCCACGCGGCCCCGCCGTCACGTGAGCGGAACACCCCCGCGGTCGACACCGCGACGGTCAGCGCGTCCGGGTCGCGAGGGTCGGTGACGACGGTGTGCACGGCCTCGCCGCCTCCACCGGGCACCCAGCGCGAGCGGGTGGGATGCTCCCAGAGCGGGCGGACGAGGTCGAAGGACTCCCCACCGTCCGCGGAGCGGAACAGCGCCGCCGGTTCGGTCCCCGCGTACACGACGTCGGGGGAGTGCGCGGGTGCCGGGTGCAGCTGCCAGACGCGCTCCAGCGAGGCCCCGGTGTCCTCGGGGAACTTCACCGCGGGCCGTGCCGGCTCGGTCCAGCTCTTGCCGAGGTCGTCGGAGTGGAAGACGGACGGCCCCCAGTGGGCGCTGTCCCCGCCCACGAGCAGGCGCGGGGCAGCCCTTCGGGTGTCGATCGCGACCGAGTAGACGGCCTGCGCGGGGAACGCCGGATCGTCGAACTCCCATCGGTTGTCGTGCCGGTGGCCGATGAAGAGCCCCTTGCGGGTGCCTACGGTGAGGAGTACGTCGGGCATGGCTGCTACCTCCAGGACGCCGTTGTCGCGGGATACGGGCCAGTCTGCACCCGGCCACTGACAACGGCCCCCGGACACACCCGCGGCGCCCTGGAAGGCCCGGAGCCCTGGAGCCCCGGAGGCTCGACTCGGGCCGCCGCGGGGCGTCTCAGATCGCCCAGGCGTACGGCGCCGGGGCCTGGATCTCCGCGCCGAGTTCGCGGGCCGCGCGGCGGGCCCAAGAGGCGTCGCGGAGCAGCTCGCGGCCGAGGAGGACCGCGTCGGCCTCGCCGTTGGCGAGGATCTTCTCGGCCTGGTCGCTCTCGGTGATCAGACCGACGGCGGCCACCGGCAGTCCGGTCTCCGCCTTGACCCGGGCGGCGAACGGCACCTGGTAGCCCGGACCCACGGGGATCCGCGCAGGACCGCCGTTGCCGCCGCTGGAGACGTCGAGGAGGTCGACGCCGTGCTCGCGCAGCAGCGCCGCGAACCGTACGGTCTCGTCGGCCGTCCAGCCCTGCTCCTCCAGCCAGTCGGTGGCGGAGATCCGGAAGAAGACCGGCAGCTCCTCGGGCCACACGGCCCGTACCGCGTCGACGACCTCCAGGGCGAGCCTGGTCCGGTTCTCGAAGGAGCCGCCGTACTCGTCGGTGCGGTGGTTGCTGTGCGGGGAGAGGAACTCGCCGATGAGGTAACCGTGGGCGCCGTGCACCTCGACGACCTCGAAGCCGGCGTCCAGCGCGCGGCGGGCCGCGTCCGCGAACTGACCGGTGATCTCGTGGATCCGCTCGACGGTCAGCTCGGTCGGCACCGGGTACCCCTCGTCGAAGGCGACCGGGCTGGGACCGACGGGCTGCCAGCCGGGTCCGCCCGGCGCGACGGGGCCGCGGCCCTGCCAGGGGCGGTTGGTCGAGGCCTTGCGTCCGGCGTGACCGATCTGGATGCCGGGCACGGTGCCGTGCTCCTTGAGGAAGCCCGCGATCCGGCGCAGCCCCTCCGTCTGGGTGTCGTTCCACAGGCCGAGGTCCGCCGGGCTGATCCGGCCCTCGGGGGCGACGGCGGTCGCCTCGACGAGGATGAGCCCGGCGCCGCCGGTGGCCCGGGAGGCGTAGTGGGCGAAGTGCCAGTCGCCGGCCACACCCGCGTTCGGTCCGGTCATCTCGGCCGAGTACTGGCACATGGGCGCCATCCAGACCCGGTTGGGCACGGTCAGCGAACGCAGGGTGTAGGGCTGGAACAGGGCGACGCTCATGGCGGACTCCGTTTCGGGGACCTCGAAGGATGCTCGTACGATACTCATCGTAGTACGGCATCTGTCAAACTACGAGAGTTCTCGTACAATGAGGGTCACCCGGATGAAGTGGAGCCGCCGTCATGACGATCGCCACCAGCCCCCGCGCGCTCGAGCACCCCACGCGGGACCAGATCGGACTCGAAGGGGTGCTCCACGCGCTCTCGGACGCCGTGCGGCTGCGCATCGTCCGGGATCTGGCGCGCGAGGGCGATGCCTTGAGCTGCTCGTACTTCGACCTGCCCGTCACCAAGTCCACGACGACGCACCACTTCCGCGTCCTGCGCGAGAGCGGTGTCATCCAGCAGATGTACCAGGGCACGGCCAAGCTCAACGCCCTGCGCAAGGACGACCTGGACGCCCTCTTCCCCGGCCTCCTGGACACCGTCCTGACGGCGGCCGAGGCGCAGGCCGGCCGTCAGGGCGGTGTCGCAGGGGCGTGACCGACCCGGGGGTACACCGCTCTCCCGGTCGCCCTACAGCGACCGCATGCGGTTGATCTCCGAAGTCTGCTGGGCGATCACGTCATTGGCCATCTCCTCCACCAGGACGTTGTTGCCCTCGCTCAGCACGTCGGCCGCCATCGTCACGGCCCCGTCGTGGTGCGTGATCATGAGCTTCAGGAACAGTTCGTCGAAGGCCTCGCCCTTCGCGCCCTTCAGCTCCTTCAGCTGGGCCTCGGTCGCCATGCCCGGCATCGAGTGATGGTCGTGGCCGCCCTGTTCGCGCGGCCCGCCGTTGTTCTTCAGCCAGCCCTCCATCGCGGCGATCTCCGGGAGCTGCGCGGCCGAGATCCGCTCGGCCACCTTCTTGACCTGCGGGGATCCCGCCCGCTGCGGGGCGAGCTCCGTCATGGTCAGCGCCTGGCGGTGGTGGACGATCATCATCTGCGCGTACCGGAAGTCGGCGCTGTTCGGGCGCTCGTCGGGGAGGAGGCGGGCGGCCTCCTCGGGGGATATCCGTTTGGCCGGCTCGCCGGGCTTCCCCGGCGCCACCACCGAGCCTCCGGTCGAGGACTCGGCCCGCGGTGCGGCCGTGCCGGACCCCGACTCGCAGGCGCCCAGGGCGAGTACGGCGACGGCGGACAGGGCCACGGCGACGACGGCACGCTGACGGCGGATCAACAACGCGACCTCCAGATGTTCTTGCGGGGACAGTGACCGTTCCTAGCACTTTTCTCGGGGGGATCGATCAAAATCCTGCATTACATCTGTGTTGCCATCTGTTGAGATGCGCACGCCAAGGACCATACTGCCGGGGTCCAACATCCGTTCAAGGCCGAACGGATACCAGCGAGGACGGAGTGACTTCGTTGCGAATACCGCGTACCCCGCGTAGCCCGCGTGCACGGATCAGACGCCTGGGCGTGGCGACCGCCGCGGCCGGGCTGCTGGCCACGATGCTGGCGGCCGGCCCCTCGGTCGCCACACCCGACCCCGGAGACGCCCTGACCCAGGGCACCGTCTCCGCGGAGCAGGCGGCCGAAGCGCGTTCCGCCATCCAGAGCGGTGAGATCCCCGGCGTGGACGAGATCGTCCACAGCAAGAACATCGAGCACCTCGTCAACATCCCCAAGGACGCGCTCCCGGGCACCAACTCGGACCTCGCCTTCCAGGGCAAGTACGCCTTCGCAGGCAACTACGACGGCTTCCGGATCTTCGACATCAGCAACCCGAAGGCCCCGAAGACCGTCGCCCAGGTCCTCTGCCCCGGCTCCCAGAACGACATCTCCGTCTCCGGGAACCTCGTCTTCCTCTCCACCGACTCTTCCCGAAGCGACAACTCGTGCACCAGCACGTCGCAGCCCGCCTCGGTGAAGGAATCCTGGGAGGGCATGAAGATCTTCGACATCAGCGACATCAGGAACCCGAAGTACGTCGCCGCCGTCGAGACCGCCTGTGGCTCGCACACCCACACGCTCCTGCCCAAGGGCAAGAACGTGTACGTGTACGTCTCCTCCTACTCGCCCAACGCCGCCTTCCCGGACTGCCAGCCTCCGCACGACGGCATCTCGGTCATCAAGGTGCCCCGCAAGGCGCCCGAGAAGGCCGCGATCGTCAGCTTCCCCGTCCTCTTCCCGGGCGAGGGCCCGGACGGCGGCGGCAACCCGGGCGGTCCCACCAACCCGGGCGTCTCCAAGACCACCGGCTGCCACGACATCACCGTGCTGCCGGAGAAGGACCTCGCCGCCGGTGCCTGCATGGGTGACGGCATCCTCTTCGACATCGAGGACCCCGAGCACCCGAGGGTGATCGACCAGGTCCAGGACAACGTCAACTTCGCCTTCTGGCACTCGGCGACCTTCAACCAGAAGGCCAACAAGGTCGTCTTCACCGACGAGCTCGGCGGTGGCGGCGGCGCCACCTGCAACGCCGTGGTGGGCCCGAACCGGGGCGCCGACGGCATCTACGACATCGTCGGCAAGGGCGACAAGCGCAAGCTCGTCTTCCGCAGCTACTTCAAGATCCCGCGCCACCAGGCCGACACCGAGAACTGCGTCGCCCACAACGGCTCGCTCATCCCGGTCAAGGGCAAGGACCTCATGGTCCAGGCCTGGTACCAGGGCGGCGTCTCCGTCTGGGACTTCACCGACTCCGCCCACCCGAAGGAGATCGGCTACTTCGAGCGCGGCCCGCTGTCCGCCACCACGATCTCCACGGGCGGCTCGTGGTCCGCGTACTACTACAACGGCTACATCTACTCGAACGACATCGCCAAGGGCTTCGACGTCCTGAAGCTCTCCGACCGCCGCACCGACCCCGCGAAGCGGATCCGGATGGACGAGCTCAACGTCCAGACGCAGCCGGACTACTTCGACTTCGACGACTGATTCGACGACGTCGACGGCAGACTCGACGACTGATCGAGCGGCACCACCGGCGCGCCGTCGGGCGGACCCCCGTCCGGCGGCGCGCCCTGCTCCCAGCCGAGCCCGTACCGCTGGAAGAGCTCCCACCGCAGCCGCGCCATGGGCATCGGGGCGCCCGGCAGCAGGACCGCCACCACCGCGCCCATCAACAGGGCGCGCAGCAGCGGATAGTCCGTGTCCACGTCCTCCGAGCCGTACCGGGTGACCGTGTCCCGCAGCAGGAACGCGAGGCGCTGCTGCTCCTCGCACTGCACGAAGCCCTCGGCCTGGAGGATTCCCGCCATGTGGGTCCGCATCAGGGTGGGCCGGTCCACCGCGAGGCCCAGGACCGCGTCGATCGCCCGGGCCATCCGCTCCCGGCCGTCCTCCGTGCGCGGCTCGCGCTCCAGCGCCTCCTCCAGCGTCAGGTGCATGAGCCGGTGCACCGCCGCCTGCAGCAGCTGCCGCTTCCCCGGGAAGTAGTACGAGATGAGTCCGCGCGCCGTACCGGCCCGCTCCGCGATGTCGCCGAGCGTGGTCGCCTCGTAGCCGCGCGTCGACACCAGTTCCACGGTGGCCCGCAGAATCCGCTCACGTGAGCGGCGCCTGAGCTCTTCATTGACCGATGGGCTACGCGGGGACATGCTTGGCTCCTGCGTTGACTGGCTGCCGGCCAATATACTCAGCGCATCCCGTCGCCGCGCCCCCGTGGCAGGCCGACGGGGAGGCCGTCTGTTCTGGGCGACACGGGGGATCGTCCAGAACAGGCGGCTTCATCGCGTCTCTCCCATTGTCCTCCAGCGGTACGTGAGGACGGCCACGGCCACGCAGCACCAGCCGAGCAGCCAGCCGCCGAGGACGTCCGAGGCCCAGTGGACGCCCAGGTAGATCCGCGTCCAGCCGACCCCGAGCACCGACACGACCGCGACGCTCGCGAGGACGCCCCAGCCGCGCCGCTCCGGCCGCCAGTGCAGCGCGAGCACCCACAGGAGCACTCCGCAGGTCACCATCGCGGTCATCGCGTGCCCGGACGGGAAGGCCGCGTACCGGGCCGAGTCGATCGGGTCGGGCCATGCGGGCCGGTCCCGCCCCACCAGGTACTTCAGCCCCTGCTGGAGACCCACCGCGAAGAGGCTCGTGCCCGCCACCCACAGGGCGAGGAGCCGCTCCCGTCGCCACCACAGCAGCACCACGGCGACCGCGGCCAGGGCGCGCATCGCCCAGGGGTCCCACACCCAGTCGCTGAGGATGCGGTTGAGGCCGGTGACGCCGGGGCGGGCGACGGCGTCGCGGTGCAACTCCTCGGCGACCGACCGGTCGAAGGAGAGCAAGGGGGACCACCCGGCGGCGACGAGCACGAGCAGGAGGACGAAGAGGACTCCGGAGACCACGGCGGACGAACGCATGCGCCGATCCTGCCCGACGCCCCGTCTCGGGCGGTGATCCGCCCCGCCCCAAGCGGTGATCCGCCCCCGCCCCATGCACTGGTCCGCCCCCGTCCCAGGCGCTGGTCCGCCCCGTCCCAGCCGGTGGTCCGCCGCGCCCCAGGTGTCGGTCCGCCGCGTCCCAGCCGGTGATCCGCCGCGCCCCAGGTGTTGGTTCGCCGCGCCCCAGCCGTTGGTCCGCAGCGCCCTCCGGGTGCGATCCGCCCCCGCTATCCCAGCGCGGTGAGCGCCGGGACGAAGGCCACGAGGACCGGGACCACTGGGACCAGGGACGCGACGGCGGTCAGTCGCAGTCGGTGTCCCGCCGTGAGCCGCGGGGCCGCGGTGAGGAGCCGGTGCACCCGCTGCGGCAGATCCGCGTCCGGTGCCGGGCCGGGGCCGAACACCCCCCGGTCCTCGTTCAGTTCGACGAGGGCCAGCGCGATCGTCAGCCGCCCGAACCGGCGCGAGGCCACGTCGTCGGCGGCCAGCTCCACTAGCCGGTGCATCTCCTCGCGGAAGGCCGTGAAGACGGGGACCCCCGGGAACCCGCCGGCGAGCGCGGCCGAGCAGTGCAACAGCCAGTCGTGCCGGGCCCGGGCGTGGCCCTGCTCGTGTGCCAGGACCGCGTCCAGCTGCCGGCCCTTCAGGCGCCGCAGCGCGGCCGTGGTGATGACCAGTCGGGGCGTGGTCCCCGCCATCCACCACGCGTCCGCCCGCTCGCCCTCCAGGACGACGAGCCGCTCGCTGCCGGGCTGTTCCCCGGGCAGCAGGGGAGCGCGGACGAGGAGATCGCAGCGGCGCTGCCTGCGCCGGGCGCGCGCCTGGCCGATCTCCCGGCCGAGCATCGCCCCGGACCAGACGCCGCCGCAGGCCAGGGCGACCGCGAGGACCCCCGACCACGGGCCGGTCGTGCCGAGTTCGTACGCGTCGACCACCGCGCGCGGCGCGGGTGCGAAGAGCTGCCCCCGTACCGCCTGCCAGGCCGCCGACGCGCTGAGCGTCATCGACAGCGCGAAGCTCAGCAGCACCGCCGCCACCACGCACTGCCACACCCAGAGCGCGACCACGGGTTCTCGCTCCACCCAGTCGGCCCGCGCCAGCAGCCGGGGGGCCGCGACGGCGGTCAGGAAGCCGAGCAGGAGGAGTGCGAGGGAGACCCACATGACCGCCACCCTATGAGCGCGGTACTGGTCGGGGGTATGGCCCCGGACGCCAAGTGACGTACGACACGGTTTCGTTGTGCGGCGGGGTGTGGACGGCCCGGCGTCACGGCGTCACGGCGTCACGGCGTCACGGCGTCACGGCGGCACAGCCTCACAACGTCACGAGCATCGCCACCATCGCCAGGGCCATCGAGAGCCGGCACGTGAGGGTGAGCTCCGGCCGGGTCGCCCACGCCGGTCCGGGGCCGCCCGCGGCCGCCACCGCCGCCGGTGCGAGCCGCGCCCCCGCACGCAGGACGTACACGGCGTAGTAGAGGAGCAGCACGCCCGTCAGCACGGGTATGCCGCCCGCCGTCCCCATGGCGTGCCCCGTGTGCGCCCCCTGTGCGACGGGGGCGGCCATCGCCACCGCCATGTAGAGCATCGCGAGCGAGCCGACGAGATGGTGCAGATGGCGTCCGCCGCCCCGGGCCGCACCGGCCACGGCGAGCAGCGCCGCCCCGCCGAACACCGCCGCGTACACCGCCCAGCTCCAGCCCGGCTGTGCCACCACCGACGCCGGCAGTGCCATGACGGCCATCCCGAACCCCATCAGCGCCTCGCCGCCCGCCGCCCGCCGCTCCTCCCCATCCGAGACGCGCATCCGCAGCAGGCAGTACGTGCCCGTGGCCGCGCACAGCGCGACCAGCAGCCACCCGGACAGGGCCCCTCCGTGCACGGCACACACCCCCCTCGCCGAGAGAGATGCCCGCCGCCCGAAGGCCCCACGCGGGCGCACGGGCGCGCACAGGTGTACGAGGGGGAGTGAAAGGCGCGCGCGTTAGGCTCGGGACGATCGCGCACGCCGATCGTCAGCGCCCGAGGGGAGCCCGTACGCATGGACACCGCCACGTCCCAGGAGACCGGCCGGATCAAGAGCCGGATCGAGTACCGCGAGGCGGTCCTGGACGACGTCCCCGTGCTCGTCCCGCTCGTCGAGTCGGCGTACCGCGGCGACGCCAGCCGGGGCGGCTGGACGACGGAGGCGGACATCCTCCAGGGGCAGCGCACCGACCCCGAGGGGGTGGCCGCCGTCATCACCGCCCCCGGCAGCCGCCTCCTGGTCGTCGAGCAGGACGGGGAGCTCGTCGCCTGCTGCCAGCTGGAGCACCGGGGCGAGGCCGCCTACTTCGGGATGTTCGCGGTCCGCCCCGAGCTCCAGGGCGCGGGCCTCGGCAAGCGCATCATCGAGGAGGCCGAGCGGCAGGTGCGCGAGCTGTGGGACGTCCGCGAGATGCACATGACGGTGATCTCCGTGCGCGAGGAGCTCATCGCCTGGTACGAGCGGCGCGGCTACCGGCGGACGGGACGGATGACGCCCTTCCCGTACGGGGACGAGCGCTTCGGCCTGCCCCAGCGTGACGATCTGGAGTTCGAGCTGCTCGTCAAGCCCCTGAGCTGACGCGCTACAGCCACCCCGTACGGCGGAAGGGTGGCTTCAAGCTCGACAGACAGGAAAAACTTCGGTTGCCATGGGGGTCGCACAGGATAATTTCCCTTGCTCCCCTTGTGTCAGGGAACCGTGAATGGTTACGGTGTCTTGACGCGAGGTTCTCCTGTGGAGGAAGAGGCATGACGGAAATTCTTGTGCAGGACGTGACCGGTGGGGGGATATCCACCGACGCTCGGGTGATCGACCACCCGGCTTGGGCCGAGCTCAAGAACGCCGTGGAGGAGATCCGTGCCTGGCAGAGCGCGGACGGCTCCATCGACTTCGAGCCCGAGGGCGCGCCCGCCCGCGCCCTCGTCGAGCTGACCCTCGACCGGGTCACCGCCGCGGTCGAGCAGCTCTCCCCGCTCGTTCCGCACGACGGCGCCTACCACCGCGCGCTCGTCTCCGACCTGCGCAAGTGGGCCGAGAGCGGCTTCACGGTCCCGGACTTCCTGGACTCGCTGCTGGCCTTCCAGCCGGCCGCCGACCGTGTCGACGGGCTCCAGCACCTCGTGCTCTTCCCGATGTACACGCAGAACGGCAACCCGGACCGCAACCTCGAAGCCGTCGTGCTCCGCATGGTCTGGCCGGAGTGGCTCGCCGAGCTGGAAGCCACCCGCTACGACAACCCGCTCTTCTGCGGCATCACCTTCGAGGACTTCACCGCCGGGTACGACACCAACTCGGCCGTCCTCTTCCCGGAGACCATCGCCGTCCGCGAGGCCCCCGAGCGCTTCACCTGGGGCGGCATCTTCTGCGACCGCGAGGCCGCCCGCTTCCGCAAGGTCACCGAGGCGGCCGTCGACACCCTGGGCATCCAGCTGCCCGCGGACATCGCCGCCATGATCGACGACCAGACCCGCTGCGAGCAGGCCTTCGTGCTCTGGGACATGGTCCACGACCGCACCCACAGCCACGGCGACCTGCCCTTCGACCCCTTCATGATCAAGCAGCGCCAGCCGTTCTGGATGTACGGCCTCGAGGAGCTCCGCTGCGACCTCACCGCCTTCAAGGAGGCCGTGAAGCTGGAGGCCGAGGGCAACGCGCACGGCCGTGACGTGCAGTACGCGGTGCTCTTCGACCGGATGTTCCGCTTCCCGCTCTCCGGCGACCGCAACCGCAACTACGACGGTCTCGGCGGCCAGCTCCTCTTCGCGTACCTCCACAAGAACGACGTGGTGCGCTGGACGGACAACACCCTCAAGATCGACTGGCAGCGTGCCCCCGAGGTCACCAACCAGCTCTGCGCCGAGATCGAGAAGCTCTACCGCGACGGCATCGACCGCCCCAAGCTGGTCCACTGGTTCAAGGCGTACGAGCTCGTCTCCACCTACCTCTCCCCGCACCCGGGATCGAAGTGGGCCAAGGGTCCGGACGCCCTGGACCTGTCCCTCCCGCCGCGCAAGCTCGTCGACGACGTGCTTCCGGACGAGTTTCCGCTCAGCATGTTCTTTGAGGCCCTTGCCAAGAAGCTGAAGGGCGTGATCGCCGACACCAAGGGGATCACCGCCGCCGACGTCCCGCGCCACGAGCGGGCCGCCGCGTGAGCGACTCCACGAACCATCCGGAGACCACGGAGGAGGCGTCGCCCATGAACGCCAACGGAAACGGCGGGCCGCTGGACGGCGCCGTCATCGCGGTCGCCGGCGCGGCCGGTCCCGCGGGCCGCGCGACCCTGCTGCGCCTCGCCGAGGCGGGCGCGACCGTCGTCGGCTCCGACGCCGACCCGGCGCGCCTCGCGGAGGCCGTCGACGCCGCCCGCTACGCCCACGGCGGCGCCCGGGTCATCGGCGACACGGTTGACCTGCTCGACCTGGACGCCACGCGCGACTGGGCCGAGAAGACGGAGAAGGAGTTCGGCCGGATCGACGGCCTGGTCCACCTCGTCGGCGGCTGGCGCGGCAGCGCCTCCTTCACGGAGACCGATCTCCAGGACTGGGACTTCCTGGAGAAGCTCCTCATCCGCACCGTCCAGCACACCTCGCTCGCCTTCCACGACGGCCTGCTGCGCGCCGGCGGACGCGGCCGGTACGCCCTGATCAGTCAGGTCGGCGCGCACAAGCCGCTCGCCAACAACGCCGCGTACAACGCAGGCAAGGCGGCCGCCGAGGCCTGGACCCTCGCCATGGCGGACTCGTTCCGCAAGCTGGGGGGCGACGACGGCCCGCAGGCGGCGGCTGCGATCCTGGTGATCAAGGCGTTGGTGCACGACGCGATGCGCGCCGAGCGGCCCAACGCGAAGTTCGCGGGCTTCACCGACGTCAAGGATCTGGCCGACGAGATCGCCGGACTGTGGAACACGCCCGCCCAGGAAGTGAATGGACAGCGTCTGTGGCTGACCCCCAAGCCGTGACAGCGGGCCCGGGCCCGAGGACCGACGCGCGTCGTCACCACGACCCGTCGGTCCGGGGCTTCGCCAGCGACAACTACGCCGGCGCCCACCCCGAGGTCCTCGCGGCCCTCGCCCTCGCCAACGAAGGCCACCAGGTCGCCTACGGCGAGGACCAGTACACCGAGCACCTCCAGCGCATCATGCACAGCCACTTCGGCTCCAGTGCCGAGGCCTTCCCGGTCTTCAACGGCACCGGCGCCAACGTGACCGCGCTCCAGGCCCTCACCGACCGCTGGGGCGCCGTCATCTGCGCCGAGTCCGCGCACATCAACGTGGACGAGGGCGGGGCGCCCGAGCGGATGGGCGGCCTCAAGCTGCTCACCGTGCCCACCCCGGACGGCAAGCTCACCCCCGAGCTGATCGACCGGCAGGCCTGGGGCTGGGAGGACGAGCACCGGGCGATGCCGCAGGTCGTCTCGATCACCCAGAACACCGAGCTGGGCACCGTCTACACGGTCGAGGAGATCCGCGCGATCGTCGAGCACTCGCATGCCAAGGGCATGAAGGTGCACCTCGACGGCGCCCGGATCGCCAACGCCGCCGCCTCGCTGGACGTGCCGATGCGCGCGTTCACCAACGCGGTCGGCGTGGACGTGATCTCGTACGGCGGTACGAAGAACGGCATGCTCTTCGGCGAGGCCGTCGTCGTCCTCAACCCGGACGCCGTCAGCCACATGAAGCACCTGCGCAAGCTGTCCATGCAGCTCGCCTCGAAGATGCGCTTCGTGTCGGTGCAGCTGGAGGCGCTCCTCGCCAAGGACCTGTGGCTGCGCAACGCCCGCCACGGCAACGCGATGGCCCAGCGGCTCGCCGCCGGCGTGCGCGAGGTCGACGGGGTGGAGATCCTCTATCCGGTGCAGGCCAACGCGGTCTTCGCACGGCTTCCGCACGAGGTGACCAGGCGCCTGCAGGAACGGTTCCGCTTCTACTTCTGGGACGAGGCCGCCGGCGACGTGCGCTGGATGTGCGCCTTCGACACCACGGAGGACGACGTGGACGACTTCCTCCAGGCGCTGAAGGAGGAGATGGCGCGCCAGTAGGCCCTCCACTCCATGAGTGACGCTAGCGCTGCATGAATATACGGCCGGACGGAAAGTCATTGACTTCCGTCCGGCCGTTTCCTTACGCTCTCACCGCATGGAACTCGTGCAGCAGCACCCCGACATCTCGGCCTACTTGGCAGTCGGCGAGGCCGTCGACCATGACCACCCGCTCGTCAGGGAGGTGGCGGCCCGGCTCTCCGGTGATCATCCCGACGCATACTCATACGCCGAGGCGTCCTACGCCTACGTACGCGACACCATCCCGCACTCCCAGGACTCGGGCGACCTCCGCGTCACCTGGCGCGCCTCCGACGTCCTGGAGCAGCGCACCGGCATCTGCTACGCCAAGTCCCTCGCCTACGCCGCGCTCCTGCGGGCCCGCGGCATCCCGGCCGCCCTCTGCTACCAGCGGCTCGCGGAGGACGACGGGTCGAACCCCGTGATCCACGGCCTCGTGGCCGTACGACTGCCCGGCGAGCGGCACTGGGCCCGGCAGGACGTGCGGGGCAACAAGCCGGGCGTCGACGCCCGGTTCTCGCTGGGGGAGGAGCGCCTCGCCTGGACCGTACGGCCGGAGCTCGGCGAGGTCGACTACCCGCGGCTGTACGCCGAACCGCACCCGGCCGTCCTGGGCGCGCTGAAGGCTGCCCCGGACCGGCCGTACCTCTGGCGGACGCTCCCTACGGAGCTCTGACCCCGCCTACGGGCAGGGTCAGCCCGCTTCCTTGACCTGCGCCGGCGTCGGAGCCGTACCGCCGAGGTGCGCGGGCACCCACCACGTGTCGTTCGCGTCCTTGGGGCGGACCGGGTAGGCGCGCTGCGCGGCTTCCAGGAGCTCCTGGACGCGCTCGCGCAGCCGGCGCGTGATGGCGCCCGCGTACTGGTCGGCGGGGGCCTCGAGGGGCTCGCCGACGCGGATCGTCACCGGGATGTGGCTCCGCTTGAAGTTCCGGGGGCGGCCCTTCGTCCAGACCCGCTGGGTGCCCCAGAGCGCCATCGGGATCAGCGGGACGCCCGCCTCCTGCGCCAGCCGCGCCGCACCCGTCTTGAAGCTCTTGAGGGTGAAGGACTGGGAGATGGTCGCCTCGGGGAAGACGCCGATGATCTCGCCGGCCCGCAGCGACTCGAGCGCGTGCTGGTAGGCGTGCTCGCCCTGCGAGCGGTCGACGGGGATGTGCTTCATGCCGCGCATGAGCGGCCCGGAGACCTTGTGCCGGAAGACGGAGTCCTTCGCCATGAAGCGCACGAGACGCTTCTGGGGCAGGGCCGCGAGCCCCGTGAAGATGAAGTCCAGATAGCTGATGTGGTTGCTCACGAGCACCGCCCCGCCCGTGCGCGGGATGTTCTCGGAACCCTGCGTGTCGATCTTCAGGTCGAGCGCCTTGAACAGCGTGAGGGCGGCGCCGACGACCGGTCGATAGACGAGTTCTGCCATCGGAGAGGAACCTCTTCTTCGTGTGCCCGGAGCGGTTCTCCCGGCGAAGTTACGCGGCCGTAGGTTTTCGGCTTTGGGCAGATCGTGCCCCATGCGGGGCGCCGTGACCAGTCCAAGCGGCTTCGTACAGGGAGATTCTCGTCACCCCCGGTGGCCGTGGCGGGAATCGAACGGTCCCGTGCGACGCTGCTGGTGGGGGAGGAGAGACGCATGGGAAAGGGGAGAAGGATGTCGGAGGCCCTGGGAGCGGAGGTCCTGAGGCCGGAGGTGCTCGGCGCCGAACTGGGCGAGAGAGCCACCCTCGTGCAGTTCTCGACCGCCTTCTGTCAGCCCTGCCGTGCCACCCGCCGCACCCTCGCCGAGGTGGCCGCCATGGTGCCGGGCGTCGCGCACGTGGAGATCGACGCCGAGGAACGCCTCGACCTCGTACGGGAGCTGGGCATCGCCCGGACGCCCACCGTCCTCGTCCTCGACCGCGCGGGCCGGGTCGTCCGCCGCGCCGCCGGACAGCCCCGCAGGGCGGACGTCATCGCGGCGCTGGGGCGGGCGGTCTGACGCGGTGACACTTCTCCCACATCCCGGTACGCACTTGACTGCACCCGCCACCGATCGTCACCCTGGCGGAGTGCCCCCAGAACTCCTTCTCTACGGCCGGGTCCATGTGGACCTGGCCCGCAACGCGAGCGCGCGCTGTCCGGGTGTCTGACCACCCCAGGACTCCCCTCATGACGCCCTCGCAGAAGGACAATTCCATGACGGTTACGCCGGACCTCCAGCTCGGTACCGCTCCCACGATCGGCGCACCCCGGCAGGCCTCTCCCGATCTGCTCCGCTCCGTCTTCCGTCGGCACGCGGCCGGTGTCGCGGTGATCACCGCGTACGGCGAGCGCCCCGTCGGTTTCACCGCGACCTCGCTCAACTCCGTCGCCGCCGATCCCCCGATGATCTCCTTCGGGGTCGGCACCGGCTCCTCCAGCTGGCCCGTGGTGGCCGAGGCCGAGCACATCGGCGTGCACATACTCGGCGAGCACCAGCAGGAGCTGGCCGCCACCTTCGCGCGCAGCGGTGCCGACCGCTTCGGCGGGTCGACCCGCTGGAGCGTGGGGCCGGAGGGGGTGCCCGTCCTGGACGGCGTCCTCGCCTGGCTGGTCTGCCGCGTGGTGGCCCGGGTGCCCGCGGGCGACCACCGGATCGTGATCGCGCAGGCCGTCGCCGGAGACCCGGACGGAGTGGGCCGGCCCCTCCTCTACCACCACGGGCGCTTCAACGCGCTGCGCGACTGAGAGTTCCCGTGCGCGCCCTCTCCGCGCGTTGTCAAGGTCACATCGCTGAGCGCTTGCTTACCCGTAACGAACTGGGTGTACTGACGAGTAATATTCCGGTCGGGGCGTCCGGCGCCCCGACCGGAAACCCGCCCTTCAGGCGCCTATGCTGCGAGCAACAAGGCAGCCAAGTTATGACGATGCAGTAGGAGAGCCGGCGTGAGCTTGAGGATCGTTGTCTGTGTGAAGTACGTGCCCGACGCGACCGGAGACCGTAAGTTCGCGGACGACCTGACGGTCGACCGCGACGACGTCGACGGCCTGCTGTCGGAGCTCGACGAGTACGCGGTCGAGCAGGCCCTGCAGATCGCCGAAGAGGCGGACGACGCCGAGGTCACCGTGCTGACGGTCGGCCCCGAGGACGCCAAGGACGCGCTGCGCAAGGCGCTGTCCATGGGCGCCGACAAGGCCGTCCACGTCGAGGACGACGACCTGCACGGCAGTGACGTCATGGCGACGTCGCTCGTGCTCGCCAAGGCGATCGAGAAGACCGGCTACGACGTCGTCATCGCCGGTATGGCCTCCACCGACGGCACCATGGGCGTCCTGCCGGCGATCCTCGCCGAGCGCCTGGGTGTCCCGCAGGTCACGCTGCTCTCCGAGGTCAAGATCGAGGACGGCAAGGTGACCGGCCGCCGCGACGGCGACACCGCCTCCGAGCAGCTGGAGGCCTCGCTTCCGGCCGTCGTGTCCGTGACGGACCAGTCGGGCGAGGCGCGCTACCCGTCCTTCAAGGGCATCATGGCCGCCAAGAAGAAGCCGGTGGAGTCCCTGGAGCTCGACGACCTCGACATCGACGCCGACGAGGTCGGCCTGGAGGGCTCCTGGACGCGGGTCGAGTCGGCCGCCGAGCGTCCGGCGCGCACCGCGGGCACGATCGTCAAGGACGAGGGCGAGGGCGGCAAGCAGCTCGCCGAGTACCTCGCGAGCCAGAAGTTCATTTAGCTGCTGGGGGTCCGGGGGTCGCCCCCGGGCCGGCACAGCATCTGAGGCTCGCGCGAGCCGTTCCGTCCGCCCCTTTTCGTTCGCAGGAGACTGAAGTCCCATGGCTGAGATTCTCGTCTACGTCGACCACGTCGACGGTGCCGTCCGCAAGCCCACCCTGGAGCTGCTGACCCTCGCCCGCCGCCTCGGCGAGCCGGTCGCCGTCGCCCTCGGCAACGGCGCCGCCGACACCGCCGCCGCGCTCGCCGAGCACGGCGCCGTGAAGGTCCTCACCGCCGACGCCGCCGAGTTCGCCGAGTACCTCGTCGTCCCGAAGGTCGACGCGCTCCAGGCCGCGTACGAGTCCGTGTCCCCGGCCGCCGTGCTCGTCCCGTCCTCCGCCGAGGGCAAGGAGATCGCCGCCCGCCTCGCGGTCCGCATCGGCTCCGGTGTCATCACCGACGCCGTGGACCTGGAGGCCGGAGACGAGGGCCCGGTCGCGACGCAGGCCGCGTTCGCCGCCTCGTTCACCACCAAGTCCCGTGTCTCCAAGGGCACCCCGGTCATCACGGTCAAGCCGAACTCGGCGCCCGTCGAGGCCGCCCCGGCCGCCGGCACCGTCGAGACCCTCGCGGTCTCCTTCGGCCCGCTGGCCACCGGCACCAAGGTGACCGCGCGCACCCCGCGCGAGTCGACCGGCCGCCCGGAGCTGACCGAGGCCGCGATCGTGGTCTCCGGTGGCCGTGGCGTCAACGGCGCCGAGAACTTCGCGATCATCGAGGCGCTCGCCGACTCGCTCGGTGCCGCCGTGGGCGCCTCGCGCGCCGCGGTCGACGCCGGCTGGTACCCGCACGCCAACCAGGTCGGCCAGACCGGCAAGTCGGTCTCGCCGCAGCTGTACATCGCGTCCGGCATCTCCGGCGCGATCCAGCACCGCGCGGGCATGCAGACCTCGAAGACCATCGTCGCCATCAACAAGGACGCCGAGGCCCCGATCTTCGACCTCGTCGACTACGGCGTGGTGGGCGACCTCTTCGACGTCGTCCCGCAGCTGACCGCCGAGGTTCAGGCCCGCAAGGGCTGACCTGCGGTTCTGTACGGTCCGGGGGCCGCGTGGTGATTCGTCGCCGCGCGGCCCCCGGCCGTTTCGGACACCCATTGACGTGGGTCCCGGCCGACTATTAACTTCGCTATACGGATTGTTGATTCCGTGAAGCGGAAAACAGGAGGATGTGGGATGGGTCAGCAGGAGAAGGTGTCGACGAGCCTCGCGGGCGCGGTCAGCGAGGGCATCAGCGCCTCCCTGGCGGCGGTGGACGCAGAGCTCGACCGCCGCTACCCGGGAGACCCCGGCACCCGCCAGCCCGTCCACACGGTCTACGTCCCCGGCAACGTCTTCGACGCCGACACCGTCCGCTCCTGGGGCGACCAGGCCCTCGCGGCCCTCGACGAGCACGCCCCGGACGCCGCCTCCTTCGCCGCGGTCCTCGGCCTCGCCGACGACCTCGCCGAGGACGTCTACGGCCGCGTCCGCGCCAAGCTGGAGCGCGAACCGATCGAGGACCTGCGCGTCGACTTCGAGGACGGCTACGCGGGAAAGGACGGGGCCGCCGAAGACGCAGACGCCGCCCGCGCCGCCCGGCTGATCTCGGAGGCGTACCGGAACGGCACGGCCGCCCCGTACATGGGCATCCGGATGAAGTGCATGGAGTCCGCCGTACGCGACCGGGGCATCCGCACCACCGACGTCTTCCTCACCGGACTCCTGGAGAACGGCGGCCTCCCCGACGGCCTCGTCCTCACCCTCCCCAAGGTGACCTACCCCGAGCAGGTCTCCGCCTTCGTGCGCCTCCTGGAGGCCTTCGAGAAGGCCCACGGCCTGGACGCCGGCCGCCTCGGCTTCGAGATCCAGATCGAGACCAGCCAGTCCATCCTGGCCACCGACGGCACCGCCGCCGTCGCCCGCATGATCGGCGCCGCCGAGGGCCGCGCCACCGGCCTGCACTACGGCACCTTCGACTACAGCGCCTGCCTCGGCGTCTCCGCCGCCTACCAGGCCAGCGACCACCCCGCCGCAGACCACGCCAAGGCGATCATGCAGGTCGCCGCCGCCGGCACCGGCGTCCGCGTCTCCGACGGTTCCACCAACGTCCTCCCGGTCGGCTCCAAGGAGCACGTCCACGAGGCCTGGCGCCTGCACTACGGCCTGACCCGCCGTGCCCTCGCCCGCGCCTACTACCAGGGCTGGGACATGCACCCCGGCCACATCCCCACCCGCTACGCCGCCGTCTTCGCCTTCTACCGCGAGGGCTTCGAGGCCGCAGCCAAGCGCCTCTCCGCCTACGCCAACCACGCGGGCGGCGACGTCATGGACGAGCCCGCCACCGCCAAGGCGCTCTCCTCGTACCTGCTGCGCGGCATCGACTGCGGCGCCCTCGACACGGCCGAGGTCGACGCCCTCACGGGCCTGACCCGCGCCGCCCTGGACCGGTTCGCCGCCCCGCGCCGCGGCGACCTCACCCCCTCGGCCGAGTAACCTCCCGCTCCGGCGAACCGCCCCGTACCCCGTACGCGTCCGTGTGCTCCGCGCGCACGTGCCCGACAGGGTGCGGGGCGGTGCTGTCGTCGAGGACGTCGTGCTAGCCGGCCGGCGCGGTGATCTCGCCCGAGCCGCGGGCGATGAGCGTCGTGCCGAGCACCACCCGCTCCGGAGGCCCGCCCGCCCCGTCGAGGCGGCGGAAGAGCCGCTCCGCGGCGGTCCGGCCGAGCGAGGCGGCGTCCTGTGCGATGACCGTGATGCCGAGCAGATCGGCCAGTTCGATGTCGTCGAATCCGACGAGGGCGACCGGGGCCGGGTGTCCGGCGAGGGTCCGCACCGCCGTCACGGTGACCCGGTTGTTCCCCGCGAACAGTGCCGTCACCGGCTCCGGCGCGGCCAGCATCTCCCGTACGGCCGCGCCCACCCGCTCCGGGTGCGTCGACCCGAGCGAGACCCAGTCCTCCCGGACGGGCAGGCCCGCGTCCTCCATCGCCGCGTGGTAGCCGCGCAGCCGTTCCGCGCCGGTGTGGATGCGCGGCCGGTCGCCGACGAAACCGATCCGGCGGTGTCCGTGGGCGATCAGATGGGCCACGCCGTCACGCGCCCCGCCGAAGCTGTCGGAGAGGACGGCGTCGGCGTCGATCCGCCCCGCGGGCCGGTCGACGAAGACCGTGGCGACGCCCGCCCTGATCTCCGGCTCCAGATAGCGGTGGTCGTCACCGGCGGGGATGACGATGAGGCCGTCGACCCGGCGCGCGCACAGCGCGAGCGCCAACTCCTGCTCCCGGTCCGGGTCCTCGGCGCTGGAGCCGTTGATGAGGAGCGCGCCGTGCGCACGGGCGACCTCCTCGACCGCGCGGCTGAGCGGCCCGTAGAACGGGTCGGCGAGATCTTCGAGGACCAGGCCGACGGTGGCCGTCCTGCCCTTGCGCAGGACCCGCGCGCTGTCGTTGCGGCGGAAGCCGAGGGCCTCGATGGCCTCCTGGACGCGGCGCTCGGTGTCCGTGGTGACGCCCGGCTCGCCGTTCACGACCCGGGAGACCGTCTTGAGGCCGACCCCCGCGCGGGCGGCGACGTCCTTCATCGTGGGCCGGTTGCCGTAGCGGTGATCGGTGCGGCGGGCGATGTCGGCCACGGTGCGGGGTTCCTCCGTCGTGTCGGTTCCGGATCCCGGTCGCGGGTCGCGGGTCTCGGGTCGGGTCTCAGGTCGAGCATAGAGCCTGGACAACGTTGTCATACGGCGGAAGACTGGGCAGAATGTACGGATCACCTCTGGCCGCTCCCGGCCGCCGACTGGAGGATCCGTGCCCATGGACACCGCCCCCGCCACCCGCCCCGTGCCGGGTCCTGTCGTCGCGCTCGACATCGGCGGCACCAAGATCGCCGGGGCACTGGTCGACGGTGCGGGACGTGTCCGGGTGCGGGCCCAGCGGCCCACCCCCGCGCGGGAGGACGGCGAGACGGTGATGAAGGCCGTCGAGGCCGTACTCGGGGAGCTCGCCGCGACGCCGCTGTGGGAGACGGCAGAGGCCGTCGGCATCGGCAGCGCCGGCCCGGTCGACGCCTCGCGGGGGACCGTGAGCCCGGTGAACGTGCCCGGTTGGCGCGACTTCCCGCTCGTCGAACGGGTCGGCCGCTCGACGGGCGGGCGCCCGGTCACCCTGGTCGGCGACGGGGTCGCCATGACCGCCGCCGAACACTGGCTCGGGGCCGCGCGCGGCCACGACAACGCCCTCTGTCTCGTGGTCTCCACCGGAGTCGGCGGCGGTCTCGTCCTGGACGGCCGACTCCACCCCGGACCCACGGGCAACGCCGGTCACCTCGGCCACATCTCCGTGGACCTGGACGGTGATCCCTGCGCCTGTGGCGGGCGCGGCTGCGTCGAACGGCTCGCCAGCGGCCCGCACATCGCGCGCCGCGCCCTGGAGAACGGCTGGCGGCCGGGGCCCGACGGCGACGCCTCCGCGGCGGCGGTGGCCGCCGCCGCGCGCGCCGGGGACCCGGTCGCCGTGGCCTCCTTCGAGCGGGCCGCGCAGGCGCTCGCGGCGGGCATCGCCGCCACGGCGGCGCTCGTCGAGATCGACATCGCGGTCGTCGGCGGCGGGGTGGCGGGCGCGGGCGAGGTCCTCTTCGGTCCGCTGCGGCGCAGCCTCGGGGGCTACGCGACGCTCTCCTTCGTACGGAACCTCACGGTCGTCCCTGCCGTCACCGGTACCGACGCAGGGCTCCTCGGCGCCGCGGCGGCGGCCGGGTGCGGCGGGCGTGGGGAAGTGTGGCCCCGCTCCGGCTCCTGACGGCGTCGTCCTGACCGGACACGTGCCGGACATCTGTTCGTGGTTTTCGTGGCAGGGTGTTGCGGGCAATCCACTGGGGGCTACCCAAGAGGGGGAATCGTGATCGTCTGGATCAACGGTACGTTCGGCGCGGGGAAGTCCAGTACCGCGCGCGAACTGGTCGATCTGATCCCGCACAGCACTCTGTTCGACCCCGAGCTCGTCGGCGGGGCCATGACCTCGCTGCTCCCGGCCAAGCGGCTCGCCGAGGTCGAGGACTTCCAGGACCTGGCGATCTGGCGCCGCATGGTCGTCGACACCGCCGCCGCCCTGCTGGCCGAGGTCGGCGGGGTGCTGATCGTCCCTATGACCCTGCTCAGGCAGGAGTACCGGGACGAGATCTTCGGCGCGCTGGCCGCCCGCAGGATCGAGGTGCGGCATGTCCTGCTCGCTCCCGAGGAAACGATCCTGCGGCAGCGGATAGACGGCCGGACCGAGCACGGCGAACCCGATGCCGACGCCCGCGTCCGGCAGTGGTGCCACGGCCACATCCCGCCGTACCGCGCCGCGCTCGACTGGCTCGTGGGGGACGCGTACGTCGTCGACACCTCGGAGCTCACCGTGGCCGAGGCCGCCCGGACCGTCGCCGACGCGGTCCGGGCCGACCGGGCCGCACCCTGCGGAATCGTCCAGACGCCCGAACCGACGGGCGAGACCCTCGCCGCGGGCGTCCTGCTCTTCGACGAGGAGGACCGCTTCCTGCTCGTCGACCCCACGTACAAGCCGGGCTGGGAGTTCCCCGGCGGTGTCGTCGAACCGGGCGAACCGCCGGCCCGCGCCGGAGTGCGCGAGGTGGCGGAGGAACTCGGGCTCGAACTCGACGCCGTACCCCGCCTGTTGCTCGTCGACTGGGAGCGGCCCAAGCCCCCGGGATACGGCGGCCTCCGCCTCCTCTTCGACGGAGGCACGCTCCGCGCCGACGACACCGCGCGCCTCCGCCTCCCCGGCGCCGAGCTCCGCGAGTGGCGCTTCGTCACCGAGGAGGAGGCCGCCGGCCTTCTGCCGCCCGTCCGCTACGACCGCCTCCGCTGGGCGCTGCGCGCCCGCGAACGCGGCACGGTGCTCAACCTGGAGGCAGGGGTCCCGGTGGGGCCGGGCGTCCCCTAAGAGGTCCCGTCACCCTCGACGTTGGCGACCATCCGGCGCAGGACCTTGAGGGCGGCCACGTACTCCTCGTCGCTGATGCCGTCGTGGACCTCGGCGCGTACCTCGGTCACCAGCTCACGGAGCCGTACGCGGGCGGCCTCGCCCGCGTCGGTGAGGTGCAGGCGCCGCAGGTCGTCCGCCCGGAGCCAGCCGCGGTGCAGCAACTGCTCGACGACGCGCGCGATCTCGTGTGGCCCGTCCGCGAGGGGCGTCAGCTGACCGACGACCTCCTCGCGGCTCGGCGCCTCGGGCCCGCCGTTCACCCGGTTGAGCACCCAGTACTGCGGCTGCGTGACGTCGACGCGGGCCATGGCGTCCCGCAGGTGCCGGGTGACGGCCGCATGCGCGAGGCCGCTCCAGTAGCCGATGGGCTGGGCGGCGAGGGCGTCGTCGGTGGCCGCGGGGTCGGCGGGCGCCTGGTCGGTCCTCGGACGAGTCGAAGGTTCCATGATCGTCATCATCCTGCCGGCGCGGCCGCGGCGGCGAGCCGGGCCGCCGTGTCCGAGGTCACCGGAGCCCCGTGGCCGCAACACAGCACCGAGGGCGCCAGCTTCGCCATGCGGCGCATCGACTCCATGGCGAGGGCGCGGTCGACGTGGAAGACGCCGAACATCACGTCCTGCACCGACGCCACCGTGTCCCCCGTGAACAGCACGCCGTGCCGGGGGAGATGAACCGCGAGGGAGCCGGGCGTGTGGCCCGGGGTGTGCACCACCACCGCGCCGTCGCCGAAGCCGAGCTCCTCGCCGTCCTCCACCTCCCGGTCCACCCGGGTGGGCGGCGCCACCGGCACGGTCAGCCCGTGCTCGTACAGCGGGAGTTCCCAGTCCAGCAGGTCCGGCTCGGGGACGGGGGCCTCGCCCCGGACCATCGGGGCGTCCAGGCGGTGGGCGAGGATCTCGGCGCCATGGCGGTCCGCCAACTTCTGGGCCGCGCCCACGTGGTCCCGGTGGCAGTGGGTCAGGACGATCCGCCGCAGCAGGTCCGGGTCGAGGCCCGCCACCCGGATGGCCTCCGTCGTCGCGTCGGCCGAACCCGCCCATCCGGCGTCGACGAGAGTCAACTCCTCCTCGTCGCGCCAGAGATAGGACTGGCCGATGGTGTGGTCGAGGAGGTACAGCCGCGGAGTGATCGGGATGAGTTCCATACGGCGAACCTACGCAATCCCGCAGGTCCGCCGTATGTTTGTCCGCTCTCGGCGAGCTTCGCCGAGCGCTGAATCCGAACCGTCCGTTCGAGTCGGTCAGGCAGTCAGGCGTCAGGCAGTCACTCCGTCAGGACGTCAGGCCTGCTTCGAGCGGGCGTAGTTGACGAGGAAGTGAGCCTCGGCCACCGAGAGACGCTCCAGCTCCTCCGGCGAGACCGACTCGTTGGGCGCGTGGATCTGCGCCTCCGGCTCGCTCAGACCGATCAGCAGGATCTCCGCCTCCGGGTAGAGCGAGGCCAGCGTGTTGCACAGAGGGATCGAGCCGCCCATGCCCGCCGTCTGCATCTCCTGACCGGGGTACGCGATCCTCATCGCCTCGGCCATCGACGCGTACGCCGGGCTCGACGTGTCGGCCTGGAAGGCCTGGCCCTGGCCGACCTGCTCCAGGGACACCCGGGCGTTCCACGGCGTGTGCTGCTCGATGTGCGCGAAGAGCAGCTTCGTCGCCTCGGCCGCGTCCTGACCGGGCGGCACGCGCAGGCTGATCTGGGCGCGGGCCGACGCGGGGATCGACGGGGTCGCCCCGGCCACCGGGTGGCAGTCGATGCCGATGACGGTCACGGCCGGGCGCGCCCAGATCCGGTCCGCGACGGTGCCGGCGCCCGGCAGGGCCACGCCCGAGAGGACCTTGGCGTCCTTGCGGAAGTCCTCCTCCGGGTACTGGAGGCCCTCCCACGCCTTGTCGCCCGGCAGGCCGTCGATGACGGTGGAGCCGTCGGGGCCGCGCAGCGAGTCGAGGACGCGGATCAGCGCGGCCAGCGCGTCCGGCGCGGCGCCGCCGAACTGCCCGGAGTGGAGGTTGCCCTCCAGGGTGTCGATCTGGACCCGGATCATCGTCATGCCGCGCAGCGTCGCGGTCACCGTCGGCAGGCCCACGCGGAAGTTGCCCGCGTCGCCGATGACGATCGTGTCGGCGGTCAGCAGCTCGGGGTGCTGCTCCGCGTACCGCTCCAGACCGCCGGTGCCCTGCTCCTCCGACCCCTCCACGATCACCTTGACCGTCACCGGAACGCCGCCGTTCGCCTTGAGGGCGCGCAGCGCGAGCAGGTGCAGGATGAAGCCGCCCTTGCAGTCGGCCGTGCCGCGTCCGTACCAGCGGCCGTTCCGCTCGGTCAGCTCGAACGGCGGGCTGAGCCAGGCGGACTCGCCCAGCTTCGGCTGCACGTCGTAGTGCGCGTAGAGAAGGACGGTCGGGGCCCCGGCCGGGCCGGGCAGGATGCCGTACACGGCCTGCGAACCGTCGGGCGTGTCGAGCAGGTCCACGTCCTGGAAGTCCTCGGCGCGCAGCGCGTCCGCGACCCAGTTCGCCGCCGCCTCGCACTCGCTGCGCGGCGCCACGGCCTCGTCCGCCACCGACTCGAAGGCCACGAGCTCCGTGAGCTCGGCCTTCGCCCGGGGCATCAGGGACCGGACGGTCTCGGCGATCGGATTCGCGGTCATGGGCACGCTCCTGGTGGGTGCGACGTTACGACGTAGGGAGGGCGTTCGTCGTATGTCGTGGTACGGCGAACGCACCGTGGATCCTACGGCGCGGGGCTCCGGCTACCGAGCCGTAGGATGCGTCGAGAGCAGACCACCGGTCGGATCAGGAGCAGAAGCACATCGTGAGCAGCGAGCACGCAGAGAACGCCGGTCCCGAGAACGCCGCCAACGCTGACGACGCCGCCGAGTTTGTCGACGCCGCCGACGCTGCCGCCGACGACATCGCCACCGCCGACGCCACCCCCACCCCCGCCGGCACCCCCGCGCCCGATGTCACGGCCACCGCCGCCGACACCGGCGCGAACGAGGAGGCGGAGGTCTGGGACGTGGTCGTGGTCGGCGCGGGCCCGGCCGGCGCCTCCGCGGCCTACGCGGCGGCGGTCGCGGGCCGCCGGGTCCTGCTCCTGGAGAAGTCGGAGCTGCCCCGGTACAAGACCTGCGGCGGCGGCATCATCGGCCCCTCCCGGGACTCCCTCCCGCCCGGCTTCGAACTGCCCCTCCAGGACCGGGTGCACGCCGTCACCTTCTCCCTCGACGGCCGCTTCGCCCGCACCCGCCGCTCGCGCCGGATGCTCTTCGGGCTCATCAACCGCCCGGAGTTCGACGCCCAGCTCGTCGAGCACGCGCAGAAGGCGGGCGCGGAGCTGCGCACCGGCGCCACGGTGAGCCGGGTGGAGCAGCACGGCCCCTCCGTGCCGGACCGGCGGACCGTCGCCGTCGTCCTGGCCGACGGCGAGACCGTCCTCGCGCGCGCGGTCGTCGGTGCCGACGGCAGTGCCAGCCGCATAGGAGCGCATGTAGGGGTGAAGCTCGGTCAGGTCGACCTGGGCCTGGAGGCGGAGATCCCGGTGCCGCCGTCCGTGGCCGAGGACTGGAAGGGCCGCGTCCTCATCGACTGGGGTCCGATGCCGGGCAGTTACGGGTGGGTCTTCCCCAAGGGCGACACGCTGACCGTCGGCGTCATCTCGGCGCGCGGCGAGGGCGCCGCCACCAAGCGGTACATGGAGGACTTCGTCGCCCGGCTCGGCCTCGCCGGCTTCGAGCCCACGATCTCCTCCGGGCACCTGACGCGCTGCCGCGCCGACGACTCGCCGCTCTCCCGCGGCCGGGTCCTCGTCTGTGGCGACGCGGCCGGGCTGCTGGAGCCGTGGACGCGCGAGGGCATCTCGTACGCGCTCCGCTCGGGGCGGCTCGCGGGGGAGTGGGCGGTACGGGTCGCGGAGGCGAACGACGCGGTCGACGCCCGGCGACAGGCCCTGAACTACGCGTTCGCCATCAAGGCCGGTCTCGGTGTGGAGATGGCGGTCGGGCGGCGGATGCTCGCGCTCTTCGAGCGGCGCCCGGGGCTGCTGCACGCCACGATCACGGGGTTCCGCCCCGCGTGGAACGCCTTCGCCGACATCACCAGGGGCTCCGCCACCCTCGGCGGCATGGTCCGCTCGAACGGCCTGGCCCGGCGCGCGCTGGACATCCTGGACAAGAGGATGGACACCTCCTCCGGCGTCGGCCCCGCCGGCCGGGGCGTCACCGCGCGCGAGCGCGCGGAGTCGGAATCGGCGTCCGAGTCCGACTCCGAGGCGGAGACGGGGATCGAGTCGGGGGCGGAGTCGGAGTCGGAGTCCGTGTCGGGGGCGGTGCCGGAGCCGACGGCGGACGGCCCGACGTCGGCGGCTTCGGAGACCGCGGAGCAGATCTGACGGTTCGCCGACAGCACGATCGTCGGCGTCGGCGACGCGTACGGGCTCCGCTGCCCCGGCCTGTTCACACGGCCGGGGCGGCGGGGCCCGTCGTCGTGATGCGGAAGACGGGGTGCTTCGGCGCGATGGCACGGAGTTCCTCGTCGGAGGAGTCGGGGCCGACCCCGGCGAAGAAGACGCCGACCTCGGCCTTCCAGCGCTTGAGGTAGGCGCGCAGGAGCGCGGGCTTGTCGTCGTCGGCCAGCTCCACGGCGGTGAAGCCCTCGGCGCGCTTGCCGAGGTGCAGCTGTCCGCCGCCGGCGGCCCGCATGTTGTGGGTCCACTGGACGTGGCCGCGCGGGGCCACCAGATACTGGGCGCCGTCCACCGTCAGGAGGTTGACGGGGGTGCGGCGCCATTCGCCGCTCTTGCGGCCGCGGACCGCGAGGACACGGGAGCCCCAGACGCTGATGCCCCGACGGGTCATCCACGAGACGGCGCGGTTGAGGACGTTGACCGTGAACCAGCCGGGCTTCATGACGTGGGCGGCGGGCTGAGCGGACATGGGTTCCTCCTGCGGAACGGTGGGTGTGAAGCGTGAGCACTGCTCTCGCTTGCTTCCAGTCTGCACGGAGCGGCGCTCTCATGCAAGAGCAGTGCTCTCGTTTCGGGTCGGTGCTCTGCGAATGGCACACTGCTCACCATGACAACCGTTAGAGGAGCCCGCGCCCGCGCACGTGTCGAGATCACCGCGGCCATCAAGGCCGAGGCCCGTACCCAGCTCGCCGCCGAGGGCGCCGCCAAACTGTCGTTGCGCGCCGTCGCCCGTGAGCTGGGCATGGTGTCCTCCGCGCTCTACCGGTACTTCCCCAGTCGCGACGAACTGCTGACCGCCCTCATCGTCGACGCCTACGACGCCGTCGGAGCCGCCGCCGAAGGCGCCGCCGGAGAGACCGCCGGGCAGCGTCCGCTCGTCCGCTGGACCGCGGTCTGCCGGGCCGTCCGCGCCTGGGCCGTCGCGCACCCGCACGAGTACGCCCTGATCTATGGTTCGCCCGTCCCCGGCTACACCGCACCCCAGGACACCAACGCCCCCGCCGCCCGCGTCGGTCTCGTCCTCGTCGGCATCGCCCGCGAGGCCCACGAGGGCGAGGGCGTCGCGCTTCCCCCGCTGCCGGACGCCGTCCGTCCCGAAGCCGTCCGCATCGCCGCCGACATGGCCCCGGACCTCCCCCCGGCGCTCGTCGTCGCCCTCGTGGCGGCCTGGTCGCAGCTGTTCGGCCTGGTCTCCTTCGAGGTCTTCGGCCAGTTCCACCGCCTCGTCGAGGACCGCGACGCCTTCTTCACGACGGCCGCCCGCCGCCTGGGCCAGGACGTGGGCCTCCTTCCCCGCGCCTGAGCGCCCGCTCCCGTACCCGGCCCCGTACCCCGCTCCCATCCCCCGGCCCGTCCCCCGGCCCGTACCCCGCTCCCGTACCCCCCCCGCATACTCCGGCGGGAGTACAGGCAGCCAATCCGCTCGGCTGACGTCCTCGTGCGGCGGGCCCGGCTAGCGTGGCGGGTATGGACGAGGAGCGGACCGCCGGGCGCGGTGTCGGAGGCCCTGGCCGGGCGCCGTGGGGATGGTGGGCCGGCGACCGGGGCCCGGCCGGGCTGCCGTGGCGGTCCACGCTGGTGATCGCCGTGTTCGTCATGGCCGGGACCGGCTTCGCCGCACGGAACCAGCCCGACCGGGAGACGCTCGACGCCCTCGGGCGGGCCCTGCTGCTCCTCGGGACGGCGCCGCTGGTGCTCCGTCACCGGTGGCCCGTTCCCGTGGTGTTCGGCGTCACGGCCGTCACCCTCGCCTACCTGGCGGCCGGTTACCCGTACGGCCCGGTCTTCGTCCTGGTCGCCGTGGCCTGCTTCGCCGCCGTCGTCCACGGTCACCGGACCGCCGCCGGGTGCGCCCTGGGCCTGCTGTGGGCGGGCCACCTGCTGCTCTCGCACTGGCTGTACCGATGGCTGCCCCCGGCCGGCGACGGTCCCGCGCCCTGGGGACAGGAGCTGCCCGCGGGCGCCTTCGCCGTCGCCGTGCTCGCCGCCTCCGAGCTCGTACGGGTGCGGCGCGAGCAGTGGGCGCAGCAGCGGGCCGAGCGTGCCGCCGCAGAGCGGCGCCGCGCCGACGAGGAGCGGCTCCGCATCGCCCGCGAACTCCACGACGTGCTCGCCCACTCGATCTCCGTGATCAACGTGCAGGCGGGGGTCGGCCTCGCCCTGCTCGACGCCGACCCCGAGCAGGCCCGCACCGCGCTGACCACCATCAAGGCCGCCAGCAAGGAGGCGCTCGGCGAGGTGCGGCAGGTCCTCGACACCCTCCGTACCCCCGGCGCCGCCCCGCGCGCCCCGGCCCCCGGCCTCGGCCGCCTCCCCGAACTCGTCGAACAGGCCGCCGCCGCCGGTCTCACCGTCACCGTCACGGCGAGCGGCCCGCCCACCGCGGCCCTGCCTCCCGGCGCCGACCTCGCGGCTTTCCGGATCGTGCAGGAGGCGCTCACCAACGTGGTCCGGCACTCCGGTTCCCGCACCGCCCGGGTGGAGATCGCGCACGGCCCCGCCCGCCTCGACCTGCGCGTCGACGACGACGGCCCGGCCACCGGCACCGAGGCGGGCGGCAGCGGCAACGGACTTGCCGGAATGCGGGAGCGGGCCGCCGCGCTCGGTGGCACGATCGAGGCGGCCGTCCGGCCCGACGGCGGCTTCCGCGTACACGCCGTTCTCCCGCTCAGTCCGCCCAGTTCCGAGGAGACCCCGTGATCCGTGTGTTGCTCGCCGACGACCAGGCCTTGGTCCGTGCGGGGTTCCGGGCCCTGCTCGACGCCCAGCCGGACATCGAGGTGGCGGGGGAGGCCGCGGACGGCGGCGAGGCCGTGGAGCGGGTGCGGGCGCTGCGCCCCGACGTCGTCCTCATGGACATCCGGATGCCGGGGCTCGACGGGCTCGACGCCACCCGGCGCATCACGGACGACCCGGACCTCGCCGAGGTCCGGGTCGTGATGCTGACCACCTTCGAACTCGACGAGTACGTCTTCGAGTCGCTCCGCGCCGGCGCCTCCGGCTTCCTCGTGAAGGACACCGAACCGGAGGAGCTGCTGCGGGCGGTGCGGGCGGTCGTCCACGGGGACGCGCTGCTCTCGCCGGGCGTGACGCGGCGGCTGATCGAGGAGTTCGCGGCCCGCTCCAAGGCCCCGGCGGCCACGGCCGCGCTCGGCGCGCTGACCGAACGGGAGCGGGAGGTGATGGCGCTCGTGGGGATCGGCCTCTCGAATGAGGAGATCGCCCGTCGGCTGGTCGTCAGTCCGCTCACCGCGAAGACCCATGTGAGCCGCGCGATGGTGAAACTGGGGGCCCGGGACCGGGCCCAACTCGTGGTCCTCGCCTACGAGTCCGGCCTCGTGCGGCCCGGTTGGCTGGGCTGAGCGGAGGACCGGAGGGCCGGAGGACCGGAGGGCCGGAGGCCGTCACTCCCGTCCGGACTCCCGTCCGTGTTCCCGTCCGTGACGGCCTCCGGTGGGCGGGCTCAGTCGCGTACCGCGACCTTCGCCGGGGCGTCCGTGGACTCCGAGCGGGCGACGACGACCGATTCGGTGGTGCTCCGCCGCTTCTTCCGGAGCCCCGGCAGGGTGATCAGGAGTCCGGCCAGGGCGATGACCGTGACCACGGCGAGGCCCGGGCGGAAGCTGTCCAGGGCCGCCTGTGGAGACGGCGACGCCTCCCCGTCCGCGGTGATGACGGCGGTGATGACGGCGAGGAAGAGCGCGCCGCCGACCTGGATCGAGGTGTTGAGCAGTCCGGAGACCATGCCCTGCTCGCGGTCGGCCACGCCGTTGGTGGCCTGGATGTTGAGCGAGGGGAAGACCAGGGCGCAGGCGGCGCCGAGGAGCAGCATCGAGGGCAGGATCACGGCCGCGTACTGCGGGATCAGCGAGATCCGCAGGAACAGCGCGTACGCGACGACGAGCAGCGTGAAGCCGACGGCGATCACCCGGGGCGTGCCGAAGCGGTCCACGATTCCGCCGATCTTCGTGGAGGAGAGCGCCACGAGCACGCCGGCCGGTAGGAAGGCCAGCGACCAGTCCGAACGCGCGCTCGTGGACGAGTGGCGTGACGTCCTCGCCCTGCACGCCCGTACGACCTGTGAGCTCGACCGGGCCCTCCATCCGTACGGGCTCGGCGCCGGCGACTTCGAGGTCCTCGACGTCCTCGCCGAGGGCGCGACCGACGACGGCCCGGGCTCCTGGCGCGTCCAGGAGCTCGCCGGGCGGGTCCACCTCAGCCAGAGCGCGCTGTCGCGTACGGTCGCGCGCCTGGAGAAGGACGGCCTGGTCCTGCGGGGGATGTGCGCCGAGGACCGGCGCGGTGTCCAGGTGAAGCTCACGGAGAAGGGCCTCGCGCGCCATGTCGAAGTGCGGCCGCTCCAGCGCGAGGTGCTGATCCGCATGCTGGACCGCAGCTCCTGAGCCGAGAGCGGTGCTCCGGGGCTGCGGGCTGGGCCTGCCCCCGGCCTTGGGTCCGGGCTCCCGCCCTCGTGTCAGGGCTCCCGCCCTGGGTCCGGGCTCCCGCCCTGGGTCCGGGTCCCCGCCCTGGGTCCGGGTCCCCGGCCCCGACGCGGCCCCGCTCTCAGCTCAGGTCACCGCCGAGTTCTCGCGCCACAGCCGGGCGAGCTCATCGTCCCCGGTCAGGGTCACGGCGTCGGCCGGCAGCCGGTTCCACAAGGTCAGGTACAGCCGCCCGGCCGTCCCGCTGAATTCCGCATCCGCCGCAGCCCCCGGCCCCGCCGCCGCGGCCTGGGTGCCCCGTTCCGTCCGGGGCGGTTCCGTGGCCGACAGGCGTACGGTCCAGACGTCGCCGGTGTCCGTGGCCCGCACCCGCAGGATCCGCGGCCCGGGCGTACGCACCCGGCTGCTGTCGCGGCCGTGGAAGCCGCACAGCAGCTCGTCGATCCCGTCGGCGGCCGACACCGGGTCAACCGTCCCCGGCCCGGTCGCGAGCGCCGACTCGGCGTCCGCGCGGTGGACGATCGTCTCGTGTGCCTGCCGCCGCGCCCAGAAGGCGAGCGGCGAGGGTGCGGGGAGGAAGGTCCAGCACTCCAGCGTCTCCGGCGCAGCGCGCAGCGCGGCGACCAGGCCCGCGTGGCCTTCCCGGTAGTACGCGAGCAACTCGTCGCCGTCGAGGGCGGGTTCGCCGCCGTCCGGGTGGTACGTGGTGTAGCCCTCGACCACGAAGGCCGTGGCCCAGCGGTGCACCATCGTCGTGTGCCGCAGGAGGTCCCGGACCCGCCACCCCGGGCAGGTCGGGACCTCCGTGTCCGGCCCGGCCTCGGCCGCCGCCTCCGCGAGCGCCCGCCCGGCCGTCTCCAGCGCCGTGATGTGCTCTGCGATCTTCATCGTGCCCCCGGTGATCGTTTCCATGGGGCGGATTCTCGCAGCCCGCGTGCGTGCGCGTGCTCAACTCGTGGGTCTGGCACTCGCGTTCCGCGCCCAGTAGCCCATCGCCGCGGCACCGGCGGCGAGGAGCGCGACGGTGGTGAGCGCCACCGGCAGGGAGAACCAGTCGGCGAGGAACCCGATGGTCGGCGGGCCGAGCAGCATGCCTCCGTAACCGAGGGTGGAGGCCGTCGCCACCCCGCCGGGTCCGGCGATCGCGCCGGCGCGGGCGACGGCGACGGGGAAGATGTTGGCGAGGCCGAGGCCGGTCACCGCGAAGCCGAGGAGGGTGGCCCAGACGGTCGGGGCGAGCGCGCCGAGGAGCATTCCGGCGGCGGCCACGGCCCCGCCCGCGACGAGGGTACGGGTCTGGCCGAGCCGTTCCAGGAGGAGCGTGCCGGAGAGCCGGCCGGCGGTCATGGTCAGGGCGAAGACCGAGTAGCCGGCGGCGGCCACGCCCGGGTGGGCGCCCAGGTCCTGTTCGAGGTGGAGCGCGCCCCAGTCGGCCAGTGCCCCTTCGCCGTACGCCGTGCAGAGCGCGATCACGCCGAAGACGAGGACCGTGCGGCGAGCCGCCCGCGAGGGCTTCCCGGCGTTCGGCGACTTCTCCGTCTCTCCCTGGAGGGATTCCGGTCGGCCGGGAGCGGTGTGGCGCAGGAGTACGGGCCCGGCGGCGGCCGTCAGCGCCAGGCCGGCGACCGTCAGGCCGAGGAGGTGGACGGCGGGGGACAGGCTTCCGGCGAGGAGCCCGCCGATGCCGGCGCCGAGCATGCCGCCGAGGCTGAACGCGGCGTGGAAGCTCGGCATCACCGGGCGGCGCAGGGCGGTCACCAGGTCCACGGCGGCGCTGTTCATGGCGACGTTGATCCCGCCGTACGCGGCGCCGAAGACCAGCAGGACGAGGCCGAGGGCCAGCGGGGACCGGGTGAGCGCCGGGAGGGCGACCGAGAGGGAGAGCAGGACGGCGGTGGCGACGGTGACGGCATGGCTGCCGAAGCGGCGGCAGAGGCGCCCGGTCAGCGTCATGGTCACGACGGCGCCCGCCGAGACGCCGAGGAGGGCGAGGCCGAGGTCGCCGGCCGAGGCGCCGGTCTGCTGCTTGACGGCGGGGATGCGGACCACCCAGCCGGCGAAGAGGAATCCGTCGAGGGCGAAGAAGAGGGTCAGGGCGATGCGGAGGCGGGACAGGGAGCGGGTGGCGGTGTTTTCGCCGAAGCCCCCCGATGCGGCCGTCCGTACTTTGTTTAGTAGCGGCACAAACTCAGGATAGGGGGATCCCCCGGCCGCAATCAAGCGCGCGGCGGGCGAACCCGAAGGTGACTCTTGATCATCGGGCACCGCCGGCCGATCGCTGGCGCTGCGAGATCGCCGACGGCCTCGTGACCGCCCGTGCCCTGAAGGCGGCGCCGATGAAGCCGCACCCTCCGCGCCGAACTGTGATGTCCACGGCCGTGGACGCTGTTCGGGTGACAAAGGCCAGGTCATCGTGGTGAGGGTGCTCCCCAACGGGCCACCGGAGAGCATCGTTTCTGCACCCGCGTGACCCATGGATCCGACTGCCCGGCATTGGAGTGAGACGTCGTGTCTCGCCTTTTCCGGAGGCGTTTGACCGGCAGACGAGCACTTCTGGCACGTCATTCCGAGATCTTGAGGAGTAGTCATGCGTTCTCTCGCCGCGTCTGTCCTGGCCGTGGGCATTCTGCTGGGCGGCGCCGGTGCCGCGCTTGCCAACGACGGAGTCGGGGCGGGGTACTTCTCCGCCGGTAGCGCGGGCTTCAGCTCGCACTGCGCGGTGACCGGCGTCCCGTCCGTGTACGGAACGATCTTCACTGGCTCGTGTTTCGAGAAGGGCTGGGAGAAGGGCCCGGAGGGCGCCTTCCTCGGCGCCCACTGACCTGACACCACCCCTGGCTCGGGCGAGGACGCAGCCCTCGCCCGAGCCGGCCCGCTCCGGAGGTGGGGCGATTCGGTGACGCACGGGACCGAGGGACGCGCAGAGCCCGTGTCCGGGACGTGAAGCGTGATGTGTGGCGCGGCGCGTAAGAAGAGCCCGCGCTCTCCAGGCCCGGTGCGCGCCGTGAATCATGCAGCTCCGCATACGGTCCCGGAGCGTCCCCCACGGCTGGACCGACGGGGTGCCCGCCCGACCGCCCAGCGGACACAGGCCCTGGCCAGCGGGTACCCCGCACCCCGTCCAGGGAACACCCCACGCCCCGATCATGGGAGACTCCACCCCATGAACGGCAAGGCGACGACGATCCGGACACGGCTGGACAGGGGGCGCAACGCGCTCGGCCCCGCGCTGGAGCTGGTGCACACCGGAAGGGCGCCGACCCGAGCCGTCCTCACCGCCGAGCTCGGCGTCACGCGGGCCACCGCCGGTGCGGTCGCCGCCGAGCTCGAGGCCCTCGGTCTCATCCGCGTCGACTCCAACCCCGGTGCCGCCGCGGGCTCCCAGGGGCGTCCCTCCCATCGGCTCGCCGTCGACGAGAAGGGCCCCGTCGCCCTCGCCGCCCAGGTCCACGCGGACGGCTTCCGGGCCGCGCTCGTCGGTCTCGGCGGCACCATCGTCGCCACGGCCCCCGGCTGTGTCACCGTCTCCGCCGACCCGGCCCAGGTCCTCGGCGCCGTCGTCGACGCGGGAGCCGCGCTGCTCCGGGAGAGCGGCCGCCGCTGCGTCGGCGCCGGACTCGCCGCGCCCTCCGCCGTGGCCGAGCCCGAGGGCACGGCACTCAACCCGCTCCACCTCGCCTGGCCCGCCGGTGCGCCGGTCCGGGAGATCTTCGCCGAGCGGGTGCGGGCCGCCGGAATCGAGGGGCCGGCCTTCACCGGCAACGACGTCAACCTCGCCGCCCTCGCCGAGCACCGCCACGGCGCCGGGCGCGGCGCCCGTGACCTCCTCTGTGTCGCCACCGGCCACCGGGGTGTAGGCGGCGCGCTCGTCCTCGACGGGCGCCTGCACACGGGCAGTGCGGGCCTCGCCCTGGAAGTCGGTCACCTGACGGTCAATCCGGAAGGGCGCCCCTGCCACTGCGGCAGCCGTGGTTGCCTCGACGTCGAGACCGACCCGCTCGCCTTCCTCACGGTCGCCGGCCGGGATCCCGGTCCCGAGGTCTCCCTGCTCCAGCAGGCCCGTGACCTGCTGCGGACCAGTCGCGACGACCCGGGCGTCCGGGTGGCCGTCGGGGAGCTGATCGACCGCCTCGGTCTCGGTCTCGCGGGTCTGGTGAACATCCTCAACCCGGACCGGATCATCCTCGGCGGACTCCACCGCGAGCTCCTCGACGCCGACCCCGAGCGCCTCCGCGCGGTCGTCGCCGACCGCAGCCTCTGGGGCCGCAGCGGCGGTGTCCCGATCCTGCCCTGCACCCTGGACCACAACAGCCTGGTGGGGGCCGCCGAGCTGGCCTGGCAGCCGGTGCTCGACGATCCGCTGGCCGCGCTCGGCCGGGACTCAGCCTGAACGTCCCCCGCGACCGGACCGGCCCGAGCCATGGCGGGGAGGACGGAGGACGGAGGACGCGGTGACGCCGAGTTCTTCGAGGGCGTCGATGGCGGGTTCGTCGTGGAAGATCGCCGACATCAGGGGGCTGCCGGCCGGACGGGCGGATGCGGGGCGCGTGGAATGTGACGTATCCCGTGCCGTGTCGGCCAAAAATCGATGGGCGGAGGAGGGCGTACGACGTAGCGTTCCACCTCATGATCACTTCCGATTCCAGTCTTCCGCCGCGCCTCGGCAGCCTCACCTTCCACGGGCCCCTCTCCGAGGCCCGCGCCACCCGCATGATCGAACGGCTCGCCGCCGAACGGCCCGCGGATGTCCTCGACATCGGCTGTGGCTGGGGCGAGCTGCTCCTCCGCGTCCTGGAGAACGCCCCGGGCGCCAAGGGGATCGGGATCGACATCAACGCCGAGGACCTGGCCCGCGGCCGGGCGCTCGCCGAGGAGCGCGGTCTCGCCGACCGCGTGCTCTTCGTCGAGGAGTCGGCCCTCGGCACCGACCGGGGCCCCGTCGACGCGATCCTCTGCCTCGGGTCGAGTCAGGCGCTCTGCGACCCCGAGCAGTCGCACGACCCCGCTGTCGCTCTCCGCGAACTGCGCCGGCTCGTCCGGCCCGGCGGTCGGGTCGTGCTCGGCGAGGGCTTCTGGGAGCGCACGCCGACGGAGGAGGAGCTGGCCGGGATGTGGCCCGGCGCGCACACCGGTGACCACCTCTCCCTCGGCGCCCTCGTGGACGTCGCGATCGAGGCGGGCTTCCGACCCGCGTGGATCGAGACGGCGAGCGCCGAGGAATGGGAGGAGTTCGAGTCCGGCTACCGGTACGACACCGAGGTCTGGCTCGCCGCCCACCCCGATCACCCGCTCGCCACCGAGACCCGCGAGCGCGTCGACCGCCAGCGGTCGAGCTGGCTCAACGGCTACCGGCGGGCCCTCGGCATCACGTACCTCACCCTCGTCGCCGTGGCCTGAGGCCGCGTCACCACCGGCGCCGTCCGGCCCCCAGTACTCCGCGACCGGGGGCCGAGAGATGCAGGACCCGGAAGCACTCGCCCTCGCCGGCGCGCGCTTCTCGATCGGTCGACGGCCCGTCGGCCCACAGGGTGAACGTGAGCAGCTCCCAGTGGCGGGGATCCACGGCCAGGGCCGAGGCGACCACACGGTCCCGGCGCGCCTCCCGCGCGTGCCGGGCCACCGCCTCCGCCACCGCCTCGCCCGGCGGCACCGCCTCACCGAGCGGGATCCTGCGTCGCGTCGCGGTACGGGGAGCCGACGCGGCCGCCGGCCCCTCCTCGTACGACAGGCCCGTCCAGTGCTGCACCACCGGCCGGCCGAAGTCGTTCACGATGCCCTGGAAGCCGGGCCCCCAGAGGAAGGAGTTCATGCCCTCGGGGGTGGCCCAGAGGTAGAACGGCGCGTACTGATTGACCGGCGATCCGGCCGCCCGCTCCCGGATCAGATAGGCCTTCAGCCCGAGCCCCGGGAAGGCGTCCAGCAGATGGCCCCTCGTCGCGACCCGCTCGCGGATGATCCCCATGTCGTAGTCGGCGGGCAGGGCTGCATGGGCACCCTTGCATGTAGTCTCACCGCCAGGCAGGGGAGCAGATGCAGCAGATCGATCTGTATTTGCGCAAGTCAGCCATCACACGTCAGCGGGAGCGGGCGCTGACATTCCGAGCCCAAGAAGAGCGAGGACGTCGCTGGGCTTCGGACAACGGTTACGTGGTTCGTAAGGTCTGGGCAGACAACCTGAGCGCGTACACGGACACGGTTAGTACTCCAGCCGTAGATCGTGATCTTCACGGTTGTTGCGCTGCTTGGCGCTGGTAGCGGCTGGCACGGGCTCGGTCTGATGCCCTCGCGCCAGTCGTCGGCGGGTCACGCCGCCGGGTGGCCGGACTCGGCTAAGGGCCCCCGGTCGGGCCGCAGCGAATAGAGCACCTCGTACACCTCGCGACGGACCTCGACCGCTTCGTACGCGGCAGGGATGGTGCGGGCAAGCTCGGTCTCCCGGAACGCGTCGAGCGCCTCCTGGCTCTCGAAGAAGTAGATGCCGCACACGTCGCCGGTCGCGCTGTCGCGGCCGTAGACCTTCTGCAGGAGACCGGGTACGTCACGGAAGCGGGGCCGCCGCTCCAGCAGGCGCCGCTCGAACTCCTGCGCATCGAGTCCGGATGTGATCCGGACGAAGAGGATAGCGGGCATGGAGTCACCTCCGACCTTGAGATGCCCCTGATTCGAGTCTAGCCAGTAGCGGCACTGCGTGACTTCGCTGGTCAGGGCCTGTGCCGACACAGGTGCGGCCACCGTTGATCATCGTGAGTTGTGTGGACTGACGAAGAGACGGTGGCCGCAGGTCACAGCATAGATCCCGCCCGCTGGCAGGACGCGTTCGAGGGCCTGATGGGCCGGATCGCGGGGCGGTTCACGCGGGTCGAGCCCCGGCGCCGGGTGAGGTTGTTGGTGCTCGGTCTGCTGTCTGACCTGCCGCGCAAGAACTGCTGGACGATCGCCGAGTGGGCCGGCGATGCGACTCCGGACGGGATGCAGCACCTGCTGGGCCGGGCCAAGTGGGACGCCGACCTGGTGCGCGACGAGGTCCGCGAGTACGTAGTGGAGCATCTGCGCGACGACCAAGCGGTGCTGGTGGTCGACGAGACCGGGGACGTGAAGAAGGGCACCCACACGGTCGGTGTCCAGCGCCAGTACACCGGCACGGCGGGCAGGATCGAGAACTCGCAGGTCGCTGTCCACCTCGTCTACGCAGGGCGGCGCGGTCACGCCGCGGTGGACCGGGAGTTGTACGTGCCGCGCTCGTGGACCGACCAGCCCGACCGCTGCCAGGCCGCCGGGCTCGGCGGGGAGACCGTGTTCGCCACCAAGCCGGAGCTGGCCGCCCGCATGATCGGCCGGTTCCTGGACGCGGCCCACCAAGCCCCGTGGGTCGCCGGCGACGAGGTCTACGGCGGCAATCCGACGCTGCGGGGCGCACTGGAGGAGCGCGGCTGCGGCTGCGGCTACGTCCTGGCCGTCGCCCGCACCCACGAAGTCACCACCTAGGCAGGGAAGTTCCGCGCGGACGCCCTGGCCAAGAAGCTGCCGAAGAGGGCCTGGCAGAAACTGTCCGCCGGGACCGGGGCGAAGGGACACCGCTTCTACGACTGGGCCGTCATCGACCTCGTCCACCCCGGCCCCGGCAGCTACCAGCTGCTGATCCGCCGCAACCGCGGCACGGGTGAACTCGCCTTCTACCGCTGCTACTCGACCACCCCCGTGCCGCTGCCCACGCTGGTGAGAGTCGCGGGGTCACGGTGGCGGGTGGAGGAGTTCTTCCAGTCCGGCAAGGGCTTGGCCGGACTGGCCGAGCACCAGGTCCGCCGCTTCGCTTCCTGGTCCCGCTGGGTCACCCTCGCCATGCTCGCCCACGCCTTCCTCGCAGTCGTCCGAGCCGACGAGCACACCCGGCAACCCGGACCGGCCGACCTGATACCGCTCACCTGCCACGAGATCCAGCGCCTGTTCACCACGCTCGTCATCCGGCCCGTCCGCGACGCGGCCCACCAGCTCGACTGGTCCTGCTGGCGACGTCGCCACCAAGCCCGCGCCCAGGCCAGCCACTATCGACGGCAAGCCGGTCAGACGTGAAGATCACGATCTACGGCTGGAGAATTAGGCGCCCGCACAGACCCCTTCCTGAGCCCCTGCCGACCGGTGGGGGCTCAGTCATTTCCAACGAGAGGTAACCGAACATGGCAGTAACCAACCCGGAGTTGGCGGCAGCGCTGGCGACCGTTCCGGAGATCAAGCGCACGGACGACGTATTCGAGGCTGCCAAGCGACGTCTCGCGCGGCACGGTGCCGGCGAGGAGCCCCACCGTGCACGAGACCGCGTGATCGACGAGGCGGTCCAGTCGTTCGCGGCTACCGGTCGATGGCCATCTGACATTGGCGAGCGAGCGGCGACGGCCTACGCGGACGGGATGTCGTGGGAAGCGGAGCGACTCGCGCTGAAGCACGCCGTCGAGTTCACGGAGGACCGTGCAACCGATGCGTTCGAGAGCCTCGCACCCGACGCTCTCGCGCACCTTGCGGGGCGCCTGGCTGACGTCCTGAGCGAGGCTCTCGCGGCCTCCGAAAAGCTCAGCGGAGCCAGGAACGCGGAGGAGGCCATCAAAGCCGGAGGCGACGCCGTAGAGGCGTGGGGACGGCTTCAGGCGTGCGTCTCTGACGTCGCCAACGTGCGTGCGGCGCAATGGGCGTTGCTGACGCCGAAGCTGCGGCGTGGAGAACTGCCAGGAAGCAACGAGGCGCGCAATCTAGCCACGCGTTGGCGCACAGCCGGCCACGGTGAAGCGCGGGGAGCCCGAGCCGACGACGTGCCGGAGTACGTGCGGAACGCCGCGCGCTCCAAGACCTACTCCGTTGCTTCGGTGCTCTGGCTTGCTGAGAGCGGCGCCGCCTACGTCCCGGGGTCGTTCGAGGAACTGGCGGAAGAGGTCGAAGCCGCCACGCCGGCGCCCATCGTCTACGACGACCACGGCCCGGTGACGCTTCGGGTGACCGAGACGCCTATCCCCACGCCGAAGGCGCCGGATGTCTACCCGCACTCCACGACGCCGCACCTGAACCACAGCGATCCCGCCCCCGACAAGCCCAAAGCCAACGCAACTCCGGGGGACTCGACGGCGCCTGTCTGGCGCTATTAGAAGAGAGGTATCGAGATGGAACCCGAGCAGAACCCGCAGACGCCCCACCCCGCAGAGCTGGAGCTTGCCAAGCTCCGCGCCGGTCTCGCTGCTGGCCTGACGCCCGAGCAGAGCGAGCGACTCCGCGGGGCGACGGCGGACGAGCTGACGGCCGATGCGCAGGCGTTCGCCGCTGAGCTCAGCGCAGCGAACCCGACGCCGCCCGCGCCTCGTTCCGGTGGCAACCAGGGACCCGACGTCGGCAGCAACCGAGGAGGTGTCAGCGCTGGCGCCGCCCTCTACCGCGAGCGCAACGGGCTTGACGAGGACGGCCGGCGTCCCGAGAAGAAGACGGTCCCGACCGCCAACCGCAATCCGTTTGTGGAGAACGGCTACTCCATGGAGCGCTGAGGGACTCCATGCGTCGGAGGGGCAACCCGACTGGGTCGCCCCTCTCGAAGACGTTAGTTGCGCTTGAGGTACTGGAGCACGATGAGGCCCGCACCAGTAACCGCGAGGCACGCGGTTCCGGCCTTGGTGAGGCCATCAAGAGCAGTGCCACCGAGTTCGGTGACGACGATAAAAGACAGAAGGCCCGCCACCACACCGACGAGCATCACGATGATGATGTCGCGAACCGGGTGCGCGCAGATAGTGGTGGTGCCGCTGGACGTCACGCTGTTTCCTCCCGAGTGTCACTGACGCGTATTGCATGGAGACACACCTCACCTAGGGGTGAAGTCTCCAGCTAGGAGCCGACGTGGCAGCTCCTGGGCCTGCGCCATTGCGGCGAGGCCAAATACAGTCAGTTCGTCCTTTCGGGAAGGGTTGCGCGTGCGAAGGTTTCCAGCCGATACACGCGCCGCCCAACGTACAGGAAGAGCAACGATGCTGCAAGGAAGGCTAGTTCAACAGGGCCACCCGGTGACCCCCTGCCGGTCACCCTCAAGACCGTAGAGGTGCTAGTCCTCTCTGTCTGTACGGGTCTGGGGGATGCCGCCACGGTGTCCACAGGAGCCCCGTAGGGGCCGCCTAGGCCCGTCAGGGGCCCGCGCGCGGGCCGGACAGGGTGGATCGCGCCCAGCGAGCGAGCTAGATCTAGGCAGGAGCGCCCTCTCTGGCTTGACGAAAACCGCAGGTCAGAAGCCCAGAAGTGTTCCAAAGGTGCAGTAACCAACTAATCCCCGAAGGGCTCGTAGCCATAACGCTGCGGGCCCTTCGAGGTTTCCAGACTCTTGAGAGGTACCGATGCCCGCTGACCCGAACGAGCCGTGTGCACGCGACGGCTGCAACCTTCCTGCCCATGCTGACGATGGTCGGCGACGTGCTGTTGCCGACGGCGCATTGCAGTCACACCTGTGCTGACTTCCTGTGGCTGGAGCGCACCCTCGCTACCGCCCCGGTTACGGCGGACACGCCTGTAGCGAAGGCAGGCATGGAGAAATTGCGTGCGGCACTCGACGCGCGGCGTGAACCCACCGACATCGGCCCGTTGGTGGAGTTCTGATGGCGTCAGACCTGGACATCGTCGGTAGTGCCGGCGTCGACGTTCTGCCGATCGCGCCCAACTTCCACCGGAAGCTGGGCGCATAGTCCTTCCTGCCGCGGACCGGGTCGGACAGGAAGCGGGTCGCATCCTCGGCGATCGCATGGCTGACGCCATCGTGCGTCAGGTAGGTACCGCACTCCCGCAAGCGATACAGACCGGTGGTCAGGCGGCTCAGCGCGCTGCGGCTCGACAGGGCAGCGACACAGGCGGCGCCTTCGCGCGCTCCCTGAAGACGAAGCTGACGGCAGCATTTCAGGCCATGCCGCGCCTGGACGTCCGCCTCTCCGACACGGGAGTGGACGCTGAACTCGCCCGTCTTCGCGCCCGCATGGAAACTCTGTCCGGCAAGCGCATCGGCATCGACGTGGATGCGACGGCCGCGGAAGCGGAGATCCGGTCAATCGACGCCGAACTCCAGCGTCTCGGCGCGTCGCATCCGAGCGTGGCAGTCCGGGCAGACACAGCGACAGCACGCGCGGCCCTCTTCCCCCGTGGAGGATGGCCGGGGAGTCGTCGTTTCCGCAGGTCAACGGCCGTGATAACGTCTATGCAAGGGTGCCCCGTTGGCTAGAGTGATCTCGTACTGCATCGCGTGCACGGAACGGCCTCCGGTGATCTCGAACCGGGGGATCAGGTAGCGGCGAGCAGCGTCAGCAGCCCGCGCACGGCGCTGTCGAACGGCGCCCGGGAGCCCGTGGCACGGGCCAGTACGTAGCCGCCCTGCACGGTCGCCACGACCGTCGCCGCGATCTCCTCGGGGATGAGGGAGTTTCTCAACTCACCGCTGTCCAGCCCCTCCTGGACCACCTCGGCGAGTCTGCCGCGCAGCCGGCCGAGCACTTCCTCGACGGGGGCGCGCAGCTCCGGATGCGCGATCACCTCCGGGTCCATGGTCAGCCGCCCCACCGGGCAGCCGCGCAGGACCTCGCGCTCGCGCAGCAGGTACGCCTCGATCCGGGCGTACGCCGAACCCCCGCCGCCCAGCACGGCCTCGGCCGCCGCGCCCATCTCGTCGGCCGTGCGCCGGATCGCCGCGAGCGCCAGGTCCGGCTTCCCGGCGAAGTGGTGGTACATGCTGCCCTGGCCCGCGCCCGCCGCCTGCTGGACGGCCTTGGGGCTGGTGCCCACGTAGCCGCGCTCCCAGAGCAGTTCGCGGGTGGCTTCGACGAGCCGCTCGGAGGTGGTCTTCGGGGTGCTCATGACCGCACTGTACATACCAGTAGGTACAGAACGGAAGGTCCGACGGGAGGCCCCCGCACCCGCCCGCCGTACTCCCGCTGTCGTACGCGCGAAGCCGCTGCCCGTAGGACGCCCCGGACCCCCTCCCGGGGCGAGTCTCGAACCACGGACACATCCCCACAGCGCACCGAGGAGCTGAACCCTCATGAACACACTCGCCCACGCGGGCCCCGGCCCGTGGATCCTCCTCTTCCCCCTGGTCTGGGCCGTCGTCATCGCCGGGATCGTCACCGTCGCCCGCCGCGCCGGATGGCGCCCGGGACGCGGCGGCCGCCCCTACCGCGACGGCGGGCCGGACGAGCACTCGCCGATCGCCCTGCTCGGCCACCGGTTCGCCGCAGGCGAGATCGACGAGGACGAGTACTGGCGGCGCCTCACCGTCCTGGAGGAGCAGTTCGGCCGCGCCGCGACCACCAAGGGCCGTCGGGCATGACCACCGCCACCCACACCCCCGCCGACGCGGCCCGGGTCCCGGACGCCGTCAAGGTCTACGGGCGCGGCGACACCGAGGTCAGGGCCCTCGACGGGGTGAGCGTCGACTTCCCGGCCGGCCGGTTCACCGTCGTCGTAGGCCCCTCGGGCTCGGGTAGCCCACCCTCCTGCACTGCGTCGCCGGGCTCGACACCCTCACCTCCGACGCCGCGTTCGTCGGCGACACCGACCTCTCCACGCTCGACGACCGCCGCCTGACGCTCCTGCGCCGCGACCGCGTCGGCTTCGTCTTCCAGGCCTTCAACCTGCTGCCGACCCTGACCGTCGTGGCGAACATCACCCTCCCGCTCGACCTCCGCCGGGAGGACCCCCTGACCGGGCCCGGTTCGACCGGCTCGTCGACACCGTCGGCCTGCGGGACCGCCTGCACCACCGGCCGGGCGAACTCTCCGGCGGTCAGCAGCTGGGGGTCCCCCACGCCCGCGGGGCGTAGGAGGAGCGTGGCCGTCGCCCGTGCCTTCGTCGGCGACCCGGACGTCGTCTTCGCCGACGAACCCGCCGGGAACCTCGACTCGCGCTCCGGCGAGGAAGTCCTGCGGCTGCTCGGCCGGACCGTGCGGGAGACCGGCCGTACGGTCGTCATGGTCACCCACGACCCGGTCGCCGCCGCCCACGCCGACGAGGTGGTCCTCCTCGCGGACGGGCGGCTCGTCGACCGGATGGCCGCGCCGACGGCCGACCGCGTCCTCGACCGCATGAAGGCCTTCCAGACCGACACCAGCCGGCCCTCGGCCACGATCCGAGGAGCCGACACCGGCCGGCCTTCGGTCGCCGGGGTCGCGGCGGCCTGGCGACCGGCCCGCCGGGCCGGGCGCCTGGAGATCCTCCGGGCCATCGCCGCGGAGTGAGGACACCGGAGGGCCCGGCCGCCCCGGAGGACCGGCTGGACAGCCCTGGCCCCTGTCCGGCGGATCACCCCTAGAGGGCCACCGCGGGCGCGCGCGTCGGATCGGCTGCGGGGACGGTGAGCGGATCGCCGGAGAGCGGATCGGTGGTGAGCGGATCGGCGGGGATGCTGAGCGGGACGCCGGGGAGCCGGTCGTACCGCGGGAAGGAACTCGCGGGCAGGACGTCCCGCACGGCGACCCGGCACACGTCCACCGGGACCGGGGGAGCCGGGGCCGCGAGCGTGAACCACACGACCTTCCCGTCGGCGCCGCACGGGCGGACGCCCCAACTCTCGCTGACCGCGCCGATGATGGCGAGGCCACGGCCGGACGTGGCGAGCGCCTCGAGCGCGTCGAGTCCGTCGCCGTCGATGTCACCGTCGACGAGGGTGCCGGCCTCCGGTATGCGGGGGTCGTGGTCCCTGACCGAGACCGTGAGCCGGTCGAGCAGCAGCTCGATCTCGACCGTGCAGCGCTTGTCCGGCTGCGCGTGTCGATGGACATTGGTCAGAAGCTCGGTGACACCGAGCGCGGCATGGTCGATCAAAGCGTCGAGATGCCAGTGGCGCAGATGCGCGGAGACGATTCTGCGGACCTGTCCGATCCGCGACGGCAGGGCGTGGAGCTCCACCGCGTAATACCTGCTCGGCTCGCTGATCACGGCTGCGACTCCCCGAAGTAGTCCGGAAGAAGACGAAGATTCGGATCTCTCATGCGGTACAGCGGTACGGCGGGGTGGCGACCCAAGCACAACGTCACCACCTGTGAACCCTCGGTGAGGTGGTTCCAGCGTGAACCAGGGGTGACCGGGCCGCAACTTGCCGCGAGCCGTGGCAGGTCAGCGCCCCGCAGCCCGCCTCAGCGCCGCGAGAAAGCTCCCTGACTCCTCGGTCCCGTCGCCGTCCCCGTGGTGCAGGGTCAGCCGGTACCGGGTCCCGTTCACCGTCGCCACCGTCTCGTCGGCCTTGGCGAACCACGGCCGCCCGGCGCGTACGGCGGTCACCGGCGCGCTGTCGATCTCGCTGCCGTAGCTCGTGAGCAGCGCGAGCCGGCCGTCCTCGATCCGTACCTCTCCCGCGCGCGTCAAGGCGCGCGGCCAGCGTGCGATCCGTACGCCCCGCGCACTGAACTCGGGTTCCGCCATGCCGGTCCACCCCTTTCACCCGGTTGCCCCACCAGTGTGCCGGGCGGCCCGTGACCGCACCAGTAGCCCCGCCACAAGGGATGCCTATGGGACATCAAAGGGAACGTTTGCCCAGGTGGGAGGGGTATTGTCAACATCGGGAAGCAGGGGCAGCAAGCGAGGAGTGGGACGGATGAGCACCACGGAGAACAGCGCGACCGCGGCGCCGACGACCGCGGCGCCGGCCACCGCGGCGCCGGCCACCGCGGCGCCGGCCACCGCGGCGCCGGCCACCACGGCACCGGGGACCACCGCACCGCCGACCCTCGACGTCGACCACAGCGATCCGGCGTACCGGGCCTGGCTGAAGGAGGCCGTCCGCAAGGTCCAGGCCGACGCCAACCGCTCCGCCGACACCCACCTCCTGCGCTTCCCGCTCCCCGAGAAGTGGGGCATCGACCTCTACCTCAAGGACGAGTCGACCCACCCCACCGGCAGCCTCAAGCACCGGCTCGCCCGCTCCCTCTTCCTCTACGGGCTCTGCAACGGCTGGATCCGGCCGGGCAAGCCCGTCATCGAGGCCTCCAGCGGTTCGACCGCCGTCTCCGAGGCGTACTTCGCGAAGCTCGTCGGCGTCCCCTTCATCGCGGTCATGCCCCGCACGACCAGCCCCGAGAAGTGCCGGCTCATCGAGTTCCACGGCGGGGAGTGTCACTTCGTCGACGACTCGCGAACGATGTACGAGGAGTCCGCTGCCCTCGCCGCGCGCACCGGCGGCCACTACATGGACCAGTTCACCTACGCCGAGCGGGCCACCGACTGGCGCGGTAACAACAACATCGCCGAATCGATCTACCAGCAGCTGACGTTGGAGCGCTACCCGGAGCCCGCCTGGATCGTGGCCACCGCGGGCACCGGCGGCACCTCGGCCACCATCGCCCGGTACGTCCACTACATGCAGCACGACACCCGGATCTGTGTGGCCGACCCGGAGAACTCCTGCTTCTTCGACGGGTGGACGCACAACGACCCCGACGCGACCGCCGACTGCGGCTCGCGCATCGAGGGCATCGGCCGCCCCCGCATGGAGCCGAGCTTCGTCCCCGGCGCGATCGACCGCATGATGAAGGTCCCCGACGCCGCGAGCGTCGCAGCCGTCCGTGCCCTGGAGACGGCCATAGGGCGCAAGGCGGGCGGCTCCACCGGCACCGGCCTCTGGAGCGCCTTCAAGATCGTGGCCGAGATGGTCGAGCAGGAGCGCACCGGCAGCATCGTCACGTTGATCTGCGACCCGGGCGAGCGCTACCTCGACAAGTACTACTCCGACGACTGGCTGGCCGCCCAGGGCCTGGACATCACGCCGTACAGCGCCGCTATCGAGCGGTTCCTGGCGACGGGGGCCTGGCCGGAGTGAGCCGCCGGTCCAGGCGGCGCGCCGCGTCCCGGAAGGACAGCCCGACGCCGGGGCGGGCGAGGAGGAGCGCGAGGCGGAACGGAGCCGCGCCGTCGGCGGCCATCGTCCATCGCAGGCGCGTGCCCTTCCCGGCGGGGGAGAGGGACCACTCCTCCGCGAGTGCCGTGACGCCGGGGGCGTTCGTCAGGTCCACCCGGTAGCCGTACCGGACGTCGGGCTCGGCGGCGAGGATCGTCTCCTCGAAGACTATTCCGCCCCGCAGCCGTATGGTCCGGCCCGCCCCGTCCCCCGTCGGGACGGCGGAGGTGACGGCGGTGAACCACGAGGGCATACTGCCCACTTCCACGGCCACCGACCGGTAGACGGCCGATGGTGGTGCGGCCAGGGTCGCCGTGTAGACGAGTCGGACGGGCGCGTGTGCGGTGAAGTCGAGCTCCACCGGCCTCAGTCGGCGTGCCATGGACCGAACCTCCCCAGGACGGACGCGGAAGTGAACCCTAGCTGACGGCATGTCAATGGCACAGGGTGCCAACGGCCGCCGCGCATGATGGACTGCACAAGGATCTCGCCGGACCGGAAGGGGAACCACCTTGTCCACCACAGCGCCACGCCCGTCCCGCCGCACCGCGCTCGCACTCGGCGCCGGCACCGCGCTCGCCGCCGTCCTCCCACTCGGGGGGACGGCCAGCGCCTCCACGGCCAGCGCCTCCACGGCCCGCACTTCGACGGCCCGGGCTTCGACGGCCCGAGGCGGCCGGGACCGCCTCGCCACCCGGCTGCGGGAACTGGAGGGCGAACACGCCGCCCGGCTGGGCGTGTTCGCGCACGACGTCCGCACCGGCCGGACGCTGGCGTACCGCGCCGACGAACGCTTCCCGATGTGCTCGCTGTTCAAGACCCTCGCCGCCGCGGCCGTCCTGCGCGACCTCGACCACGACGGCACCTTCCTGGCGAAGCGCATCCGCTACACGGAGGCGCTGGTCAGGCGGTCGGGCTTCTCACCGAGGACCGGGCTGCCGGAGAACCTCGCCGACGGGATGACCGTCGCCGGGTTCTGCGACGCGACCCTGCGCTACAGCGACAACGCCGCCGCGAATCTGCTCCTGCGCGAACTGGGCGGGCCGGCGGCCGTCACCCGGTTCGCCCGGTCGATCGGGGACGACGTCACCCGTCTTGACCGCTGGGAGCCGGAGTTGAACTCCGCCGAGCCGTGGCGCCGCACCGACGTCACCACCCCGCGTGCCATCGGCCGCACTTACGGGCGCCTCGTCCTCGGCGACGCCCTGACGCCCCGGGACCGCGATCGGCTGACCGGCTGGATGCTCGCCAACACCACCAGCGGCGAACGGTTCCGCAAGGGACTGCCCGCCGACTGGATCCTCGCCGACAAGACAGGCGGCGGGCGGTACGGCGGCAACAACGACGCGGGCGTTGCCTGGCCGCCGACCGGCGGCCCGGTCCTGCTGGCCGTCCTGACGGCCAAGCCCGAGGAGGACGCGGCGGCCGACAACCCGCTCGTGGCCAGGGCGGCGGCCCTGGTGGCGGCGGAACTCCGCCCGTAGGGCGCGACGCCCGTAGGGCGCGACGCCCGTCAGCGGCGGAGCAAGCCGTCCACGGCCCGGCCGAACAGGACCCGCCCGGCACGCGCCAGGACCGGGTCGAAGGCGCGCGGGAGTCCTCGTACCGCGAGCTCCTCCGTCCACCGCACCCGGCAGCCGCCGTCCGGGGCCACCGACACCGCGACCTCCGCCCAACCCCGCACGACCCGACCGGACTTCTCCAGGCGGCACACGCCCGGCCGGCCGGCCTCCGGCGGCTCCCAGCGCACGACCCGCATCGGGTCGTCGAAGGCCAGCCGGCCGATCCCGGTCCGGGCCGTGAACCGCGTCCCCGCCCCGTTCAGCCCCGGCGTGAGGACCCTCGTCCGGGTCAGCGGCACCTGGCGGCCGTGGGCCGGCCAGTCCGTCAGCCGCCGCCACGCCTCGTCCGGTGCCAGCGGTACGGTCCGCTCGACCCGGAACAGGGTCACGCCGGTTCCTCGCCCGCCACCACGAGCCCCGGCAGGTGCTCGGCCACCTCGCCGCGTACCCCCTCGCCCAGGCCGCGGTCCGTCACCCAGGTGTCGACCTCACCCAGGTCGGCGAAGGAACTCAGGCCCACCGTCCCCCACTTGGTGTGGTCGGCGACCACCACCACCCGGCGCGCCGACCGCATCAGACAGCGGTTCGTCTCCGCCTCCGCGAGGTTCGGCGTCGACAGGCCGGCCTCGACCGAGATGCCGTGCACCCCGAGGAACAGCAGGTCGAAGTGGAGCGAGCGGACCGCCCGGTCCGCCACCGCCCCGACCAGCGCGTCGGACGGCGTGCGTACCCCGCCCGTGAGGACGACGGTCGCCGCCCCGCGGCGCACCTCGCCCCCACCGCCGGCCAGTTGCGCCTCGTGGAACACGTCCGCGACCCGCACCGAGTTGGTCACCACCGTCAGATCCGGGACGTCGAGCAGATGCCGGGCCAGCGCGTACGTCGTCGTCCCGCCGGACAGGGCGATCGCCGTGCCCGGCGCGACCAGGGCCGCCGCGGCCCGCGCGATCTCGTCCTTGGCGCTCGGTTCGAGCACCGACTTGGCTTCAAAGCCCGGCTCATGGGTGCTCGCCTCGACCACCGGCACGGCCCCGCCGTGCACCTTCGCCAGCATGCCCTGCCGGGCGAGGGCGTCCAGGTCGCGGCGGATCGTCATGTCCGAGACGTTCAGCCGACGGGTCAGCTCGTTGACCCGTACACCGCCGCGCCGCCGGACCTCGTCGAGGATCAGGGCGCGCCGCTGCTCCGCGAGGAGGTTCTGGTTGTCAGTCACCGCCGGGGCCGGTCCTTCCGCAGGGGACGAGGGGATCAGTGTCGGATTCGGTGAGAGACCGTGCGCGGTCGCACGGCCGTCCGCGATCCTGTTTCCGACGTCGCATCCTCCCACTCAGAGAGGAAGTCCCCTAAGTGTCCCCTGCCACACCCGCCCCGGAGACCGGGGGCGCGGCGCTCGAACTCCTCGTCCACGGAGTCGGCGGAGCCACCCCGCAGTCCATGCTCGACGACCCCAGGACCGTACGCGTCACCGGCGACCGGACCGCCGCCGTGTACCGGCGGACCGAGGACCTCGACGCCGATGAGCACCCCGAGCGGTACGCCGCGCGGCCGGTACCTGAGGCGTACTGCTGGTCCAACCTCACCTCCGGCGACGGCAGCCGCGCGCTGTGGCTGCTGCTCCTGCCCTTCATGGTGGCCAACCTCGCCCACTGGATGCGCCCGCCCGCCCAGGGCCGGCCCGGACTCGTCCGGCTGTACGGGGTCCTCGTCCGGCTCGTCGCCCTCACCCTCACCGTGCTCCTCACCGCCGCTGCCTGCGAGGTCGCGCTCGATCTGACGGCCTGGCAGTGCGCCGGCACCGCGGCCTGTTCCGACGCGTACTCCTGGCTCGGCTTCCTCGCCGCCGACCGCGGCGGCTGGTGGTCCGCGCCGGGGCGCCGACTCGCCCTCGCCGCGGTCGTGCCGACGGCGCTCGTCGGTCTGCTCTGGTACCTGTCTCACCGGACCTGGAGCGCGTACGAGGCCCAGCGCCCGCCCACCGGCTACGACGCCCCCGCGCCGGAGCCGAAGGCCGAGACGCGAGCCGAGACGCGAGCCCAGACGCAAGCCGAGACGCGAGCCGCCGCCCGCACCGGCGCTCACGCCGACACGGAGACCGCCGACCAGGAGGAGACCGGCCCCCCGAGCCCCACCCCCGCCGAGCCCCGCCCCGCCCTCGGCCGTCCCGGATTCTGGTACGGGCGGCGCCTCGTCGCCCGGCTCCGGGGCGCGCACACCGCCGCCGGGTTCCTCACCGTCGCCGCGGCCCTCGCCACCGTCACCGCCCGCCACGACACGGGGGAGCGCGCGGCCTTCGGCCTCGCTCTCCAGGCCGGCCTCGTCGCCCTCGGCGCCGTCGTCCTGTGGGTCGTCTGCCGTCGGGGCCGCAGCGAGCGGCGCCTCGACCTGCGCGTCGAGCGCGCCCTCGTGTCCTGGCTGCCCGGCTCCGCCCTCGCCCTGCTCGTCCTCACCGCCGTGCACGCCTGCCGGCCCCGCCCCGGCTGGGTCTCCCGCGGGACCCTCCCCGGGGACGCCGCCTTCGGCGCCCTCACCGTCGCCCAGGGCGGCCTGGTCGTCGCCCTCGGCGTGGTCGCCCTGCTCCTCCAGCGCCCCCGCAGGGACCCGGGCACCGCGCTGCGCGGACTCGGCGGCCCCGCCGTCGCCATGCTCGCCTGCGCCCTCGCCGGCGTCATGTCCGGAGGCGTCGCCCAGCGCGTCGCCGACTGGCTCGACGGCCCCGGCGGGGCGCACGGACCCCGGATCGGCCCGCCCGTGCTGCTCAGCTGGCAGGCGTCCGTGATCCCCGTGCTGCTCCTGCTGCTGCTCGTGCCCGCCGCCCTCCTCGCCGCACGGACCGTGCTCGACGCGCGGCGGCTGCGGACCGCCGTCGAGGCCGACTACGGCGCCGCGTGCGAACCGGACCCGGTCCGCACGGGACAGATCGCGTCCGGCCGGGCCCGCGCGGCGCTCACCGACTCCGCGCCCGTCCTCGTCGGCGTCGTCTCCGGCGCGACCCTGCTCCTCGGGGCCGCGTCCGTCGCCGGAGCCTGGGCCAGCGGAAACGTCCCCGGCCGGGCCTTCGACGGCGCCCACCCCGCGATCGCCTCCACCGCCTCCGCCGCCCAGGCCCTCGGCTCCTGGATGATCGGCTTCGGCTTCCTGCTCTTCGTCACCTGGGGCCGCCGCGCCTACAAGGACGCCTCGGCCCGTCGCACCATCGGCATCCTCTGGGACGTCGGCACCTTCTGGCCGCGCGCCGCCCACCCCTTCGCCCCGCCCTGCTACGCCGAACGGGCCGTCCCCGACCTCACCTGGCGCATGAGCTCCTGGACCCGCGGCACCGGCGGCCGGCTCGTCATCTCCGGCCACTCCCAGGGCAGCGTCCTCGCCGCGGCCGCCGTCTGGCAGCTCCCGCCCGCCACCCGCGGCCGGGTCGCGCTCCTGACCTACGGCTCACCCCTGGAGCGGCTCTACGGGCGCTGGTTCCCCGCCTACTTCGGCCCCGAGGCGCTCCGGTCCCTCCACCGCACGGTCCACTGCTGGAGCAACCTCCACCGCGCCACCGACCCCATCGGCGGCCCCGTCCGCGTCCCCGCGGAGGCGGACCGGCCGGCCGTCGACGAAGACGTCCTGCTCGACCCCGTCGCGTACGGCCGCACCCGTGAACACCCGCTGCCGGAACCGATCCTGGGCCACTCCGACTACCAGGCCGACCCGGCGTTCGCCCAGCGGCGCTCCGCGCTCCTCGACCAGCTGCTGCCTGCCCTGCCCCGCCAGCGTGGGCCGAACGCCGGCGACCGTCAAGATCGTCAGGGGAGTTCGGGAAGGTCCTCGGGATAGAGCAGGGTCAGGTCGTCCGTGCTCGGCTCGGCGAGCGCGGCGACCCGGCCCGCGTGCCGCTCCACCATCGACTCGAACGTCTGCCGCGCCGTACGGCCGTTGCCGAAGGCCGGACCCTTGGGCAGCTTCGTGAAGTAGGTGAGCAGCGCCTCGTCCGTGCCCGGTACGAGGCGGTACTCGTGCTCGTCGGCCTGCTGCCCCACGATCCGCAGGAGCTCGTCCGGCGCGTAGTCGCCGAAGCTGATGGTCCGTGAGAAGCGGGACGCCACACCGGGGTTGACGGTGAGGAAGCGCTCCATCTCCGCCGTGTACCCGGCGACGATGACGACCACCGCGTCCCGGTGGTCCTCCATCAGCTTCACGAGCGTGTCGATCGCCTCGCGGCCGAAGTCCCGCCCCGAGTCCTCCGGCGACAGCGCGTAGGCCTCGTCGACGAACAGCACGCCGCCGCGCGCCCGGTCGAAGGCCTCCTGCGTACGGATCGCGGTCGAGCCGATGTGCTCGCCGACCAGGTCCACCCGGGAAACCTCCACCAGGTGGCCCCGCTCCAGGACGCCGAGGGAGGCGAGGATCTCGCCGTAGAGCCGGGCCACGGTCGTCTTGCCGGTGCCGGGGTTGCCGGTGAAGACCAGATGGCGGCGGACCGAGGCCGCCTTGAGGCCCGCCTCCTGACGCCGACGCCCCACCTCGATCATGTTGGTGAGCGTCCGCACCTCGTGCTTCACGCTCTCCAGGCCCACCAGGGCGTCCAGTTCGCCGAGGACGTCCTGCGAGGAGCAGGCCTCGGGCACCGGAACCACCGGCGCCGGGGCGGCGGCCGGCTGGGTACGGGGCACGGGAACCGACCCGAGGAGCCCCGCGGACTGCGTGGCCGTCAGGGCGGCGCCGCCGTCGGGCACGGAGGAGCGGACCGCGCTCTCGTCGCTGGTGCAGTCCTCCGCGACCGCGCCCTCCTCCGGGAACTCGTACCCGCCGCGCGCGCACCGCTCCGTACGGCACTTGCGCAGGCTCGTCCGGCAGCCGTCCGTCACGTGGAACCCGTATCCGCCGCTGCCCGTGACCCGGCAGCCGTGGAAGGTGCCGCGGCCCTCGGCCGACACGTAGAAACCGGCCTCGGCGGGCGAGGTGACCGTGCACCGGTCGATCGTGGGGTCGGCGCCCTTGGTGACGATGACCCCGGTCTGCACGGCGTCGATCGTGCACCCCGCCAGGGTGCCGCCGCTGCCGTGGTCCCGGAACCAGGCGCCCGTGGAGGCCTCCCGGATCCGGCAGTCGTCGAGCTGGGCCGTCGCCCCGTCGCTCACCGACACCGCCGTGTTGCGCACCTGCGACAGGTCGCTGTCGACCACGTCCACGCGCGAACCGCGGTCGAGGACGAACAGCGCGTCCGGCACGTCGTGCACCCGGCAGGCGTCGAGGACGACGGTCGCGCCGTCGCTCACCCACACCGCCGGGTAGTCGCCCGTACTGTCGTGGATCTCGCACTGGTTGGCGTCCACGCGCGTGCCCGGGTCCCACACCGACAGACCGTTGCGGCCGAACCGGCGGACCGTCGACCGGGTCAGGGTCAGCACCGAGCGCGAGCGCAGGTCGACCGCGTTCTCCGGGACGTCGTGGATGTCGCAGTCGGAGAGTGTGAGGACCGCGTCCGTGTCGAGGGTGATGCCGTCAGCCGACGTGCGGTGCACCGACGAGTCGGTGAGGTGTGCGGTGGCGCGCGCCGCGATCTGGATACCGGCGCCCTTGATCTCGTACACCTCGCAGCCGACGCCCTCAAGGCCGCTGCCCTCGCCGGTGACGGCGATCCCGGCGCCGGAGGCGTGGTGCACGCGGCAGCGCTCCAGACGCGGATGCGCCCCGCCGCGCACCGAGATGCCCGCCTGCCCGGCGGAGACCACCTCGCACTCCTCGAACACCCCGCCCGCGCCGTCGACCACCGCGATGCCGACCCCGGCCGGGTTGTCGATCGTGCAGCGGCGGACCGTCGGGCGGGCGGCGCCCCGCACCTCGATCCCGGCGGCCGAGCGCGTCATGATCCGCAGGTCGAGCAGCTCGGGCGTGCCGTCCTCGACGAGCAGCGCGGGCGCGGCGACGTCCTGCCCCTCGATGTGCAGGTCCTGGACGGTGACGGAGGCGCGGACCGTCAGCGCCACTCCGTCCGGCGGCGCGATCCGCACCGAGCCGAGCGACGCCTCGGGGCCGCGCAGGGTGACGGCCCGCCGCACGACCAGGTTCTCCCGGTAGGTGCCGGGCGCGACGGTGAGGACGTCCCCGTCGCTCGCGGCCTCCAGGGCGGCGGCGAGAGAGGCGTACTCACCCGTGCGGCGCCGCCACCGCGATGTGCCGGTGTGCGTCACCTGGACCGTGCCCTGTGCCATGGGTGTGCCCTGCCCCCGCCTGATGCCTCGCCGCTGTTCCGATGCCCCACCGTAGCGCGCGCGATGGGTAGGGGGTGTCGAGCCGATCAGGCCGGATCAGGGAGTGGGGTCCGGTGCCGCGGATCGCACGGTGGAGGAGGGAGTCATGGCGAGTGACGGCAACGCGGCGAGGCGCGGTGCCAGACCCCGCGAGCCCGGCCTGATCGGCTCGACACCCCCTGAGGGCTGACGGGTCGTGAGGGCTCACCACTACGGGGTACGGGGGAGGGGGTACGGGTCAGCTGCCGGTGTCCGCGCGGCCCCAGTCGGGGCCTGCCGAGGCCCACGCGCGGTCGAGGCTCGCGTACCGCCGCAGGACGAGGCGGCGTACGGCGAGACGGCGGACGGTCTCCACGAGCAGGCCGGTGAGGAGCGCGGCCATCAGACCGGCGATGGTCGCGTGCGCGCGGGCCGTGCCCGCCGGCATCGGCGGCGCCACCGGGCGCCCGTCCCGGTCGGTCCAGAGGGTGAAGGCGTCGCCCGGCGTGGAGAGCCGCCGCGCCGTGGGCACCGTTCCCGTCCGGGCCGTGCCGTCCGGGGCGGTCCAGCGCGCCACCACGGACCGGCGCAGCCGCTCCTCCCCGGCGGTCTCGGTCGTACGGGGGCCGCTCGCGGATCCGTCCGCGAGGCGCACGACCCGGGCCGTCGTCGGCAGTCGCTGCTCCGCTTGCGCGCGGACCGCGCGCTGGAGCGAACCGTGCGCGGACGAGCCCGCGGCCCAGCCGGCCAGGGGCACGAGGAGGCAGAGGAGCGCGGCGGCCGTGAAGGCGACCCACGCCTCGACCAGATCCGTGGTCCGGCGCAGGGGATTGCGGCGCCAGCGCCAGACACCGGTGGCTGCGCGCACCTGGGGACCCCCTCGTCGTTCGCCGCTGTTCCGACGAGTGTGCCCCGGGTGAGCGTTCCCCGCCTGCCGGGCCGCTCGGGACGGCGGAGTCCCGGCGGCGTCTCAGTCGAGGATCTTCACGAGGTCGCCGACCCGGACCGTGCCGCGGTGCTCGGGGACGAGGTTCTGGCCGAAGATGACGCGGCCGTCGCGCTTGCGGTGCAGGGCGAGGGAGCGCAGCGGCTCCTTGCCCCGCTCGGCGGTGAACTGGTTCGTCGTGGTGACGACGCAGCGCCCGCAGGGCCGGGCGACGCGGAAGGTGACCGCGCCGACGGCCAGCCGGGTCCAGCCGTCCTCCGCCCACGGGTCGGTCCCCTCGATCACGAGGTTCGGGCGGAACCGGTTCATCGGCAAGGGCCCCTCGTGGGCGCGGTCGCCGTCCTCGATGAGGGAGTTCAGCGCGTCGAGCGAGGCCGTCGTGGCGGCGAGGAGCGGATAGCCGTCCGCGAAGCTCACCGTCTCGCCGGGCAGCGCGTACGCGGGGTCGACCGGCCGCCGGTGCTCGGGCGCGTCCATGTGGACGAGCCGGGCGTCCGTCTCCAGGTGCGCGGAGAGCCAGGCGGCCGCCTCGTCACCGGCCGGGACCGCCTCCACGTACTTGTCGAAGATCTCCATCGTCACCGTGGCCGTGGGGGACGGCACCTCGACCGTCAGCGTCCGCCGGCCGGGCGCGGACAGCGCGACGCCGCCGTCCGCCAGGAGCTCCGCCGTGGCCAACGCCATCCGGGGGTGACGGCGTTGGGTCACGACCTTGCTCGCGGCGTCGACGACGGCCCAGCGACGGTCCCCGGCGAGCCCCCAGGGCTCCACCTCGGCCTCCGAGGGGGCCAGCGCGCGCATGGCCTTCACCGGGTGGACGTGGAGGGAGCGGAGTACAGGTGTGGACATACCGTCATCCTGCCAGCCGCTCCGGACCTCGTCGGCCGGTGCCCTCGGCGGTCGCCTCCGCCCCGGTCAGTAACCGCCGCCCTGGTAGGGACGGTTGTAGGGGTCCTGATACATCGCCGGTGCCGGGGCCGGGACGGGCGCCGGAGCCGGTACGGGCCGCGGGGCCGCCGGGCGCATCGCCTCGTACCCCGAGGCGGCCGGGCGGGGCTGCTGCGGGTACCCGCCGCCCTGGTAGCCGCGCGGGGCGACCGGCTGCTGCGGGATGTACGGGGTGGGGGCGTGCTGGAGCGGTGCGGGGGCCATCTGCGGGGAGGGCTGCGGATAGCCGTACCCACCGCCGTAGGCGGGGGCGGGGTGCGGGGTGGGCGCCGCCGGAAGGGCGGGCAGGGCCGCGGGGAGCGCCGGCAGATAGGAACCGCTTCCGGGGAAGCTGCCGGTGTCGTAGGCGGCGGGCACTCGGATCGGGGCGATCTGAGGCGTGCCCCGCTCCGCGACCAGGGAGTCGTAGATCGGGGTGTCCGGGAAGGACGGCGCGGTGTGGTAACCGCCTCCATAGGTGGAGCGGGGGGAGGTCATGGCACATAAGTTAAGCCCACGATGTGCTGGATGGGGAGCCTGATTAGAGGGTTGTTTGACGGGCTTCGTGAACAGGTGGATCCCCAATCCGAGCGAACGTGACAAAAACGGGCGGCGCGCAGCACCAAGATCGTGTAAAAGCCGAGTTCGGAGGGGGTTACCGGCGGGTTCCGGCCCCGCGAGGCCCCCGGCGTACCCCGGCGTGAAGAGCGGATAAAGAAATGGTGCCGGGAAGACGTGGAGGAAGTGATCATGGGCATGCTTAGGCGTCAATCCGAGGGAACCGGGGGCGATGCGCACGCGCCGAATTGACGGCGCTACTCCCCGTGTCGGGAAACGTAATTGCCGGCGTACGTGCGTCCCTTCCACGCCGCCCCCCGGCCGCGGTAGTGCTGCACGGCGGAGTCCACGGTCATCAGGAGATAGAGGAACGCGGTGAAGGGGAGCAGGGGCGCGAGCCAGAGCGGCTGCCGGTAGTAGCGCAGCATCGGCACGTACGTCCCCGCCATCACCGCCCAGGCCGCACCCCCGGCCCACGCCGCCGCCGCGTCCCGCGTCACCGCGCCCGCCGCCAGGGCCACCGGCGGCACCAGATAGACCACCACGAGACCCGCCACCGTCCCCGCGAGCACCAGCGGGCTGTACCGCAGCTGCGCGTACGCGCTCCGCGACACCATCCGCCACAGCTCGCCGAGGCCCGGGTAGGGGCGGATGCTGTCGACCCGCTCCGCGAGCCCCAGCCAGACCCGCCCGCCCGCGCGCCGTACCGCCCGCGCCAGCGACACGTCGTCGATCACCGCCCGCCGGATCGCCTCCGGCACGCCGGCCGCCACCGCCGTCTCCGTCCGCAGCAGCACGCAGCCGCCCGCGGCGGCGGTCGCGCGGGGCCGCGCCCGGTTGATCCAGCGGAAGGGGTAGAGCTGCGCGAAGAAGTAGACGAACGCGGGCACGACCAGCCGCTCCCACGGGCTCGCGACGCGCAGCCGGGCCATCTGCGAGACCAGGTCCAGGTCGTTCGCCCGCGCCGCCGCGACGAGCAGCCGCAGGCTGTCCGGCTCATGGGCGATGTCCGCGTCCGTCAGGAGCAGGAACTCCGGCTCACGCGCGCGTGCCAGGGCGATACCGTGCCGCAGCGCCCACAGCTTCCCCGTCCAGCCGGGCTCCGGCTCGCCCGGCGACACGACGGTCAACGGCAGCCCACCGCACCGCTCGGCGGGCTTGGCCCGCGAGCCCGGCCCGACGGCCGCCGCGCGCTCGCCGGAGATGACCGGCTCGGCCTGCTCGACCGGCTCGGCCCGCTCGACCGGCTCGGCTCGCTCGACTGGCTCGGCCCGCTCGGCCCGCTCGACCGGCTCGGCCCGCTCGACCGGCTCGGCCCGCTCGACCGGCTCGGCCCGCTCGACTGGCTCGGCCCGCTCGACCGGCTCGGCCCGCTCGGCTCGCTCCGCCAGTTCGGCGGCGAGTCGGCCGGTGCCGTCCGTGCTCCCGTCGTCGACGAGGATCACCTCGGCCTCGCCGGGATAGTCCTGCGCCAGCAACGACGGCAGGCTCAGGGGCAGCACCTCGGCCTCGTCCCGCGCCGGTACGACGACGACCACCCGCGGCCACCCGCCCCCGGCGCGCACCCCCCGGCCTTCGTCGACCGGCGGCAGACGCTGGTCCGTCCGCCAGAAGAAGCCCTGGCCGAGCAGCAGCCAGAACCAGACGGCCAGGGAAGCGATCGCGAACCAGGCGAAGATGCTCATTCGCCGCAGTCTGCCCCAGATCGCCGGGTGTGCGAGGCCCATCGGCTAGGGTGACCGGGTGAAGATCGCGCTCATGGATTCCGGAATCGGCCTGCTCCCGGCGGCAGCCGCGGTGCGCCGGCTGCGGCCGGACGCCGATCTGCTCCTCTCCAACGACCCCGACGGCATGCCGTGGGGTCCGCGTACCACCGAGGACCTCACCGGGCGCGCCCTCGCGGTCGCCCTCGCCGCCGCCGAGCACGGGCCGGAAGCGCTCATCGTGGCCTGCAACACCGCCACCGTGCACGCCCTGCCCACCCTGCGCGCCGCACTCGAACCGCAGATCCCCGTCATCGGCACCGTCCCCGCCATCAAGCCCGCCGCCGCCGGTGGCGGCAAGGTCGCGATCTGGGCCACCCCGGCGACCACCGGCAGCGCCTACCAGCGCGGACTCATCCGCGAGTTCGCGGACGGCGCCGAGGTCACCGAGGTGCCCTGCCCGGGGCTCGCCGACGCCGTGGAGCACGCCGACCGGGACGCCGTGGACCGGGCCGTCGCCGCGGCCGCCGCCCTCACCCCGGCGGACGTCCGCGCCGTCGTCCTCGGCTGCACCCACTACGAGCTCGTCGAGGAGCGCATCCTCGCCGCCCTGGAGGCGCGCGGCCGGGCCGGGCTGCCGCCGATCGTCTTCCACGGCTCCGCCGACGCCGTCGCCGCGCAGGCGCTGCGCCGGATCGGCGCCGAGCCCGCGCCCGACGCGGACCCCACCGGCGGCCTCTCCGTCCTGCTCAGCGGCCGGCCCGGACAGCTCCCCGCCACCGCCCTCGGCTACGCCGAAAGCCGCCTCCTCGGGGCCACCGCACCCGCTCACTGACCGTGAGGGAGCGAGCGCGCTCCGGCGCGCTGTTTCCCGCGACGCTGGGTACGCTTCCTGACATGAGGCAGTACCCCCGGGACCAGCGCGCCGACAAGCGGACACCCGCTGTCTGGACCGGCCGCGCCACCAACCGCCTCCAGTGGCTGGCGGCCGCGGCGGGCGCCGCCTGCATGGCCCTGGGCATCACGATCGCCGTCGAGTCGGCCTGGACCTCCGGCATCGCGGCCCTCCTCATGGCGGTGATCGGCTGCGTGGCGGCCGGACTCCTCGTCCTCTTCGGCACGCTCGCCTTCGTGCACGTGGCCGTCAGGGTCGACGACCGCGCCATGGAGGTCCGCTGCGGCCACATCGGCCTGCCGCGCCGGCGCATCCCCCTCTCCCACGTCGTCGGCGCCGACTTCGCCCCGAGCGTGACGCCGCGCCAGTGGGGCGGCTGGGGCTACCGCTGGCGTCCGGAGAAGGGCACGGCGGTGATCGTCCGGCGGGGCGAGGGCCTGGTCCTGCGCCTCGGTGACGGCCGTACGTTCACGGTCACGGTCGACGACGCCGAGTCCGCGGTCAGGGTCATCCGCGACCGCCTCCGCCACCCGGCCCCGCCGGGTCCGCCCGCCGCGACGGGCGTCTGAGCCCCGGTGCCGGCCACCCGCCGGCCGGCGAGGGGACGACCCGGTCACCGGGCCCGCACCTGCCTCGGTGTCGACAGGGACGCCCCGTAGACTCCGCAAGGTGAGCGCCACCACCACCGACACCCCCGCACCCACCCCCGCGTCCGGAGCCGACGGCTCGCCCGCGCCGGGTTCCCCGCTGCGACGGTTCGTGCGGCCCGCGACGGCTCTGCTGTCCGGGCTCCTGCTCTTCCTGAGCTTCCCGCCGCGCCCCCTGTGGTGGCTCGCCCTGCCCGCCTTCGCGCTGCTCGGCTGGACCCTGCGGGGCCGCCGCCTCCGCGCCGGGTTCGGAATCGGCTATCTGGCCGGTCTCGGCTTCATGCTCCCGCTGCTCGTCTGGACCGGTGCGGAGGTCGGCCCGGTGCCGTGGGTCGCCCTCGCCGCGATCGAGGCGCTGTTCGTCGCCGCCGCCGGCCTCGGCATCGCGGCCGTCTCCCGGCTTCCGTGGTGGCCTTTCTTCGCGGCCGGGGTGTGGGTCCTCGGGGAGGCGGCACGCGCGCGCGTGCCCTTCGGCGGCTTCCCCTGGGGCAAGATCGCCTTCGGGCAGGCGGACGGCGTCTTCCTGCCGCTCGCCGCCGTCGGCGGCACCCCCGTGCTCGGCTTCGCGGTCGCCCTGTGCGGATTCGGTCTGTACGAGGCGTACCGGCGGTTCCGCGCCGCTCGCGCCACCGGCACCGTCCCCCGCGGCCCGCTCGCCGTCGCCGCGCTCTCCGTGCTCCTTCCGGTCACCGGCGCGGTCGCCGCGCTGCCGCTCGTCGACGACACGGCCGAGGACGGCACAGCCATCGTCGCCGCCGTCCAGGGCAACGTGCCCCGCCTCGGCCTCGACTTCAACTCCCAGCGCCGCGCTGTCCTCGACAACCACGCCGCCCGGACCCGCGAGCTCGCCGAGGCCGTCAAGGCGGGCCGCGAGCCGCAGCCCGACTTCGTCCTGTGGCCGGAGAACTCCTCGGACATCGACCCGTACGCGAACCCCGACGCGGCCGACGTCATCGACGGCGCCGTCCGGGCCGTCGGGGTGCCCACGGTGATCGGCGCGGTCGTCTCCCCGCCGACCGGCAAGCTCCGTAACACCCTCATCGAATGGGACCCGGAGCGCGGCCCCGTGGCCACGTACGACAAGCGGCACGTCCAGCCCTTCGGCGAGTACATCCCGATGCGGTCCTTCGTCCGGCTCTTCAACAGCAACGTCGACCGGGTCAGCCGCGACTTCGGCCCCGGTTCGAAGGTCGGCGTCTTCGACCTCGCCGGGACCAAGGTCGGCCTCGCCACCTGCTACGAGGCGGCCTTCGACTGGGCCGTGCGCGACACCGTCACCCACGGCGCCCAGCTCATCACCGTCCCCAGCAACAACGCCACCTTCGGCCGCAGCGAGATGACCTACCAGCAGCTCGCCATGTCCCGGGTGCGGGCCGTCGAGCACAGCCGGTCGGTCGTCGTGCCCGTCACCAGCGGGGTCAGCGCGGTGATCCGCCCCGACGGCGAGATCGTCGCGCAGACGAAGATGTTCACCCCCGACGTCCTGGTCGAGAAGGTGCCGCTGCGCTCCTCGCTCACCCCGGCGACCCGCATGGGCACCCTGCCCGAGGCCCTGCTCGTGGCACTCGCGGCCGCCGGCCTCGGCTGGTCGGCGCTCCGCTCCGTACGCGCCCGGCGCCGGTCTCGGATCGCGGATGATCCGATGATCTAGGGTCGGCGTCATGGCTACCCCTGACTTCATCCGTACGCTGCGCGAGACGGCCGGACACCAGCTCCTCTTTCTGCCGGGGGTGAGCGCCGTCGTCTTCGACGACCTGGGCCGGGTCCTGCTCGGCCGGCGGTCGGACAACGGGATGTGGGCGGTCATCGGCGGCATCGTCGAGCCCGGCGAGCAGCCCGCCGACTGCGCGGTGCGCGAGGTGTACGAGGAGACCGCCGTGCACTGTGTGCCGGAGCGGATCCTCCTCGTGGAGACCCTGCGCAAGCCCGTCGTCTACCCCAACGGCGACACCTGCCAGTACATGGACGTCGCCTTCCGCTGCCGTGCCGTGGGGGGAGAGGCCCGGGTCAACGACGACGAGTCGACCGAGGTCGGCTGGTTCGCGGTGGACGACCTGCCGGAGATGAAGCGCTTCTCGTACCTCCGGATCGAGAAGGCGCTCGCCGACGACCCCGCATGGTTCCGCACCACAGAGACTGGCTGAACTATGGGCGGAGACCACATGGGTGGGGGAGTGGCCGGTTCATAGGGTGCGGAGCATGAGCGCCCCCATCACCGCCCTCGGCTCCGAGTCCGAGTTCGAGTCCGAGCCCGAGTCCGGATCCGTCTCGGTCTCCGCCTCCCCCTCCCCCCTGCCCGGGGTCGTTGCCCTCGACCTCATCGGCCGCACCGCGCTCGTCACCGGCGCGGCCAGCGGCATCGGGCGTGCCTGTGCGCTGCGGCTCGCCGCCGCCGGGGCCCGGGTCAGAGCCGTCGACCGGGCGGCCGAGGGCCTGGAGACCCTGGCGGGCGAGGCCGCCCGCCTCCCCGGGAGCGTCGAACCCCGGCTCCTCGACCTCACCGACCTGGACGCGGCCGAGGGCGCCGCCGCGGGGGCCGACATCCTCGTGAACAACGCGGGACTCCAGCTCGTCCGCCCCATCGAGGACTTTCCGCCGGACGTCTTCCACACCGTGCTCACGGTCATGCTGGAGGCACCCTTCCGCCTCATCCGGGGCGCGCTGCCGCACATGTACGCCCAGGGCTGGGGCCGGATCGTCAACCTGTCCTCCGTCCACGGGCTGCGCGCCTCCGCCTTCAAGTCCGCCTATGTGGCCGCCAAACACGGCCTGGAAGGCCTCTCGAAGACCGCCGCCCTCGAAGGCGCCCCGCACGGCGTCACCTCCAACTGCGTCAACCCCGGCTACGTACGCACCCCGCTCGTCGAGCGGCAGGTCGCCGACCAGGCCACCGCCCACGGCATCCCCGAGGAGCGGGTCCTCGCCGAGATCCTGCTCAAGGACTCGGCGCTCAAGCGGCTCATCGAACCGGCGGAGGTCGCCGAGGCCGTCCTCTACCTCTGCACCCCGCAGGCCTCGTTCATCACCGGCACCTCGCTCACCCTCGACGGCGGCTGGACCGCCCACTGAGGAACGCCCCTGCGGATGCCGCGGTGAAGGTTGTCCACAGGGGTGGTGCGACCACACGTTCGGCAGGTATCCCTGTGTCCATGTCCCACGAACACGTCTCCTACCTGGAACTCCTCGCCCGGGGAGCCGCGACGGAGGCCTACGACCGGCCCGTGCTGCTCGCCCGTGCGAGCGGCGCGGGCCCCGAGGCGCTGGCCGAGCTGGAAGAGGCCAAGCTGCTCGCCCTGCGCGTCCGGGCCGAGCTGGAGGGGCGGCGGCGCCGCGAGGCGGAGCTGTCCGCGCTCTTCGCGACCGCCCACGACCTCGCGGGACTCCGCGACCTCGACGCCGTGCTGCGCGCCATCGTCCAGCGCGCCCGCTCGCTCCTCGGCACCGAGGTCGCCTATCTGAGCCTCAACGACCAGTCCGCGGGCGACACCTACATGAGGGTCACCGAGGGCTCCGTCTCCGCGCGCTTCCAGCAGCTGCGGCTGGGCATGGGCGAGGGACTCGGCGGGCTCGTCGCCCAGACCGCCCGCCCGTACGTCACGGACGACTACTTCGACGACGCGCGCTTCCAGCACACCCGAACGATCGACACGGCCGTACGGGACGAGGGCCTCGTCGCCATCCTCGGCGTGCCGCTCAGCCTCGGCAGCCAGGTCATCGGCGTCCTCTTCGCCGCCGACCGCAGGGCCAGGGTCTTCGAACGGGAACAGGTCGCGCTGCTCGGCTCCTTCGCCGCGCACGCCGCCGTCGCCATCGACACGGCCAACCTCCTCGCCGAGACGCGTTCGGCCCTGGCGGAGCTGGAGCGGGCCAACGACATCATCCGCGAGCACAGCGGTGTCATCGAGCGGGCCTCCGAGGTCCACGACCGGCTCTCCGAGCTCGTCCTGCACGGCGGCGGCGTCCACGACGTGGCCGACGCGGTCTCCGAGGTCCTCGGCGGCGCCGTCGAGTTCACCGAGGCGGACGCCGGATCGGTCCGCCGCGCGGAGGGCCACGCCGTCCGCGAGGGCGACGACTGGGTGGCCACCGTCTCCGCAGGCGGCGAGAGCCTGGGCGCCCTCGTGCTCAGCGGCCGGCCCGACCTCGACCCCGTCGACCAGCGGACCCTGGAGCGGGCGGCGCTCGTCACCTCCCTGCTGCTGCTCGCCCGCCGCTCGGCGGGCGAGGCCGAACAGCGCGTACGGGGCGAACTCCTCGACGACCTCCTCGACGCCCCCGACCGCGACCGCCGCCTGCTGCGCGAGCGCGCCGCCCGGCTCCGTGCCGACAGCGACGCGCCCCACGTCGTGCTCGCCGCCCGGGTCGACCGGGCGGGCGGCGCGGCCGACACCGACGCCGACCGCCGGGAGAGCGCCGACCGGCGGCGCCTCGGGGCGGCCGCCTCGCACCTCGCCGCCACCCGGCACGGACTCGCCTCCGCCCGCGACGGAGGTACGGTCCTGCTGCTGCCGCTCGGCCCCGGCGAGAGCGCCGCCGACCTGGCCCGCCAGACGGCCCGTCACCTCGGTGGCACCCTGCGCGAGCCGGTCACCGTCGGCGCCTCCGCCCCCGTACGAGCACCCCTCGACCACCCGGACCAGGTCGCCGTCGCGTACGAGGAGGCCCGCCGCTGCCTCGACGCGCTCCGGCTCCTGCACCGCTCCGGCCAGGGCGCGGCCGCCGAGGATCTGGGCTTCCTCGGGCTGCTTCTCGCGGACAGCCGGGACATCGACGGCTTCGTCGACCGGACCGTGGGCCAGGTCGTCGCCTACGACCGCCGCCGCGGCACCGATCTCGTCCGCACCCTGGACGCGTACTTCGCGAGCGGCATGAGTCCCGCCCGTACCAAGGACGAGCTCCACGTCCACGTCAACACGGTGGCCCAGCGCCTGGAACGGGTCGGCCGGCTCCTCGGCCCCGACTGGCAGTCCCCGGCCCGCGCCCTGGAGATCCAGCTGGCCCTGCGCCTGCACGCGCTCGCGGCGGCGGTCCCGGGGAAGTGACGAGCGAAGAGCCTCGTGCCCCGCCAGGAGCGAGCGGGGCACGAGGCTCTTCGACGTTCGATATCCGTCAGACGTCGGCACCGACGCGGGGCTCCCGGGGGGTCCGCTCCGCGATGTCGCCGAGATCGCGGTCGCGGGTCTCCTTGGCACAGGCGATGGCGACGACCGTGAGCAGCGCGGCGGCGATCACGTACAGGGCGATCGGGGTCGAGTCGCCGTAGTCGGCGAGCAGCGCGGTCGCGATGAGCGGCGCCGGTGCGCCGGCGGCCACGGAGGAGAACTGGGCGCCGATGGAGGCGCCGGAGTAGCGCATCCGGGTCGCGAACATCTCGGTGAAGAAGGCGGCCTGCGGCGCGTACATCGCCCCGTGGAGTACCAGGCCGACGGACACGGCGAGCAGCAGGGAACCGAACGTGCCCCGGTCGATGAGCGCGAAGAACGGGAACATCCAGGCGCCGACACCGATCGCGCCGATCAGGTACACGGGGCGGCGGCCGAGCCGGTCGGAGAGCGCGCCCCAGAGCGGGATCACCGCGAAGTGGACGGCGGAACCGATGAGGACGGCGTTGAGGGCGGTCTGCTTGGAGAGGCCGACCTGGGTCGTCGCGTAGACGAGGATGAACGCGGTGATGACGTAGTACGAGATGTTCTCGGCCATGCGGGCGCCCATGGCGATGAGCACGTCCCGCCAGTGGTGGCGCAGGACCGCGACCAGCGGCATCTTCTCGACCTGTCCGCCGACCGCCTTGCGCTCCTCGGCGGCGGCGAGGGCGGCCTTGAAGACGGGCGACTCGTCGACGGAGAGCCGGATCCAGAGGCCGACGATCACGAGGACACCGGAGAGCAGGAAGGGAATGCGCCAGCCCCAGGAGACGAAGGCGGCGTCCGAGAGCAGCGCGGTGAGCGCGGACAGCACACCGGTCGCGAGCAACTGCCCGGCCGGCGCGCCGGTCTGCGGCCACGAGGCCCAGAACCCGCGCCGCTTCGCGTCCCCGTGCTCGGACACGAGGAGCACGGCCCCGCCCCACTCACCCCCGAGCGCGAACCCCTGCACGAGGCGCAGGACGGTCAGCAGCACCGGAGCGGCGGAGCCGACGGTCGCGTGGGTCGGCAGAAGCCCGATGGCGAACGTCGCCCCACCCATCAGAAGCAGGCTCAGCACGAGCAGCTTCTTCCGCCCGAGCCGGTCCCCGTAGTGCCCGAACACCAGCGCCCCGAGCGGCCGGGCGGCGAACCCGACGGCGTACGTCAGGAAGGACAGCAGGGTCCCGACCAGCGGATCGGACTCGGGGAAGAACAGCTTGTTGAACACGAGCGCCGCGGCGGACCCGTACAAGAAGAAGTCGTACCACTCGATGGTGGTCCCGATGAGACTGGCGGCGACGATCCTCTTGAGGGAGTTGGGTGGCGTCGGGGAGGGTGTTGCGGCGGCCATGTGCACCACTTCCAGGCAAGTGCGGGGACGATTCGGTGTCGCCATACCGTAGGAAGGCGCAGGTCAGGGTCGTATGTGGTGGGACACCATAGTTCGGGTGTGCCGTGTGCGCCCGGCCTCCATGGCCTGCTGTCGCGACCCTGCCGAATGCCCGAGAGGGGCCGGGAGAGGGGCTGTCCGGGTTGCATTGATCGGGCACGTTTTGGTGGTGCGGTGCCGACTCCCGTGCTGGTTTGGTGCTGACTGAAGTCCCATGTCAGTACCCCTGCCGACCTCTCCCGTGCTGACTTGGTGCTGACTACGCAGCGTTGAACCCGGCATCTGCGACAGACGGGGTTCCGATGGGTGTGCGATGGTCGCCGGCGGGTTGCATCTTGGACGGAGCCAGAGCAGCGAGTAGGCCGCCGCCCTTTGGGGCGACGGCCTACTCGTCGGGCAAGGGCCGGCGGGGATCTGTTGTCAGCCGATTGCGAGGCGGGTCTGCCAGTAGTTCCTCGGCGACATGATCTCCGTGCCGGAGCCGGGGAGTACGGTCCTGGCGCCCGCGTAGAGCCGGACGCTGCCGTTGGCGGGGACGGTCCAGACGTCGGGGATTCCGTCGCCCGTCACGTCGGGGGTGCCGATGAGGCGCGGGATGCTGGTGCTGGACCAGCCGGCGGAGCCGTAGACGGTGTCGGTTCCGTCCTTGGAGGCTGCCGCCGTGGCGAGAGAGGCAAGGTCCACGCCGCCACCGGCGGGCTTGCCCTTGCGGAGGAGGAGGCGTCCGGAGTCCTGGCGGAAGACGAGGTCGGTCACCGCGTCACCGTCGACGTCGAGGACGGTGACGATGTCCTGGGTGTTCCACGGGGTGGAGGCGATCTGCTGGGCCTGCTGGACGGTGGCGCCGTGGTACCCGGTGAAGGCCCACAGCACGTCGCCGGCCGTGACGAGGAAGTCGGCTCTGCCGTCGCCTGTCATGTCGCCGGCCGACATGATCTGGGTGAACGTGCTGGGGCTGGGCGCGTTGGCCGGCAGCAGGATCTCCCGGCGTTCGTCGATGTTGACTGCCCCGTATCCGTCACCGGGATAGACCCACAGTTTGTCGCCGAGCCGGACCACGAGGTCCTGGAGACCGTCGGCGCCGTAGATGTCGCCATTGTGGGTGATCAGCGGGTTGTTCTTGAAGTGGCCGTTGGGCGCGGCCACATAGGCGGGCAGGGTGTCACCGTTGGGGTCCTTGTCAGGGTTGCCGCGATAGGCACCGGACATGGAGTAGCCGAGCTTGCCGCCGGGCTTGGTGATGTCCGCGGTCTGACCGAGGGAGGGGTAGAGGGCGAGGTTGCCGCCCTCTGTGACGACCATGAGGTCGGGGAGCTTGTCACCGGTGAAGTCGCCCGGTGTGTCGGCCTCGTCGCGCGGGGTGACGTAGAAGAAGTACTTGGTCGCCTCGGAAACGTTGCCCGCCTGGTCGATGGTGCGCACGAAGAGGACGTTCGGGCCGGCGGTGGGCGGCTTGAGGTCGGTGACGGCGGTCTCGACGCTGGGCGACGTACCGGCGGTGCGGGCCTTGGAGAAGTTGTAGGCGGCGTTGTTGAAGCTGTACTCGTACTTGACGACGTCGCTGTTCAGCGCCCGGAGGTAGAAGGTGCCGGGGGAGCCGAACTTGACGGTGCTCCAGATGCTGTCCTCGGCGTCATTGGCGAAGCCGTTCTCCTTGACGTCGGCGTTCGGGAAGACGTCCGAGCGCACCTTGGGAGGCTTCGGGGCCGCGGTGTCGAGGACGAAGCGGCAGGGCGTATTGGCGGGGGAGTAAGAGGAGGTGGCGTTCGCGGCGTCGACGGCCCTGACCCGCCATGAATAGAGCGTGTTGTTGGTGAGGTTGGTCGTGGAGAACGCGGGCGTGGTGCGAAGGGCCTCCGACGTGCTGCCGCCGACGGAAACGGTGCCGGCACCCTTGAGAAGGTCCTTGGTGGTGTCCCACTGGCCGGTCGGCCACAGGTCGAAGTCGAGTTCCTTGAGGTTGGAGTCCTTGTCGGTGGCCTTCGCAGTGAAGTACACGGTGCCGGAGCCCATGCGGACGTACGGCGGAGTCGTCGTGCACTTGGCTTCCGGGCCGAGATCGAGGTTGGTCGGCGGCGTCGGCTTGCGGTTGTAGACGAGGACCAGGACGGGACCGTTCTCACCGTTGGCCTGGAACTTCTTCCAGGCGTACTGGGACTTCTCGTTGCCCGCGCGAAGCCCGAAGGTGATGCTGTTCCAGCTGCCGTCGGCGGCCTGCTGAGCGGTCTTCTTCACGTCGAAGGTCTCGTACGCGTCGCGGCACCCGGACTTGTAGCCGTGGGCGAAACTGCGCGCGGCGATCTGGTTCCCGTCGTGCAGCTTCGGGGCGTTCTTCCAGTTCGTCTTCGAGCTGATCTTCCCGGAGAGGTGCACGGTCATCTGGCGCGCGCTGCACGACCAGGAGTACGTCTCCAGCAGGCGCAGCTTCGCGCTGGAGATGACCGTTCCCCGCAGCGAGGGGTCGAAGTCGACGGTGAAGAAGGACCGGGAGGTGCCCCAGGAGTCGGATTCGAACCCGACGCGTGCCTCGTGCGTACCGCCCTTGTTGAAGTTGCGCCCGTTGTAGAACGTGGCCTGGGGGTGACGGCTGTAAGCGGTGGTCCAGTTCTGCGTGTGCTTGGTCACCGAGGGGTCGATGAACACGGGGTAGACGGTGGCCGGATCGGTCAGGAAGTCCGGGTCGGGCGTCAAGGTCCACTGGTCTGCGGCGAGGTCGGCCTCGACCAGGGCGCCGCGGGTGTCCGGGCCGGGACCGTCGAGCGAGGGGAGCGCGAGCGTGGCGGCGGAGCCGCTCTGGGAGGGTGCGGGCGTGGGCTCGGTGGGGACCGGCGGAAGCGTCGGCTCCGAGACGGTGGGCGCCGGCTCCTCGGAGACGGTGGGCAGGACCTCGGACTCGGCGTCGGTCTGCTCATCGGACTCGACGTCGACCTCGGTCGTGGCCGTCGCGGTGGGTTCCGGCTCGGTGCTCGGCGTGGAGGTAGGGGGCGCCTCCGGGGCGGTCGGCTGCGAACTCGCCCCGACCTGGCCGTCGGTGACCGCGGGCTGACCCGAGCTGTCCCACATCAGGGGCGAGGGGGAGAAGGCGACCTCGTCGCCGTTCTTGTTCTCGGCCGACACGATGTCGGAGAGCGGGTCGACGCGGAAGAGCAGCGTCGGCGACGTCAGGCCGTAGGTGAGCTGGGCGACGCGCGGGTCGGCGGCGGCCTGCCGGTTCTTGACCACCAGCAGCTGGGCGAACCCGCCGTCGTCGGCGGTCAGCACCAGGTCGGCGCCCGGCAGGATCTCCGGGTAGAGGATGCGCGAACCGTCGACGATGGGAGTGGGGATCGGTCCGGGCCACGTCAGCTGCACGATGCCCTCGCCTATGTCGAGGGAGGCCAGCGGGCTGGGCGTGTCCTCCGCTCGCGCGAGGGCACCCCGTACGAGGGAGACCCGCCGGACCACGCGCGAGGCCCGGTCGTCGTGGCCCGCGGTGTGGGCGGTTCCCGCCGAGAACACCATGTGGGTGTTGGTGGCGGCCGGCTCCCAGCCCGCGTCGGTCCGGCGCAGGGTGGTGTCGATCGGCTTCCACGAGCCGTTGACCTTCGCGCGGATCGGCGAGACGTACTGGCGTCGCTCAAGCAGCCGGTCAGGGCGGGCGAACGTACTGGAACTCGGGGTGCGCAGCTCGGTGATCTCGACCGGCTTGCCGGTGCGGGCGGCCCGGCTCATCGCCACGGCCGTCGTGACCTCCTTGACCACGGGCCGTGGCGGCGATGCGTCGGGGTGGCCGTCCTCGCCACCGCCGAGACCGGCCCAGGTGATGCCGGTCGCGGCGATGGCGGTGGCCACGGCCGCGGCGATGGTGCGACGCCCAGGTCGTCGGCGCCAGATGCCCTTCATACGGGACTGCTCCCCTTCCCCCTCGTGCCGGCAGCACGGTCGCGCCGGTGCGCTGCGGCACCGGCCATGACACCGCCGGCGAACGACGACGGGGGTGTGGGCAGGGCATGGCGGGGTGGGCAGCGTGCAGATCATGGCCCATCGAGACGTGCCCGTCACCCCGCCCGCCGACCCGGCCGCGGGAGGGCACGCGGCGCGCACAAGGGTGTGGTGAGCCGTCCGAACCGACGGAACAGAGCCCTCCGGCACAGCATGGCCTGTTTGTGGCTCCGCAAAACACGACAACACCGCATGAAATGAAGGGAGTTGAGGAGGGAATCTAGGTAATTAAGCCTGAATACCCCTTTAGTGAGCGGAAGTTACGCGCCATCTGAATAGGTTCAAGAGTCGCGTTGGGGTCGCTCTGGGAGGGTGCGCCACCTATGCGCGGTGATGATCACCACACCACCCCCTGTTGTGTGGCGGATCTTCATAGGGAGGCCACAGAATCTGCGCCATCTGCCGTCACGCGTGGTCCAGCTCGGGTCCCGCCCAATGTGGTCCGGGGGGACCTTCACCGTGTCTGGTCGTCTGAGGCGTGCGCGCCTGCGTTCCACCCGAAGAGGCGTTGCCGCACTCCTGGGTGCGGCACTGTTCACAGGGCTGTTGCCTGCCCCCGCTCTCGCGCTTCCTCCGGATCCCGCGAGAGTCGAAGTCGGCAGGGAAGCCGTGCAGTTGGAGAGCCTCCAGCAGGACCTTCCGCTGGAGGGCAAGAGCCTCGAGAAGCGCCTGGACCGTCTCAAGGTCGAGGTCCCGGCCGATCAGGCCGAGGCGCCTGCGGGGACCTCGGTCGCGCCGCGCGCCGACACCGGCCAGGTCACCTTCGCCACCTCCGCACCGGCTGCCATGGCGGCCGGCGGCGGCACCGTCACACCGGTCGAGGACCTGCCCGTCGGGCTGGGGCAGGCCGAGGGCCAGGCGGCACCCGCCGGCACCTGGAGCGTTTCGATCGACTCCCACGCGGGTGCGCTGGCCCAGGGGGTGAACGGAGTCCTCCTGGAGATCGACACGCCGGCGGGCGGCTCCGTCCCGGTCGACGTCCGGCTCGACTACTCCGCCTTCAAGAATCTCTACGGGGCCGACTGGGCCTCCCGGCTGAAGTTCGTCCAGTTCCCGGACTGTTACCTCAGCACCCCGGAGCTCGAGGAGTGCCAGGCGTACACCGAGCTGGCGACCGAGAACGACACCGACTCCGAGACGGCCACCGCGACCATCGACGCCGCTGCCGCGACCGTCGAGGCCCCGGCCGCCGGCGGGGTCTCGACGCAGCTGATGAGCACCTCGGCAGCGGCCGACCCGGCGGGCGACAAGGCCGCCGTCGGTGTGGTCGACTCGGGTGACGGCGCGGGCGGAACGTTCAAGGCGAGCCCGCTCGCCGCCAGCGGCAAGTGGGCCACCACCGGTGCCTCCGGGGCGTTCACCTGGTCGTACCCGATCGCCGTGCCGATCGCGCCCGCCGGCCCCACGCCGAAGATCTCGCTCGACTACAACTCCCAGACGGTGGACGGCCGGACGGCCGTCACCTCGCCCCAGGCCTCGTGGATCGGCGAGGGCTGGAACTACGAGCCCGGCCACATCGAGCGCCGCTACCGTTCGTGTCAGGACGACACGAAGGACATGGCAGCGGGCAAGCCGAACAACGTGGGATCGGACAACAAGACGTCCGACCTGTGCTGGGTCTCGTACAACGCCGTCATGTCCCTGAACGGCTCGACCACCGAACTGGTCCGCGTCGACGCCGACACCTACCGTCCGGCCACCGACGACGGCACGCGCATCGAGCTCAAGACCGGTGGTACCAACGGCGACGACAACGGCGAGTACTGGGTCGTCACCACCGTCGACGGCACTGCCTACCACTTCGGCCTGAACAAGGTCGGTGCGGGTCACGCGGACACCAACTCCGTCTCCACCGTGCCGGTCTTCGGCAACCACCCCGGTGAACCGTGCCATGCCACGGCCTTCGCCGACTCGCGGTGCGGCGCCGGCAAGCAGCAGGCCTGGCGCTGGGGTCTCGACCGGATCGTCGACGTGCACGGCAACGTCATGGTGGTCAACTGGACCCAGGAGACCAACTACTACGCGGTCCGCAAGAAGTTCAAGACGCCCGAGCGCTACTCCCGCTACGCCTACGCCTCCAGCATCGAGTACGGTCTGCGGCTCGCCGACCTCACCAAGCCCGCGGGCGTGGTCGAGTTCGCCACGCAGCAGCGCTGCCTGCAGTCCGTCGAGTTGTGCGCCGCGACGAACTTCGACAAGACCGACGACCCCGGCGCCTACCGCCCCTGGTGGGACACGCCCGGAAACCTCAACTGCAAGTCCGGCTCCGACCTCTGCCCGCCGTTCCCCTCCTTCTGGACCCAGCGCCGCCTGGAGTCCATCACCACCAAGTCGGAGCGTCCGGGCCAGACCGGACTCGGCAAGGTGGACACGTACACGCTCCACCAGTCCTTCCCCGCCGAGTGGTACGACACCTCCCCGGGCCTGTGGCTCAACTCCATCACCCGTCGCGGCTTCGGGCCGGGGGACACCACCGGCACGCCGGAGTCGTCCGACGGCGTGAGCTTCGCGCAGTACCAGGTGGGCCCCCGCGACCCCCTGCAGAGCAGGCTGCGCGACCGCCAGCTGCCCAACCTCGTGGCGGGCGACCCGCATCGCCCCGGCTTCACGCGTCCCCGCATCGGCGTGGTCTCCACCGAAGAGGGCGGGGACATCGAGGTCAAGTACACGGGAGGCTGCGCGGCCGAACCCGCGACGGACAAGGGAAGCGCCAACGGGACCTGCTTCCCCGTGCGCTGGTCCCCGGACGGCGACGAGAAGAAGCCGGCCAAGGCCTGGTTCAACAAGTACATCGTCGCGAGCGTCGTCGAGACCGACAAGGTCACCACGCACGGCGTGCCGGTCTACACCCAGTACTCGTACAAGGAACCGGCGTGGAGCCAGAGTGACGACGAGTTCACCAAGCCCTCGCTGAGGACGTACAGCGACTGGCGCGGCTACCGCGAAGTCACCACCGTCAAGGGCAAGAAGAACAACATCAAGGTGGGTGACCCGCAGGCCCAGTCCACCTCCACCACCCGGTACTTCCTCGGCGTCGGCGGCGCCGTCAAGGACTCCGCGGGCAAGTACACCCTCGCCGCGGACGACGCCCGCCCGTTCGCCGGGCAGACCGCCGAGACCCTCTCCTACGATCGCACCGCCGGCCGGGTCGTCAAGCGCGTCCTGACCTTCCCCTGGGTGAAGGAGACGGCCTCGCGCCCCCGCGAGGGCGAGGACGGGACGGCGCTCGAACCGCTGAAGGCGTACCGGACCGGAACGGCACGCACCGACACCGTCCAGACGGTCGGCGCCTCCTGGCAGAGCGTGCGCACCACGACCGACGTCGACACCACCTACGGGCTCCCGACGCGGTCGGAGACCTCGGTGGTCAAGCCCAACGGCACCGGCGAGACTCTGAGCGAGCAGCGCTGCACCACCTACTCCTACGTGCACAACACCAGTGCGTGGCTCATCGGACTCCCGTCCCAGACGAGGACCACGGCCACGCCGTGCACCGGTCACGCCACCGCCGACCCGGCGACCGAGGTCGTCAGCGTCACCCGCAGCAGTTACGACCACCTGGCCTTCGGAGCCACCCCGGTCAAGGGTCTGGCCACCTCGACCGCGGTCAACGACGGCGCGGGCAACTGCTGTGCGCTGGTCACCACGAGCACGTACGACGCCCTGGGGCGACTGCGCACGGTGGCCAAGCCCGGAGAGGGCACCGTCGAGACCCGGTTCACCCCGGCGGACGGCGGCCCCGTGACCGCCACCACGTCGGTCCAGACGGTCGGCGGCCGGCAGTTCACGACCACCACCACCTTCGACCCCGGCCGCGCGCTGCCGCTGACCGTGACCGACACCAACGGCCGCGTCACGCGGCGTCAGTACGACGCGCTGGGACGACTGACCGCCGGATGGATTCCCTCGCGCTCCTCCGGGAACCAGACGCCGAGCGTGAAGTTCGGCTACCAGCCGGCCGTGGCCACGAGCAGCGCGACCAAGCCCGCCGCCGTCACCACCGAGACGCTCCAGGACGACGGCACCTACCACAAGCAGGTCACGCTGTACGACGGGCTCGGACGCGAGGTGCAGTCCCAGGAGGACGCCTTCGGCCCGGGGCGCATCGTCGTGGACACGTTCTACAACGACCACAGCCTCGTCGAGGAGAAGAGCGGGAAGTACCTGGCCAAGGGCAGCCCCACCACGGCGCTCTTCGAGCCCAGGTCCGACAGCGTCGTGCCGAGCAAGACCCGCACGCGCTACGACGGCATGGAACGGCCGGTCCAGGTCTCCACGTACTTCGGCTCCACCTTCAAGTACGCCACCTACACGACCTACGGCGACAACTACACCAAGGTCGACAAGCCCGGTTCCACGGTGCCGGTGACGGACACGTACACCGACGCCCTGGGCCGCGTCTCCTCGGTCCGCAGTTACACCGACGCCGCCGGTACCGCCAAGCGTGTCACCTCGTACGGCTACGACGCCCGAGGCAACCGCAACAAGGTGACCGACCCCGCGGGCAACGCGTGGACCTACACCTACGACGCGCGCGGTCAGCTCGTCTCGCAGACCGACCCGGACTCCGGCACCTCCCTCTTCGAGTACGACGACGCCGGCCGGCGTGTGAAGAGCACGAACGAGGCCACGGCGAAATCGATCTTCACCGAGTACGACGTGCTCGGCCGGACCACCTTCGTACGCGAGGGTAATGCCACCACGACCCCGGCCCAGGCCCCGGCCCAGGCCACCCTGGTGAAGGAGTTCACCTACGACACGGTGGCCGGCGCCGTCGGCAAGCCCGCCGCCTCCGTCCAGTACCAGGGGGCGACCACCTACACCAGCCGCGTCACGGGCTACGACACCGAATACCGGCCCACCGGGAAGCAGTTCGTCATCCCGGACACCACTGCCACCAAGGGCCTGTCCGGCACCTACACCTACGGCTACGAGTACACGCCCACCGGCAAGCGGCTGGCGGTGACGCTCCCCGCGGTGGGCGGCCTCGCCGCGGAGAGGGTCGTCACACGCTACGACGGCGACGGACTCGAGGAGTCCACCTCCGGCCAGGACTGGTACACCTCCGACGTCACCTACTCGCCCTTCGGCGAGCCGCTCCGTGTGGTCAGCGGCGCACAGCCGGGACGCGTCTGGTCGACCAACTTCATCGACGAGCACACCGGACGTCTGGAACGGAGCGTCACCGACCGCGAGACCAGCGGCCCGCACCGCATCGCGGACAGCCGCTACTCGTACGACTCCGCCGGGCTGGTCTCCTCCCACGCCCGGGAACTCACCGGCGCGTCGGGATCCACCTGGGACACCCAGTGCTTCACCTACGACCGCCTCGGCCAACTGGTCAACGCCTGGACCTCGAACATCGCGGTCACCGGCAAAGGCGTCGGCTGCAAGTCCGCAGCCGGTACGGTGTGGGGCCCGCGCACCGACGGCGAAGCCAGCGGCGCGGGCGGCGCGGACGCGGCCGACACCGCGGCCGACACGAGCGGCAGCCCCGACGCCTCGCTGACCTCGACCCTGGCCTCCGCCGCACCGGCGTCCGGCACGGTCGCCTCCGGCGGTGCCTCCTACTGGCAGTCGTTCACCTACGACTGGCTCGGCAACCGGGCCTCCCTCGTCGAACACGGCGCCACCGACACGACCTCCGCCTACACCTACGGCAGGACCGTCACCGGCAACGGCACCGGGCCCGCCACCATCGCTCAGCCCCACACCCTCCAGCGGATCGTCACCACGCCGACGGGAACGGGCAGCACCTACGTCTACGACAGCGCCGGCAACACCACGGACCGGGATCTCCCCTCCGGCTCCCAGGACCTGACCTGGACCCAGGAGAACCGGCTCGCCACGGCCACCACCGGCGCAGGCAAGACCACCTACGTCTACGACCCCGAGGGCAACCGCCTCCTGGAGTCCTCCCCCACGGGCGCGACCCTGTACCTGGGCGAGACCGAGGTCACCACCGACGCAACCGGCAAGGTGACCCGGGCTTCCCGCCTCTACAACCAGACCGGCGCCCCCAACGTGGTGCGCACCGCACTCAACGGTGCCACCACCGGGCACAAACTCACCGTCCTGATCACCGACAACCTCGGAACGGCCCACACGGCCGTCGAGCTCACCGGCGCGCAGACGGTCACCCGGCGGGAGTCCAAGCCCTACGGCGAATCCCGTGGCACCAAGCCGTCCTCGTGGCCCAACAAGCGCGGCTACCTCGGCGTCGGCGTCGACGACACCGCCACCGGCCTCACCCACCTGGGTGCCCGCGAGTACGACCAGAGCACCGGCCGGTTCGTCTCCGTCGACCCGGTCATGGAGATGAACGACCCGCTCCAGATCAACGGCTACGCCTACGCGGGGAACAGCCCCATCGCCGAGTCCGACCCCACCGGGCTCTGCCCGAAGGACATCTGCGACGGGTACGGACAGAACCCAGGCGCCAGCCAGGGCGGCGGAAGCACCGGCAGCACCGGCAGCACCGGCAGTACCGGCAGTACCGGCAGCACCGGGCAGGGGACCGGCACGACGGACAAGCCCACCAAGGGGCGCACCGGCGCGGAGATGGCCGCCGACAAGCTCCGCCACGACGCGGCCGTACAGGCCATGGCCGCCTTCCTGAGGGCCCTCTGGGCCAAGAACCCCGAGGTGCGCGTCGAGACCGAGGTCCACATTCCCGGCGCGGGCCCCAAGGGGGACGGCTTCGCGGACATCGTCATGTACTTCAACGAGGACATCTACATCTGGGAAGTGAAGTCCGCCAAGACGGCCGAGGAGGCCGGCCCCGCCCAGCTCGACCGCTACGTCAACACCTTGAACAAGATCGAGCAGAAGAAGACGTTCGGTCGAACCGTCCACAAGGGCTGGGAACTCCCGCAGGTCGCCACCGTCGACCCCATCGACCCACGCCTCATGCTCGTCGCCCAGTCCACCCGTAGCCGTCCCAACACCAACCGCGCCGGAGCGGAATACAAGGGCGTCGTCGGCTGGTGGACCCGGAACCAGAGCAAGAAGGCTCCCCCGGGAATGGAGCCCGTCCCCGTCTGGGCCCCCATCCCGATCCAGGCCTGGCAGCCCACACCCGAGCAGACGAAGACCATCGGCTGGGGCGCGGTCGCCCTGACCTTCCTCTATGTCGCCGGCAGGATCGTCGCCGACCCCATTCCCTGACGACACCACCCGGTTACGAGGCGGGCCGCCCCCACGGGGGCGGCCCGCCTCGGCGTGCGACCTATACTCCCGAGCGAACGAAGAGCATGGAGGACGCCCCGATGGACGCATTCGCGTCGATGAACGCAGGCCTGAGCCACAACCTTTGCGTGGAATTGACCGTCCACGAGCCCGACCCTTCCCGAAGGGCCGACATCGCCTTCCAGTGGCTCACCGAAGGCGTCTCCACCGCCGACACGGACGGGCTCCTTCCCGCTCTGCCGGCCACCCCGCGCGTCTCCGCGGCGGGGTCCAAGAAGATCTCCGCATCGGCCGCCGCCCAGCGCACCGGAGTCTTCGGCTTCCTCGACGTCTCCCCGGCGGACACCTTCGACGTCCTCTACAACCCCTACACCGCCGCCGCCCTCCCCTGGCTGAGGGACCACCTCGCCCGCTCTCCCGAATCCGCCGGCGCACGGATCGGAACGGTCGACCCCCACACCGGCCAGGAGACCCGTCGCATCAGCCTCTGGGTCACCTTCGACGAGGACCTGCCGGACTACGTCAAGCTCCTCTACACGGTCGACGAAGCCGAGCTCACCACCCCGTCAACCGCACCCGCCGCCCACACCCGGCTCCTGGACACGATCCGCTGGGCCGCCCACTGCTTCGACATCGTCTTCGCCCACACCTCGTACGAGCACGCGGGCGGCGCCACGGAACTGGAGCGCTACACCCGCGGCCCCGGCCGCGTTCCCAGCATCAACACCCCTCTGTGGCGCTCCCGACTCCGGGGTTACTCCTGGCTCGGCATCATCTCCGCCGACATCGCCCAAGCCCTCGGCGGTCGACGCGCCCTCGAATCCTCCATGGCCTTCCACGCCGTCGAACCACTTCCGAACGGCTCGCTCCTCGTCCTCGCCACGCCGCGCTTCCCGGACTACCGCGGCGAAGCGGTCATCGCGGTGAAACATGCACTGGGCGACGCACTGATCAGCGGCGAACTGCGCCAGCCCCCACCGGTCCCCGGCCCTCCCACCACCATGATCGTCTTCGAGTGACGGCGACGTGCCCGCCCGGCTGAACGGGCGATCTGATGTCGCTTCGCCGCTCCCGGTGTGACAACGCCGACGCCTGAGGATCGACGATCCGGTGATCGGAAAGCCCAGCGTAGGGAGAGTTTGATGATCGCGTCGACGTCGCTGGGACGCAGCAGGCTCGCGTCGCCGGTGCGCAGTGGCTCAGGGCAGCGGTGCTGAGACAGCCGGTAGAAGCGGCCGTTCGCATCGTTGAACCCGAGGTGCCGGTGTCAGCGCCGGTCAGGGGCGAGCAGGGCTCCTGGCCACTTCGCCAGTCCAGGACCGCCGCCCCTTACGCAGGGACATCGGGCAGGGGAACGCGGGCTGCCTCGTGAACCAGGGCCATGAGCCGCGCGTTCACCGGTGCCGTCAGGCCGTGCCGTTCCGCCATGGCCACGACCTCGCCCTGGAGGCCGCAGATCTCCGTCGCCCGCCCGTGCTCCAGGTCGTCCCACATCGAGGACCGCGCATGCACGTCCACCCGGAGGCTTGCCGCGGCGATGCGACGTAATAGGACGTCGGGCAGGCGCGGAATCCGTGGCATGAGCCGGGCCGGGCCGGGACCGAGCCGGGCGGACTCCTGCCGCGGCGAACGCCGCCAGCGCCTCCTCCTGGCACAGAGTGAGGCACGCCCGCTACGGGCGCGCGCTCAGTTGTTCCCGCAGCGGGAGGCCGGACAGCGCGTTCACCGCGTTGTTGAGGTTCATCAGCAGCTTGGCGTGCTGGACCAGCAGCATGTCGTCGCGCGGCTAGACCGGCAGCCCGGCGGCCGTCAGCACCGCCACGAGCGGGGCCGAGGCCGTGCCGCTGTCGAGCATCAGGGCCCCGCCCGTGCCCTGGTGGAAGGTGTCGGGCGCACTCGGATCGCCCCGCTCTCTGCCCGCGGGAACGACCCGGACACGGAGTAGTCACATGATCGGCCGGACAAGTCCCCGATGCTGTGCCTCCCGAGATCAATGTCGGCCTGCGGCGGGTTCGTTGGAAGAAGTAGCCGCGGGCCTTCGCACCGGGAGGTGCATGTCGTTGTGCCCTGAACTCGAGTGCAGCACCCGGGAAGTGCGCTCAGATCTTCTTGCTCCGAGGTGGGTGGGGGCGACGGCGCCGCCCCGCCTCCGGGAGGCAGTTCCGGAGGCGGGGCGGGTTACGCCGAGCGCCCCTACGCCTGGAGCGCCAGCGTCGGCGACAGGCGGGACGCCCGTACCGCCGGATACAGGCCAGCCACCGTACCGATCACCAGCGTCGCCCCCATGCCGCCGCCCACCGCCCACGGCGGCACCACCCAGGGCAACCCGCCCGTCGACGCGTACACACCCGTCGCTGCCCCGCCCAAGGCCGCACCCGCCAGGCCGCCGAGACCAGACAGCATCAGGGACTCGGTCACGAACTGGATCCTGATCTGGCCCCTGGTCGCGCCGAGGGAGCGCCGAAGACCGATCTCGTGGCGGCGTTCGAGCACCGAGATGATCATGGTGTTGGCGACACCGACACCGCCCACCAGGAGCGCGATCCCGCCGAGGCCGAGCAGCAGCGAGGAGAAGGCCCCCTCGGTCGCCGCCTTCGCCTGGAGGGCGGAGGACGGGTCCCCGACCGCCACGTGGTGCGGATTGCGCGGGTCGATCGTCGGGGCGAGCAGCTTCTGCACCGTGCGTACGGAGGCGTCCGTGGACCGCTCGTACACCGCCGTCGGATGCCCGTCGAAGCCGAGCACCTTCCGGGCGCCCTCCCAGCCCAGCAGGGCCGAGCGCTCGATCTCCGGCGAGAGCGGCAGCGGGTCGAGGATGCCGACCACGGTGAAGTACCGGTCGTCGATCCAGACCTGTCGGCCCGGCTCGGTGATGCCGAGGCGCTCGGCCGCCACATGGCCGAGGACGACGGACGGATAACGACTGTTGGCGCTGTTCAGCCAGGTGCCGGCGGCCATGCTGCCGCGCAGCACGTCGAGCATCCCCTCCGTGGCGGCCTTCACCGCGATGCCGCCGGTATCGCCCTTGGGTACCTTCTCGGAGCGCCGGACCGAGTGCGGGAGCTCCCCGGTCGCGCCGACGTCCTCGACACCGTGGATCCGGCGGACCATGCCCACCGCGTCCTTCGGGAGTCTGATCTCCTCGCCGCCGAACATGTCCTTGCCCGGTTTGGCGACCAGCATGTTCGTCCCGAGCGTGTGGAGCCGGCGCATCAGCTGTTCCTTGCTGGACGCCGAGATGCCCACCACGGCGATCATCGTCGCGATCCCGATGGCGATGCCGAGCGCCGACAGCACCACTCGCACGGGGCGGCTCCGCAGCCCGGCCGAGCCGACGTGGAGGACGTCGCGGGGCCCGAGCCGCGCGGCCCTCAGCGGCCTGCGTGCGCGCGGCATCAGACGGCGACCCTTCCGAGCGCCGTGTCCGCCACGATCCTGCCGTCACGGATGCGGACCTGCCGGGGCAGCCGTTCCGCGATCTCCGTGTCGTGGGTGATGACCGCGATCGTCGCTCCCTGAGCGTTGAGGTCGTGCAGCAGGCCCATCACCGCCTCCCCCGACGCCGAGTCCAGTGCGCCGGTCGGCTCGTCCGCCAGCAGCAGATCGGGTTCCCCGACCACCGCGCGCGCGATGGCGACGCGCTGTTTCTGCCCGCCGGACAGCTCGTGCGGCCGGTGCGTCATCCGGTCGGCGAGCCCGACCCGGGCGAGCGCCTCGGCGGCCATCGTCCGGCGCCGGGACCGGGGGAGTCCCGAGTACAGCAGCCCCTCGGCGACGTTCTCCAGCGCGCCGACCCCGGGCACCAGGTGGAAGGCCTGGAAGACGAAGCCGATGTGGCGGGCACGCAGGGCCGACAGCCGCCGGTCGGTGAGTGAGGCCACGTCGTGGCCGGCGATCTCGACCGTCCCGGCGCTGGGCCGGTCCAGGGTGCCGACGATGTGCAGCAGCGTGGACTTGCCGGAGCCGGACGGGCCGACGATACCGAGCAGTTCCCCCTCGCCGACGTGCAGGTCCACCGCGTCGAGGGCGCGTACGCCGCCCGCGTACTCCTTGGTGACTCCGTGGAGCCGTACGACCGTGCTCATGGTGACGGCACCCCGACCTTCATGCCCTCGCGGAGCCCGCTGCCGCTGATCTCGACGCGGCCCTGCCCGAACATCCCGAGTTCGACGTCGACGTCCCTGGTCGTGCCGTTCTCCACGACCTGGACGCCGAAGCCGCCGCCCGGCAGGGCGAGCAGCGCGGTGACGGGGACGGAGAGAACGTTTCTGTGGGTCTCTCCGGTGAGGTGGACGACCACCGGTGCCTGATTGACGCCCTTGATCTTCTTCGGGTTGTCGAAGGAGACGGTGAGGTCGATCTTCGGGGTGCGGTCCTGTGGATCGTCACCCGTCGTGGCGGTCCTGCCGACCGAGGACACCTTGCCCGGTGCCCGCGTGCCGTCCGGGAGCTCGACCGAGACCCGGGTGCCCGTCTTGACCCGCGCCGCGTCCGCTGCGGTGAGTACGAACCGTACGCCCCGCTCCGAGCCGAGACGGTGCTCGAGCGCGAGGCGAGGAAGAGCTTCGACTACTTCTGGGAGCTGGCCAACACCCAGCAGGGGAGCAGAGGCTTCGGCCTCGTCAGTGAGGCGACCAGCAGGCACGATCCCACCAATCCGACCGCTCCTGAGCCCACCAGTACCTCTGGTACCGGGTTCGGCCTGGCGGCGCTGGTCGTCGGTGCCGAACGAGGGTGGAAGTCACGCGCGGAGGCCGAGGCGCGCGCGCTCGCGACACTGAACACGCTGCTTCGACTGGAGCACCGGTTCGGCGTTCTGTACCACTACTACGACCGCAACAGCGGCGCGGTGTGGTGCTGGGAGGACGCGGGCCGGAGCGAAGTCGGCCTCATCGACACACAGCTCATGCTCAACGGCGTGATCGTCGCCGGCGAGTACTTCGGTGGCGAGGTCAAGGCGAAGGCCGACGAGCTCTACAGCAGAATCAACTGGGCCTCGTTCGTCGACGCGAGCAAGAACCAGTACTACATGAGCTACTTCGACAACATCGCCGGCTTCAAGTACCACTGGACGTTCTCGTCCGAAGCCAAGCTGATGTACGTGCTCGGCGCCGGCTCGCCGACACCGGGCCACGCGGTCGGCAAGGAGATGTTCTACGACTTCGAGCGACACGAGGCCGCCTACGGCGAAACCTACCCGCCTCTCATCAACACCTGGTTCGGATCGCTGTTCACGTACCAGTTCGCGGAGATCTTCGCCGACCTCCGCCACTCGAAGGACAGGGAGGGCGTCGACTGGTGGAGAAACGCCGTCCTGGCCACCAAGACGCACAAGGAGTACGCCGCCCGGGAGCACGGGTTCCAGACGTTCGGCCCCGACATGTGGGGTATGAGCGCGTGTATGACACCGACCGGAAAGTACAGCTCGAAGGTCGGCGCGCCGCCCTCCGGGTACGCCAACGCCAGCCACGAGAACGACGGCACGGTCTCCCCGGACGGCGCCGGCGGGTCACTCGCTATGGACCCCGAGGCGGTCACCCGCGTGCTGAACAACTGCTACTACAACTACCCCGAGACGTGGGGGACGTACGGGTTCCTGAACGCGCTGAACTTCGAGGAGCCCGAGTGGGTCTCGGACGAGGAGTTCGCACTCGACAAGGGCGCCGCCCTGGTGTCGATCGAGAACCACCGAAGCGGCCTCCTCTGGCGCATGTTCATGCGGAACAGTTGCGTACTCGACGGGCTCCGCACGGTCGAGATCACGTATGCGGCGAACACCACGCCCATCGACGTGGCGATCGCGGAGGCGCAGATCGTCCTGGACCGGGTGACGTCCACCACGCCGCCCAGCCCCGACGCCGGAGAACTCTCCGACGCCATCCGCACGGCGCGAGACGCCCGGCTCGTTGTGAAGACGCCGGAGGAGGTGACCCAAGCGGCGGCCGCCCTGAAGGCGGTAACGGACAGACACGCCGAGTAGGCTGAGGTGATCTGGGCTGCCCACGTGCGAGGGACAGCCTGCTGGGGGGGTCCGGCCTCGGACGCCGACCGAGCTGACAGACGGCTGGTTCGACAGCGTCTACCGCGTATGGCTGGACGACGTACGGCCCCTGTGGCGAAGGTCGTCCCGCCACCCGACGTGGGGATCCTGCGGTAGAACGCGGCATTCTCTTCGCCGAGACCACGGTCTACGGGCAGCTTGAGAGGCTGCCCGCCGGTGCCGTTCCCGCTCTCGAACTGCTCTGTTCGAGGCAGCAGTTCATAGGCCTTCGATCCTCGATGGTGTCCCGTGGGACGAGTCGGGCGACCGGCTCGCCCCCGGTGACACCACCACCCTCCGAGGCAGGTCGCGGTGAACGCGAGTTCGCTCCGGACCAGAGGGCGGGCCCGACAGCGGTTCGGGAGCGTTCAGGGCCGCCGGAGCAGGGGGCGACGTCGATCCGGATCGTGTAGCGGGCGACGGGGCCGGCGACTGGTCGCCCCCCACAGCTCTCGCCGCGGCGCTCTCGCCCCCGCCCGGTCGGGGCTTCATGCGGGCCCGGCGGCGCTCGTACAGCAGCCAGGCAACATGCTCGTCGAGCTCATACGGGACATCGAGCATGGCAGGGTACGGAACCCACAGGGCCCTTCGACGCGCGGAGGCCAAGACTGACACGCCATCCGCCGGGGCCTGCAACCGGCATCAAGAAGACGTCAAAGACTGCCTGGTTACGGCAATGCAGAAGAGGGGGCTTCTGCTTCAGGATGGCTCCACCGGAGGACACGGCCGTGGCCATGATGCCGGGAAGCGGAAACCGAGACGTGTCAGGGGGATAGCCATGGGGGAGTTCCTGAACGCCGCCTTCGGCTTCCCCTCGCTGTCGTTCAGCGCGGCCGTGCTCGCCGTGGCGATGTACTGGCTGCTGGTGCTGTTCGGTGCCCTGAGGCGCGACTGTTTCGACGGCGACGTGGACACGGAGGCTCTGCGCTTCGGCCGGGTACCTGTCTCGGTGGCGGCCTCCGTGTTCATCGTGGCCGGCTGGATCGTGAGCGTCACCGGATCCGTACTCCTCGGCCTCTTCGATGGGCCGCGTCCCCTGTTCGCTGCGCTCTCGCTCGCCCTGTTCGTACTCGCTCCCGTCACGTCATGGTGGGTGACCCGGCGACTCGTGCGGCCGCTGGCGAAGCTGTTCCCCGATGAACCCGGGCCGTCCCGGCAGGACGTCCCCGGTCCGCCGGGGCCACCCGAGCTGCACCGAGCCGCCGCCTTCGGACAGCACCGCGCGCCTGTACGCACACGGCGACGCAGGTAGCACTCCTTTCGGGCCTGCCCGCCATTCGGGGCTCGCCCTCCCATCACACCGCCCGAGCTGCGGCTCCTGCTTCTTCCATCGACACGGGGTTTCTCATGGATGCCATCACCGTGGGCATCGGCGTGCTCGTCGCCGTTGTCCTGCTCGTCACCCTCACGCTGCTCTTCGCGGTCAGCCGGCTGTTCCGCAAGGTGGAGCAGGGCAAGGCGCTGATCGTCTCCAAGATGCGGAAGGTCGACGTCACCTTCACCGGGCAGGTCGTCCTGCCCGTCCTGCACAAGGCCGAGGTCATGGACATCTCGGTGAAGACCATCGAGATCTCCCGGACGGGCCGCGACGGTCTGATCTGCCGGGACAACATCCGCGCCGACATCCGGATCTCGTTCTTCGTCCGGGTCAACAAGACCGTCGAGGACGTCATCAAGGTCGCGCAGGCCATTGGCACCGCCCGCGCCAGCGACAAGGAGACGCTGCAGGAGCTGTTCAACGCCAAGTTCTCCGAGGCGCTCAAGACCGTCGGCAAGCAGCTCGACTTCACCGACCTCTACACCAAGCGCGAGGAGCTCCGCTTCCGGATCATCGAGATCATCGGCATCGACCTCAACGGCTACAGCCTGGAGGACGCGGCCATCGACTACCTGGAGCAGACTCCGCTCGCCCAGCTCGACCCCGGCAACATCCTCGACGCCCAGGGCATCCGCAAGATCACCGAGCTGACCGCGGTCGAGAACGTCCGGACGAACGAGTTCCGTCAGCACGAGCAGAAGGAGATCACCCGGCAGAACGTCGACGCCCGCGAGGCGATCCTGGAGCTGGAGCGGCGCCAGGCCGACGCGGAGATCAAGCAGAAGCGCGAGGTCGACACCGTACGGGCCCGGGAGGAGGCCGAGACCGCTCGGGTCGTCGAGGAGGAGCGGCTGCGGGCACAGAGCGCCTTCCTCAAGACCGAGGAGCAGCTCGGGATCCAGCGTGAGAACCAGGCCCGTGAGGTCGCGGTTGCCCAGAAGAACCGCGAGCGGGTCATCGCCGTCGAGAACGAGCGGATCGAGAAGGACCGTCTCCTCGAAGTCATCGCCCGCGACCGGGAGACCGAACTGACCCGGATCTCCGCCGAGAAGGAGGTCGAGGCCGAGCGCCGGGACATCGCCGAGGTGATCCGCGAGCGGATCGCGGTGGACCGGACGGTCGCCGAGCAGGAGGAGTCCATCAAGCGGCTCCGTACGGTCGAGGAGGCCGAGCGCACCCGGCAGGCGATCGTCATCGCCGCCGAGGCGGAGGCGCAGGAGAAGCTGGTCAAGGACATCAAGGCGGCTGAGGCGGCCGAGCAGACCGCCGTGCACCGCGCCGCCGAGGAACTCACGCTCGCAGAGGCCCGCAACAAGGCCGCGGATCTGGACGCCCGCGCCAAGATCCGCCTCGCGGAGGGAGTACAGGCGGAAGTTGCCGCCGAGGGGCTCGCGGCAGTGCAGGTCCGGGAGAAGGAGGCCGACGCGATCGAGAAGACGGGTCGCGCGGAGGCCGAGGCCACCGAGGCACGACTGCGTGCCGAGGCCGTCGGCACCCGGGAGAAGGCGCTTGCCGAGGCGACCGCGATCGGCGAGAAGCTGAAGGCCGAGGCCGCCGGTCTGACGGAGAAGGCGGCGGCGATGGCCGCGCTCGACGAGGCCTCCCGCACCCACGAGGAGTACCGGCTCCGCCTGGAGGCGGAGAAGGAGATCCGGCTCGCCGGCCTCGACGTGCAGCGCCAGGTGGCCGAGGCGCAGGCCACCGTGCTCGCCACCGGTCTGGAGCACGCCGACATCAACATCGTCGGCGGGGAGTCGGTCTTCCTCGACCGGCTCGTGCAGTCGATCGCCCTCGGCAAGTCCGTCGACGGCTTCATGGACCACTCCCAGACCGCGCAGGCACTCGCCGGGCCCTGGCTGAACGGCGAGGGTTCCTTCACCGAGGACCTCACCAAGGTGCTCGGCTCGCTCTCCAGCGGCGACGTCCAGAACCTCAGCGTCTCCGCCCTGCTGGCGAAGGTCATGAAGTCCGGCGTGCTCGACGCGCCCGTACCAGGCCCTGCCACCGCGGCCCCGGCCGAGACCGCCGCGCTGAACGGCGCGGTCACGAACTGACCGCCCCGGGGGGAGCGGTCACAGCGGGTCCGGTGCCGGCATACGGGGGTTGTCGGCGCCGGACCCGCATCCATCACGGGACAAGGAGCGGATCGACATGAGCACCGGAATCGACCAGGACACGTACGCGGTGCTGCGCGACCGCCTCTCGGCGCAGGCCAGGGAACTGGCCGGGCGCGCCGAGGCGCTCAACACCGCCCGTACCGCCGCCTTCGGTTCCGGTGGACTGTCTCTCACCGGCACCGGCAGCGTCCGTACCGAGGGTGCCGGGGTACTGCTGGACGTCGCCGCTGTCGGGGACGGCGTCCTGTTGTTCGGCTCCCACCCGGCCTCCGCGGGGAGCGCCGAGCCGTCGGTCGCCGACGTCTTCACCCTTCACGACCGGGACCTGAACCCGCTGTCCGAGGACGCGGTGCCCGGCCTCCTCGACGACCCCGGTTTCGTACGGGAGTTCTCGGCGCTGCACCGGTACTTCCGAGGCGCGCGCCTGCTCCGGCTGAGGCGCGTGGAGGGCCGGCTCCTCGCCGTCTTCCGGACCGGGCGGAAGGCCGACGACATCCGCGTCCTGCGCTGGTCGGTCGGGCCGTCCGGCGAGACGCGGTTCCTCGACGCCCTGGGAGAACGCGACCATGTCTTTCCGCCCTCGCGCGATGTCGACTGGGTGGAGACGACCCGCGACGACCACGTCCAGGGCAGGCACCCGCACATCTCACTCGGCGGCCGCCTCTTCGTCTCCACGGTCGGCGGGACGCTCACCGTCAAGACGGAGAACGACGCCGAGACGGCCGAGGGCGTGTACGTGGAGCCGGTCGACGAGCCGCTCCAGGCACTGGCCGACGCCGAGGTCGCGTACGCGGTCGTGGGCGCCCTGATCCTGGTGCGCGTCCGCCCGTACAAGGAAGAGGTCAAGCGCCACCTCGTCTTCAACGCGCTTACCGGGACCGTGGTCAGACTGGACGGCATCGGGCAGGCGTGTCTGCGGCTGCCCGAGGACGAGGGGATCGTGTTCCCCGGTGGCTACTGCCTGTCCTCCGGTGCGGTGAAGACCTTCGGGGCCGACACGTCGGGGCTGGCCTTCGACCGGGTGGTGCGCTCCCCGGACGGGGAGGATTCCCTCTTCGTCTTCCACGCCCAGGCGGAGGGCCACAGCCTGCTCCTTCCGTACAACCTGATCCGCAAGGAGATCGCGAATCCGGTCGCCTGCCGTGGGTACGCGCTGCTCGACGACGGGACGATGGCCGTGTTGCGCGGAGAGCCGGGTGAGCCCGGCCGGGTCCACCCGGTGCAGATCTGGCGGACGCCGTACGTCTCCGACACCCACGTGGCTCCCGTGGGGGACGGTCCGCTGGCTCGTATCGGCAACGCGGATCTCGTCCGGGGGATCGCCGACTGCCTGTCGATCGCCCGTCAGGCGACCGAGCTGACCCCCGCAGGCGAGGTGTACGAGGCACTCGTCGCCGCCTGCGGGAGAGCAGGCGACGTCCACCACTGGCTCGGTGACCCGGAAGCCGGAGACCTGAGCGCTCCGCTGACCGAGCTCCGGGCCACCGCCGCGCAGGTCCTCGACGAGTTCGAGACCGTGACGACCCTCACCCGGCAGGCCGCAGAGGCACTCGCGGAGTCCACGCAGCGGATCGGTGGACTGGTCAGGCGCGTCCGGGGCGAGGCGCCCGCCACAGCCGAGGAGTGGATCTCCCGGATCACCGAACTCCGCCAGGCACAAGGCCACCTGGTGACCCTGAAGGAGATGCGCTACGCCGACACGGACGCCATCGACATCCTCGCCCGGGACATCGAGGCCGACATCATCTCGGCCGCCCGGCGGGCCGTCGCCTTCCTCCAGCGCGAGGACGCCTTCACCGCCCACCACACCGAGGCGGAACGGCTGGCGGGGGAGGCAGGGGCCGTCACCACCGTCGCCGAGACGGGCCCGGTCGCAGAACGGCTCGACACGCACACCGCCGGCCTGCGCACCCTCAGCGAGATCATCGCCGGTCTCGACATCGGCGACGCCACCGTACGCACCTCGATCCTGACGCGCATCGCCGACGTCATGGGCGCGCTGAACCGCGCCCGCGCCCTCCTCGTCGCCCGTCGCGCCGAGCTCCTCGACCAAGAGGGCCGGGATGAGTTCGCAGCCGAGTCCGCCTTGCTCGGCCAGGCCGTCACCGGAGCACTGGCCGCGGCCGACACCCCCGACCACTGCGACGACCAGCTCGGCCGACTCCTCCTCCAACTGGAGAATGTGGAGTCCCGCTTCGCCGAACACGACGGCTTCCTCGCCGACATCGCAGAGAAGCGCACCGAGATCTACGACGCTTTCACCGCCCGCAAGCAGTCCCTCCAGGACGCCCACGCCCGCCGCGCCGAGCAGCTCGCCGGCTCGGCGGGCCGGGTCCTGGAGGCGATCGTCCGGCGGACAACGACGCTGACCGGCCTGGACGAGGTGCACACGTACTTCGCCTCCGACCCCATGGTGACCAAGGTCCGGCGCATCGCCGAGGAGCTGCGGGAACTCGGCCACCAGGTACGGGCGGAGGAGCTGGAGGGCAGGCTCGGCGCCGCCCGCCAGGAGGCCGGGCGCGCGCTGCGGGACCGCACCGAGCTGTTCTCCGACGGCGGCGACACCATCCGGCTCGGCCGGCACCGGTTCGCCGTCAACAGGCAGACCCCTGAGCTGACCCTCGTCCCGTACGAGGACACCCTCGCCCTGGCCCTGACGGGAACCGACTACCGCGTGCCCGTCACCGACCCGGAGTTCGCCGCGACCCGCCCGTTCTGGGACCGGACCCTGCCCTCCGAATCGCCGGAGGTCTACCGGTCCGAACACCTGGCCGCACGACTGCTGTCCGAGCACGGCGCGGACGGTCTGGCGGGCCAGGACCTGTCCGCGCTCGCACGGGAAGCGGCAGAGGCCGCCTATGACGAGGGGTACGAGCGGGGCGTCCATGACCACGACGCGGCGATGATCCTGAAAGCGGTACTGGTCCTCGGCGAAGGGGCCGGGCTGCTGAGGTTCCCAGGTGCGGCGCGTGCGGCTGCCCAGATCTTCTGGGCCCACTCCGCCGCGGCCGACGCCCGCGACCAGTGGACCCACCGTGCCGTCGCTCTGACCCGGGCCCGTGACCTCTTCGGCACCGAGTCGGCTCTCGACGGCCTGCGGCAAGAGCTGGCCGAGGAGATCGGCGACCCGACCTCCGCCGGCTACCTGATCGCGGAACTCGCCTCAGGTCCACCGGGCTTCGCAGTCTCGGAGGCAGCGCGGACTCTGCTCGACAAGTTCCGGCGCGCTGTCGGCACCTCCGCGTACGACGACGCCCTCACCTCCCTCACGGAGCCGGGCGCGCGGCGACAGCTCGTCGAGGCATGGCTCACCTCCTACGCGTCGGCCTCCGGGGCACGGCCCGACGAGGGCGTGCTCGCCGAGGCCGTCGCCGTCGAACTCTGCACCGGACTCGACCGCTACGAGGTCGCGGCCCCGACCACGACGACGGTCATCGGCCTCCTCGGCAGCCACCCCCGCGTGCGGGCGCGAGCACTGGAGCTGAGGCTCGACGACTTCCTGGCCAGGACGCGGATCTTCGTGTCCCAGGACGTGCCCGCCTTCCGTGCCTACCAGCGGCAGCGCGCGGAACTCGTCGCCACCGAGCGCGCCCGGCTCCGCCTCGACGAGTACCGCCCACGAGTCATGTCGTCCTTCGTCCGCAACCGGCTCGTCGACGAGGTCTACCTCCCCCTCATCGGCGACAACCTCGCCAAACAGTTCGGCGCGGCCGGAGACGCCAAGCGCACTGACTCCCACGGCCTGCTGCTGCTCCTCTCCCCGCCCGGCTACGGCAAGACCACGCTCATCGAGTACGTCGCCGACCGCCTCGGCCTGCTCCTCGTCAAGATCGACGGACCCGCCCTCGGACACCGGACGACCTCCCTCGACCCCGCCGAGGCGCCCGACGCGACCGCCCGCCGGGAACTGGAGAAGATCGCCTTCGCCCTGGCAGCGGCCAACAACGTCCTGCTGTACGTCGACGACATCCAGCACACCTCACCGGAGTTCCTGCAGAAGTTCATCCCCCTCTGCGACGCCACCCGGACCCTGAACGGGCACGACCTGCGGGGCAAGCGCTTCGCCGTCTGCATGGCCGGAAACCCCTACACCGAGTCAGGACAGGCCTTCCGCGTACCGGACATGCTCGCCAACCGGGCCGACGTGTGGAACCTCGGCGACGTACTGACCGGCAAGGAGGACGCCTTCGCACTCAGCTTCGTCGAGAACGCCCTCACCTCCCACCGCGTCCTCGCCCCGCTCGCCGGCCGCGACCGCACCGACCTGGAGCTCCTGGCCAGGCTGGCGGCAGGCGACCCGACAGCGCGCCGTGACCGGCTCGCCCACCCCTACGCCCCCGCCGAGTTCGACCAGGTCCTCGCCGTCCTCCGCCACCTCCAGACCGCCCGCGAGACCGTGCTCGCCGTCAACGAGGCGTACATCGCCTCGGCTGCCACCGCCGACGAGGCCCGCACCGAACCGCCCTTCCGGCTCCAGGGGTCGTACCGCACCATGAACAAGATTGCGGCCCGTATCTCACCGGCCATGAACGACGCCGAGCTCGCCGCCGTCATCGACGACCACTACACGGCAGAGGCCCAGACCCTCACCACCGAAGCCGAGGCCAACCTCCTCAAGCTCGCCGAACTCCGTGGCACCCTCACCCCGACACAGGCCGCTCGTTGGACGGAGGTATCGGCCGCCCACACGCGTACGCAGGCACTCGGCGGCTCCGCCGACGACCCCCTCGCCCGGGCGGTCGCCGCCCTCGGCCTACTGGCCGACCGCATCACCGCCGTCGAAGCGGCGATCACCCGTGCCACTGATCCGCGCTACCTCCTCGCGCGGCCCGCAGGACGGCACGCGGCACACCCCGCTGACGTCACCGCTCCCGACCACCGCCAGAACTGACACAGGAAGGGTCGAGACAGCAATGGCCAAGCCCTTGCACGCGGCGATCGGGGAGCACCCGATCCTCTGCCTGGTGTGTGGCAACGACGGGTTCCGGAAGCGGGAGGTGCTGTTGAACAGCACGGGGATGGAGTTCTTCAACATGGCGTGGGCGAACGAGTCGGCGACCGGGCTGATCTGCTGGTCGTGCGGTCATGTGCACCTGTTCGTCAACCCCGCCCTCAGGACGTACCGGCAGAACCGGGAACGCTGAGGCAGGCCGACCCCCTCCAAACGCGCTCGGAGTGGGCGGACGAGCCGGCCTGAGCGTGCTCCCTCGCGAAAAGGGGTAGAAACGCCAAAAGGGCGCAATTTTCGGTCCTGCGTGGAGTCGTACCTGCCGGGAGAGGGCCATGGACCTATGGCTGATCTGGTTGATCGCCGCAGGGGCGCTGGCGGTGGCGGAGATCTTCACCCTCACTGCCGCGCTCGGGATCCTCGGCGTCGCCGCGGCGGTCACTGCGGGAACCGCCGCACTGGGGCTCTCGCCGCCCTTGCAGCTCGTGGTCTTCACCGCTCTTGCCGGGGTCAGCCTGTTGTTCGTGCGGCCCGTCGCCGTGCGCCATCTGCTCAAGCCGCAGGCCGAGCGATTCGGCACGGACGCGCTGGTGGGCCGCTCCGCCCATGTCGTGTCGGAAGTGACGGGGCTGGGCGGCAGAGTCCGCATCGGTGGCGAGGAGTGGACGGCCCGCGCCTACGACGAGACGCTGGTGATACCTCCGGGGGCGACCGTCGACGTCATGGAAATCGATGGCGCCACCGCCGTCGTCTATCCCCGGGAGTGAGTCATGGACGTGCCGGGACTGCTCATAGCCGGTCTGATCCTCGCGGCGCTCGCGGTGTTCACCGTGGTACGGGCGGTACGCATCGTGCCGCAGGCCCGGGCCCGCAACGTCGAACGCCTCGGCCGCTACCGGCGCACCCTGAGGCCGGGCCTCAACCTCGTCATCCCCTACGTCGACCGCGTCTATCCGGTGATCGACCTGAGGGAACAGGTGGTCTCGTTCAGGCCGCAACCGGTCATCACCGAGGACAACCTGGTCGTCGAGATCGACACCGTCCTGTACTTCCAGGTCACCGATCCACGAGCCGCCGCCTACGAGATCGCCGACTTCCTGCAGGGCGTCGAACAGCTCACCGTCACCACCTTGCGCAACGTCGTGGGCTCCATGGACCTGGAGAAGACCCTCACCTCCCGCGACACCATCAACAACCAGCTCCGTGGCGTGCTCGACGAGGCGACCGGCAAGTGGGGACTGAGGGTCAACCGGGTGGAGATCAAGGCCATCGACCCGCCGCAGTCCATCAAGGACGCGATGGAGAAGCAGATGCGTGCCGAGCGCGACAAGCGGGCGGCGATCCTGGGAGCGGAGGGGCAGCGGCAGTCGCAGATCCTGACTGCCGAGGGGGACAAGCAGGCCGCCGTGCTCCGGGCGGAAGGCAACCGCACCGCCGAGATCCTCAAGGCCGAGGGGCAGTCCCGAGCCATCGACGAGGTCTTCCAAGCCGTGCACCGCAACGACCCGGACCCCAAGCTCCTCGCCTACCAGTACATGCAGATGCTGCCCCAGCTCGCCCAGGGCGCGGGCAGCACCTTCTGGGTGATCCCCAGCGAGGTCACCTCCGCGCTGCAAGGGGTGTCACGCGCCTTCAACGAGGTGCTGCCCCAGTCGCCGGCCACCCGGGAGACGTCCACGGAGGACAGGGCCGCCACCCAGGCGGCGGACGACGCGGCGAAGGCAGCGGAAGCCGCTGCCGAGGCACTTGCCGACGCGGCCGAAGCCGATGCCGACACGCATCCCTTCACCGCCGGCCGTCAGGCACCGCGGGGACCGGAGGGCGGGTAGGGGGTCGATGGAGCCGCTGCCGCCGCATCCCGCCAGGCGACAGGAGTGTCCTGTCGCGAGCTCCTGACCAGGGGAATAAGTGCACGGTGAACGGATAAGTCTGTCCGGATAACGGTCGCGTCACGGCTCCTGCGCTTTTCGTAGATCACCGTAAGTAAGGTGATGTGCGTCACGTGGTGGGGGTGGGCTGCTGTGGTAGGAATGCGCAACTCCGCAGATGGCACCACCCCTCGCCCTTCCTGCGGGATGCCGGGCACGTACCGGCAGCCCGACCGAGATGATCACGCTCCGCGTCCACGGACGTCGATCCCTCGGCTCGCCGACCGGACAACGGCGTTCGCTCAAAGACCGCACCCCCACTGGCGCTGCCTCCCGCGCGCCGGTCCTGCGCTTCCGAGGTCCCCCACCGTGTCACTCGATTCCCTCACCCAGTCCGTCGACAAGGCGGTCAGCGGTTTCTTCGAGCCGATAGCCACCTGGCTCGGCGAGATCGTCTTCTACTCCGTGCCCGTCGGCGGCACCCAGCTCCCGCTGATCGTCGCCTGGCTCGTCGTCGCTGGTCTGGTCTTCACCGGCTGGTTCGGCTTCGTCCAGCTGCGCAAGTTCCGGCTCGCCGTGGACGTCGTGCGCGGCAAGTACGACGAGAAGGGGTCGGCCGGCGAGGTCAACCACTTCCAGGCGCTGACCGCCGCCGTCTCCGGCACCGTCGGACTCGGCAACATCGCCGGTGTGGCCGTCGCGGTCTCCATCGGCGGCCCGGGCGCCACGTTCTGGATGATCCTGTGCGGCCTGCTCGGCATGGCCACCAAGTTCGTCGAGGTCACGCTCGGCGTGAAGTACCGCGAGGTGCACGCCGACGGCACCGTCTCCGGCGGCCCCATGCACTACCTCCCCAAGGGCCTGGCCGAGCGCTTCGGCAAGAACGGCAAGACCCTCGGCAAGGTCCTCGCCGTCCTCGCGTCCTTCATGATCCTGTTCTTCGGCCTCTTCGGCGGCAACCTCTTCCAGGTCAACCAGTCCTACGCGCAGCTCGTCTCCGTCACCGGCGGCGAGGACGGCGCCCTGGGCTCCTCGGCCGGCGCGCTGTTCTTCGGGATCCTGATCGCGGCCCTCGTGGGCATCGTGCTCCTCGGCGGCATCCGTTCCATCGCCTCCGTCACCAGCAAGCTCGTGCCCGCGATGGCCGGCATCTACATCGCCGCCTGCCTCGTCGTCATCGCCGTCAACGCCTCCGCCGTCCCCTCCGCGATCTCCACGATCATCGAGGGCGCCTTCAACCCCGAAGGCGTCGCAGGCGGTGTCCTGGGCGCGCTGATCATCGGCTTCAAGCGGGCCGCGTTCTCCAACGAGGCCGGCCTGGGCTCCGCCCCGATCGCCCACTCCGCGGTAAAGACCAAGCACCCCGCGAGCGAGGGCCTGGTCGCCCTGCTGGAGCCGTTCATCGACACGGTCGTCATCTGCACCATGACCGCCCTGACCATCGTCATCGCCAACCCCGCCAGCTATGTCGAGCTCCGTAACGGCGGCGAGTCCATCGGCGGCGTCACCATCACCTCCGACGCCTTCGGCACGGTCATGCCCTGGTTCCCGTACATCCTCACCGTCGCGGTGATGCTGTTCGCGATCTCCACGGTGCTGACCTGGGGCTACTACTGCATGAAGGCCTGGACCCACCTCTTCGGCCGCAGCAGGACCAGCGAGCTGACCTTCAAGGTCCTCTACACCCTCTTCGCGGTCGCGGGCTCCCTGCTCACCCTGCAGACGCTGATCGACATGGCCGACGCGGTGCTCTTCATGCTCGCCGTCATCAACATCATCGGCCTCTACCTCCTCGCCCCCGTCGTCAAGCGCGAGCTGAACACCTTCCTCGCCTTCGTGAAGCGGCGTGACGCCGGCCTCGACACGGACGAGAACACCGACCAGGAGCCGGTGAAGACCACCGTCTGACCGCCCCCGGCGGCCCGGCTCCCGAAGGGCCCTGCCCTCACCTCGCGCCTTGGTGAGAAGCAGGGCCCTTCACCCCGTCTCGGCAGCTGAGAGACGCCCTGGCGACGTTCCCCGGTGCCCGATAGGGTGTAAAGAACGCGTCAATGCGACGCGCTGGTGTGCCGGGAAGTCTGGTCGGCGTCCGAGGGGCAGTGTGCCCGCTCGCCAACCGCCCCGGAGGCCTTCCCCCCATGACGCAGTCACGCCCACGCAAGGTGATCCTCGGCCTGCTGCCCTGGTCCGAACGGCAGGCGATCACCGAAGCCCTCCGCACGGAAACCGTGGGAGGGCTCGTCCTCCTCGCCGCGGCTGTCGTCGCGCTCGCCTGGGCGAACAGCCCGTGGAGTGCGGCGTACGAGTCCGTGCGCGACTTCCACTTCGGCATACCCGCCCTCGGCCTCGACCTCTCCGTCGGCCACTGGACCGCCGACGGCCTGCTCGCCGTCTTCTTCCTTGTCGCCGGCATCGAGCTGAAACGCGAGTTCGTCGTCGGCGAACTGCGCACCCCCGCCACCGCCGCGCTGCCCGTCGTCGCCGCCCTCTGCGGCATGGCCGTCCCAGCCGCCCTCTACGCGCTCACCGTCACGATCGGCGACGGCAGCATGGAAGGCTGGGCCGTGCCGATGGCCACGGACATCGCCTTCGCGCTCGCGGTCCTGGCCGTCCTCAGCACCCACCTGCCCTCCGCGCTGCGCGCGTTCCTGCTGACCCTCGCGGTCGTCGACGACCTCGGCGCCATCCTCATCATCGCCGTCTTCTTCACCTCGGACCTCAACTTCTGGGCCCTGGGCGCAGCCTTCGCCGGGCTCGTCGTCTTTTACCTGCTCCAGCGCTTCCGGGTACGAGGCTGGTGGTGGTACGTACCGCTCGGCCTCGCGACCTGGGCGCTGATGTACAACTCCGGTGTCCACGCCACCGTCGCCGGCGTCGCCATGGGCCTGATCCTGCGCACCACCCGTGACAAGGGCGAGAAGACGTCACCCGCAGCCCGTGCCTCGCATCTGCTGCACCCGGTGTCCGCCGGCATCGCGGTCCCGCTGTTCGCCCTCTTCGCCGCCGGAGTCAGCGTCTCGGGTAGCGCGCTCGGCCATGTCTTCACCGACCCCGAACCCCTCGGCGTCGTCATCGGCCTCGTCGCCGGCAAGATCCTCGGCATCTTCCTGGGCACCTACCTCGCCGCGCGCTTCACCCGCGCCGAGCTCAATCCCGACCTCGCCTGGGCCGACGTCTTCGGCCTCGCCACCCTGGCCGGCATCGGCTTCACCGTCGCCCTCCTCATCGGCGAACTCGCCTTCCCCGAACCGGCTCAGGCCGAACACATCAAGGCCGCCGTCCTCGTCGGCTCCCTCATCGCCGCAGCGCTCGCCGCCGTCCTCCTGCGCCGCCGCAACCGCATCTACAAGCAGCTGTGGGAAGACGAAGAACGCGACGACGACGCGGACGGAATCCCCGACATCTACCAGTCCGGCGCGCGGCCCGGCAGCTCCGGATGAATGAACAGGGCATGGCCCCGGCATTGCCGGCGTGACCGTCGTACTCGCCCTGCTGGTCATTCGTACCGCCGTACGCGAGACGAAGGAAACCGGTCAGTGAACGGCCGCGCCGCGTTACCCGTGCCCGAGTACCGGAGCAGCTCGCCCGTCGTCTTCCGGGCCAGCAGGTCCACCTTGCCGTCGGCGTCGCTGTCGCCGAGGGACAGCAGCCGGTCGTAGACGTTCCACCCGCCGCCGATCTTCGTACGGCCCGCGAACGGCGCCTTGTAGTCGCCCGTGCCCTTGTAGAGCCAGAGGACGCCGGCCTTGTCGCGGGCGGTGATGTCGGCCCTGCCGTCACCCGAGAGGGGCCGGGAGAGGGGGTGTCCGGGCTGCACTGAACCCGCACGTTTCGGTGGTGCGGTGTTGACTCCCGTGCTGACTTGGCGCTGACTACGCTGCGTTGAACTTCGACATCTGCACTGGTCCAGTGGATCGGATAGCCGTCCGTGGAGACTGGTTCGAGTCGTACGATCTCCCGAATAGCCACACACAACTGGGGAGTGCGGCGCGGGGGATGGGCCTGCGCCGCACTGCGGCGCCGGCCCTTCGGTGGGGGTGCGATGCGGCCGGCGGGCGGACTTGGGCGCTCAGATCGGCGGGAAGGGCACGAGCCGGGTGGTGTACTCGCCGAACTGCGCGTCGCCGAAGGGCGCCAGGTACCGGTCGAGGACCGGGGGCGTCCGGCATCGTCCCGGCGCAGCCGTCGACCAGGCGGGCGGGGAGCCGCGGCGCCTGCGTGAACTCCGCGAGCGCCGCCTCTGGGGCGACCTCCCGAACGGCTCCGACCGTGGGGAGGAACTACTGTTCCTCCGCCGCCTGGCACACCGGCAGCTCGAAGTCCCGCGCCGCTCCCGAGCCGAGCGGGGTCAGCGGATCAGTCGGCAGCGCCTCGTCGTCCACGACGGGCTGGAAGACCGTCGGCGCGTGGGCGTGGATCGGGGCCACCGGATCGTCGGCGCACGACGGAACAGCCCCCGCGTCCGCTCCATGGCCGTCGGGCAGACCACCGCGCTGCCGCCGGAGGAGTGCCCGGCGAGGGTGACGTTCGTGGGGTCGCCGCCGCACGCCGCGATGTTCTCCTGGACCCGGGACAGCGCGGCCGCCTGGTCGAGCAGCCCGCGGTTGTCGGGACGGCGCCGAGCACGTGCCCGTAACCCTCGTGCCCCACACGGCAGTTGCTGCCGACGACGACGAGTGCGGTACGTGCAAGGCGCGGCGCCGTCGTCGTCGGGCTGCGCGGCGGACCCGAAGGTGCTGGCCCCATCGTGGATCCGGAAGGAAACCGGCAGTTCGTCACACTCCGTACACCTAGGGGCCATGCGTTAACGCTGAGTATGTCCTCGTCCGCGGGGCGCCCGCGTGGCGCCCCGGGAAGCTCCGCCGACTGCGGGGCTACGGGCCCGAACGCCGTACCGTCGCGGACCCCTCCCAGGCCCGCGAGGGCTGCGGCTCGACGAAGCGCCGGACGCCGAACGGCAGGGCGACGTAAGGGACTCCGGGAACGGCGACGACACCGCCGGCGTCGGCTTCCCTGCCGCGCACCAGGCCGGCGGCCGTCCGGAACACCGTCCCGTACTCACCGGATCGTTCGCTCATGCGGTGCGGTCTCGTCCCCCGCGCGCTCGCTCACGGCTCCCCGGTTGAGCGGTTGCCGAATGCGTACGAGTATGGAAGGAGACAGCTCAGTGCGGACAGGAATCGTCCGTCACGGCTGAGAAGTTGTCACATCAACGATCGTTCTCCTCCCCTGTGTGGAGGGAATCTCCCTGAGCCGGATCAGTCTCCGGAGAGCGACATGACCATCAAGAACATGCAGTTCACCTGCCCGAATTGCGGGGAGGTGTCGACGTACGCCGTGCAGACGGACGGCGAGGCGCCCGAGCAATCGGGTCTGGCCTTCCATCAGGACCTGGGCAACCTGCGGAGCCTCGGTATTCCGTACACGAACAGTCCGAACCGTGACGCGTACGGTCCGCTGGTCCCGCGGGGCATCGTCGTCCACTACACCCAGGGCAAGTACGAGGGAGCCATCGGCCACTTCCAGAACCCCGCGTCCAAGGTCTCGGCGCACTTCATCGTCGCCAGGAACGGCCGGCGCATCCAGATGGTCCCGCTGCCCGACCCCGACACCAACGGCCCACGGGACGGGCGGTACACGGCCTGGCACTGCAAGGGAGGAAACACCCGCTACATCGGCATCGAGCACGAGTACGGGTACACAGGCGCGACCGGCCCCCAAGACTGGACCACGGAGATGATGGAGTCCTCGGCGGAGCTGTCGGCGTACTTGTGCCACACGTACGCCATCCCGGTCGAGGTGCCGCTCGCCCCGAACGAGCGCGACTGGTTCACGGGCTTCGGCGGACACTACAACGTGCCCAACAACAGCCACACCGACCCGGGTCCGTACTTCCCGTGGGACTACTACATCGACCTCGTGCAGTGGTTCTACGGCCGCATGGCCGCCGACTCCCCGCTCGGCGCCGCGCCGGCGTCCGCCAAACCGATCCGGGAGGTGCAGGGGTCCGGGAAGCCCGCCTACCAGACGCTGTGACCGCCGTATGAGGTGACGTCCCATGCTGGGCTCCACGGTGAGCGCGCTCACCGCCTGTTCGGCCGCCCCCGGCCGCCTTGACCTGTTCGTCGGCGACGGTGACGGCGGCGTATGGCACAGGGCGCGCACGACGCCCCCCGACGCGCTCCGAGGCCGCTGGGGCGCGTGGCACTCGCTCGGCCGGCCGTGGCCTTCGCCCGGAGCGCCGGAGCACACCGGCTGGCTGACCGCCGTGCGTTCCGGCCCCGGCCGGATCGAGCTCCTCGCCCTGGACAGCGGTCGCGGGACGAAGCACAGGCTCTTCGCGGCGGCCCGTGACGGAGCCCTCGACACGGGCCTCGAAGAGGCCGGTGCCGAGGCCGGGGACGCCGCCGGTGCCGAGGCGGGCGGCGGAGCCGGTGATGTCGTCGGCGATGCCGTCGACGATGTCCTCGGTGACGCGGCCGGCCACGGCTGGACCCCGTGGACGTCGCCCGACCCGCTCGCCGCGCGGCCCGCGGCGACCGACCCGCTCCCGACGGAAGAGCAGTGGACGCTCCTCCGCAGGCAGCTCTCCGAGGGTCGACGTTCCGACGTCGACCCTCGCCCTACCGCCTTCGCCACGACGGAACGTGACCTCTTCGCCGTCGCCGGTCACAGACTGTGGCACCGCACGTGGACGGAGAGCACCGCATGGGAGGACCTCGGCGGCGACCTCACCACCGACGACACGACCGCCCCCCACATCGCCGCCGCCCACGACGAGGCCGGGTCCACCCACGTGTTCGCCGTCTGGGCCGGTACGGCCCTGATGCACCGGCAGCTCGACCGCACCTGGTCCGACTGGCGGCTCGTCGACATCTGGGCCGACGTGCGGACCTACCAGGCGCTGCGCCCCGACGACCTCGTCGCACTGACCGTCCGCGGGAGCGGACTGCGCGAACGAGTCCGCGCCGACGGCGTGGTGGAATTCGTCGCCGCCCGGTCCGACGCCCGGCTCATCGTGGAGTTCCCACCGCAGCACATCGCCGAGACCGTCTCCGAGACGGGCACGACCAGTCAGGCGCGGATCGCGGGACCCTCACGGCTGGCCTTCGCCATCGGCCAGGAGGCCGTACCGCTCACCGTCGACGGCGTACTGACCGCCATGCGCAAACTGCCCCTGGTCGCGACGCCCGAGACCGCGGGAGCGGACAGCGCCCGCCTCGAACTGCCCTGGCGGCTGCTCCTGCAGCTGCCGAACGGCGCCCACTGCACGCACCACGCCCTGCCCGCCGTCGGCCACAACGGCACCACCGAGCTGTGGCACAGCCGGATCACGCGCCCCGACGGGGCCGACGCGCTGCGGGTGAGGCCCGTCAAGGCCCTCCCGGACGAGCCGGCCCTCGCCACCCCGCTCGGCCACCACACGGCGACGATCGCCGCCCTCGGAGTGCAGTCCGCCGATCCGCCCGTGACGGTCGACCGGCTCATCCTCAGCGCGTTCGGCGCCTGGTTCGACGCCTCCGCCTCATGGCCCACACTCGACTGGACCCACCAGACCGCGATGGGCCGCGACTACTACGTCCGCGTCCTCACCCGCGGCGCGCTCTTCCCCTTCGGACACCGGGCCGCCTTCGTCGAGGTCACCGAGCGCCGGTTCGACCGGCAGCACCCGGCCGTGGCGGCGCTCCGCACGACGCGCACGCTGATCGTCACCGAGCCGACACGGCATTACGGGATCGGCGACGGCGCCGGAAAGGCGTACGAGCGTGCCTTCCCCTTCCAGGAGGTGTCCGTCGAGCCCCGGCAGCTGACGGACCTGGACGCGGCGGTGTGGCTGCCCGGCAAGGCGTTCTGGCCCACGCGGTCGGGAGCCACCGTCGAGTTCACCGTACGCGCGCGGGCGGACCGGGAGGTCGTCGACTTCCGGCTGCCGATGCTGTTCGTCGACGACGCGGCCGTCGGCACCTCCCACGCCGCCTCTCACGACGCCGAGTACGCCCGCGGACCGCGCTCGGGCGTCCAGCGCGCCACGGGACAACCCACGCGAGAGATCGGCCGCAGGATCGCGCTCGCCATGAAGACCGCCACCCAGCCGCTCGAAGGCGCGGTCCAGGAAGTGCGGTCGATGTCCTTCGGCGGCACCGGCGCCGCCCTCGCCGCGAACGGCGTCGGATTCCACCCCCGCGTCACCCGCATGGAGGTCGCGCTGCCGGCGGTGCGCCAGCTGATCGGATCGTCGCCGACGGTGCCGGCCGAGTTCTCGAAGGCGTTCCTGACGGCCACGGGCGGCCAGCGGCCCGAGGTCCTGCTCGCCCTCCTGGAGCCGAAGGTCATCGACTTCGCCGCGTCCGGGGCGCGTACGGGCATGGTGGCCGCGCCGAACATGGCCGTCACCGAGATCTCCCGGCTGGCCGGACCGATCGCCGGCGGCCCCTTCCCGCCGAGACCGCAGGACATGTTCGCCGAGGATGCCAGACTCTTCGGCGTCATCTCGCTCCGCCGCATCGTGTCCGTCATCACCTCGCGCCCGCAGATCACGTGGTCCGATGTGGTCGGCGCGCCGTCCGCGAAGCTGACGTGGAGCGAGAAGCTGACGACGGAGGTCGAACCCTTCCACCCCAAGACGCCCACCTCCACGGTCTTCCTGGAGGTCCTCTCCGAGTTCGTCGCCGGTCGGCCCCGGCTGCGCACGACCGGTGAGGTCACGGACTTCACGCTGGAGATCCCGACCCGCGCCTCCGCCCTCGTCGTCCTCTCCTTCAAGAAGGTCCGCTTCACCGGCAACTCCGGAGAGACCCCCTCCTTGACCTTCGAGCTCGCGGACGCACGGCTCGCCGGGAAGCTGAACTTCGTCAAGACGCTGGCGGAGAAGATCCCACAGGAGGGCCGCGGCGGACCGCGCGTCGAGACCTCGGCGGTCCAGATCAGGGCCACCTACACGATCGCCGTGCCCACCCTCGCCATGGGCGTCTTCACCGTGCAGAACCTGGCCATCCGCACCGGCCTCACTCTCTCCCTCGAACAGCGGCCCATCGAGATCGACTTCGCCTTCGCCACCCGAGAACGGCCGTTCCTCGTCACCGTCAGCGGCTTCGGAGGCGGCGGCTATCTGGAGCTCGGAGTGAGCGCCGGAGAACCCGACGGGGGACTGCAGCGGTTCGTCGGCGGCATCGAGTTCGGCGCCAGCGTCGCCATGAACTTCGGCATCGCGGCCGGCGAGGTCCACGTCTTCGGCGGTGTCGTCTTCGTCAAGAAGGGCAGCACGATCGAGATCACGGGCTATCTGCGGATCGGCGGCAGCGTCTCCGTCCTGGGCCTGATCCGGGTCTCCGTGGAGCTGACGCTCAGCCTCACCTACGACGTGGAGCGCAACGAGCTGCACGGCTCCGCCCGGCTCGTGATCACCGTCGACCTCACCTTCTGGTCCACCTCCGTCACCCTCGAATGCCACAAGAGCTTCAAGGGCCCCAGCCTCGCCGCCGACCCCCGGGACGCCCTGACGTCCGTGGAGGCACGGCAGCCCTCCGAGGACGCGGCCCTGTCGGCCTCGACCGTCGAGGCCGCGCTCGGCTCCCAGGGCTCCTCGTTCCCGTGGCAGACGTACTGCCGGGCCTTCGCGAAGGAGTGACCCATGCTGGTCTCCGACCTGCGGCGACAGTTCGTCTGGACCCCGATCCCGGCCGGGCGGGTCGCCCTCGTCCCGGGACATTCCACCCCGATGGCCCTGCTGTCCGTCCTCCTCACCCCCCGGCTGCTGGGTCCCCCGGGAGACCGGAAGCTGTCGGACTTCGGCATGCAGACCTGGCCCGAACGGCTCGCCGCCCTCCGGTTCGACGTCTTCCGAGGAACGCAGCCCGTCGTCTCCCACCAGGTCCCGCACCTCACCATCGAGCAGAAAGAGGTCCGCTTCACCACCGCCCGCCAACTCTCCGCATGGCAAGCCCTGTTCACCGGTGACTCGCCGGTGACCCCGTACCGGACGACCTCCTACGACGAACGGGACGTCCGCGAGTTCCCGGCCGCCGAGGCCGCCACCGAGGTACGCGAGGCGTACACGGCCACGGCCCGCGTCCACCTCGACCACGACGGCGGGGTCCCCGAGACCGATCCAGAGCTGCGGGCCGCGCTGAGCCGGGTGACCGCGATGTGGCAGGCACGACTCGTGCCTCTGGGCGGCACGGCGGAGGACGACCCGTCCGCACCCCGGTCGGCGATCGCCCAGGCGTACGCCTTCTACCAGCGCGACTCCGACGCGTTCACGGTGCTGCCGCCGCCCACCGTCGCGCCCGTGCACGAGTTCCACGAGACCGTCTCCCGCCTCGCCGACCATCCGCTGCTCCTCCGCGCGCTCGGACTGCTGATCGACCTGGCAGTGGAGACGGTTCCGCTGACCGAAGCCGGCGGCGCGCAGGAGCTGCGCGTCGTCCCGCGCTGGCCGAATCCCGACGGCTCCGTGCCGCCCGGCTGGTCCCACGCCACCCAGGACGACCTGTCTCCGAAGACCGCCTACCTCCTGGAGGGGAAGCGCTTCGTCACCGCGTCACTGCCGGGACCGGCGGCCACCGAACTCAAGCGCGGCATGCTGCCCCTGGCCGGAGCCGGCGTGGCGTCGCCCACCGGTTCCGACACCGCCGCGCGGTACGAGGTGATGCCGTTCGACGTCGACGGCGCCGCCTTGCGCATGGTCGGCGTCGCCGAGTCGGACCGCGCCCGGACGGCCTCGCAGGACCGGGCCGACGTCGGCGCGCTGCCCGCCCTGCGGTCGATGGGCTTCGCCCTCGTCGAGCGGGACCGCGTACAGGAACACGGCAGGCAGCTCCGGCGGGCCGCCCAACGAGCCACGGCCGCCGGCCTCACCTCCCAGCCGGTGACGGCGGATTCTCTGCTCGGCGGCTACCGGGTGGACGTCTTCGACGTGGCCAGGAGGCAGTGGTTCCCCCTCTGCCGCAGGCGCGTCCGCTACAAGATCGGCGACGTGACGATCGGGCACGACGCGTCCGACGGCAGCGGCCCCGCCGGCCTCCTCGAGGAGGGATTCGTACGCCCCGAAGCGTCGACGACCGGAGCCGGCGCGCTGGACGCCCTGTACCTCCACCAGATCGTGTTGCGCTTCGACGGCTGGAGCCCCGTCGTGGAGCGACCCGAGCGGATCGTCGACACGGGGGACGAGATGCCGGTGGCGGCCGACCCGCCCCCCTTCGACGCGGTCGTCGAAACCGACCCGGGATCGCTGCCCCGCCTGCGGTTCGGCCGCGACTACCGCCTCCGCGTCCGGATCGCCGACCTCGCCGGGGGCGGACTGCGCCCCGACGAGACCGGACCCGAAGAGGAACGGACGAATGTCTTCCGGCACCACCGCTTCGAGCCCCTCCCGCCCCCGGAACTCGTCCCCACCCGCGAACTGGCCGACGGCGAGACCCTGGACCTGATGGTCATCCGCAGCGACCGCGACACGACGGTGGAGGCGTACGCCGCGGCCCACGGCCACCGTGCCTTCGACCTCCGCCACCTCCTCGCCCCCGCGTGCTCCCTCGAACTGGCCCTCCAGCACGAGCGCACCTTCGACGCCGCCCTCGGCCCCGACGTACCGACCGCGAAGGTGAAGGAGTTCTTCGAGGTCGCCAAGCGAGCCGACCGTTCCGTCGCCGACATCGCCGGCGCGAAGGTCGTGGGAACGGAGACCGGCTCCACCGTGCCCGCCCCGTACGTCGTCCTCCCCGAGACGGGTGTCTCCCTGCCCTGGCTCCCCGACCCGGCCACCTCGCACCTCGCCCTGAACCCACGCCGCAGGCCCGTCGACCCCGAATCCGGAAAGTACGGAACGGTCGTGGGCGACAAGAGAACCGGCGCGTGGCAGGGCACCTGGCCGGCGTACGCGCCGATCTCGCTCCGCCTCGTCGGTGGCCCCGGCGGCTGCACCCTCACCCGCTCCCCGGACCAGCGCACCTTCACCGTCGCGCTCGGCCCCGCCGAAGAGGTCACCTTCGACATCCCCTCCTGCCCCGGCACCCGCAGCGTCCAGCTGTTCGGCATGGTCACCTGGCTGGGCATCGACCCCACCGACCCCTCCGCGTTCGCGCCCATCGTCGAGGGCCGCAACCGCCTCGTCACACCGCCGCGCACCGTCACGCTCGTCCACGCCGTGCAGCGCCCCCTGGCGATCCCCTCCGGCCTGCTCGCCGCCCGCCGGACCACCGGAGACACCAGCGCCGTCCTGCGCACCGACGACCTGCGCATCCACATCGCCAGCACCGGCCGCCTCGACCTGCGCGCCGAGTGGAACGACCACGAGGACCTCCCGCCGCAGAAGCCGGCCGAGCGCCGGCAGACCGCGTTCCTCGGCCCGTACGACATCCAGCGCGCCCCCCAGCACGAGGCGTTCCCCACGATCCGCCAGGAGTTCGGCGACACCCGCCGCCGACACGTCACGTACCGCGCCACCGCCGTCTCCCGCTTCCAGGCCTGCTTCCCTCGCGCCACCGCCGCAGACTCCCAGGCCTGCCTGAGCGAGGGTGTCCTGGAGGTCACGGACGTGCCGAGCTCCGCCCGACCGCCCGCGCCCAAGGTCCTCCACGCCGTGCCGACGTTCCGCTGGTCCCGTTCGCACGACGGCCAGAAGTCGCTCACCCGGTGGCGGTACGGAGGCGGCCTGCGGGTCCTGCTCGAACGTCCCTGGTACGTCTCCGGCGACGACGAACGCCTCGCCGTCCTCACCTGGCCCGGACCGTCCGCCCCAGCCGACGTGCTGCGGTACGTCAGCGTCGCGGGCCGCGACCCGATCTGGACCACCGGCGCCCCGCCCCCGGTCCTCAGCCAGAGCGACGTCGTCGCACCGCGCGGCGACCGGGCGGACCTGCCGGAGCTGGAACGCGCGCTCGACGTGATCGCGTACCCCGTCCGCTTCGACGAGGACGCCGACCGCTGGTACGCCGACATCGACCTGTCCCCGCTCGTCACCGCCTCCTACTTCCCCTTCGTCCGGCTGGCCCTGTCCCGCTACCAGGCCCACACCGTCGACGGGGTGCCCACCTTGTCCCCCTCGGTGCGGACGGAGCCCGTCCAGCTCCCGCCCCACCGACGCCTCGTCGTCACCCGCACGACGGGACGGGCCACCGTGCTCGTCGAAGGCCTCGGCCCGGCCGGCCCCCGGTCGAACGTCGTCCGTACCGAACTCCAGGTGGGCTCCGACCCGACCGCGGGCGGCGGCGCGGGCTGGAGCACCGTCTTCCGGACCTCCGGGCCCCTCGGTGAGGCCCGTGACCTCGACCTCCCCGCCACCGGGGACCGCCCCCAGCGCATCGTCGTCCAGGAGTACGAGACGCATCCGCCCGCCACGAACGAGACGGGATCCGCCGTCGAGGGCCCGGGGCGGCTGGTCTACGCCGACATCGTCCCCCTTGGAGTGTGGTGACCATGGTCGACCCGGTCTTCCAGATGTTCCCCGAGGAAGGGCCGCTGCGACTCGCCGCGGGACCGCCTCCCAGTGCTCCGGTCGCCTTCAAGGTGGGCGCTGCGAAGACGGGCGTGTTCCTTTGCGTCATCGCCTCGGGACGGAACTGCGAACCGCCCGGGGAAGCGGACCCGACCATCGAACTGCGGGTGGGGGTGGGCAAGTTCGCCACCGTGCCCCGCAACCCCGAAACCGTGACGATCCAAGACGACTCCCTGACCCCGGTCGGCACGGCGTGCTGGACCCCCGAACCCAGGGACATGTTCCTCGTGAGGCTGGACATCACCAAGCCGTCCGCCCTGCCGTGGCACGTGCGGCTCACGAACAACGCGGACAAGGAGCTCTCCTTCGTCTGGGTCGTGTCGGACCTCGAGGAGGACACCCATCAACCGCGGCTCCTCATGCCACGCTCCCACACACGGCTCCAAGTCCAGGGAGTACCCCCCGACGACATCGTGGTGAACGTGGCCAACGTCGGCACGGGAGACCTGATCATCGACACCGCGGCGGGCGCCGACCTGGGCGACGGCTTCCTCCTGGACGAGGTGACGCCGACCGTCCCGCCCAACGGTTGCGGGCACCTCACCATCAAGGTCCCTCCCATCGAGTTCATCCCCTTCGATGCCGGACACACGCATCGCTTCACCGACTTCACCCTGGAGGCCAACACCCGCGACGAGGAGGAGCGGACGCTCCACCTCAGCGTCTCCGAGAAGCTCGGCAAGGAGAAGGAGAAGGAGAAGGAAAATAAGGACAAGGAGGGGAAGGAACACAAGGACAAGGAGGGGAAGGACACGCCGGACGAGCTGATGATGGTCGGCGACCTCTTCCCCACGCCCCTCGCACCGCTCGTCGCCTGGACCGGTGCCGCCTCCCCGCACGTGCACTTCATCCCGCCGGAGCTGCGCCCCGACGTGTCGACGAGCGCACTCGTCCACGAGGACCCGGCGCCGTAGCGTGGAGGCGGTCGTCATGTGGCTGGTGCTGTGCGACGCCGGGGACCGGGCGGCCCACTGGGCCGCCGCCGGGCTGCGCGAACGGGGGCTCGACCCGGTGGAGGTCGTCGATGCCGGGACGCTGACCCGCACCGTACGGTCCACGCACCGGATCGAGGAACGGGGCGAGGGGCAGGGCCGGGGCGAGGGGAAGGGCCGGGACGAGCGGCGGGACAGGTTCGAGGAAGCCCGCACGGGCGACGAGGCTCCCGGCCACGAGCGGGCGAGCTTCGAGCTCACCCTGCCCGGCGCCCGCAGCCTCGCGAGCGACGCCGTCCACGGCGTGCTCAACCGGCTCACCTACGCACCCCTGGACCACCTCCGCTTCGCCTCCCCGGCCGACACGTCCTACGCGGCGGCCGAGTGGGACGCGCTCGTGCTCAGCTGGCTCCAGTGCCTCGCTCCCGTGACGGTGAACCGCCCCAGTCCCCTCGGCCTGTCCGGTACCCTCCGCTCGCCCGCCGAGTGGACCGTGCTCGCCGCCGCTGCGGGGCTGGCGGTGTCGTCGCTGAGGCTGACAGACGACACCGCACACGAACGGTCCACGGACCGGCGGCCCACCCGCACCCTGCTCGTCCTCGGCGACGACGTCTACGGCGTCCACGACGGCGAAGCGCTCGACGGCCTCTCCCCGGCCTGCCTCCGCCTCGCCCGCAGCGCGGGAGCCGACCTCCTGGGCATCCACCTGAGGCCCGACGCACACGCCCGGCACGGCGCGCGGTTCGCAGGGGCGACGCTCCTGCCCGACCTGCGGATCGCGGGCGCCCCGATGCTCGACGGCCTCCACTCGTACCTGACCCGGCTGCTGGCGAGGCCCCGGTGATCATCGTCTGCGGCATCGCGAGCGAGCGCCCGATCGCCCTCGTCACCGACGCGCTGCGACGCCGGGGCCTGCCGCACGCCGTGCTGCACCAGCGCCGCTTCGCGGACACCCCGATCGACGTCCGCGTCGACGGCACGGACGTGCGCGGGCACCTGCGATGCGACGGCCGGACCGTCCCGTGTTCCGACGTCACCGGCATCTACACCCGGCTCATGGACTGGCGGCTGCTGCCGGAGGCGCGGGGCGCGGGCGAGGAGACGCTGAGGCACTGCCAGGCCTGGCACGAGGCCCTCGGCACCTGGATCGAGATCGCGCCGGGACGCGTGATGAACCGCGCCTCCGCGACGGCGACCAACCGCTCCAAGCCCTACCAGGCCCAGTTGATCCGCCGTGCCGGGTTCCGCGTCCCGGAGACCCTCGTCACCGACGACCCCGACTCCGCCCTGGCCTTTCGGGACCGGTACGGCAGGGTCGTCTACAAGTCGATCAGCGCGGTGCGCTCGATCGTACGGCCCCTCGACGACGAGGCCGCCGCCAGGCTCCCGCGGATCCGCTCGTGCCCCGTCCAGTTCCAGCGCTACGTCCCCGGCGTGAACATCCGCGTGCACGTCGTCGCGGGCGAGGTCTTCGCCACCCGCATCGAGACCGACCAGGTGGACTACCGCTACGCCGGCCGGTACGGCGGCCGCGCCGACCTCACGCCGTGGACCCCGCCCCCCGAACTGGCGCTGCGCTGCGCGGACCTCGCCACCGGGCTGGGCCTCGCCCTCGCCGGCATCGACCTCGTCCTCACGGACGACGGCGAGTTCTTCTGCTTCGAGGTCAACCCCAGCCCCGCGTACAGCTTCTACGAGGACCACACGGCCCAGCCGATCTCCGACGCGATTGCCCGGGCCCTGCTCGGACGATGACGATGACGATGACGAACGGCGGGGGTGGTCGGCAATGCCATGTGCCGACCGGGAACCACGGTCCCGCGCCCCCTGGCCTGTCCGCGCGATGCGGAAGGCCCTTCGGCCGCGCGGCACCCTGATGGCCTTGAGGTCGGCGTCATACGTGGGGGGCAACCACCACACCCACCCCAGGGACCGCCGACTGTCACTGTCGTGCGGCGGTCACCCCGGTGCGTTGCCACGCAACAGCAAGGCGGCCAGTGCAAGGGCGTTTCCACGCGCGGAGCCGGTGTCGAGGCCGGTGAGTTCGCTGATTCTGGCGAGTCGGTTGTCCACGGTGTTGGGGTGCAGGCCGAGGTGGCGTGCGGTGCTGCGCCGGTCGTGCCGGTGTTCGAGGTGGACGCGCAGGGTGTCGATGAGGTCGGGGCGGTCCTCGATGGGGTCCAGCAGGGCGGCGATGCGGTCGCTGCTCTCGTCGTGCCGGGAGAGGTGGTACTCCAGCAGGACGTCGTGCATGAGGTGGAACCCCGGGGGACGGCCGCAGGCGCGGGCGATCCGGACGATCTCGACGGCGGTGCGGGCGGCGGCTGGGACGTCCTGGGCGGTGGCAGCGGTGACCGCGGCCAGTCTGACGCCGTCGCCGCACAGCTGCCTCAGCGAGGTGCGCAGCTCCTCGCAGGTACGGATGCCGTCCCTGTCGTCGGCCTGCTGGGGAACGACCACATGGCCGCCGTCCACGCCGAGCAGCGACACGGACTCAGTGCCCAGACTGCGGTCCACGGCGGCCTGCACGCGGCGGACCAAGCGGCGGTCCGCGACGCTCGTGGTCGCCGGCCCCTCCTCCCGAGGCAGATGCAGGTGCACGACGAGACAAGGGCCTTCGAGGCCCAGCTCCTGGAAAGCACGCTGGGGAGACATCGAGCCGTCCAGCAGGCCGCGCACCAGGGAGCGGTGATGCTCGTGACGTTCCGCTGACAGCGTGGCCTGCTCGACGAGGTAGGTCTCGGCCACGGCGCCGATGACGGCTTCGTGGCTGCGCAGGAGGAAGTCGACGAGCTCGATGAGCGCGCCTGCCTCTTCGTCGGTGGCCTCGTCCCGGAGGGCCTGCCACAGGACGTAGACGGCCGTGGAGTGGCTGCGCAGCAGCGTGTGCAGGGGCATGCCTTCCTCGGCGCGTTGGGCGGCGCGTTCGCGGAAGGTGCTGTAGTCCCCGGCACGCCCCTGGGGATCCTGTACGCGGCGCAGGAAGAGGCGTAGGCCGGTGCGGACCGTCGCGGCGACTTCCACGTCCTTCACGTCGGCGGGGAGGTCGGAGTAGCCCGGCAGCCGTTCGAACGCGTCGCGAGCCATGTGGCGGGCGAGCTCGTTGACGTGGCTCTCGCAGCGCGCGGCCAGAGCCTGCGCTGCTGGAGACAGCGCCGGATACGCCCCGTGGCGCCCGGGCGTAGGGACGCTCGGCACCAGCTCTCCCTTCGTCCTGTGACAGATCACAAGGTCCGTCGCTTTCGACTGTGAGGACGACGGATGTCCCTCCGTCCGCCTCCGACGCAGACTCTACGCACATCAGCGGGCCGCCACAGCGGGCAGGACGGCGGCCCACGCGCGATCGCTAGGAGCCGGACGCTATGACAGAACACAATTCCAGCGGCTACATGGCATACGCGGACCGCGTCTGGTCCGGCGAGGAGACGCTGCTGGCTCACTTCACGGGTGAGTTCGCGAGCGGCGGTCTCGTAGCGGTCGGCGAACGGACCGCGTTCTTCCCTGCCTTCGCGAACGTGGCGGTGTTCGACACCGGTGACGGCCTGGTACTGGTCGATTCGGGCGACTTCCGTACGGCGGCCCAACTGCACCAGTCCGTGCGCGACCACTCGGCGGATCCGGTGAGCGCCGTCGTCTACACCCACGGCCACGTGGATCACGTCTTCGGCGTGGCGCCGTTCGACAAGGAGGCGGCCGACGCCGGGACGCGCCGCCCCGAGGTCTTCGCGCACGAGGCGCTGGCAGCGCGCTTCGACCGCTACCGGGCGACCGCCGGGTACAACACGTGGATCAACCGGCGCCAGTTCGGCGTCCCGTCCCTCCAGTGGCCGACGGAGTACCGCTACCCGGACACGACCTACCGGGACCGGCTCACCGTGCGCCGGGGAGAGCTGACCTTCGAGCTGGTGCACGCGCGCGGGGAGACGGACGACCACACGTACGTCTGGATCCCGGAACTGCGCACCCTGTGCACCGGTGACCTGTTCATCTGGAACTCGCCCAACGCGGGCAACCCGCAGAAGGTCCAGCGCTATCCGGTGGAGTGGGCGCGAGCGCTGCGCGACATGCAGGAGCTGGGCGCCGAGGTGCTGCTCCCCGGGCACGGTGTGCCGATCCTCGGCTCCGACCGCATCCGCCAGGCACTCGGCGACACGGCGGAGCTCCTGGAGTCCCTGTGCGACCAGACGCGCGACCTGATGAACGCCGGCGCACGCCTCGACGAGGTGCTGCACGGGGTGAAGGTTCCGCCGGGCCTCCTGGAGAAGCCGTACCTTCACCCGGCGTACGACGAGCCGGAGTTCGTCGTACGCAACCTCTGGCGGTTGTGGGGCGGCTGGTACGACCAGAACCCGGCGAACCTCAAGCCCGCCCCCGAGGCGGCGCTCGCCGCCGAACTCGCCGACGCGGCGGGCGGCGCGCGGGCGCTGGCGGACCGGGCCGAGCAGCTGCTCGGCCGCGGGGAACTGCGCCTGGCGGCGCACCTCGCCGAGACCGCCGCGCTGGCCGCACCGGCCGACCGCGAGGTCGCCAGGATCCGGGCCGAGGTCTTCGCCCGCCGGGCCGCGCGGGAGACCTCGACGATGGCGCGCGGCGTCTTCAACTGGGCGGCGGCCGAATCCGCCGCCGTCGCCGAGGGCACGGACGTCGCCACCGAACTGACCCGCAGCGACGAGGGGCGGCGGCGGGCCGCGGGAGCCATCAGCGTGGGCGTCGTCGACGACGACAGCTGCGGATGCGGCGCACCCCTGGACGACGGCGACGCACAGCAAGGGGCATGACCGTGGAGACGAAGAATGCCCCAGCGCGGCACACCGGTCCGGAGACCGTGCCGCCTGCCGGCCGGCAGGCGTGGACGACCACCTGGCTGCTGCTGGCCTTCATGCTGGTGAACTTCGCTGACAAGGCCGTCCTGGGGCTGGCCGGCCCGGAGATCATGAAGGAGTTCGGTCTCAGCCGCCAGGAGTTCGGCACCGCCCAGGCCGCGTTCTTCAGCCTCTTCTCCCTCTCCGCCCTCGGCGTGTCGTTTCTGACGCGCAAGGTGCGCACCTCGGTGCTGCTCCTGGTGATGGGCCTGCTGTGGTCGGTCGCCCAGCTGCCGATGCTCTGGGCAGCGGCGGGCTTCGGGACGCTGATCGCGACGCGCGTGCTGCTCGGCTTCGCCGAGGGGCCCGCGGCGCCCGTGGCGGTCCATCACGTGCACGGCTGGTTCGAGCAGCGGGAGCGCACCCTGCCGACCGCGATCCTCATGGTGGGCGCGGCCGCGGGAGTCGCGGTGGCGGCGCCGACCCTGGGGGCGGTGATCTCCCACTTCGGCTGGCGATGGGCCTTCGGAGCGGCGGGGATCGCCGGGCTGCTGTGGGCGGCGGTGTGGACGGTGAAGGGCAAGGAGGGGCCACTGGCCCCGCCCGTGGGCCGTCAGGCGCGCACTGGGAACGCCGGACCCGGGTCCCCGGAGGTACCACTGCGGTCCGTGTTCCTCTCCGGCACGTTCATCGCGGCGGCCCTGGGAGCGTTCGCGGCCTACTGGGTGATGAGCGCCAAGCTCACCTGGCTGCCGGACTACCTCCAGACGGCTGTCGGCTGGGACCTCAAGCAGGCCAGTACCGCGGTCGGCGGGGGTGCCGTCGCCAACGGCGCGGTCCTCCTGGCGCACGGGCTGCTGGCTCGCCGGGCCGCCCGGCGCGCCACGGGAGGAAGACTGCCCGCCGGCGCCGGTGCCGGGCTGCTGCTGGTGGCCTCGTCGCTCGCGGTGACCGTGTTCGCCACCGTCGACGTGCTCTGGATCAAGGTCCCGATGATGTTCGGCCCGATGGCCCTCGCCCTGGTCATGATCACCGTCGCACAGACGGCCATCGCCCGGATCACGCCGCCCTCCCAGCGCGGTGTCGTCCTCGGCGCACTGGTCGCGGTCTTCGCGCTGGGCGGGATCGTCTCGCCCCTGGCCCTCGGCTGGATCGTGGACAGCGCGTCGACAGCCACGATCGGCTACCAGAACGGCTGGCTCGTCACGGCGGCCCTGCTGCTGGTCACCGGCCTCCTGGCGGCCCTCTTCATGCGCCCGGAAAGGGACGCCCAGCGACTCGGCGTCCCGGAGGCCCCGGCCACCGGGGTCCCCGTCAGCCACTGAAAAGCGCCCTGCCACGCCTGACAGCGGCGGCAGGGCGCGTGGTCGCGCGCCCGGGGACGGCCCGCGCCCACGGACGGCCTCCGGCCGCCGCTCACCCGAACGGCTGAACAGTGCTCGCGGCGCACCCTCGCTGGTGGTGGGCGAGCACGCTCACCCGTATGGCCGCACCCGCGTGGTGCTCATCCATATGCGCGAGCAAGCTCGAAGTTCACGGGGAGCAGAGGAGAGGGGTGCGGGGTTGCGCGCGTGGCCGAGACGGCTGGGAGGCCCAAAGGCGTCCGACCTCGGTGCCGGCGCGGTGACGGGGCTCTTCTCGATCCCGGAGGGGATGGCGTACGCGGCGATCGCGGGTTTCAACCCGGTCGCGGGACTCTACGCAGGCGTGGTGCCCGCGGTCGTCGGCTCGCTCACCTCCCGTACGGTCCTCATGGTCACCACCCTGACCAGCGCGATCGCGCTCACCTCGCAGAGCGTCCTGTCCGACGCGGGCCTGGACCCGAAGGACGCCGGCAACGTCGCGGTCCTGACCGTGATGGTCGGCGTGGTCATGCTGCTGATGGGCGTGCTGCGGCTCGGCGCGGTGATGAGCTTCGTCTCGAACGCCGTGATGACCGGTTTCTCCACCGGCATCGCGCTCCAGATCATCACCGGTGTCCTGAAGGACGCGACCGGCTACGCGCCCCAGGGCCACAACAAGCTCCACCAACTGGGGGACTGGCTGTGGCACATCGGCGACTGGAAGGCAGCCGCCACGCTCACCGCCCTCGCCACGATCGTCGTCTGGGCCCTCGCCCGCGCGGTGAAACGACTTGAACCGGTCGCCCTTCTCATCGCGATGGTCGCCGTCAGCGTCGCCGTCGCGCTCCTGTCGGTCGACGTGGAACTCGTCAAGGGCATCGCCGCGATCCCGTCCGCCCTGCCCTCGCTCACCGCACCTGACCTGTCCGCCGTCCCCGACCTCGCCTGGGGCGCCGTCTCGGTGGCCCTCGTCGCGCTCGCACAGGCCGCAGGGATCGCGCCCTCCATGCCCAACCCGGACGGCTCGCGCACGGACATCAACGGCGACTTCCGCTCCCAGGGCTACGCCAACCTCGCCGGCGGACTGTTCCAGTCTCTGCCTTCGGGCGGGTCGATGTCCCGCACTGGCGTCGCCGTCTCCGCCGGAGCGCGCACCCGGTGGGCCGGCATCATCTCCGGCGTCTTCCTGGCCCTCGTCGTCCTCGTGTGCGCCCCACTCGCCGAACACATCCCCATGCCCGTCATCGGCGGTCTGATCCTGGTCGTGGGTGGCGAACTGATCTGGGGCAAGCGTCGCGACATCGTGCTGGTGTTCCGTACCTCGTGGATGTCGGCGGGAGCGATGGTCCTCACCTTCCTCGCCAGCACCCAGCTCCCCCTCCAGCAGGCCATCGTCCTCGGCGCCGTCCTCTCTCTCCTGCTGTACTGCGTCCAGGCCGCCCGCCAGGTCCGGCTCGTCGCCCTCGTACGGGGGAAGAACGGCCGCTGGGAGACCGCCGAACCGCCCACGGCCCTCACCCCCGGCTCGGTCACCGTCCTCGACTACGCGGGCTCGTCGTTCTTCGCCGAACTGCCCCGGATCGAGAGCAGGCTCCCGGGCGTGGACGGAGCCCGCGGGGCGGTCCTGATCCTCGTCGTACGGGCCCTGCCCGACGTGCCGTCCTCCGCGATGCTCAAACTCCTCGAACGGTACGCCGGGAAGCTCTCCGACCAGGGCGGCCATCTGGTCCTGTGCGGCGTCCAGCCCCCGCTGGTACGACTCCTGGAACGGTCCGGCCTCGCCGACCTCCTCGGAGCCGACGGCATCGTCCCCGCTACCCCCGACCTCTTCGGCGCCCTGGACCAAGCCCTGGCCGCGACCGAGGAGCGAGCGCGGCGAAGCCGGGGGTGACGACGGCGAGATGGCGGCCATCGGAGACTCGGGAGGGAGTCCGCCGAGAAGGGGCGCGGGGCGGAGCCGTAGGGTCTCAAAACCGCGCCGCATTCTCAGCGCCAGCAGCCTCAGCGCTGCGCGCCACCTGTCGGCCGAACACCACAGGGCCGGCCCGGCTGCGGTCGCGGCAGGGCTGCGTGAGGGTTTCACCCAGGTGTCCGTGAGGTACCGACGACGGGCTGGTGATGCGCCCGAACCGGCGCGTTCAGGGTCTCGTCCTTGACGTGGTCGAAGTCGCTCGCCGGGCAGCCATGACGTGGCCGAGCGTCCCCTTCCTCGGAAGGAACCGACCGTGGTCGTACACCCGGGGAGGGACGTGAAGTCGGCTGCGGCATGGAACGTTCCTCCGGGGATCCGCGGTCGACACCTTCGGCCCGCCAGCCCATCGGCAGGTCGGCGGTACAGGGCGCTCGACGAGATTCCGATCTTGGCGGTGCCCGCGGATGCGCTGCTTGAGGGAGCGTGACACTTTGGAGCGAAATGCGCGCTATGGGCGAGGAGGCCGACGTGCCGGAGTTGACCGTCGAGGAGGCGCGGAGGACCGCGGCCGAGGGCTGGGTATGGGGGTTCGCGCTCCTGGAGAACTACCGGACGATGTATCCGCAGGCGATCGACTCCGACGACCCTCGGTACGTGGGGGGCTTCGGCCGTTTCCGCCACTACTCGGAGCCGTTCACCCCGGCCAACACCGACGTGGTGACCCCGAACAACGACACCCCGTACTCGTGGGCCTGGCTGGACCTGCGCGCCGAGCCCTACGTGATCTCGGTGCCGGCCATGGACCGGTACCACGTCCTGCCGCTGCACGACCTGGACACCTCGTACGTCGGCTACATCGGAGCCCGTACGACCGGCTCGGGGGCGGGCGACTACCTGGTCGCCGGGCCCGGCTGGGACGGCGTCGTCCCCGAGGGCATCGCGGGGGTGCTGCGCGCGGAGACGTTCCTCCTAGGGATCCTGGGCCGTACGTACCTGGCCGGGCCCGACGACGTACCCGCCCTGCGGGCGATCCAGGAGCAGTACCGGCTCCGCCCGCTGTCGGAGTTCACCGACACCGCCGCACCGCACCCGGTCGACGAGCCGGTGTGGCCGGTCTGGCGGGAGGAGGACCTCGGCACCGTCGAGTTCTTCACCCTTCTCGACTTCCTGCTCCAGTTCTTCCCCGTCCTCGGCAGCGAGCGGGAGCTGCGGGACCGGCTCGCCGCGCTCGGCGTGACGGGCGGCGGCGAGTTCGAGCCCGCCGCTCTGAAGCCCGAGATCCGTACCGCGGTCGAGCGGGGCATCGCGGACGCCCGGGCCCGCCTGGAGGAGGCGAAGAAGGACGCCGCCGACTCCAGGCACTGGTTCGGGACCCGTGCCGAGCACGGCACCGACTACCTGACCCGGGCGGTCGGCGTCGACAAGGGTCTGTACGGCCTGCCGGCGGCGGAGGCGTGGTACGCCGGCTGGCTCCAGGACGACCGGGGCAACCGGCCGCCCGACGCCTCCACGCACGACCACGTCATCCGCTTCGCCCCTGGCGCGCTGCCGCCGGCCCGCTACTTCTGGTCCGCGACGATGTACCGACTGCCCGAGCGGCTGCTCGTCGCCAACGAGATCGACCGCTATTCGATCGGCGACCGCACCCCGGGGCTCGTGTATGACGACGACGGTGGCCTCACCCTCTACGTGCGCAAGGACCGCCCTTCCGATCCGAAGCAGGCGGCGAACTGGCTGCCGGCCCCCGACGGGCCCTTCACCATCGCCATCCGCGTGTACGGCCCCGAGTCCTCGGTCCTCGACGGCGCCTGGACCCTGCCCGCCCTGAGCGTCGACGAAGGCTGAAGGAGCCGTACGTGACCCACAGCAATGACCTTCCGGCCCTGGCCGCCGACGCGTACGTCTACGGCTATCCCCTCGTCTTCGACGTGTCGATGATCTCCGCGTTCATGCACGAGGGGTTCGGCTCGCTGCCGCCCACCCCGTTCAACCGGTTCGGGCACTCCACCAAACTGGCGACCCCCGACGCCCACTTCGTGTCCGTGAACAACGACACCGTGTACTCCATCGCCCAGGTCGACCTCTCCGGCGGCCCGGTCCTGCTCCACGTCCCGGACACCGCCGGCGCGTACTACGTCCTGCAGTTCGTGGACGTGTGGAGCAACAACTTCGCGTACCTCGGAAAGCGCGCCACCGGCACGGAAGAAGGCGACTGGCTCGTCGTCCCGCCCGGCTGGTCCGGCACCGCACCCGACGGGGTGCGCGGAGTGATCGACGCCCCGACCGCCGTGATCTCCATCGTCGGCCGCAACGCCTGCGACGGCCCCGACGACATGCCCCGGGTCCACGCCCTGCAACAGCGACTCACGCTCACCCCGCTCGACGCGGCCCCCCACCGCACCGGCCTGCCCGCGCCGGACCCCGACGTGCCCGAGGAGCTGCGCTTCTACGAGCAGCTGCGCGTCTGGATGGCGGACTACCCGCCCGCCGGCCCCGACCAGGACTACCAGGAACGCTTCCAGCCGCTGGGCCTCCTCGAAGAAGGCCCCTCGCCGTACGTGAACGCCGACCCCGCCCTCGTCAAGGCCCTCACCGAGGGACTCGCGGCCGGCAAGGCGCGGGTCGAGGCCGCGTCGAATCCGCCCGCCGACGGTGAACGTCCGCCGGGCGCCTGGGAGACGGACCCGCACCTGTTCGACTACAACCTCGACCACCTCGGCATCGGGACGATCGACTCGCCGCAGTGGAAGATCGCCGACCGACAGGCGTCCTACCTCGTACGGGCCGCTGCAGCGCGCGCCGCGCTGTGGGGCAACCACGGCTACGAGGCGGTGTACGCGCACACCTTCACCGACGCCGACGGCAAGCAGCTCAACGGCTCCCGGTCCTACACGCTGCGGTTCGAACAGCTGCCGCCCGTCGAGTCGTTCTGGTCGGTGACCATGTACGACACCCCCGACTACTACCTCGTCGCCAACCCGGCCGGCCGCTACTCGCTCGGCGACCGCACCCCCGGCCTCGTATACGGCGAGGACGGCTCGCTGACCGTCGTCATCCAGCGGGAGCGGCCCGAGGATCCGGCCGAGGCGGCGAACTGGCTGCCCGCCCCGGAGGGGGACTTCCGGCCCATGATCCGCCTCTACACACCCGGGCAGACCGTCCTCGACGGCACCTACCAGCTGCCGCCCATCGTGGCGAAGGGCTGAGGCCGCCGTGGGAGACGCCGTTGGACAGATGCTCGCCTCCGCGGTCGGCATCGCCATCAGCCCCCTGCCGCTGATCGCCGTGATCCTCATGCTGGCCACCCCCAAGGGCCGGGGCAACGGCATCGCGTTCACGGCGGGCTGGGTCGTCTCGCTCGCGGTGCTCGTCACGGTCGTCGTCCTGGCAGGCTCGGGCGGCGACGCCTCCGGCGACGACGACGGCCCGGCCTCCTGGACGCTGTGGCTGAAGCTGGGGCTCGGCGTGCTGTTCCTGCTCATGGGCGTCAAGCAGTGGAAGGACCGGCCGAGGGAGGGGCGCGCGGCCGAGCCGCCGGGCTGGATGAAGGCGATCGACACCTTCACCCCGGGCAAATCGGCCGGACTCGCCGCCGCGCTCGCCGTCGCCAACCCCAAGAACCTGGTCCTCGCGGTCGGCGGTGCCGTCTCCATCGCCTCCAGCACCGCTTCGACCGGCGGGAAGACGGTCGCCGCCGTCCTGATGGTGCTGATCGCGTCCCTGTGCACCCTGCTGCCGCTCGGCGTCTACCTCCTCGGCGGCCAGAAGTCGGCGAAGGTGCTCGGTGAGTGGAAGGCATGGATGGCCGCCCACAACGCGGCCATCATGACCACCGTCCTGATCGTCCTCGGCGCCAAGTACATCGGCGACGCGATCAGTGGGCTGGCGGGCTGAGCCTGCGTACGCGTCCGCCGGCTCCGCGGACGTCGCCCTCCACTGTCCTGCGGCGTATCCGAGCCGCTATGGACGGAACCGCAGGCTGCGGGCCTGGGCAACTCTGAGGACACCGTCCGCGTAGTGGAGTCTCGCCCAGAGGCCCGCGGCCCTGTCGAACTCCTCCTCGGCTTCCCGCCGTCGGCCCAGGGCCACGAGAGCGGCGGCGTGCACCGTGCGTGCCTCGGCTTCCGAGAGGCGCTCGCCGGCCCGAGTAGCGCGCGCCGTCTCCTCGGCCGCGTGTTCGGCGGCCCGCTCCGGTTGCCCCGACAGCAGCTCAGCCCAGGCAGCCCGCCTCTGTCGGTTGGCCAAGCAGGTGGGGTGGCGGAGTCCGCAGGAGGCACCGGCGCGGAGCGTGGCGGACAGCACATCGACCGGTCGTCTCGCGATGCAAGAAGCCGTCGACCGGTGGACGTCGGCCCCGGCGGTGGTTCGCGTTACCAGGCCTCCACTCTTGCCCCAGAGAACCCGCGGGGACGAGTGCGGAAGGCCACGTACCTTTCGGGGCGTTAGGCCGTTAGGGGTGTCGCGGACGCATTCGGCGTCCCGGCAGGAAGGATCCTCCATGTCCACGAAGCGCGTTACCCGTCGTCTGCTGGTGCTGTCGGCCACGGCGGCTACCTGCACCGGCGCCTTGAGCGTTCCGGCCGTGGCGAGCACGAACGTTCTGGCGGTCGGAAATGGCGCGTACGACACCACGATGATCAACAAAGACCACGACATCACGGCGGTTGGTGAGACCGCTTACAGCAGCGGGCTGGGGAACGGTCTCGTCCAGCTGCCGGTGGACCACCCCGCCAACCGCGGTGGTGGTGGCAGCCTGCTCTTCTCGGATCGTGCGCTCAAGACCGAGGTCACCGCGGTGGTATGGGAGCGATGAGCGGCCGGCGGTTGAGAGGGATCCTGGCCAGGATGTGGATGCCGGCCCTGGTCAGGAGGCGTCTGCGGCAGGATGCCTCCGCGGCCGGCCTGGCGTCGGGGGCCGTGTCGGGGGCGGTGTGCGGCAGCGATCCGGTCAACGGCTACCAGGTGCTGGAACAGGTGGTACGGCTGCCGGTCAGCACGTGGCGGTATCACTGGGACCCTCCGCACGTACGCCACCTGGGACCCATGGCGCAGGACTGGTGGAAAGCGTTCGGGGTGGGTGAGAACGACAGGACGATCTGCTGCACCGACGCCAACGGGGTGGCCGTCGTCGCAATCCAGGCACTGCACCGGGAACTGACCGAGCTACGGGGCGAAGTCGCGGCCCTGCGAGCCCAGAGTCCGCCGCACACCACCCCGACAGGCCCGGAACGGCCGACTCGGGAGGAAGGAAGCCCGGAAGGCGATGAGCCGACGTCAGGTGTGGTGGCTGGGCACGACAACCGGGAGGGCACGATCGACGCCTACGGCTCCGACATCATCCCGTTGCTCCGCTGAGCGGTGCCGGAGAGGCGACGGGGCGGCCGGGGAGTGCCGGCCGCCCCTGGGCGTGGTTCACGCCCACCGACAGGTGTTACGGCCGCTTCCGGACCACTCCCATGACCTCCATGATCTCCCAGTTGCGCAGGATCTCGGCGTGGAGGATCTCGGGGGTCACGTCGTACCCGTATTGGTTGAACAGGTCGATACCGAACCCGATGGCCTCGATGTCCGCCTTGGAAAGATCCTGATTTTCCCACAGGTCGACCGCGAGCGCGGCCCCCTGCAATATCTGGCGGCCGAACCCCGCCGCCGTGCCCACGTAGCCGTAGTGGGCGTTGGACCAGAAGTCGTCCCGGATCTGGAGGTCGTACCCGGTCTTCTCGGCTGACCCGGTGATGTCGGTCCAGTCGAACGCCTTGTCCCCGTTCCTCGCCCTGATCTCGCCCTTGTGGTCCCAGGGGCCGCCGGTCTTGACGAGTTCCTTCCACATGCTCGCCGCTTCCTTCTTGTTGCCCCAGTAGCCCGGCTTGAGCCAGCGTGCCCGGCTGGGGTCCATGTTGAGGGACCTCATCTCCTGTACCTGCTCGGAGCGGGAGTTGCCCCACATCTCCTGGGCCATGTAGTTCTTGATGTTCTCGTAGGGCGTTTCGGGCGCCCGTCCGGTCGGGTCGACCAGCTTGACGGGGTTGTTGTGCGCGTACGTGTAGGCGGCGAGGTTGCGGGGTTCGGAGATCCCGCCCGCGAGCTTGGTGTCGAGGTACTCCGGCAGGGCCGGGTCGGCGCTCGCCCACAGCTGGGTGCGCGGGTTGTAGTAGCGGGCGCCGTGGTAGTTGAGGCCCGTCTCGCTGTCGAGTTCCTTGCCGGTGAACTGGTACGGCGTGTCCGCCTGCCCGGCCCGTTCCTCCACCCAGGTCTCCCCGAACGCGAAGTACTCCAGGTGCTCGGTCACCGCGCCCGAGGCGTCCGTGACGTACCCGGACGACCCGAGGTGGTCGGTGTGGAAGAACGACCGCGTGTTCTCGACTCCGTCCGCGACGGTCTTGGTCGTCAGGCGGCTCTCGCCGATGAAGACGTGCTTGTACCCGGTGCCGTCCCGCTCGCTGTAGTTCAGGTTGGGGTACAGCGACAGGCTTTCGCCCTTCTTGACCACACGCCGGCCCGCCGCGTCGTACACGTAGGACGCGGTGGCGCCCTCGCAGCCCGCGGGACTCTGCTCGACCGTCGAGGCCGTGGTGTCCTGGTTGCAGGCGAGGCGGTTCTCCTCGTCCCACACGTACTGCCTGCGCTTGCCCGCCGCGGCGGTGTTCACCGTGGCGGTGAGGTTGCCGTTGGCGTCGTAGGCCTGGGTGATGGGGCCGACCCGACTCGGTGCGTGCGGCTTGTCACCGTCGTACGTGTAGCCGTAGTCGTAGCTCGTCCTGTCCTGCACGTCGGCCGGGTTCGACGGGTCGTCGACCGGTTCGATCGGTCCGGGGGACCCGGTGCCGACCGGGAAGGCGGGGACTCCGCCGGTGATCTCGTGGAGCTGGGACTTGCTCGTCGTGTTGTTGATGGAGTCGTAGCCCAGCGTCAGGGTGTACTTGTTGACCTTGTCGTTCCTGTCCGTGTACTGCCCGGACGCCGACGTCAGCCGGTTCAGGTCGTCATAGCCGTAGGACTGGGAGCTCGGACCGCCGATCACCGCGTTCCGCGGCGCGGAGTTCGCCAGCGACGTGACGTTGCCCGCGTCGTCGTAGGTGTAGCTCATGTCCTGGAACGCCGGCCCGGTGGCTGCCTCGGACTTCAGCGTCGCCAGCCTGCGGTCCTCGGCGTCGTACGTGTAGGTGGTGCGCACCCCGTTGCCGGTCTCCTGGAGGGTCTTCTGGCCGAACTTGTCGTAGTCCAGGCGCTCCAGGTACGTGTAGTCCGTCCCGCCCTTGACCCCGGTCGCCCGCGTGACCTGGCCACCGGAGTCGTAGCCGTAGGTGAGCACCTCGCTGTCGGGGTAGGTCAGTTGCAGCACGCGGTTGAACGCGTCGTAGCGCCACGCGGTCGTGTAGGTGCGTGGTGACCCGCTGATGGCGCTGATCGTGCGCGTCTCCCTGGTCAGCTCACCCAGCGGCCCGTAGCCGCGAGTGATCGTCCCGGCCGCGTCCCGGACCTCGGTGATTCGCGACGCGGCGTTGTCCGCCGCGCCCGGGGCGCCGTAGGAGTAGGTGACGTCGTTGGCCGGGAACGTCGGGTACCGGACGGCCTTCACCCGCGAGTAGTCGTAGTCGTACTCGATGGTCCGGCTCACGGCCCGCAGGTTCGCGGTGGTCTTCGCCGTGACGTTGCCGGCCAGGTCGTAGCGCGTCTCGGTCCGACCCGCGTCCGGGTTGTCGTACACCGTGCGCCGCCCGAGGCCGTCGTACTCGGCGCGGGTGACGTTGTTCTTGTCGTCGGTGATCGCCGTGATCCGGTTGAGCGGGTCGTGCGCGTAGCTGGTCCAGACAGCCGTCGAACCGCTGAACTCCTTCACCGCCGCTGTCGTGTCGCGGATGCCGGCGTAGATGCGGCGCTGCTTGCCGTCGGCATCGGTCACCGTGTTCTCGAACCGCGTCACACCCGCCCGGTCCGACCCGAATCCGTACGCGTTGGTCGTGCTGGTCCCGTCCGGCCGCACCGTCCTGACCGGCCGGTCCAGGACGTCGAACGAGTCCTTCGTCGGGGCCACCGTGTCGAAGGCGGCGTTGAACGTCGTGTTCGCCGCGCCCTTGGGCTCGGTCACCGGGTAGTACTTCTCCGTCGTGCGGCCGAGGAAGTCGAACGTCAGCCGCCCGGACACCGTCATCACCGGCTGCGGCGCCGTCCCCGGCGACGCGGCGACCGACGCGTCCTTCTTGGTCTGCAGCACCCGCTTCAGACCATCGCCGAACGTGACGGTGTCGATGGTGTCCGCCCGCGCGCCGCCCGCGTCCCGGTCCAGGTTCTTCGTCGTGGCGTACGGGACCACCGCCTCGGGGTGGTACTCGAAGTCGATCGTGACCCGGTCGCTGCCCGCCTCGTACGGTCCGGTCACCGAGTCCAGCCGGCCGACGCTGTCGTACGACCTCGACAGCGGCTGGTCGTTCTGGTCGGTGCTCCGCTCCGGCAGGCCGTACTTCAGGTTGTGCGTCGTGGTCGACCGGTACCCGAAACTGTCCACGACGGACTCGACGTGTACGCCGACGACGGTGTCGTAGCCGTACTCCAGCTTGTACCGCTGACCGGACTCGTTCGCCGGACGGGTCACCGACCGCAGGTTCCCGTCCGGGTGGTACTCCAGGTCCGTGACCGCGATGTCGGTCTGGGTCGCGTACTCCCGGATCTGCCGCAGCGCCCCGGTCGCACAGTCCACCGTGGCCTCGCGATACCGGAGCGGGGTGTCCGTCGCGGTCGCGCGCTGGGACACGGACCTGGCCACCCCGACGAGGTTGCGGTCCCGGCACACCTGGTCCGACGCGGTGTACTCGAAGTCGGTCTGGACGTCGTCTTCGATGCCGTCGTCCCCGGCGTCGAACGATCCCGTCAGGTTGCCGTGCTCGTCATAGGTCATCACGGTGTGCGTGGTCTTCGCGGGTTCCTGCGCACCCTCGTGGAACTTCTTGTCCACCCGGGTCAGCTTCGGGAACACCGCCGCGGTGGTGCTCGCCGGATCGGCCGCCGTGCCCGTGGCGATGTCGTGGAGCCGGTAGGTGTTGACGGTCTCGGTGAACGGGCGGCCCGCGCCGTCGGTGGTGAGAGTGCGGGCGAGCAGGCCCCTGGTGTAGACGCTGTCGGTCCTGTACGCGTCGGTCACCGACCGGTAGAGGGCATCGTCCGCACCGGGATCGCGGACCTCCGAGACGACCTTGCCGAAACCGCGGAACTCGCGCTCCGACCGGTCGTACGTGCCGTTCTCGTAGCGGTAGGTCGTGAGTTGCCTGTCGGCTCCGTCGCCGGTCCGACCGTCGAACACGGTGGTGCGGGACAGGACCCAGCGGCTTTCGGGCATGGCCTGGGTGTTGCCCGTACGGGTGTAGTCCAGGTCGATCCGCGCGCCCATCGGGCGCGACACCGTGCGCAGGAGGTTGGTGCGCCCGGTCTTGTTGGTGGCGACCAGCATCTCGTTGTCGCGGGTCGACTTGACGTGGTCGGTGAGGCCGTCGCCGTTGACGTCGCGCAGGGTGGTCTCTGCCCGGCTGATGCCGGTGGACGCGCTGGCGCCGGGGTTGAAGACGAAGACGCCGACGGGAGTGGGCAGGCCGACGGTGAAGTAGACGCCCGCGCCGAGACTGGCGTTCTTGTCGACGGCGATGTCGGGGAAGCTGCCGCGGAAGGGGGCGGGCGCGGTGAAGCCGGTGCCGGTGTTGACCGCGACCTTGATCGGGTTGGCCCCGTCGGTGAACACCCGGTCGGTGAGGCCGTCGCCGTTGACGTCCGTCATGCTCGCGTTGGTGAACGAGGTTCCCAGCTCGGCGGAGACGCCGCCCGCGAAGCCGTAGCGGTCGACGTTGAACCCGAGGTTGACGCCGACGTTGCGGGTGGACGCGTCGTTGATCGGTCCGGCCGCCCAGGGTTCGCGGGCGGCGAAGGAGTAGCCGAGGTTCAGTTGGGCGTCGCCGTTGCCGAACACCTTGTCCGGCAACCCGTCCCCGTTGATGTCGATCAGGTCGACGCGGGCGTCGGACTCGCCGCCGCCGAGGCTGCCGCCGATGCCGAGCGACGGCTGGACCGCGCCGGTGGTGGCGGTGTCGGCGCTGGTGCCCGCGTCGGGCGCGGCCATGCCCAGGGCGCTGGCGATGGTGGCGGTCTCGCTGCCCGCGGAGAGCGACACGTTGCCGGAGACGTTGTCCGCCTCGCGGACGTTGCCGCCGAGGGTGCCGCGCGTGGCGCCGAGCGCGCCGGTCATGTCGGAGAACTGGATCTCCTTGGCGCCCACGACGTCGGGGTAGCCGTCGCCGTTGAGGTCGAGGTAGTCCACCGAACCCGCGGTGATCCCGCCGACCACGGTGCCGCCGAACGGGCCCGCCGCGAGGGTGGCCGACACCTGGCCGGTGACACCGCGGCGCATCACCGCCCGGTCGCCCGCCACGTCCGCGTCGGTGACGATGTCGATGGTGTCCGCGCCGAGGCGGGAACTGGTCGCCATCGCGGAGGTGATCCAGGAGGACTCGTCCTGAGCGGCCCAGCCGCCCTTGGCGGGAACGGGGGCGAACACCGCGAGGCGCGGCATGGCGAGCCGGGGTTTCGCGGCGAAAGGCGCGACGTCCGCCTCCTTGGGCTCCTTGGGAAGCGCGTCCTTGAAGCTCTGGTCCAGCGTGAGTTCGGCCTGCTTGAGCGGTTGGGTGGCGCGGTCGCGGTTGCCCTGGTAGCCGATCACACCCCAGCCGCGGTAGGGCTGGGCGAAGGCGCCCTGCCCGACGGAAGCGTGCATGGCGCTGGGCGCCGGGGTGAAGGTCGGCCAGCTGGAGGTCACGTCATAGGTGACCGACGCGGACTGCGAGACGAGCAGGCCGAGCAGTCCGGTCTCCGTCGTGGAGTAGTCGAAGTAGAGCTCGTCGCCGGCGGTGACCGGCACGGTCAGGTCCAGGTTCGGGCCACCGAAGTAGGTGTCCTTGGCCTGGAAGATCCGTTTGCCGATCAGCTGCCCGCCGCGCTTCTTCACCGTGAGCGCGATTTTGGCGTCACCGAGGAGCCCGAAGTTGAGGGACACCTTCGGCCGCACCTTCATCTGGCCGGTCTTGGTCGCCTTGTAGGACTGCTGCGGCGCGGTGAGGGTGTCCGCCGGGAACATGGTCATGTCGTACGGCGGGGTGATCACCAGCGTGGGATCGCCCTTGGCGTCGACGACCGACTCGACCCCCTGCGCGGCCGTGTAGTGCGCCTTCGGCGCCCAGCTCACCGCCGAGGCGTCGATCGGCGAGTCGGTCTTCAGCTTCCACGACATCTTCTCGAACATGCTGACCGGAATGCTCACGTCGATCGCGGTGGTGCCGGTCGACGCGGCGGGCAGGACCTTGCGGAACACCTCCGCGCCGGGGTGGACGCCGTTGCCCTTCTCGATCACGACGGTCACGTCGTCCGAGGTCGCCTTGGACTTGACCACGTCACCGGTCAGCCGCAACGTGCCGTTCACCGGCACGGTCACCAAGGACGGCCTGCCACCGTAGGTGAAGTCGGCCGACGCGCGGAACACGGTGTTCGCCAACCCGTTCGCGTCCGTGCCGGCCGGCAGGTCGGTGTAGGTGATCGCCGGGTCCCACGCCACGGTGTCGTACGTGCCGTCCAGAATGGACTGTGTGCGGAAGTAGAGCGCGTCGCCCTTCTTCACCGGAATCGACGCCACATTGCCCGGGGCGAACTCGGTGTGGTCATCGGGGCCGATCCGCTGCGCCCAGAGTTCGGCGTCCTTGTGCTGGATGGTGACCCGCACGCCGTCGGCCTTGGTGTAGGCCTCCCGTGCCGGGGAGGGGTCCTGGGTCAGCTGCACGCTGCCGTCCACGCGGACGTTGCCGTCGAACGGCGCGACCCAGCGGCGCACCGTGTCAAGGAGCGGCGAGTTGTCCACCTGCTGGTTGAACTGCGCGGTCTGGTCTCCGACGATCTGGCCGGTCACCGCGCCGCCCCCGATCGGCGCCGGGGTGCGGGTGGAGTCCGCGCTGTAGGCGGGTTGCCCGTTCGCGTCCAGGTAGCCGAACAGCACGCCGCCGTTGTTCACCAGGTCGGTGATGCCGTCGCCGTTGACGTCGCTGAAGAACCGGTCCGAGGTGGTCGTGGTGCCCACGAAGTCCAGCTGGGCCGAGGTGGTGAGGACGTACGACTCGACGCCGATGGTGCCGGACAGGGTGCGCTCGGTCGAGATTCCCGGGAGGTTGGTGAGCTTGATCGGCGTGTCGCCGAACTTCGGCTCACCACCAGGTTTGGCCAGATTGGGCCGGTAGAACACGTCGTTGTTCTTGCGGAACACCTTGTCCGGCAGGTTGTCGCCGTTCACATCGGTCAGCGTCGACAGGCCGTCGGACTGGCCCGCGCTGAACCCGACCTTCAACCCGACGGCACCCTCCTTGGTCGGCAGCCCCTGCACGTTGTAGCCCGCGAACAGGTGCGCGCCGAAGCCGGCCGACGTGTTCGCCGAGATCGCGCTGGCCTCGCCTTCGCGGATGTTCACCCCCAGGTCGTCATCCGGCACCGACCAACCCGCCGCGGTGGCGAAGGCGTTGTAGTTGCCCGACTGGTCGCGCACGTCGTCGAAGTAGTCGAACGTGTGGGTGTTGAACAGCTCGTTGCTCTCGCTGAACTGCGACACCGAGGTGAGCAGCGTCTTGGCGAACGCGCCGGTCCGGTAGTTCAGTTCGTAGGCGCGGATCAGCTGGTCGTCCAGCTTGACCTCGACGCGCCGCAGCAGGTCGGCGGTGACCTTCTTGAACCCGTACCTGGCGTCGATCCGCACGTCCGCCCGGCGGGGCTCGCCGCGCTCACGGTCCCGGACGAACGTCACCGAGTACCTGCCGTCGGTGTCGCCGCGGCCGGTGTAGGTGATCTTCTGCGGGTACAGCTCGCTGCCCGGCGCCGCGGAGTCCGCCGTGCCGCCGTCGGCCACCTTGGCGTACCGGTAGCGCAGGACGTTGTCGCTGCCGTCGCGGACCTCCCGCGCCGCCCAGGTGGCGACGCGGCCCGTGCCGTCGGCCAGCGTGCTGTCGGCCGTGCCGCCGAAGAGCGTGCGGACACCCCGCTTGTCGGTGACCTCCCACCAGTAGTTCGCGGGGCTGTCGCCATGGCGCACGATCCGGTCGAACCGGCCCTCCACCCGGGAGTGGAACACCTTCTCCGCAGTGCGCGCCCGCAACGCGCTCCGGTGCGCCACCGGGGTCAGCTGCTCACCATTGAGGAGGTAGGTCTCGGTCTCCAGCCCCGCGTCGTAGCGCGGCACACCCCACCGGGTGTCGACCGTGACCACCGGTGTGACGACGTCCCACCCGACGCCGAGCCACCCGTTCGTCCCCGACGAGTTGTAGGTGACGGCCAGCTTCGGCTCCAGGCCCGCGCGGCCCTTCGGCACTTCCAGCGGGTACGACAACCGCGCGTCACCAATGTTGTTGGCCGAGGGAGCCTCGATCAGGTTCACCCCGGAGCCGGGGTCGGCCGCCTTGATGTCCTTGATCTGGTTCGGGTTGAACGACGTGCCCTCGGGGTGCTCGGGGCCCTTCACCGCGGAGTCGGCACTTGCCTGTGATCCCGCTTCCGTGGCCCACCCCGGCGGTACCACCCCCAGCGTCGGCAACACGATGACCAAGGTCACCAGCAAGCTCTTGACGCGCGCACGAGCCGACGCGAGGACGATCATGCCCCCGACCCCCTCTGGAGACTGAACTCGACCTAGGACAAGGAACGTTCCTTGGAATTGCGGCCAGTAGACCCACCCCGGCGACCGCCGTTTGAACGTACATGTTCAAAAAGATCGCGGGCAAGGTGATCGGACTCACGCCGGGCGGGGGGTTCGATCGTCCGGTCCTGGCATGTCGGTGGGGCGTGGCATTGTCACGTGTAGGGGTTGTCAGGAGTCTCTGGCGGACCGGGCGGGCATCGCCTGTCTGTGGCGGCGGGCCCTGTTGGTGCCCGCGGAGCACCGGATCGTCCCGGACGGCTGAGACGCGGACTGCCGACCATCCCGCCTCAGCGTCGACGCGGGGCGAGTTGGGCAGCGCTCGACGAGGCGGCGGCGCCCTTCAGCACGACGAAGGGCGCCCCTGATGAGAGGCGCCCTGCTGATCGGCGTCTGGCTGTGAGCCTGGCTCCGACGGCCTTTGCCCCCCGCCTACTTCGCGTACCAGTAGCCGAGGTTGTTCTCACCCGCGTCCGCGGCGCGCCGGAGGGCGTCCGAGCGGCCCACGATGCCGTGCGGCAGGTACGCGGAGCGGACGTCCAGTTCCCATCCGTGTACCTGGACGGCGAGTGCCGCCAGGGCGAGGGCGTCGAGCGGGAGCAGTGTGCGCGGGGCTGGGTCCGTGCCCACGTTCTCGCGGTGGACGACGAGCCGGGCCGCCAGGGCCTGCTCGAAGGCGTGCCGGTCGTCGTCGAGCAGGACGCGCAGCAGTCGCTGATCCGGCGTCAGCGTCACTGCGGCTGCGTCGAGTCGCTCGGCGGCGTCGGCTCGCTCCTGCGGGTCCGGCTTGCGCAGCGGCACGGTCGGCCAGTCGCGGGGCAGGTGCCCGCTCGCCTCGGTCAGGTAGGGGCAGAGCGCCTCCATCGCGGCCAGGTCGGCCGGCTCCGACGTCGAGGTCAGCTTCGAGTACGGCACTCCGTCGCGGATCGCGCGGGCGAAGCCACCGCGCAGTACCAGTCCCGTGACCCGCTGCCAGTCCCACACCAGTCCGCTGACCACGACGGCTGCGAACGTGTCCAGCCATGTACGGGCCGTGGGAGCCTCGTCGACGACGTCCTGGAACGCCATCTTCTCGCTGGTCAGCTCCTCGCGGACGAGGGGGAACGTGATCTCCTGGTCGCCGTTGGGGTAACAGCCGAGGCTGATCACGCCCAACGAGCACTCCGCGGCCGTCAGCAGCGCGAGGCGCGAGGCTTCGTCGAGCCCGGGTTCCGTCAGCGCGCGAGCGGCGACGTGATCGAGCAGCTCGTCGGCCATCTCCCGCAGCCGGTCGAGGCGGAAGCTGCCGTAACGCATGCTGTGCCACCGCCCGAAGGCCCGCCCCTCGATGTCGTCGAGCGCTTGGGCCATGCGCCCCTCGCTCACGTCGTGATGCGCCACTTCCTGCACGAGTGCTGCCCTTTCAAGATCGATCCGCCGGAAAGCGGCACGCTATCAGCGGCCTCGGACACCGTGACCCGTACGACCGGCCTCGCCGACGGGGTGTGCCCGGTTCGACGAGGCGGTGAGCGTCACCTCGTACTCGGTGGTCTTCCGATCCAACGGACAGGACCTGACGATGGCCGGGCCGCTGCACTCAGTGAGCAACCGCCTGCTCGGGGCCGGCCGTCGTGTGGTGCGACGTCCAGCCAAGACCCAGGCCCCTGAACGGGCGCGTGGGCTGTGCCGTACCACCTCAGCCGAGGATCTGGGCGGACACCGGGTGTCGGGCCGTCCGGTGTCGCCCTACCGGGCGTCGTCCCGCAGCCAGGCCAGTTTCTCCTGGGCGGTCTGCTCGCGGGGGTGCCCCGGGCCGTAGATGCGCCGGTAGTCGCGGACGCAGCGGTCGAGGAGTGCGGCCGCCTCGGCGTGCCGTCCCACGTCGATCAGCACGTTGGCGAGGTTGTCCCTGGTCGACACGGTGGTCGGGTGGTCCTCGCCGTTCAGGGCGACCCGGCCGGTCAGTACGTCCCGCAGGACGGGGACGGCGTCTGCGTAACGCTCCATGGCGTGCAGGACGGCCGCCAGGTTGTTGCGCGCGGCGAGGGTGTTTTCGTGGTGGGGTCCCACGGTCGCCTCGAAGGACCGGATGACGGCTCGGAGTTGCGCCTCCGCCTCGGTGTGGCGGCCCAACCGGACGAGTACGGCACCGAGATTGGCCCGGGCTGCCGCGGTGCGCTCGTGGTCGGACCCGTAACGCTGCTCCAGCCGGGGCACGAGCCTGCGCAGCGCCCGCTCGGACTCCTTGTGCCGGCCGCACTTGAGCAGCGAGGCAGCATGGGAGTTGGCGGCGGTCAGCACGTCCGGATGGTCGGGCCCGAGCAGCTTGGTGCGCCGCTCCAGCACGTCCCGCTGTAGCGGTTCGGCTTCGGGAGCGCGCCTGAGGTCCTCCAGGACGGCGGCCAGCCCGGCCGCGCTGCGCAGGGTGTCGGGGTGATCGCGTCCAAGAGTGTCCGACTGGCCGCGGAAGGTGTCGCGCCAGGCCGATTCGGCGAGTTGCAGCTGTCCGGTCTGGTGAAGCACGTCGGCGAGTTCGGCGGAGGTGCGCAGGGTCTCCTCGTGGCGGGGGCCGAGGACGGTCCACTGGCCTCGGGCCACCTGCTGGTAGTACGTCACCGCCTCCTCGCCGCGTCCGGGGGTCGATCCGAGCACTCGAGCCAGATCGCGTACCGCGTTGAGCGCGTCCGGGTGCTCGGGGCCCAATTGTTCAACGACGGCCCGGGCGCGCATGGTGTGCCACTCCTCGGGGGAGATCTCGATCCGCGCGATCTCCTCTTGCGGACTGCCCTCCGTCACCTCCGTGATGGTGATGTGCCCGCCGATCGGCCGCCAGGCCCGATCCTCCTCCTGTTGCTGTTGCTGTTGTTGTTCCTGTTCGCGGCTCTGGCTCTGTCCGGACGGTCCCGCCGTGTCGGCCGTGACGTCCGCGCCGTTCTCCGTGTCCCCCTGTGCGGCCTTGCGCCGCCACCACCGGCTCATCGCGACTGTCTCCTCTCGTCCGTGTGAGCGCCTCAGGCACCCGCGTGTACGTGGGCGGCCCACAGGCTCGGGCTGGCGGCGAACGCGGCGCGGCACTCCCGGACCGCGTGGTGCAGCGCGGCCGCCGTCCGGCTGTCGTCCAGCGTCGGCACGCCGTCGCCGCCGTCGGTACGCAGCCCCCGGTAGAGGAGGCGCGTGACACGGACGGCCACGGCGTCGTGCACCGGCCAGAGCGTGCCGACGGCGTGGGGATATCCCGCGAGCTGGAACGCGGAGGTGATGTGGATGGACTCGTCGGCCAGGTCCCCGTCGGCGCGAGCCGTCTCGCAGGCCGAGAGCACCGCGAGTCGCGCGGCCGGCAGGTCGAGCCGGGCGATCTGCCGGACCGTCAACGGCCGCGTCGCATGGTCGTGCACGAGCAGCCGGCCTGCCGAGGGGTCGGTGGGCTCACTGACTCCGTGGCAGGCGAAGTGGACGCAAGGGTGATCCGGCAGGGCGGCCATGACCTGGTCGAAGGTGGCCGCTTCCCCGGACAGCACATCGGTCGGCAGCAGCGCGCGCAGCGCCTCCACCTCACGTCGCGCCCCGCCGAGCGGCCGGGCTCCCGGGGTGTCGGGGAGCGCCACGGCGAGGAGCCGGCCGGACGGCCGCGGGGCGGCGGCCCGGCCTCGGGCGTACCGGAGAGCCCTGACGGTCGGCGTGTAGGAGGAGACCACCCGGTCCATGACGGTCCGTGGCCCTGCCCCGGGCCCACCACCTTCCCGCTGCGGCACGGCACCGGCACCATCGCCGTGGTGACCCGCCGCGTGCAGGGGCAGGGCGGCCAGAGGCCCGCCCGGCGACCACCACAGCCGGGGCAGCTCGTCCCCCGTCCGGGGAGTATCGGACAGCCCGAGCCGGTCGAGCACGGGGCCGGTGACGTGGTCCCACGTCCATGCCAGTACCTCGGCGACGGTCCGCTGGGCGGCCTTGTCGCGGGTGGGGTCCATCGCGTCGGCGAGCGCGCGCTGGAGCCGGTCCGCCTGTTCACCGACCGCGCCCGGCGTGGCCCGCGGCAGCGGTACGAGCAGGACGCCCCCCGGACGCAGGACGAGGGCGTCGCTGCGGTAGCCGCTGCAGTAGGCGAGTACCACCGGGCCGTGTTCCGCGCACGCGAGAAGGGCGCTCTCGTCCGGCGCGGCGAGGAAGTCGGAGAAGCCCGGCTCTTCGTGGATCTCCGCCACCAGCTCTTGCAGGTGGCTCGCCAGCGTGTGCCGCTGGTCCGCGTTGGTGGGCGCCAGCCGGCCCAGGGCCGTTTCCGCCACGTCCACGGCCTCCAGCGCGTCGAGCCGGTCGCGGATCGAGACGAACCGCTCGGCGAGACCCGGATGGGCGCCGCGCAGCCGGCCGAGCCCGTCCCGGGTGGCCATGGCCCGCCCCAACAGGACACCCCGGCCCTGCTCCAGGAGTGACACCGCGCGTTCTGGACGCCCTGCGTTGACCGCGCACGCGGCGGCCTCGGCGGCAAGACCCCGCACCCGTGACAGGCCGCGCTCCTGGTCGCTGCGGGCCAGCCGACCGGAAGCGGCGAACGGCAGGAGGTCCAGGGCCACTTCATGACCGCGCAGTGCCTCGTCCCAGCGGAGGCCGGCCGCCGCGGCGGCTCCCCAGTCCCAGGCCGCGAGAACTCGCTCGTAGGCGGGCATGGCCTTCGTACCGGCGGCCTGCCGGTATGCGTCCTCGGCGGCCCGCAGCACCCCCGGGTCGCCGTCCTGGTGATGCAGGGCACGTAACGCGTCGCCGTACGCCCGCAGATAGAAGCCGTGGGCCGAGCCGCCCGCCGGGGCGGACCAGACGGCGCGACCCAGGTCGCTGACCGCCTGCTCCAGCAGCCCGTCGCCGGTGCCGTGGTGGTGCAGTGTCAGACGGGCGGATCCGAGGTTGGAGAGCACGAGCGCCAGCGTCGGATCGCCGTACGGCGCGTGCTCGGTGGCCTCTTCCAGCAGGGCGACCGCCTCGTCGAGGTCCGTGACGTCGGCGCTCCCCGCGAACCGCGCGCGCAGGGCGTTGGCCAGGTGGTTCAGCCGGTCCGCGCGGACCAGTCCGCTCTGCGGCGCCAGTGCCAGGGCCTGGCGGGACGCACGGATCGCCTCGTCGGCGGCGGTCGTGTCGCCGGTCACGTCGTGCCAGCTCTGCAGGACCACGCCGAGGTTGGCGAGGCGTACGACCTGCGCGGCGGGGGAGGCCGGAGCCGCGTCGAGCGCGTCCCGGGCCAGCCGGGTGGCCTCCCGCAGGGACCCCAGATCGTCCGTCTGCAACGCGCGCTCCCGCAGGGTGACGGCGAGGTTCGCCAGGGTGTCGGAGTACGGGCCGGTGCCCGGCCGCTGCTGGGCCAGGGCGGACCGCAGGACGGCGATCGCCTCGTCGAGCACCGCTTCGTCCCCGGTCGCCTGGGCCAGCCGGTGCAGGGTGTTGCCGAGGCTGTTCATCCTGGTGGCCCGCTCGGGGGCACCGGCGGCGTACAGCGGCAGGGCCTCGCGGAGCAGTTGCGCGGACTCACGCAGCAACGCGGGGTCGCCGTCGCCTTCGGCGGCCAGACGCAGGGCGACACCCAGACCGGCGAGCCGCTCGGGGCGGCCCGGGTGGCCGGCAGGGGTCTCGGCCAGGGCGGTACGGTGCACGTCCAGCATCTCCGCCCGGTCCGCCTCGTCGGCGTCGTGTTCGTGCCACTGGCGAAGGCCCTGGGAGAGGTTCCCCAGCGCGAGCCGGCGCACCTCGCTGCGCGGCGGGCTCTCGCGCAGAACGGCCCGCCACAGGTCCAGGGCCTCGCGCAGGGCGGCGGTGTCGCCGCTGTGCTGATAGGCGCTGTGCAGCGCCGTGGCGAGGTTGTTGCGGTAGCCGGGCCGGTCGGGCGAACCGGGCGGCAGGATCTCCAGTGCGTCCCGTAAGGCGCTCGTCGCCCGCTCGAGATCCGTCTCGTCTCCCGTCCCGGGGTCCTCGAGGACACCGCGCACGCGGTTCCTCTGCCGCTCCTGCAGGGCCTCGCCCAGCGAACCCAGCGTCTGCGCGCCGGTCTCGGCGTCCTGGGGCAGGTCGGCCGCCCGGTCGAACAGCTCGACCGCCTGGTCGAGATCGCTCGCCTGCCCGTGGAGGTCGAAGCGCTGACGGTACGCCAGGGCGAGGAGGATCACGTCCTGGGGGCGGACGCGATCGACGGACACCCGTTCATGGCCGAGGGCGATCAAGGCGGCCAAATCGTCCGTTTCACCCGTCAGTTGCCACCGGAAGTACAGGGCGATCAGGAGATTGCCGGCACGGCCCGGCACGGAGGCGTCGCCGGGCGGCGTGACCGCGAGCTCCTGGCGGTACGACCGGATGGCCTCGTCGAGCGCCCCGCGGTCGCCCGTCGCCTGATGGCGCAGAAGCAGTTGATCAGCACAGGACTGTGCGCCGGATCCTCCGGTTGCCCTCGCATCTGCCGCGCTCACCACGACCACCCCCGGTTGACGCCGCCCCGGACCGTGCATCTTCCACGATTGCGGCCCGTGTTCACGATAGCCAAGGAGGCACCGGATCGCCGAGGTCCGCCCGTACAATCACCACGAAGTGGCAACCGGAGTCCGAGGGGAGCGGGAGCGTGGCGAACACGGCCGACGGGGCGGGCGCAGGCGACGCGCGGCTCGGGGAGCTCTGCCGCCGGCTCACGGACCCCTCGTCCTCGCCGGAGCTCGGCGCTCTGGGCGAGCAGGGGGCGCGGCTCGTCGAGGCCATCGTCTCCGCCCTGCGCGAGGGCCGTTCTCCCCAGCAACTCGACGATCACCTCGATGAGTTGGAAGAACTACTGCTGGCCGCGGGACACAGTGCCGGGCTCGGCTCGTACCGCACGACGCCCCCGCTCCCCGCCCCAGGCTTCCAAAGTCTGCCGGTGGCCGGGCCGGGGCATCCCGCTCTGTACGTCCTGGCCTGTCCCTCGGGTCGGTGCGGGCGCGTGGAGGCACCGGACGCCGACGCCCCGGATCAGCCCGCCTGCGGCATCCTCGGCCGGCCGCTGACAGTGGTGCCTCTCCGGTGACCAGCGCCTTCCTCAGCGCGCTGGGGGGCCGGATCGCCGAGCGGTGGCTGACGCTCTTGGCGCTGCCCGGACTGTTCTTCATCGCCGCCGTCACCACGGCGATGGTGCTGGGGCACGAACACTGGTCCGACGTAGGGAAGTTGCGGACCTGGCTCGACACGCTGGCCGCTTCCCCCGCGTCCCGGAGCGCCGGCACCATCGCTCTCGTGGCGCTGGGGGTGCTGCTCGGCGCGGCCGCGATCGGTACGGCCGCCCAGACTCTCGGCACCGGAGTGGAACTCCTCTGGTGTGCCGAGCCCCGCGGGCCCCTGCTGCGGCGCCTCGCCGACCGTCGGCTGCGCCGCTGGCGCGCCGCCGACGCCGCGTTCCGCACCGCGCTGGTCACGGCCGGCCGGGCCCGTATCGCCCGGGCGGACGACGCCGACCGGCTCGCCGGCCTCGCGGAGAGCCACTTCGCCGACCGCGGCCGTATCGCGGCCGCCGCGCCGCGCCACCCCTTCGGCATGGGCGACCGGCTTGCCGCACCCGGGCAACGGCTCTGGCGCGTGTACCGCCTGGACCTGGCGGCGGCCTGGCCCCACCTCTGGCTCCTCGCCGCCGACGGCACCCGCGCCGAACTGCACGCCGCCCGCGTACGGTTCGGCGCGGCGGCGCGCCTGTGTGCCTGGGGAGCGGGATATCTGGTGCTGGGCGTGTGGTGGTGGCCGGCCGCCCTGGTCGGGGCCACCGCCGTTGCCGCGGGCGTCCGCCGAGGCCGGGCCGCCGCGGACGCTTTCGCCGAACTCACCGAGGCCCTGGCCGACCTGCACGTCCGCGACCTGGCGGCCGCCTTGGGCATCGACTCCGCAGCGGGCATGGATCGCACGGTCGGCGAACGCCTCTCCCGGGCTCTGCGGAAGCCTGGCTGACGGCCCACGCGCCGGCACACCGGCCTCGGCCCCCGCGGTACTCGTGCTGCATCCTTGGGCGCCGTCGACGGCGACGGCGTCGCCGACGTGGCCATGGCGTTCGCGCATTGTTGCGAGCAGGCCGACGGCATGGAAGGGGTCGACGCTGTGGAGGCTGCCCGACGAGGTGCCGCAGCAGCCTCCTGCCTGGGTTCGGGCAGCCAGCAGTCCGTCGGCTTTCTGCTCGGCCATGGTCTCGGTCGCCTTCCAGCACCCCGTCGCGACGTACGGGGCGAGCACCGGCGAGCCTCCGCGTGCCGGCCCTGCGACAGCCTCGCCGTCAACCCCAGGTAGTCAGCTGGTCCAGACTCGACGTCGGATCCTCCGCCGTCGAGCCTGGGGCCGATGACAGGGCGGTCAGGACGGGTTCCTTCTCCGCTCAGCGGTCGGCTGGCCGGCGGCGGGCGTATCGACCGGTTCCACGCGCTCGGGGCCGACCGCGGTTTCCCTCGCGCTCCGCCCGGGGAGAACCGCCGATCTCGGTGGTGCTGGTACGGGGACGGTGTGAACGCGCACGGCGGGAGCGTGTCAGCGGCGCAGGGCCGTTCGGAGCGTGAGTCCGTGGTTGCGCCGCAGCCGGTACAGCTCCCAGCACGACAGGGTCGTCACCGTGACGGGGGCGCCGAGGATGAAGATCATCCGGGCACCCGTCGGGACCTGGGCGTAGGTTTCGGTGATCACATCCAGGAGGGCCATCTCCCACACCAGGACGCCGGCGAGGATCGGGGGTAGCACTTCGTGGATGTCGGCGGTGCGGAACACGTGCATCAACGACAGTCCGATGCCGTAGAGCGCGAAGCCGATCGACCACAGGCACAGCACGACGATGATGATCCTGCCGGGAAGCCCCACGGCGTCCCGCAGTCCCGCCGACTCCGGGGCCATGGCGAGGGCGGAGGTGCCCATGGACGCCATGATGGCCAGTACCGAGCCGAAGGGGCGCAGAGCCCGGCGCAGGTACACCCGGCGCAGGCCGCCCCGTGCGGCCGCCACGAAGGCGCCGACCACTACGGGGAAGGTGCAGACGAGAACCAGCACGCTGGACCAGCTCTGGTCGAGGCGTTCGCTCGCCACGCCCTGGACGTCATCGGCGCTCGCGATGGCGTTGTAGGTGAGCATCAAACCCACCCAGGCGACGAGTCCCAGCCCGGTCCGCCACAACTGGAGCTTGCGGATCTTCCGATCGTTGACGATCTCGGGGCGTGAGGGACGGAAGGTCCGCCGGGCGGCGTACAGGGGGTTGTAGAGGCCGCGCAGGATGTTCCGGGCCCGCGAGGGTGCTGGGCGCGGCGGCGGGACCGGTGTGTAGGTCGGCGAGTACGGGTATCCGGGCGGAGGGCCGGGTTGGGCGTACGGGTATCCCGGCGGCGGACCGGATTGTGCGTACGGGTATCCCGGCGGCGGACCGGATTGTGCGTACGGGTATCCGGGCGGAGGGCCGGGTTGGGCGTACGGGTGCCCCGGTGGCGGACCGGGTTGGGCGTACGGGTGCCCCGGCGGAGGGCTGGATTGCGCATACGGGTACCCCGGCGGCGGACCGGCTTGGGCGTGCGGATGTCCCCCCGGGGGGACCGGAGGAGTCTGGGTGTGTCCCTGAGGTAGGTGCGCGCCGCTGCTGTCCGCCGGGTCACCGTACCCACCGCTGCCGTAACCGCTCATGCCACGTACCCCCGATGTCCCGCACGATCGAACCCAGGCATCCTAGGGCCTGTCGTTTGGATCATGCCGGGCTCGCGGCGCCTGGCACCGCGCCTCGCCGCGTTGTCGTCACTCGCCGACGCTCCGCGTCGACTCCCTCCTCCGCCTTGCGATGCACGCCACCAGACGCCGCTCCCTGATCCGGCCTGATCCAAACGACAGACCCTAGGTCCTGGACGTCCGACGGCAGGTCGCCGGCCAGGGGATCGTTCCCCAGAGACCGGCAGTCTCATGCGAAGTCCTCGTAACCAGGCACCGGTTCGGCAACGCCTCGGTGCCGGTTCCGTCGCCACCATCAAGACGGCCCGCGTCGGCATCTCGCGGTGCCGAAATCCTCGGAGCCGTCCGGCAACAGCCCGGAGGCGTGAAGCCCTGCTGTCATCGTGCGACAAGGACCTGGCCCGCCGTCGTGCGGCGGAGCGAGAACGTGCCCATTTCAGACGGGAGTTCGCCAGACGACGTGTGCGGTGTGGAGACGATGCGGAGAGATCATTAAGAAACCTTGTTGAATAAGCCCGACCCCCGGGTTCGCTCTTGATTTGCTCCTGCCAATCCGCACAGGGTTCTCTCGAACGTTTGACGCCCCACACGTCAACACGAGGAGAGACCCCTTTCATGGCAACTCACAAACGATCCCACGGTCTTCGTAACGCGGCCATAGCCACTGGTGTGGCAGGCGCTGCCGCTGCGGCGCTGTTCGCGAGCAACATCGCCGGAGCGGCCGCCCCGGCCGAAGGGACCGTGCACGGTCTCGGCGCCCCGGGCGCCGTCGCCGGCAGCTTCGTCGTCATCCTCGACGCAACCGCGAACAAGGCGGACCTCGCGAAGAAGTACGGCGGCACACTCGTGCGCTCCTACGGCTCCGAGGTCAACGGCTTCTCCGCGTCCGGCCTCAGCGTCGAGGAGGCCAAGCGCCTCGCCGCCGATCCGGCCGTCGGGACGGTCGTCCAGAACAAGCGGTTCAGCATCAACGAGACGCAGGAGAAGCCCCCGTCCTGGGGCCTGGACCGGATCGACCAGGCCGACGCGGAGGGCGACCAGAAGTACACCTACCCCGACAACGGCGGCGAGGGCGTGACCGCCTACGTCATCGACACCGGCGTACGGATCTCGCACCAGGACTTCGGCGGCCGGGCCGTCCACGGCTTCGACGCCGTGGACGGCGACAACACCGCCGACGACGGCAACGGTCACGGCACCCACGTCGCGGGCACCATCGCCGGCACCTCCCACGGCGTCGCCAAGAAGTCCAAGGTCGTCGCCGTTCGCGTCCTGGACGACAACGGCTCCGGCACCACCGAGCAGGTCGTGGCGGGCATCGACTGGGTCACCCAGAACCACTCCGGGCCCTCGGTCGCGAACATGAGCCTCGGCGGCGGCGCCGACGAGGCGCTGGACGCGGCGGTCAAGCGGGCCGTCGACTCCGGCGTGACCTTCGCGGTCGCGGCCGGCAACGAGTCCTCCGACGCCGGGCAGGGCTCGCCGTCCCGGGTGCCGGAAGCACTCACCGTGGCGTCCAGCACCAAGGACGACCAGCAGTCGGACTTCTCGAACTTCGGCGCGGTGATCGACCTGTACGCGCCCGGCTCGGACATCACCTCCGCCTGGAACGACAGCGACACCGGCACCAAGACGATCTCCGGCACATCCATGGCCGCCCCGCACGTGGCGGGCGCCGCCGTCCTGTACCTGGCGGCCAACCCGTCCGCGACGCCCGCCGACACCGCCGCCGCGCTGACCGGGGCGGCCACCGCGGACGCCATCAAGAACCCCTCCGCCGGCACCGCGAACAAGCTGCTCAAGGTCGCCCCGTAGCGACACCGTCGCACCACCGCCCGGCGTGACGGCCGCACGCCGGTGAACCGACCGAGAGGTGGCCCTCCGCGCCTGGAGGGCCACCTCCTTCCGTCAAGCAATCAGTTGCTGCCTCGTAGGAGTTGTCCACACCGTTTCCGCCGGTATAGATGCGGTTCTCCATCTCGGCCCAGTCGTTGATGGCGACGCCGCCGGAGGCGAGGTGCCTGAACCGGGTGGGATTGGCCGCGTCGGACCCGAACTGGTAGACCCGCCCGAAGGTGGAGTAGGGCTGGTAGGGGACGTAGGGGCCGGACGCCGTCGTCTGCTTGGACAGCAGGTTGTTGTAGAAGGCGTTCTGAGGGCCGCTGGATCCGGACCACTTGACCGCCTTGTTGCCGGCGCTCCAGTAGATCGGCCACCAGGTTCCCCTGTCGCTGACGCCTCCCTCGCCCCCGCAGTTGACGGCGCAGCTCTTGGAGGCGTGTGCCAAGGGGACGTGGACGACGTTGTTGTCGAAGAGGTTGCGGCGTTCCCATCCGCCGTGCAGGTTGAGGTCGGAGTCGAAGTCGTTCGCGACGGCGAAGTTGCCCGAAGAAGACCACTGGAAGGTGAAGTGGCGCAGGTTGCGGGTGGTGTTGAAGGCGTAGAGGGAATCCCAGACGCGTGAGCCGCGCAGGTAGCCGTTGCCGCCCTTGCCCTTGTTCCAGGAGCCGTCGAAGGTGTTGTTCTCGATCTGGAGGTTCTTGGCGACCTCGGTGACGATGGGATGGGAGCCGGTCATTTCGCCTCGGACCCCTCGGACCCAGGAGTTCGCGGCCCACTTGAAGACGAAGCCGTGCATCGAGTACTCAGGGGCGAGGTTGCCGTAGTTGTGGACGGGGCAGGTCGGTGCCTGGACCGTGCAGTTCGGATCGGCCTGGTAGGTTCCGCCGTCGAGCTTGGGCATCCCGTCGAGTCGCTGAGTGAAGGTGAGGTCCTCGAAGCCCACGTCCGTGATCATCCTGAGCGGGGTGACCTTGCTGGGGTAGGGATTGAGGTAGCCATCACGGACAGGCGCTGAGCCGTCGGAGATCGAGTTGACCGGCACGTCGAACTCCAGAGGCCTGTCGATGGTCACGGTGTGACCGTCGGCGTCGACCGAGGAGATGGTGAAGACCTGCAGGCGCATGTGCAGGTTCGACGGGTACTTCTCCTGCGCGGCCTCGATGTCGATCTGCTGGCTTGCATAGAAGTTCACGCTGTTCGCGGCGCCCACCCACAGGACGCCGGTGCCGATGATCGACCCGAGCTTGCCCGGACACTCGTGGCGCATCGTGTCCTGGTTCCAGCGGCTTCCCTCGTAGAGGGTGTCATAGCGGGTCGCGGTGTCCGGGCTGAAGACGATGCGGGCGCCGTGCGTCGGGTCCGTGCCCTGCCCTCGGATGACGAGGTAGGAGGCGTCGACGGCGAGCCGCTTGGTGACGTTGGCGGGCCGGTGCCCGCCATCTCAGTGCCGGTACCGGTTCCTGCGCGGCCGACCGAGGTGCTGACCACGCAGTCCGGCCCGGTCCCCCGCGGGGGACCGGGCCGGAGACGAACCGGGTCGGATGATGTCGTGGCTGCGACCACCGTCGACCCGGAAGCTTCAGGCCACCGCGCCGACGGCCGGATCGTGCTCGCAGGCGTCGTCGATTCCGTATGTCTCCCAGGCCGGGAAGTCGTCCTCGGCGGGGGCGACTTCGCCCGGGCCGAGCAGGCAGGCCTCAAGGGCCGCCCGCAGTGCATTGGGGCGCAGACCGGTACCGATGAAGACCAGTTCCTGGCCCTGGGCGGTGTCCGCGCCGACGGCGCCCGAGGGCTCGAAGCGGGCCACCGCCCCGGCCTGTGACCACAGGCCGGTCACGCGGGGGCGGCTGGCGAGCCGGAAGAAGCCCTTGGAGCGCAGGATGTGGCCGAAGGTGCCGCTGTCGAGGCCCTTGGTGACGAAGGTCCACAGTCGGCCAGGGTGGAACGGAAGGTCAGAGCGGAAGACCATGGAGGAGACGCCGTACTCCTCGGTCTCGGGGACGTGGTCGCCGTTGAGTTCCTTGACCCAGCCGGGGGCCTGCTGCGCCCGTTCGACGTCGAACAGTCCGGTGCCCAGGACCTGTTCGATGGCCACCTGTCCCCGGACCGCGGGCACGATCCGGGCGTCGGGGTTGAGGCGGGTGAGGGTGGCACGCAGCCGTGCCGCCTGGTTCGGCCCGACCAGGTCGAGCTTGTTGAGGACGATGACGTCCGCGAACTCGATCTGGTCCATGAGGAGATCGCTGACGGTTCGCTCGTCGTCCTCGTACTGGTCGAGGCCGCGGGCGGCGAGCTCGTCGCCGCCCGCGAGTTCGGGCAGGACGTTCGCGGCGTCCACGACCGTGACCATGGTGTCGAGGCGGGCGAGGTCGCCGAGGGTGGCGCCGTCGTCGCGGGGGAAGGAGAACGTCGCGGCGACCGGCATGGGCTCCGAGATGCCGCTGGACTCGATGAGCAGGTAGTCGAAGCGGCCCTCGCGGGCGAGCCGGTCGACCTCCTCGAGGAGGTCGTCGCGCAGGGTGCAGCAGATGCATCCGTTGGTCATCTCGACCAGGCGTTCCTCGGTGCGCGACAGCTCCGCTTCGCCACCGCGGACGAGCGCGGCGTCGATGTTGATCTCGCTCATGTCGTTGACGATGACCGCGACCCGCAGGCCCTCGCGATTGCCGAGGACGTGGTTGAGCAGCGTGGTCTTTCCCGCGCCGAGGAACCCGGACAGCACGGTCACGGGCAGTCGGTCGTGCGTCGTCATCAGCCGCTCAGCCCTCGGGGCGGATCAGGCCGCGTTCGTATGCCTTCACCAGGCGCTGCGGCACCTGGTACACCGATCCGTCGACCGTGATCGGCACCAGCTGAGGGTCGCTGCCTTCCACTGGGCGCGGCGGTGGCGGGTGTTGCTGCGGGACATCTTCCGCTTGGGAACGGCCATCAGTCTCTCCTGGCATGGGTGGGAAGGGCGCTGCGCACGCTATATGAAAACGGGTCTCATTATCAATATGCCATCCGAGGTGGGGTGTCGCAGTGAGCCCGAGATCGGGAACTTAACCGGGTCCGTTAGTCTCTGGACAACGTTGTCATCAGCGGGGCACAGTGTTGCTTCACGTGACGGTCGGTTCGGAGAGGTTGGCGTGATGGTGTACGGAGCACTGGACATCGGGGGTACGAAGATCGCCGGGGCCCTCGTCGATGCCGAGGGGCGCGTGGTGGTGCGGTCGCAGCGGCCGACTCCCGCACGCGAGTCCGCCGATGCCTTGATGGCCGCGGTCGCCTCGGTCGTGGACGACTTGGCGGCGCATCCCGAGTGGGCCTCGCTGTCATGCCTCGGTATCGGGAGCGCCGGGCCCGTGGACACGGTCGCGGGCACGGTGAGCCCGGTGAACATACCTGCGTGGCGTGCCTTTCCTCTGGTGGAGGGGGTAAGTCGCCATCCTGCGGTTCCGCGGGGCATCAGGCCGACGCTCATCGGTGACGCGGTCGCGATGACGGCGGCGGAACACTGGATCGGCGCGGCGAAGGGCGTGTCGAATGCCCTCTGCATGGTCGTCTCGACCGGCGTGGGCGGCGGTCTGATCCTCGGCGGCTCCGTTCACAAGGGGACGACGGGGAACGCCGGTCATATCGGGCACATCACCGTGGACCAGAACGGACCCGTGTGTCCATGCGGAGCCCGGGGGTGCGTCGAGCGGTACGCCAGCGGCACGGCGATCGCGGCGCATGCGCTGGAATCCGGCTGGATCCCCCCGGTCGGCCGCCCGGCCACCGCCGGCGAGGTCGAGATTTCGGCGCGTGCGGGTGACCCGAGGGCCCTCGCGGCGTTCGATCGGGCCGGCCGCGCCCTGGCGGCCGCCATCGCGGCGACCTCGGCGCTCCTGGAGCTCGACCTGGTCGTCATCGGCGGAGGTGTCTCCCAGGCGGGCGAGACGCTGTTCGCCCCGCTGCGGCAGCACCTGAAGTCGTACGCCGTGCTCGACTTCACGCGTGACGTGCCTGTCGTGCCCGCCCGACTGGCTCTCGACGCCGGACTGATCGGCGCGGCTGCCGCCGGTGCCGCCGCGACCGGCCTGACGCGTGCGGGAGCAGGCACGACGGGTCGGACGGTCATCTGCACGACGGGCCGGACGGCCATCTGACGGTCGGCTGCCGCCGGCGCCCCCGCCGGATCGCGGTGCCGGGCAGTCGTCACGTCCCGGCCCGCCGCACGCGTGCGGTCGCGGGGAGTCGTTGTGTCGCGGCGGCGTCGCGTTCCTTCCCTTTCATCCGTACGCGTCCCAGGAAAAGTACGTGGATCTTCTTCAGAACACCGTCCAGCCCTACGACTGGGGCTCCACCACGCTGCTGCCCGAGCTCATGGGCCTGTCGCCCACCGGCGCGCCCCAGGCCGAACTCTGGATGGGTGCCCATCCGGCAGCACCGTCCCGGGTCGTGAGGGGCGAGGGAGCCGTCCCTCTGGACCAGGTCATCTCCGAGGCCCCGGAGCCCGAGCTCGGAGCGGCCACGATGCGCCGGTTCGGCCCCCGCCTCCCTTTCCTGGTCAAGCTGCTGGCCGCCGACGCGCCGCTCTCCGTGCAGGTGCATCCCGACCTCGCCCAGGCGCAGGCCGGGTACGCGCGCGAGAACGCTCTCGGGGTGCCCGCGGATGCGCCGCACCGCAACTATCGTGACGCCCAGCACAAGCCCGAGATGATCGTTGCCCTCACCCCCTTCCGCGGGTTGTGCGGATTCCGGACTCCTGAGGACTGCGCCGATCTCCTCGACTCCCTGAAGGTTCCGGCCCTGCGGCCGTACGCCGAAACGCTGCGCGTCGTCCCCGAGGCGCAAGCCCTCGCCGAGGTGTTCCGCGCGTTTCTCCGCCCGATCCCGGGGCTGCTGGACGCCGTCGCGCAGGCGCTGGTGGCGGCCGCCGGCTCGGGCGGGGCCGGTGTCGACGCCTCCTCCGACGTCGACGCGTACGCCGCCGTCGCACGCGCCCATCCGGACGACCCCGGCCTGCTGTCCGCGCTCATGCTCCGCTACGTCGAACTGTTCCCTGGCGAAGCGCTGTTCCTCGGCGCCGGCGTTCCTCACGCATATCTCTCCGGTCTCGGCGTGGAGATCATGGCGAGTTCCGACAACGTCCTGCGGTGTGGACTCACTTCCAAGCACGTCGACGCGGACGAGCTCGTCCGCGTCGTCCGCTTCGGCGCGCTGCCGACACGCGTCCTCACGCCCCGCGAGGACGGGGGTGAGGGGGTGTATCCGGCCCCGGTCGACGACTTCCGCCTGTCGCGGTACGCCGTCAGGGCCGGAGAGCCGCCGAGGCCCCTGCTGCTCGACGCCCCGCAGATCGTTCTCTGCACCGAAGGCGCCGTCGCCGTTTCCTCTGACGGTGAGGCGCTCAGTATCGGAGCAGGCCAGTCCGTGTACCTGCCCGCAGGTGCCGAAGCCGCCCTACAGGGCGTCGGCATCGCCTTCCGTGCCACGACGGGGACTGCCGGCGCCGTCGGGTGATCATGTCGGCGACAACAAAACCAGAACTAACCTTAACCGGTTATGTTGTGGCTATTGTTATCAGCCATTCAGGCATCTAGCCTCAACTCGGCCGCCAGGAACCGGCAGGAACACACGCTGATCGACCAAAGGCGTTGACCTGACCGCCGGCGGTCACCCCCACTGCTCGGAACGAGCCGCAGCAATACGCCGAGCAGTGGGGCCCGGCGGCGGTCTGCCCACCACCCGTGGGCCCGCCCGGGGGCACACCGACCCCGACAGGCCGCGATCTCACTCCATGTCAGGCATGGCCGCGCCGACGCCTCCGGGCCCTCGACGCGGCACCGAGTTGGGAGCACCACATGAACAGGACACGGGTCTTCTCGGCAGCGACGACGCTCGCTCTCGCGGCCACGATCACCTCCGTCCCCGTCACGGCCCACGCCGCCGACCGCTCCGACGGCTTCCGTGTCGTGGACGGACGGCTCGTCGACGCCACCGGCAAGGACTTCGTCCTCCGGGGCGTCAACCACGCCCACACCTGGTACACCGGCCGGACGGAGCAGTCCCTGTCCGACATCAAGGCACTCGGAGCCAACTCGGCCCGGGTGGTGCTCAGTACCGGCACCCGCTGGACCAAGAACGACGCGGCGGACGTGGCGACCGTCGTCGCCCAGTGCAAGGCCAACCGTCTGGTCTGTGTCCTGGAGGCGCACGACACCACCGGCTACGGAGAGCAGGGCGGTGCCGCCTCGCTCTCCGAGGCCGTCGACTACTGGCTGGAGGTGGCGAGCGCCCTCAAGGGCCAGGAGAAGTACGTCATCGTCAACCTGGGCAACGAGCCGCACGGCAACGCCGGCTACACCGCCTGGACGCAGGACACCAAGGACGCGATCGGGCGGCTGCGCGCGGCCGGCTTCGACCACACCCTGATGGTGGACGCCCCCAACTGGGGCCAGGACTGGTCGAACACCATGCGCGAGAACGCGCCCGCCGTCTTCGCCTCGGACCCCGACCGCAACACCCTCTTCTCGATCCACATGTACGGCGTCTACGACACCGCCGCCGAGGTCGAGGAGTACCTCGGCAGCTTCGCCGACCGCGGACTCCCGATCCTCGTCGGCGAGTTCGGATACGACCACTCCGACGGCAACCCCGACGAGGACGCCATCATGGCCACCGCGCGCAGGCTGGACATCGGCTACCTGGGCTGGTCCTGGAGCGGTAACGGCGGGGGCGTCGAGTACCTCGACCTCGCGACGGGACTTCGACGCGACGCAGCTCACGGCCTGGGGCGAGCGGCTGTTCAACGGTCCGGACGGCATCCGCCGGACCTCGCACGAGGCCGGTGTCTACCGGCGCGGCTGCGCCGTCGCCTACCGTCTCGACGACTGGGGCACCGGCTTCAACGCCGACGTCACCGTCCGCAACACCGGCGAGCAGCCGGTCAAGGGGTGGAAGCTCGGCTTCGACCTCCCGAACGGCCGCACGGTGAACTCCGCTTGGAACGCCACCGTCGCCCAGGACGGCCGGCGGGTCCGCGCCGCCAGTCAGTCCTGGACCGAGGACATCCCGGTCGGAGGTGCCGTGAGCTTCGGCGTCAACGTGACGGGGGCCGGTGCGGTGCCCACCTCCTTCAGCCTCGACGGCGTCTCCTGCGTCAAGGGCTGACCCCTTGCCGCACCCGGTGAAGGGATCATGACGATGAGGGGCTGCCTCCCCCACGGGGAGGCAGCCCCTCATCGTCGTGACGGAACCGGCTACGCACGGCGTGGCGGCCCCGTGGACCCCCGAGGCGTCAGGGACGGCGTGGGCACCTGGAAGGCGCCCTCGTGAGTGCCCTCGATCACCCCGAACAGGGTTCGGGCGACCACCTCGCCGAACTGGTGGACGTCATGGCTCATCGCCGACAGCGGAGGGTGCGTCAGCCGGCACAACTGCGAGTCGTCCCAGGCCAGCAGGGAGACGTCGTCGGGGACCGACAGCCCCATCTCCGCGGCCACCGCGGCCCCGGCGACGGCCATGATGTCGTTGTCGTACACGATCGCCGTCGGCCGGTCCGGAGACATCAGGAGACTGCGGGTCGCCCGTGCCCCCTCCTCACCCGCGAAGCCGGTCGACACCTGGCGGCGCCCGTCCAGACCCAGTTCCGCCATGGTGGCCTCGAAGGCCGCAGCCCGGATCCCGCTGTGGCCGAGCCCCGAGAGGCCGCCCACGCGGGCGATCCGCTGGTGGCCGAGCGCCGCCAGGTACCGCACCGCCTCGGCCGCCGCCGAGGCGTCGTCCGTCCAGACGGACGGGAACCCGCCGGTCAGCGACGGATGCCCGACCGCGACGGCGGGCATGCCGAGGGCCCGCAGCGGAGGGATCCGGGAGTCGTCCTGGCGGAAGTCCACCAGGATCGCCCCGGCGACGGTCCGGCTGCGCCACCACTCCTGGTACAGGGCGGTCTCCTCGTCCAGGTCGCGGACGAGGCGGAGCAGCAGGGAGCAGGAGCGTCCGGCGAGGACGTCCTCGATGCCGGAGATGAACTCCATGTAGAACGGTTCGAGTCCGAGGAGCCGAGCAGGTCGGCAGAGCGCGAGACCCATGATGCCCGCCCGGCGTCCGGAGAGGTTGCGCGCAGCCTGATGCGGGCTCCAGCCGAGCTCCCTGGCGGCCTCGAAGATGCGATCCCGGGTCGAAGGGGACACTCCCGAACGGTTGTTGAAGGCGATGGAGACAGCTCCTTTGGAGACCCCCGCCCGCGCGGCGACGTCATTGATCGTGACGCGCGGGCCGGGGACGCGAGGGGCTGAGGCGCTCACACCGCTCCCACGCTGAACAGGGCCGCCCGGACGGCCTCCGGGTCGGTGCCCGTCCATCCGGTGACGGTGATGCGGGCCTCCTCGCCGGGCAGCAGCGTGACCAGGCCGAGGTCGGCGCCGGCTGTCGGGGCGAGACGGTCGGCCTGGAGGAGCAGGTCCCGTACCAGGGTCCGTGCGGTGACGACCACGTCCACCGCACCGCTTTCGGCGCGCGGCTCGATCAGCACGTCGTACACGGGTTCCGGGTACGCGAACTCCTTGTCGTACACGGGGAGATACACGGCCCGCAGCCCGTCCGCGTCCGCTACGAGGAGCTCCTTCGACGAGCCGCTCTCGGGGAGGAGCGAGGAAGGGACGACCAGCCGTACGACCGTTCGCGCCTCCGCTTCCAGGTCGAGCGCGGCCTCCTTGAGCACCGTGCCGTCCGCGTCGAGCCGGCGCAGGGTGACCGCGGTCTTCCAGGCGGTGCCGGACTGGTTGTCGAGAGCGAGGACCGGGCCTTCCCCGTCGGGTACGAGGCTGAGGACGCGGTCGGCGTAGACCCGGCGCAGCTCGTGGTAGAGCGGCTTGAGGCGGCCGTCGCCGTCGATCGCGGCCCAGGAGCTCACCGGCCAGCAGTCGTTGAGCTGCCACACGACTGTGCCCGCGCAGACCGGCCAGTGGGCGCGCCAGTGCTCGATGCCCGCCGCGACGGCCCGGGCCTGGACGACCTGGGCGAGGTAGTGCCAGCGGTCGAAGTCGTTCTCCGGCAAGCCGAAGTGGCGCTCGATGCCGCGGTCGAGCTTGCCGTTGCCGTCCTCGGCCTTCTGGTGGTGGAGCATGCCGGGGGAGTCCGGGGCGAGCTCCTCACCGGGGAGGGCGCGCCGCAGTGTCGCGAGGGCGGGCGGGGCCTGCCATCCGAACTCGGCGCAGAACCTGGGCACGTCGGCCCGGTACTCGGCGTAGTCCTGGCGGTTCCACACCTCCCAGGAGTGGTGGGTGCCGTGGCGGGGGTCGTTGGGGTGGTGGTCCCAGGAGCCGGACCAGGGGCTGCCCGCGGTGTACGGGCGGGTCGGGTCCAGCTCGGCGACGATCCGGGGCAGGATCCCGAGGTAGTACCCCTCGCCCCAGGAGTCACCGGCGAGGGGCGCTTCCCACTCCCAGTCGCGGAAGCCCCAGAGGTTCTCGTTGTTGCCGTTCCAGAGGACCAGGCTGGGGTGCGGCATCAGGCGGACAACGTTGTCACGCGCCTCCGCCTCGACCTCGCCGCGCAGTGGCTGTTCTTCCGGGTAGGCGGCGCAGGCGAAGAGGAAGTCCTGCCAGACCATGAGGCCGAGCTCGTCGCAGACGTCGTAGAACGCGTCGTCCTCGTAGATGCCGCCGCCCCAGACGCGGACCAGGTCGATGTTGGCCTCGGCGGCCTGGGTGAGGCGGGTGCGGTAGTGGTCGGGAGTGACCCGGGAGGGCAGGACGTCGTCCGGGATCCAGTTGACGCCGCGCGCGAAGATCCGCACGCCGTTGACGACGAAGGTGAAGCCGGTGCCGCGCTCGTCGGCGGACCGGTCGACCTCGACCGTACGGAAGCCGATCCGCCGCGACCAGTGGTCGAGCGGGGCGCCGTCCTCGTCGAGGAGCGTCACATCGAGCCCGTACAGCGGCTGCGTGCCGTACCCGCGTGGCCACCACAGCTCCGGCTCGGAGACCTCCAGGCGCAGCACCGTCTCCTCGCCTTCGAACGACGTCTCCGCGGTCGAGCCCCCGACGGTGGCTCGGAGGGTCAGTCGGCGGCCGGTTCCGGTCTCGGTGCGTGCGGCGCGCACGCGGAGCTCGACGCCGCCGGTCGTGCCGTCGACCGTGCCGTCGACCGTGACCAGCGGGCGGACCTCGGCGAGCCGCGCGGTCGACCAGTGCTCCAGGCGGACCGGGCGCCACATGCCGGCCGTCACGACGGTGGGACCCCAGTCCCAGCCGAACGAGCAGGCCATCTTGCGGATGTACTGGAAGGGCTCGGGGTAGACGTTGGGCCGGTCGCCGGTGAGGGCGCGGACCCGTTCGGCCTCGTCGTACGCCGAGGTGAAGAGCACCTCCAGCGGACCGGTCCGCCCGGTCACGTCGAAGCGGTGGACGCGGTGCATGTTCCGTGTGGAGCCGAGCGACTCGCCGTCGACCAGTACCTCGGCGGCGGTGTCCAGGCCCTCGAAGACCAGCTCGGACCGCTCGTGCCCGCTGTCGTGGGCGAGGTCGGTGACGTACGACCAGGCCCGCCGCCCCACCCACGCGATCTCGGTCTCGCCGAGGCCGAGGAACGGGTCGGGTATCACCCCGGCGTCGAGCAGGTCGGTGTGGACACAGCCGGGCACCTGGGCGGGGAGCCGTGCGTCCTCGTGGCGCAGGCTCCAGCCTTCGTGCAGTTCTGTGACGTCCTTCATTGTGTGCGGCTCCAATCGCCTGGCAGGGGGGCGGGATGCGTATACGGGCCGACAAGCTAGTCGTACATTTACTTAACTGTCCATGAACCGGTCAAGCTCCAGAGCTCAACGGCGAGTGTCAAGCCGCACGCGCGGCTTCCTCAGATCTTGATGCCCGGCGGGCCGTGGTAACGATTGAGCATCACGCTGGAAATGAGCACTTTACCGGTTCACGAACGGCTGACATAGTGCCGACATCCCACCGATGACCTGAGCCGTGACTTTGAAGGAGTTGGCGATGGGGAACAAGAAGACGCCGGTGCTCTCGGGCGCTGTGCTGGCCGCCGCGATGCTGGTCCTGTCGGCGTGCAGCGGGGGAGGCGCGGTCGCCACGGGGGAGACGGCGGCCGCTCCGTCCGACCCGAAGGAGGTCTCGGGCGAGATCAAGGTCCTCACGCAGCGGACCGACCTCGTCCAGAAGGGGGTCATGAAGGCCTACGCCGCCGAGTTCAACAAGATCTACCCCAAGGTCAAGGTGTCGTTCGACGGCATCACCGACTACGAGGGCGAGGTGAAGATCCGGATGAACACCAAGGAGTACGGTGACGTCCTCCTCATCCCCGCCGCGGTGGCCAAGAACGACTACCCCAAGTTCTTCGCACCCCTCGGCACCACCGCCGAGCTGTCGTCGAAGTACCGCTTCAGCGACAAGGCCGAGGTGGACGGCAAGGTCTACGGCATCGCCCAGTTCGGCACCGCCAACGGTTTCGTCTACAACAAGGCGCTGTGGAGGAAGGCCGGCATCACCGAGTGGCCGAAGACGCCGCGGGAGTTCCTCGCGGGGCTGAAGGCGATCAAGGAGAAGACGGGGGCGACCCCGTACTACACGAACTTCAAGGACGGCTGGCCGCTGGTCCAGTGGACCGCCAACAACGGCTCGGTCGGCTGTGACGCGGACGCGAGCAACAAGCTCGCCGGGCCGGTCTCGCCCTGGAAGGACGGCGGCGAGCTCCGCACCATCGACACCCTGCTCTACGACATCGCCAAGCAGGGGCTCTCGGAGAAGGACCCCACCACCACCAACTGGGAGACCTCCAAGGCCCTGCTCGCGGAGGGCAAGATCGCCACGATGATGCTGGGCTCCTGGTCGATCACGCAGATGCAGGGCGCGGCGAAGGACGCCGGTCTCAAGGCGGAGGACATCGGCTTCATGCCGTTCCCCGTCCAGAAGGACGGCAAGTTCTGCGCGGCCCTCGTCTCCGACTACCAGCAGGCCGTGAGCGCCTACTCCGGGAACAAGCCCGCGGCGCGCGCCTGGGTCGACTGGTTCACCGAGAAGTCCGGCTTCCCGGAGAAGGAGGGTGTGGTGTCCGCGGTCAAGTCCGCTCCCATGCCGGGCACGCTCAAGGATTACGTTGACAACGATGTCATCTTCTTCGACCGTTCCGAGTCGAAGACGGCGGCGGTCAACGACATCGACGACGCGGCGGAGATCGGTCTGAACAAGCCCGACTACCGGCAGAAGCTGATCGACACCGCGCGGGGCGCGGCGCGGGGCAGCGCCGAGGACTTCTTCGCCGACCTGAACAAACGGTGGGACGAGGCGGCGAAGACCACCGGTTCCTGACGGACCGGTGGAGTGGGCCCCGGCCGTACGACACCGGCCGGGGCTCCCTGGACCTCCCGCAGCCGCGGACACGAAAGGCCGACATGACCCAGACAACCGACACCGCCCCCGGAGGCGCCGCGATGACCCGGCGATCCGCCACGGACAAGACAGACGAGGGAAGCAGTTCGCGCAGAGGACTCCGGCCGTCGCGCCGGCGCCGAGCCCCCGCGGCGGGACCGCCGCGTTCCTGGCGACGATCACCACTCCGCCGGATCACGCCCTGGCTCTTCCTGGCGGGCCCGCTCGCGCTGCTGATCACGTTCACGTACGTCCCCGTGGCGAGCATGATCTCGTACAGCTTCACCGACTGGGACGGGGTGAGTCCGGACCGGGAGAACGTCGGTTTCGACAACTACGTACAGATCTTCACGCGCCCCGAGCTCTTCCGGGTCTTCTTCGTCAGCGGCTACTACCTGGCGGCGTCCGTGGTGCAGATCGCGGTCGCGCTGTACTTCGCCGTGCTCCTCAGTTTCGACCTGCGGTTCAGGAACTTCTTCAAGGGGATCCTCTTCTTCCCCTACCTCGTCAACGGCGTGGCGATCGGCTTCGTCTTCCTGTACTTCTTCCAGGACGGCGGCACCCTCGACTCCGTACTGGCCTGGCTCGGGGTCAGCACCGACCACCCGTGGCTCGGCGATCCGACCTCCGCCAACGTCTCGCTCGCCGGCGTCTCGGTCTGGCGCTTCACCGGACTGAACTTCGTCCTCTTCCTCGGCGCCATCCAGTCCATCCCCGGCGAGCTCTACGAGGCGGCCCAGCTGGACGGTGCGAGCAGATGGAGGCAGTTCCGGCACATCATCGCCCCGAGCATCAAGCCCGTCATCAGCCTCAGCGTCATCCTCGCGATCTCCGGCTCCCTGTCCGTCTTCGAGATCCCCTACATCATGACCGGCGGTGCGACCGGCACCCAGACCTTCGTCATCCAGACGATCAAGCTCGCCTTCCAGTTCAACAAGACCGGCCTGGCCTCGGCCGCCGCCGTGGTGCTGCTCCTGATCATCCTCCTGATCACCTGGATCCAGCGCCGCCTCGTGCCCGACGACAAGGTGGACCTCGTATGACCCCCGACCGCACCGCTCCGGTCCCCGGCCGCACCGCCCCGGTCCCCGACCGCACCGCCCCGGTCCCCGACCGCACCGCGGACCCGGCTCCCGCCCGCGTCTCCCGGCAGCGGCGTCGCCTCCCCCTCGGGACCGTGCTGACCTATGTGTCGCTGCTCGCCGCCGCCGTGGTCGTCCTGCTGCCGCTGACCGTCGTCTTCCTCACCTCCCTCAAGACATCGCAGGAGCTCGACGACGGCGGTGCACTCTCGTTGCCGGGAAACTGGTTCAACCTCGACAACTACGTCACCGCGTTCACCGACGGCAACATGCTCATGGCCTTCGGGAACACCGCCTTCATCCTGTTCTTCTCCATCGGCGGCACGGTGATCATCGGCTCGATGACGGCCTACGCCGTGGACCGCTTCGACTTCCGGGCGAAGAAGCTCGTCATGGCCCTCTTCCTCGTCGCGACGCTCGTCCCCGCCGTCACCACTCAGGTCGCGACCTTCCAGGTCATGAACGGCTTCGGCCTGATCGACACCCGCTGGGCCCCGATCCTGCTCTACATGGGTACGGACATCGTCTCCGTGTACGTCTTCCTGCAGTTCATCCGCGGCATTCCCACGTCGCTGGACGAGGCGGCGCGGCTCGACGGCGCCAACGCCTTCACGATCTACCGGAAGATCATTTTCCCGCTGCTCAAGCCGGCGATCGCCACCGTCGTCATCATCAAGGGAATCACCACCTACAACGACTTCTACATTCCCTTCCTCTACATGCACTCCGAGGACCTCGGCACGATTTCCACAGCGCTGTTCCGCTTCAAGGGGCCCTTCGGAGCGCACTGGGAGGCGATCTCGGCCGGAGCGATCCTCGTCATCCTGCCGACACTGATCATCTTCCTGCTGCTCCAGCGCTGGATCTACAACGGTTTCGCCCAGGGCGCCACCAAATAGCCGGGTGGACCGTGGTGAGGGGCCGGGCCGTACGAGGGGCGGGGCCGTACGAGGTGACGGTCCGTACGAGGGGACGGGCCGGCCCCGCCCGCGTGTGGCCGTGTCAGGTGGGGGTCGGCTTCGGCAGCGGCGGGCAGGTGCTGGCCCGGGGCGTGAAGCGGGCGTGTCCCTCGCGGATGTCGCCGACCTCCTCCCCGTTGATGACGGCGAGCAGCGCGGTCGCGGAATGGGCGCCATACGCGGGGATGTCACGGGTGACGGCCGACAGCGTCGGACGGACCACCTGGGTCAGCGGCGACTCGTCCCAGGCGACGACCGACAGGTCGACGGGGATGGTCAGGTTCAGCTCCTGCGCCACCGAGAGCGCGGCGACCGCCATGATGTCGTTGTCGAAAACGATCGCCGTCGGCCGCTCGGGCGCGATCAGCAGGGCTCGCGCGGCACGCGCGCCCTCGTCTCCCGTGTAGTCGGTGTGGATCACGGTGGCCGGGGGGAGACCGGCGTCCCGGCAGGCGTCGCGGAGCGCGGCGTCACGGACGGCCGTGTGCGCGAGGTCGGCGGGGCCGGCGACCCGCGCGATCCGTCGGTGTCCCAACGTCGCCAGGTACCGCACGATCTCATGCACGCTTTCGGCGTCGTCCGACCAGATGGCCGGCAGGGCCCCGGAGACGTCCGGTGGTCCGATGGCCACCGCGGGGAGGCCGATGTCCTGGACGGCCTGGATCCGACCGTCGTCGGTCTGCAGGTCCATCAGGAAGACGCCGTCGACCCGCCGCTCGCCCCACCAGCGCCGACAGACCTCGATCTCCTGCTCCTGGTCCGCCACCATCTGCAGCATCAAGGCGTACGAACGCTCGGCGAGTACGGTCTCCACACCGCTGATGAACTCCATGAAGAACGGCTCCACTCCGAGGGTCCGGGCCGGCCGCCGGACGACGAGCCCGACCGCCTGAGCCCGCCCGCCGGTCAGAGCCCGGGCGGCGCTGTTCGGGCGCCAGCCCAGCTCCTCCGCGATGCTCTTGATGGAGGCGCGCGTGGTCTCCGACACCCCGGGCTGGCCGTTGAGCGCGTACGAGACCGCGACCTTCGACACACCCGCCCGACGCGCGATGTCCGTCATCGTCGGCCGCTTCACTGCCACCCCAGCTCCATCCTGAACCCTCGATACCCCGACCCTACCTTCACGAGGTGGGCGGCACGGAGAGACGAGGGTCGGGCTCGGTTCTCGATGCCTCAACTTCCCTTTCTTCTATGGCCGGTTGAACCCGTCGGCATCACTCGGTGGGTGCTCGCGACGGCTCCCTTGAAGTTAACCGGTTAATGAACCGCCGGGTGAGTGGCCCCGGCCGCGCCCGGTTCTTCTCGCGATTCCCTCCCTCCGAGCGAAAGGGAATTCCATGAGAAACCTGGCCACGGTCCTCGCCCTGGTCGGTGTGATCGTCGCCCGCCCGGCCGGTCTGAGCCACGCTCTGGGACGCTCACGTGGTGGCTTGGGTACGAAGGTCCACCTGGCCCAGTGACAGCCGGGCACGACCTCTGTCCATCCATGTCACTGCGGGCCAGGCCGGTGACGCGCCGGCCTTCGAGGCGGTCATGGCCGGAATCCGGATCCCACGAAGCGGGGTCGGCAGACCAAGAAACCGGCCCGCGGCTGTCCTCGCTGATCGCGCCTGTTCTTCCCGCGCGATCCGTGGGCATCTCCGTCGCCGAGGGATCCGGGCCGTCATTCCGCAGCCCGCGGACCAGGTCGGCCACCGCTTACGCCGAGGCCGCGCCGGAGGCCGCCCGCCTGGCTTCGACGCCGAGACATCATCCGGGCTCGTCGCTGACCAGACATGACGACGGGCCACTGAGCGGAGAAACGCGGTGGTCCCGGCCCGAAGGCACCCATAGCATCCGCCTATGACCGAGAACATCAGGCTTGCAGTCGACGAGCATGACGCAGAGGCTGAAAGGGAGCTTTCCTGGCGGGCCAAGTCCGTCGGCCTCGTAGCACTCGACATCGACGACGCCGAGCTCATGCACAGCTGGAGATCCGACCCCGTAGCCGCCTACCAAATAGGCATCTGGCCACGCTCACTCACCGCCATGCGCGAGCGCATCGAGCGCAACATCGAGGACGACGATCGCGACGACTTCCTCATCTACCCTTCCGGCAGCACCCCTGTCGGCTACATCGCACTGACCGGCCAGAACATCGTCAACGGCACGGCCCAGGTCGAGCTGATGCTCGCTGCTCGACATCGCGGGAACGGCCACGGTACCGCTGCCCTGGACGCCGTGGTGGACCTAGCCTTCGGCGAGCTCCCGATGTATCGGCTTACGGCGGAAACGCACACCGACAACGCCCCCGCGCTCGCCGTCCTTGCCAAGTCCGGTTTCACCCAGGAAGGGGTCAGCCGCAGCGCCTGCCTCCACCGCGGCCGCCGCCATGACCTCGCCGTGTTCTCGCTACTCCGCCCCGAGTGGGAAGAGCTGAACCGTCCTCGTGCCTGGGACGCCTGACCGGCGGAGCACTTGTCCAACACCCAGCCCATTCAGGCCCGAGCAATGGATCCGGCTCACCATCGACCTGTACGGCCACATCCGCACGGGAGCCTTGGGCTCGGTCACCGGGGACGTGGAGAAGGTGCTGGGCCGCCCGCCCCGCGACTTCACCGACTACGCCCGCACCGTCGCGGCACGAGGGGCATGGAAAACCTGACGCGCGACACGCAGGCGGTTGATCAGGCCGCCTGGCCGTAGCCGTCGGCCTCATCCGCTTCGCTCGCGACAGCCGGGTGCCCTCCTGTCCGCACGGACGGGAGGGCACCCTTCGCTCAGCGGTCGGCGGCGCTGCCGCGGACGACGCAGGAGCGGCTGTTCTCCCAGCCCCAGCCGTCGCCGTCGGGGTCGGTGGAGCCGTTGGCGCAGTACGGGTAGCCGTTCGGAGCCGTGCCGCCGGTGTCGCCGCCACCGGAGCCGGTGTCGGCGGCGCTGCCGCGGACGACGCAGGAGCGGTTGTTCTCCCAGCCCCAGCCGTCGCCGTCGGGGTCGGAGGAGCCGTTGGCGCAGTACGGGTAGCCGTTCGGAGCCGTACCGCCGGTGTCGCCGCCACCGCCCCCGCCGCCGTAGATCGTGGCCCGCGTGGAGGTGGAGGAGATCCCGTCGGCTCCGAGGAGGAACCGGTTACCCCAAGCCGTGAGCGAGTTCGCGTCGAAGCCGTTGACCATGTCGAGGTACTCGACGCCGTTGCCGTTGCCGCTCCACGACCAGCCGAGGTAGCCGACGCGCAGCGAGCGAGCCGTCGCCATGATGGCGTTCTCGTCGGGGTTGCCGTCGCTGTGCTGGTCGCCGAACTCGCCCACCACGATGGGGAGTCCGTTGCTGACGAAGTGGTTCAGGTAGCTCTGGACCTCGGCGGCCGTGTCGTACACGCCGTACATGTGGATGGAGAAGATGGTGTTGCGGTGCGGGTCGGCGGCGAAGACCGCGGCGGCGTTGTTCCGCATGGTGTTCGACCAGTCCTGGCCCCAGTTGGGGGCATCCACCATCAGCGCGTTCGAGATGCCGGCGTTGCGGAGCTTCCCGATGGCGTTCTTGGTGGCGTCGGTCCAGGCGGCGTAACCGCTGTTGCCGAAGGGCTCGTTGCCGATGTTGACGACGACGTAGTCCTCCTGGCCCTGGAGGGCGCTCTTGATGCCGACCCAGTAGTCGGCGGCCTTGTCGAGAGAGGCGGCCGCCCCGTCCTCTCCGTACCCGGTGGTGTCGTGCACCTCCAGCACGCAGATGACCTTGTTGGTCTTGCAGTCGTCGACGATCGACGTCACCGTGGACGCGTCGGTCCTGGCCCACCGGTCGCCGCTGCCGAGCACGACCCGGACGGTGTTGGCGCCCTTGGCGGAGATGTCGGCGATGGCGCCGGTCTCGCCGGGGTACCAGGCGTGGGCGTGGTTGACCCCGCGCATCACGAACTCGTTGCCGTTGGCCTCGTACACGCGGCCGTTACTGACGTGGATACCGGTGTCGGCGGCCTGAGCGGCTCCGGTGGGGCCGAGCACGGGCAGCAGAAGACCGGCGACGCCGGCGACGGCGCTCCCCGCTGACGTGAGCCACTTGCTGTGTGGCGACCTTGACATGCCTGTCCTCCAAAAGGGACGGAAAGGAGTTTCCTACCTGCGTCGAGAATCCTGGTCAGCGAAATGGACAACGTTGTCAGAATTCACGAACCGAGCCGCTGGTCTGCAAGTCGGGATTTCCCACCATGAGGCACCGAGCTCGGGGGGCGTGTCAAGGTAGAGCGTGGATTGAGTTTCGAAGACATGAATGAGCGGAGTCGGTTCAGTAAAACGCTGCTGAATGATGCGGCAGGGCACCCTTGACGGTCATACGGACGCGGGGCCTTTTTAGTGAACCGTTCTATCCAAGCTCCGCGTTGACGGGCCCCCGGGACCGTATATCGCCGCCGCACGACCGGTCGGTCATCGCCAAGGTCTGCGCCATGCGAGGACCTGCCGAGACCCCGCGCGCTCCACGGCTGACCCTGCACCGCCTCGGAGGGGTATCCGGTACGGGCCTTCCTGCGGTGACCTGTCAGAGAAGCCGGGAATGTACCGCCGGAACACCCATAGAGCCACGGGATTGCGGGCAGACGCGGTTCATAGGTGACGTGACACACCGGCGTCGCCCGCCGCGCGCCCGTGGCCTGACCACGAGCCCGGCACCCCGTCAAGAGAGCGAGGCACGCCATGATCCTCCTCGGAGTCATCCTGCTCGTCATCGGCTTCGTCATCGGCAGCTCCGTCCTGTGGACCATCGGGATCATCCTCGCGGTCATCGGCGCCGCCCTCTGGATCCTCGGATCCGTCGGCCACGCCGTGGGCGGCCGACGCCACTACTGGTAGCCGGGCGGCGCCGACTGCTTCCACCGGCTTCGACTCCGGGGAGCCACGCCGCCTCAGGTAGACGGACAGGACCACCATCGACTGCCAGTTCGGCAGCGTGCGGTTCCAGAACCCGGCCGAGCGGACGTACGCGTCCAGCCGGCCGGGTCCTGGAGCTGCCGCCGCTGCTCCTCGTCGTACGTGATCACGGAACGTCCGAGGGGCCTAGGCTGCCCGCGTTCGCCGCCGTCGGATGGACGAAGACCCGCGCTACGGCGGGCAGTTGATGGCCGAAGAGCCGCTCCGTCAGGTCAATGGGCGGCGGCACCGAACTCGGCGTGCTGCGTGCGCAGCGCGACGGCCGGTTCCTCCGGGGCGGTCTGCCCAGGAAGCGCCGGCGCGCTTCGGCGCGGGCCTCCCGCCATCAGCGTCCGGAACTGCTCGTCCGAGAGCCCGCCCCGGTCTCGGACCCCCCCGGCCCACGGCGTTCCCGTTCATCTGCGGGCCTCCTCCGGGCTCGTGGTGTCATCGCCGCGGCTGCCCGGGACGACGGCGGACAGACACGGAACCGGTGAACGGTTTCGCGGAGACCCCGGTGCGGCGGGGAACCGCGTCTCGGCACGATGCGGTATCGGCTCGGCCGCGGGCGTATCAGCGCCGCGTTCCCCTTGTGATGCTGTGCTCGGCGGCGTACGCGTCCAGGATGCTTCCCGTGCCTCCTTCGGTGTGGAGGAACTGCTCGTCCAGGATGGTCGCGAGATCGTGCAGTGCCGCGTCCAGGACTTCGGCGGCGAGGCCGACGTCGGGGTGCCGGGCCTTCGCCGCGTGCCTGGCGAGTTCGGCCGCGTAGCCGATCTGCTCGGCAAGCGACGCGCGATCGTCGACGTCGTAGAAGTAGTACGACTCGGGGTATTGCAGGAAGTCGATCGACACGGCACACAGGTCGGCGGCAACGCTGTCGAGGATGGCCACTCCGGCGTCGGAGTCGAGTGCCTCGGTGGTTGCGTGCGTGCGGCGTAGGTGAGAGAGGCGCAAAGCCAGGGTTCTGCGCCGGGCGAGCGCGGGGTAGAGGCCCAGCATCCAGGTCACGGTCGCTGACAGCAGGGCGAATCCGACCAGGGCCTCAAGCGGCGCGATGATCCGTAGCCAGCCCGTCGCGGGTGCGATGTCGCCCAGACCGAGCGTCGTCAGCGTTACGAGCGAGACGTACAGTGCGTCCACGGGTCCCGCGTGAGCGGAGGGCTCGAGCCCGGCGGGGTACGTGAACGACTCGGGCATGCGGGGCCAGTAGAACAGCGCCCATCCGACGGCGATGGCCAGCGCCCAGATGAAGACGACGCACACCATGCCGAGCGGGCCCGAAAGCCCGGCCGTCCCGCGACGGCCGCCGAGGTGACCGGAGAGTCTCCAAAGCGTCGTCATCACCAGCCTGCTGAGCCCGCCGTGACGCGTCGGATGCCACAGCGTGTGGAACACCTCGCGCAGGATGAACGCCACCAGAGCCACACCCAACAGCGACAGCGACCATTCCACTCGACCTCGGCCCCTTCGCTCGGTTCTGCCGCCCAGCGGGACTAATCACGGAGTCGGACACCATCCGTCGTATCGCTGACGGTAGCCCGATGGGACCTCGGCCCTGGGCTCGGCACGACGGTCGGCCGGTGACATCCACGGCCGAGACCGGCTGCGCGACGTCCGTCCACCCGCCCGTGAAGCCGGTCGCGACGCATGACAGGACCCGGCCGGGACGACTGCGGGCCCGGCCGGGTCCTGTGCATGGGGCATCTGATGCTGGGGCGAGTCGGTCAGAGCTGCTGGTCGCGCGTCTCGTCCTCGCGCCGCTCGCCGCTCATCTGCTCACGGGGCCGCTCCAGGTCCTCCGGGCCAGTGCCCCGGGTTCCCTTCTGGCCGACTCCGGGATGGACCGGGTCCTGGCCCGGGCGGCGCGTCCGCACCTGCTCCTCGCGGCCCTTGCCCGGCTTCTGACGCTTGTCCTGCATACCGCCCATGATGGCGACTCCTCTGTGATGCGTAGTGGAACTGGCTCTTTCACACTGACACAAGTCGTCACTCTGCGCACCTTGAGGACTACGCAGGGTATGTCCACCGGGTGAGGGGCGGGGACCGGCCTCGATCCCTGCTGCGCTTGCCGGCGTACGTGTGCGGAGGGACCGATCGGGAAGTCGCGTGGTGTGGGGGCTGCGACGAGGCGGTGGTGGTCATGGCGCGGCCGGTGTGGTCGGGAGTCCTGACGCTCGGGCTGGTGAGCGTGCCGGTCGGGCTGTACACGGCCACGGACAGTCACACCATCCACTTCCACCAGCTGCAGCGCGGCACCTCGGACCGTGTCCGCAACCGCCGGGTGAACGAGCGGACGGGCGAGGAGGTCGACGTCGAAGACATCGTCAAGGGCTTCGATGCCGGCGACGAGTACGTGCTCGTGGAGCCCCAGGAACTGGAGGAGATCGCCCCCGGCCGCTCCAAGGCGCTGGAGATCACCGGCTTCGTCGACCTCGACGACGTCGACCCGATCTTCTTCGACAGGACCTACTACCTCGGTCCGCGGGGCGCCGAATACGGCAAGGTCTACCGCCTGCTCGAACAGGCCCTGTCCCGGGCGAACCGGGCCGGCATCGCCACGTTCGTCATGCGGCAGCGCGAGTACCTCGTCGCGGTGAAGGCTGAGAACGGACTGCTGACGTGCCACACCCTCCACTGGGCCGACGAGATTCGTGATCCGAAGCAGGAGATCGCGAATCTCCCCGGTCGGCCGAGGACCTCCGACAAGGAACGGAAGATGGCCGACCAGCTCATCGAGACACTGGCCATCGACTGGGACCCCGAGGCGTACCAGGACACCTTCCGGGACAAGGTCGCCGCACTCATCGAGGCGAAGCAGGCGGGGGAGACCGTGGAGAAGGCGGAGCCCGCCTCCGAGGCGACGAACGTCGTGGATCTCACGGAGGCGCTGCGCGCGAGCGTCGAGAACGCGCGCGGCACCAAGAGCGGGCGTGGCAGGGCGGGCCGTCGCCACTCCGGGAAACCGGCCCGGCCGAAGCGTCGCACCCGCACCGCGCGGCGGTCCGGCGATGTCGGGGACCTCGGGGACCTCACCAAGTCCGAGCTCTACGACATGGCCTCCGAGGCCGGGATACGGGGGCGCTCCGCCATGACGCGTGACGAGCTCGCCAAGGCCCTCGCCGCCTGAGAAGCCCGCCAGGTCACCTGCCCCCGCGGGGCGGGCTCACGAATCGTCGGCCGTGGTGGCACCGGAGGGTGGGAGCGCCATCCTTCTGCGGTACACCACCACCCCGCACACCGTGAGGAAGAGGACCGCCACGGCGGACACCCCGAGGGCCGTCCGCTCGGCGAAGAGCCTTCCCAGCACTTCGAGCATGCCGAGCCCCACGGTCGCGTAGATCAGCGCCCAGGCCGCTCCGCCCACGAACAGGGCGGGGAGGTAGCGCGGCAACGGCATGCGCATGCTGCCCGCGAGGAAGTTGGCGGCGGTCTGGAACCCGACGGTCAGGAAGGAGACGGCCACCACCGGCGCGCCCCACCGCTGAATCGCCCGCTCGGCGCGCTGGAACTTCGCCGACGAGATCCGCTCGGCGAACCTGCTGCGCCGGGCACCGGCGCCGGCAAGCCACCCGACGGCGAACGTCCCTCCGGCGCGGAGCAGAACGATGACGTACAGGGCTCCGGCCGTGAGCGCGATCTTATTCACGAGGCCTCGTCCCGGGCGCCGGGCCGGAACCCGTCTCCCCTGTCACCCGCATGGGCGTCCGCCCCACCGGGCGTACGACGCGCACAAGCTCGGTCACCGTTTCTCACCTGCGCCCTGTCTCTGCCCGTTCCGTCCTCTGGGTTTCCGCCTGGGCACGGAACCCGAACTCGCACGCCAGGCAAGGTTAGCCTAACCGAACGCGCATGCGGCGGACGCGGTGGCTATGGGGCACCGGGCTAGGCCGTTTCCTTCGGATCATCTGATCGTTGGTTGATGTGTGTCGTTGTTTGGCGCGGATCGACGGTCCCGCGGCGGACTGACCACGAAGATCCACCTGGCCGCCGACAACCGCTGCCGGCCCCTGGCCTTCGTCATCACACCTGGCCAGCCGGTGACGCACCCGCGTTCCCCCAGGTCATGGGCCGGTTACGGGTGCCGAGGCCGGTCGGCAGACCGAGAGCGAGGCCGGACGTGGTCCTGGCCGACAAGGCGTACTCGTCCCGCGCGTCCGTTCCCACCTGCGCCGGCGCGCGATCCGGGCGGTGATCCCGCAGCCCGCCGACCAGGCGGCCAACCGCAAGCGCCTCGGTAGCCGTGGCGGCCGCCCGCCGGCCTTCGACCGCGAGGCCTACAAGCAACGGAACACCGTCGAGCGGTGCTTCAACAAAGGTTCCGGGGTCCGCCATCGTCAGCCTGCGGCGCGATAGAACTTCGATCCCACCACACCGCCGTACCGATCGATCTCGTACGGCGCCGCGCCGGCAGACGTCTGTCGGTCCTGTCCCGTCGTGCCGTCCAGGACGATCGGCTCGTCGCCGACCTCCCCGTACACGGCACCGTGCCAGAATCCGCTGACCTTCGGCACCTTCCGTCCGGAGCCGCCGGGCAACGTCCATCGCTGCTGCACAGAAGAGGCGTCGAACACGGTGATCCTGCGGTCGGCCTCCCCGTACCCGTACGTGGAGCACAAGACCAGGGACTGTCCGTCGTGGCGGCACCGCCAGCCGCTGCCGTCGAGCGCCGCTCGCTGCTCACCGGTGACCGCATCCACGACGAGTGTCTTGCCGTTGAGGGTTGCGCTCAGCAGCCGCGGCGCGGCTGCGGCCGGCTCCCGCGCCTCTGCCACGGTCCACCGCTGTTCGCCCGTGGCCGCGGCAAGTCCCAGCAGCCTGCCTTCGCCGAACCCCGTACTCTCGCCACCGGCAACGACACCGTCGGCCAGGGTCACCGCGCTGAACTTGGGCTTCTTCCAGCGGACGGTGCCCGTGGAGAGGTCAACGGCATACGTGGTGCCGGCCCCGGTGACGAGCGCTGTGGTGGCATCGACTCCGATGATCCGCGGCGCGCTGACCGAGGTGGCGTCGACAGCGACCTCAGCCGACCACGCCGTCTTGCCGGTAGCCGTCTCGACGGCCAGTACCTCGATCACGACCCGGTCGGGCGTTGTGCCTTCGCCCTTCACGTTCCTGGCCCAAGCCGCGTGCACGGTTTTGCCGTCAGCCGACACGAGGGGAGCGGTGCGGTTGCTTCCGAAACCGCCCTTTTCCGCGGGGTGCTTCGTCGTCGCCTCCCACCGCGGGTCACCGGTCTCGGTGTCGATCGCCTCCAGTCCCTCCTCGGCGGTGACGTAGGCAACCCCGTCGGCAAGCGTGACCGCGGGCCGTGTCGCGTCCCCGCTCGCCGTACTTGGCTACTCGGCATCCGGGAATTCGACCGCGGACCCTTCGAAGCGCACGGGCGGGTCGAACACCGGACGGCTCGGCTTCCCGGAAGCCGCCTGGGACTGTTCCGGGGACTTGCCAGGCGCCTTCGCATCCGATGAGCCGCCGCCTCCACAGGCGGCCAACGCCGTTGTCGCCAGCGTCAGTCCCACCGCAACAGCGGCCCATCGTCTCGTTCTGCCCGTCCGGCCCATCGCTCCCCCTGCTCATGGTCTGCGTGATCATGACGACCATAGCGACTGGGCTCCCGGAGACAGGACAAATTCTCCAAGCACCCGACAGCGGACCTGTACGAGACGAACCAGGCCGTCTCGAAGCCACCACAAGGCCCTCATAGTCTGGTCAGTGGTGATCCGAAAGAAGCGCCCTAGCCGGGGAATGGTGGGCGCGCGGTCGGTGAATCCGGCCGGCTCACCGACAGCGTAGGCCCCTGCCGGTGCGGCAGGGGCCTCGCTCTGGCTGATCGGCCCCCCTCGCCCCCTCGGCCCCTCGCCCCCTCGCCGCCGATCAGGCCCGAGCGGACGCGGCAGGGAGCGTGGCGAGTTCGCCCAGGACCCGGGCCGCCGGCGCGGGGTCGACCAGCCACTTCAGGTGACTGCCCTCCAGTGTGCGGACGTCGTACGGGTTGTCGGGCGTCAGCTCGTCGCCCTCGCGGATCAGCCGGTCCTGAAGGGCGAGAGGCAGGCTCGCGTCGTCGGCCAGGCGGATGTAGGTCTTCGGGACGCGGCCCCAGGTCGCGGCCTGCGCCCGGTCGGCGGAGCCGCCGGCGTCCAGGTTCTCGTCGGGCTGGAAGGTGTTCAGGAAGGTGAGGAACTGCTCGTCGGTGCCGTCGGCGAGGAAGGCCGCCTTGAACGCCGCGAGCGAGTCCGGATTCGCCGTGCGGAAGTTGACGCGGAGCAGGCCGAGGTCGGCGGGGTTTCCGGCCAGCGCCGATGCGAAGGCGGCGGGGTCGACCGTGGCCATCTCCGGCTCGGCGTAGTAGTCGTTGACGTCGAGGTGGACCGGGCACCAGGCCGAGACGTAGACGACGCGGTCGATCAGATCCGGGCGAGCGTTGGCCGCTGCCGTGGCCGTGATGCCGCCTCGGCTGTGGGCGACGACGATCACGGGTCCGTTCCGCTGGGCCCGTTCGAGGATCCCGATCAGGTGTGCGACGTTGTCGGCGAGCGTGACGCCCTTGATCGAGCCGGGCGCGCCGGCGAGCCCCGCGGGGTCCTGCGGTGACTGATAGGCGCGGGTGAACGTCGCCTGGAACCCGTGCCCGGGCAGGTCGACGGCGACCGAACGGTGCCCGAGGAGCCCGAGTTCGGCCTGAAGGGGCGCGAAGGAGAAGGAGTTCGCGAAGGCTCCGTGAACCAGTACGAAAGTCGGTTGCATCTGTGTACTCACTTTCCGGCCGTCGCGGTTCGGCGTCGGCCATGGCGGGGCCCCGGCGCGGCGAGCGCTCGGTGCATGGGCTAGCGGGTGGCGTCGCGCGATCAATCCGATGTCCGGCGCAGGACCAGGCAGAGGAAGCCGAAGCTGTCCCGGTATCCGTGCAGCCACTGCGAGCGCTGAGCTGTGGCCGTCTCCAGTACCTGTGTGCCCGCCGGATCGGCAGGGTGGTCCAGCGCCCATGAGGCCAGCGAGCCCCAGCAGGCCCACTCGTAGGCGTCCAGCTCACCGCGGGAGCTGACATGGCCGTGGACAGGGGTCCATCCGTCGGCGACGACGCGGTCCACCGTGGTCGCCAGGTCGGCGAGGTCACCGAACATCTCGACGGCCGCCGGCGAAGGGGTACGTTCCCAGAACGACTCACCGATCAGCACGCGGCCTCCGGGCGCCAGGTGCTTGCGGGCCGCCGCGAGGGTGGGGAGAAGACCGCCGAAGGCATGCGTGGCGCCGACGCTGACCACCAGGTCGAACGGCTGGGCGGAGACGAAGTCCGCGGCCTCCTGCCGGTGCAGGACCAGGCGCCCGTCGACTCCGAGTCCGCTCGCCGCTTGGCGGGCCTGCGTCAGGGAGACTTCGGAGACGTCGACGCCCTCGGCGTGCAGGTGCGGGCGCGTGGCCAGGGCGCGCAGAAGCCATTCCGCTGTGCCGCATCCGAGGTCGAGCACCCGCTCGTCGCCCCGCGGGAGGCCGCGTTCGAGCAGTCGGCTGACCGAGTCGTCGTCGAGCGGCGACTTGATCGGGTGGTCGGCGTGGGCGATCAGGGAGATCTGCTCGCGGCTCATCGGCGCGGTGTGGCCCGCGTCGAGGAGCAGCTTCGCGGCCACCGCCGCCCCGTCGGTGCGGATCGTGCCGGCGACGGCCGTCGCCCGTGCTTCCGTCTCGGGGGTCAGGGCCGTCCTGAGCGCGGCCGACAGGGACTCGAAGGTCGGGGTCGGGCCGTCGTGTGCCGCGCCGATGCCCAGCTCGGCCACGCGGGCGGCCCAGTGCGGCTGGTCCACGAACTGGGGTACCACCACCTGGGGTGCGCCGGCTCGGGCGGCGGTGGTCGTGGTGCCGGCGCCGCCGTGGTGGACGACGGCCGCGACCTGGCGGAACAGGGACTGGTGGTTGACGTCGCCGACGGCGAAGCAGTCGTCCGAGTCGTCCACCAGCCCCAGGTCCGCCCAGCCGCGGGAGACGAGCACCCGGCGGCCCTGCGCACGGGCCGCCTCGACAGTGATCCGGGCGATGTCGGTGGCCGTGCTCATGGGCATGCTGCCGAAGCCGACGTACACCGGTGGCGTGCCGGCGTCCAGGAACGCCTCCAGGTCGGCGGGCAGGGGGCGCTCGTCGGGCAGGATCCACGCGCCGGTCTGTACGAGGTCGAGGTCGGTCAGCTGCTGCCACGGGCCCAGGACCGGGTCCACCGCCAGCCACGGCCGTTCGGTGAAGACGTGGTCGCGGACGTTGTCCACCGGTGCGAGGCCCAGTGCCGCGCGGTGGGTGTTGAGGGGCTGGAGGTACAGGGCGTTGACCTTCTGGGCGTCCAGGTCCCACAGGGCCTGGTTGTCGGTCATGTCGGGCGGAGCCGGCGGGCCGGGCCGCGGCGACGGCCGGTAGTGCGCGGAGGGCATCTCGAACGGGTGGAAGCCCACGTACACGTACCGGATGCCCAGCTTCTCGGCCACCGAGCGGGCACCGGCCGGCATCAGACCGCTCGCCACCAGCACGTCACAGCCCTCGGCCGCCTTGCCGACCGTGTCGAAGTGCGCGGCGACCAGCTCGGCCGCGAACGCGGCGGCGTCCGACGGCGGCGCTCCCGTCCGCAGCGCGCGCACGTCCCGCCCGAAAGGCACCACCTCCGCGCCGACACCGGCCAGCAGTTCCGCGAACTCCTCGTCCGGCGGTGCGCACACGCGTACCTCCGCGCCGAGACTCCGCAACTGCGCCGCCAGTCCCGCCAGCGGCACGATGTCGCCGCGCGATCCGTACGCCATCAACAGCACACGCATGTCGTGTTTCTCATTTCCGTGGTCGTGTCGTGTCGGGTGGTGGTGATCATCGGGGGGTGGCAGGGCGGCGGTTCGCCGCATCCGTGAGCAGTCTTGCCGCCAGCGTCGCCCCGTCGGTACGGACCGTGCCGGCCACGGCCTTCGCCCGGCTGCCGGTCTCCGGTTCCAGGGCTGACCTGAGCGCGGCCGACAGGGACTCGACGGTCGGAACCGGGCCGTCGTGGGCTACGCCGATGCCCAGCTCGGCCACCCGGGCGCCCCAGTACGGCTGGTCCGCCAACTGGGGCACCACCACCTGCGGAGCGCCGGCCCGAGCGGCCGTCGTCGTCGTACCGGCACCGCCATGGTGGACGACGGCAGCCACGCGTCCGAACAGCTCCTGATGGTTGACCTCGCCGACGGCGAAGCAGTCGTCCCGGTCGTCGACGAGGCCCAGTTCCGCCCAGCCGCGCCCCACGAGGACCCGGCGGCCCTTCGCGCGGACCGCCTCGATGGCCACCCGTGCCGCCTCCTCACCTGCACGCACGGCCATGCTGCCGAACCCCACGTACACGGGCGGCGCGCCGGCATCCAGGAAGGCCACCAGGTCCGCCGGGAGCGGCCGTTCGTCGGGCAGCACCCACGCGCCGGTCTGTACGACGTCGAGGTCCGGCGTCTCCCGCCACGGGTCGAGCACCGGGTCCGTCGCCAGCCACGGCCGGTCGCCGAAGCCGTAGTCGCGGACGTTGTCCACCGGGTGCAGGCCCATCGACACCCGGCTGGTGTTCAGCGCCTCACCGAACAGCGCGTCGATGCTCTGGGCGTCCAGCTCCCACAGCGCCCCGTTGTCGGTCACCTCCGGCGGGAACGGCCGCCCGGGGTATGCCAGCGGCGGGCGGTGCGGCGAGGGCAGGGTCAGCTGCTGGAAGATCGCGGATACGCAGGCGATGCCCAGCTTCTCGGCCACCGACCGCGCACCGGCTATAGCCGGCATCGCGCCCGTCGCCACCAGCACGTCGCACCCCTCTGCCGCCGCGGGCATCACCTGGCACTGACTGGCGATCAGTTCCGCGGCGCGCTGCGGCAGATTGCCCTTCGACGGCGGCGGAGCCGCGGTCGTCAGCGCGCGTGCCGACTTTCCGACACCCACCACGGACACACCGACCCCGGCCAGCCGCTCCGCGAAGTCCTCGTCCGGCGGCGCGCACACCCGCACCTCCGCGCCGAGCTCCCGCAACCGCACCGCGAGCCCCACCAGCGGTTCGACGTCCCCACGTGAACCGTACGTCGACAACAACACGCGCATGTCGTGCATCTCCTGTTTCGATCAGCTGTGTCTCTTGAGTTACCGGGCCCAGGGCAGTTCACGGGTGCCCTCGGTGCCGGGTACGGAGGCGACCCCGTCGGCGGGCATCGAGACGTGAGCCGTGGCCTGTTCCGGTGCGTGGATCCGGCGGAGCCGGTCCGGCGGCAGGATGAGGGTCTGGCCGGCCGTGACCTTCTCCGTACGGCCTCGGCAGGTCACCTCCAGCACACCCGCGGTGACCGTCCAGACCTGCTCACGGCTGATCGAGTGCTCGGGGCCGGTGGCGCCGGCGTCCATCGTGACCGTCCAGGTGCTGAGTTCGGTGCTGCCACGGCTGGGTGCCGCCAGACCGGCCATGGTGGCGTTCGGGGAGACGGTGACGTGGTCGGCGGAGGGCGTGATCACGATTACGGCGGCGCTCTCGTCGGCGGCCGGATCGGCGGCGTGGGCGGTTGCCGAGGCGGCTGCCCATTCGACGAGCTGGACGACGACACCGTTCGGGTCGGTCAGCTGGAACAGCCGCTCGCCCCAGGGCTCTTCGCGCAGCGGCATCGTGATGGGGGCGCCCGCGGCGCGCAGCCGGGCTTCCTCCGCCGCGAGGTCGGTGACGGTGAGCGCCAGGATCAGCCCGGCCGCCCGCTGGTCGCGCTGCTCGGGCGGCAGGACGTCGGTGCCGCGGCGGAGCAGGACGACGTCGACGGCGGCGTCCCCGCGCGTCAGGGACACGAAGCCGTCGTCGGCCATGGCCACCTCGTAGCCGAGGTGGCCGCACAGGAACTCGCGGGAGGCGTCCACGTCGGCGACGGTCAGGGAGAGGGTGGAAGAGGAGACGTTCATGAGAGAACCTTCGTCGAGTGAGTCGCGGACACGTCGAGCTGGAGCTCGCGCGTGCGCCGGTAGGAGCGGAACCCCAGTCGGTGGTTGACCGCCAGCATGTGGACGTTGTCGTCGGCGTTGTCCGTCTCGATCTCGACGACGCCGGGGTGCTCGGCGCGCAGCCGACGGACCATGGCCGCCTTGACCCACAACCCCAGCCCGTGGCCGCGGTGTGCGGGAACGACCGCCGTGTCGTACTGCTGGACCCGCGGCGCCGCTCCCTGGGGGATCAGGATCTCGGTGTAGCCGGCCATGGTGCCGCCGTCGTGCACGGCGGCGACGGTCAGCAGCGTGTCCCCGCGGTCGGCGATCACCGCCGCCATGGCGCGAACGCGGTCCGCGTCCCACGCCACACTGCCGTAGTCCAGGTCTCCGACGGGCATGTCGTTCATCGCGTTCTTGGCCGCGGCGAAAGCTTCGGCCAGCTCGTCGGGAACCGTACCGGTCCAGCCGGTCAGCCGGTAGCCGGGGTGCTCGGCGTCGGCGATCCGGAGCAGGCCGGACCGGTCCGTCTCGTCGAGGCGCAGCAGGAGGTGATCCAAGGTCAGTGCCCGGCGGAAGCCCCACCGTTCACTGAACGCTTCGCCCGGACCGTCGGCCGCGGCCGTGGTGATCAGGCTGCGCCGGTTCTCGGTGCGGCAGGCTGCCACGACCGCCGACAGCAGGAGGGAACCGGTTCCCAGACGGCGGTGAGCGGGGTCGACGTGGAGTTCCAGTTCGGCAAGGTGCTCCTGGCCCGGAGAGGTGAACACCCGCAGGCCGGCGACTCCGACCGGGACGCCGTCCGCACCGGTGGCCAGCCAGGACAGCCGGTGGCTGCCCAGAGCGGGCCGGGTGAGCTGGGCGTGGATCTGCCCGGCGTCGGGGGTCGGTACTCCGGGCAGGTCGTGGGCCGTCGAGGCCGCGACGACCCGATGCCATGCGATGGCTTCGGCGGCCGAGACGTGCTGGAGCGGATCGAGGTGTACTGATGTGGTCAAGGTGAGGGCCTTCGTGGTCGGTTCGGTCGTACGGCGGGAGGGGCGCGAGGGCGCGAGGGCGTTCAGTCGGTGTGGCGCACGAGCGGCCAGTCGATGTCGACTCGGGCGGCCGTGGCGAGGTAGTTGGTGAACACGTTCAGAGCGACATGGGCGACGATCTCGACGATCCGCCCGTCGGACAGGCCGGCGCGCCGGGCCGCGGCCAGCTGCTCGTCGGTGACGGTCCCGCGCTCTCGGACCAGCGCGGCGGCCAGATCCAGGACAGCGGCGGTCCAGGGGTCGTCGGCCTCGCCCCGGCGGGCCCGGGTCGCCTCGGCCGCACTCAGCCCGGCGGTTCTCGTCCCGCGGAACGCATGCACGGACAGGCAGTAGTCGGACCCGTTCTCCTGCGCCACCAGCAGCGCGATGCTCTCGCGTACGTCCGCCGGCAGGGCTCCCTCCGCGCTCAGGGCGGTGACGACGCCCACGTACCCCTTCAGTACGGCCGGGCTGTTGGCCATCACCCTGGCCAGGTTGGGGACGACCCCCAGGGCCTGGTGCGTGGCAGTGAACAGGGCCGCGGTGTCACCGGTCGCCGTCTCCGGTTCGACGGTGTGGAGTGCTTGCATGCCGGTAACCCTGCCGGTTGATCTTGATACATTCCCGATGCTTCCTCGATGCACCCGATGGCGACCCCTGGAGTGACGGCATGCGGTTCACGATCCTCGGCCCGGTGGAGGCCGTGGCTCCCGGTTCGGACGCGCCCGGCCTGGCACCCCGCCATCGCGCGGTGCTCGCCTACCTGTTGCTGCACGCCGGGGTGGCGATCAGTACGGATCGCCTGATCGACGCGATGTGGGGGCCGCTGCCGCCGGACTCCGCCCGCGCCCAGATCCAGACCACGATCGCCGCGATCCGACGGATGCTGCGCGCTTCGGAAGCCGACGGGATGCTGGCCACGCGGCCGGCCGGGTACGTGATCACCCCCGAGCCAGGACAGCTCGACCTGGACGAGTTCACCAGCCTGATGGCCAAGGCACCGGCCGGCTCCGACGACCCGGGGGACACCGCGGCGGACCGGATACGTGCCGCGCTGACCCTGTGGCGGGGAGAGCCGCTGGCCGACATCACCGCCCACTACGTCCAGAGCGCCAGAGCACGTCTGAACGGGCAGCTGCTGACCGCCGTCGAGCGCCTGGCCGAGGTGGAACTGGCCCGGGGGCGGCACGACGACCTCATCGACGAGCTGTCCGTCCACGCGGCGGCCAACCCCTTGCGGGAACGGCTCTGCGGCCAGCTGATGCTCGCCCTGCACCGCGCCGGACGCCAGACCGACGCGTTGCACGTGGCGAGAACCTTCCGGGCGACCCTGGCGGAACAGCAGGGACTGGACCCCGGCCACGCGTTCAGCAAGCTCGAAGAGGACATCCTGCGGGACGCCCCCGATCTGCGGCCACCCGTCACCGCGCAGACGAAGCCGCAGGGGATCAACTTCCTGCCGTACGACGTCCCGGACTTCACCGGACGCGAAGGCGAGCTCGACGGGCTGATCCGCCTGTGGTCGGGCGACAAGGGCGGCGTCGTCACGATCTCGGCGATCGACGGGATGGCCGGCGTCGGCAAGACGACGCTCGCGGTCCACGCGGGGCACCGCCTCGCCGACCACTTCCCGGACGGACAGCTCTTCGTCGACCTGCAGGCGCACACCGCCGGCCAGGCGCCGCTCGACGCCGGTGCCGCGCTCGAGGTCCTCCTGGGCCAACTCGGCGTACCCGGCCCGCACATACCCGCGTCGGTCGCCGATCGCGCCGCGCTGTGGCGGTCCGAACTCTCCGGCCGCCGCGTGCTGGCGGTGCTGGACAACGCCCTCGGCGCCGACCAGGTACGCCAGTTGCTGCCCGGCGCCTCCCGCACCCTCGTCCTGATCACCAGCCGCCGACGGCTGACCGACCTCGACGGGGCCCACGCCCTGTCCTTGGACGTGCTGCCCGCCGCGGACGCCGTGGAGTTGTTCACGGCGATCGTCGGCGCACGGGCGGACGCCGAACCCCTGGCCGTCCTCGACGTCCTGCAGTTGTGCGGATTCCTGCCGCTGGCCGTCCGCATCGCCGCCGCCCGCCTGCACCATCGCCCCCGCTGGACCGTCGCCTACCTGGCCGGCCGGCTCCGCGACCAGCGCCGCAGACTCTCCGAACTGGCCACCTCGGAGCGCGGAGTGGCAGCGGCGTTCACTCTGTCCTACGAGCAGCTGACCCCGGATCAGCAACGGATGTTCCGGCTCCTGGGGCTCCAGCCGGGCCGTGACATCAGCCCCGAGGCGGCAGCCGCGCTGGCCGACCTTTCGCTCGACGAGGCCGAGACACTCCTGGAAGACCTACTGGACGCCCACGTCCTGACCCAGCATCAGCTGGGCCGCTACACGTTCCACGACCTGCTGCGCGAACACGCCCTCGCCACCGCGGCCGCCCAGGACCCCCTCGCCGCCCAGCGCGAGGCCCTCGGCCGACTGTTCCACCACTATCTCCACACCGCGAGCACGGCCATCGACCACCTCTACCCCCAGGGCAAGAACCGCAGGCCGCGCATCCCCGTGCCGGACACCCCGTCCTACCCCCCACAGGACGAGGCCGAGGCGATCACCTGGCTGGACAGCGAACGCGCGAACCTCATGGCGGTCGGCCAGTACGCGGCCGAGCACGACTGGTTCCCCCACACCAGCCAACTGGCCGCCACCTTGCACCGCTATCTGCTGGGCCACGCCCACCAGGCCGACGCGCTGGCCCTCCACGACCTGGCCCTGCGCGCCGGCCGCCGGAGCGGCGACACCGCCGCCGAAGCACGCACCCTCCTCGATCTCGGCGAGGTGCACTTCTGGTGGCACGGCGCCTACGAGCAAGCGGCCGAGCACTACCGGCACGCCCTGGGCCTCGCGCGCGAGGTCGGCGACCAGATGGCCGAGGCCCGCGCGCTTCAGAACCTCGGCACCTCGGCCACGCGGCGGCGAGAATACGACCAGGCCCACGACTACTGCGCGCAGTCCCTCGTGCTCTTCCGCGAGCTGGGCGACCGCGGTGGCGAAGCCAGATGCCTGACCGACCTCGGCATCCTCCACGAACGCGAAGGACGGTACGAGGACGCCCACGAGCACCATCGGCAAGCGCTGCACGTGCACCGCGAGACGGGATCCCGCATCGGCGAGACGGTCGTGCTGAACAACATCGGGCTGCTGTACCAACGGGAAGGCCGCTACGACGAGGCGCGGCACCATCACCGCCAGGCCCTGGAGCTGAGCCGCAGGTTCGACTTCCCCGGAGACGAGGCCGAGTCGTTCAACGCCCTGGCGGAAGCCGCCCGGTCCATGGGCGACCTCGCCCAGGCCGCGGCCGAACACGACACCGCGCTGACCCTCGCCCGCGAGTTCGGCTACCGCCCCGAGCAGGCCCGCGCCCATGACGGCCTGGCGCACGTCCACCGCGACCTCGGCCGCGTGGACCTCGCCCACGACCATGCCCGACAGGCCCTTGACCTCTACACGGCCCTCGCCGTCCCCGAGGCCGACGAGATCCGCACCTTTCTCACCGGGCTGCCGCCGACCGCGAACGAGCCCGAACCGCCGGAGGCGTCCACCTCCGACCAGCCGTCCTGAACGCCGTCCGAAGCCGCACCGGGCGCCTGACCACAGGCGTGGGGAGGGCGCCGGGAGCCACTGGCCGCCGCGGCCCTGGTAGCCGGCCTGCTCCGCGACGGCCCGGCGGGCCGGGTCGGTGACCTCCCGCTCGACCGGTTCCCGCAGGAGGAGCAGGTGCGTGCGCAGCGGCCGCGCCGTCACCCGTTGTCACCGTCTCGCCAGGACGGAGTGACACCCTCGGCCTAAGCTGATCGGGTGCTGTCCGGTCCGCCTCACCCCCGGTGCGCAGGTGCCCCGCGTGTGGTGGACCGCGTGTGGTGGACCGGGGCTGAAAGGGGCGTGCGATGGAGGACTACCCCCTGATCGAGGACCACGGTCTGATCGGTGACCTGCAGACCGCGGCGCTCGTGACGACCGATGGGACGATCGACTGGTTCTGTTGCCCCCGGTTCGATTCGCCCAGCGTCTTCGGCTCGCTGCTCGACCGGCGCAAGGGCGGCCACTTCACCGTGCGGCCGGTTGCGGAGACGTACACGACCAAACAGCTCTACCACCCGGACACGGCTGTCCTGGTGACGCGCTTCATGACGGAGGCCGGGGCGGGGGAGGTCGTCGACTTCATGCCGGTGACCGGGACCATCGCGACGGACCGGCACCGTCTCGTCCGTATGCTCCGCTGCGTACGCGGCAGCATGACGTTCGAAGGGGAGTTCGCTCCGCGCTTCGACTACGGCCGCAAGCCGCACGAACTGCACGTCTCCGAGCACGGAGCCCTGTTCACCTCGGAAGACCTGGACTTCGCCGTCCACCCCGTCCGTGAGCCGCAGGACGAGCGGCTGCTGCGCATCCGCCGGGGAGACAACGACGACCTGTGCTTCTCGTTGAACCTGCGGGCGGGGCAGCAGCGCGGCCTGGTCATGGAATCCGCCCCCGACGGGCCTCCACGTGAGGTCCGCCTGGAGGAGTTCGAGCGCCTCTTCGACGAGACGGTCGGCTTCTGGCGCTCCTGGCTGGGCCAGTCCACCTACTCCGGCCGGTGGCGGGAGGCGGTGGAACGCTCGGCCGTGACGCTGAAGCTCATGACGTACGCGCCGACCGGCGCCCTGGTCGCCGCGCCCACGGCGGGCCTCCCCGAGCAGCTGGGCGGGGAGCGCAACTGGGACTACCGGTTCACCTGGATCCGTGACGCCTCGTTCTCCGTGTACGCCCTGCTGGGCCTGGGATTCAGGGAAGAGGCGTCCGCGTTCATCAACTGGCTGCACGACCGGGTGAAGCAGGAGGCCGGCCGGGAGAACGGTTCGGGGCCGCTGAACATCATGTACCGGGTCGACGGCTCCGCCGACCTGGCCGAGGAGACCCTCGGCCACTGGGAGGGATACCGCGGCTCCGCGCCGGTCCGCATCGGCAACGGAGCGGCGAGCCAGCTCCAGCTGGACATCTACGGCGAGGCGCTCGACAGCATCTACTTCGCGCACCAGCACGGTATGCATCTCGACCACGGTGGCTGGAAGGGCCTGCACACCCTGATCGACTGGCTGGTCGACCACTGGGACCAGCCCGACGAAGGACTCTGGGAGACGCGCGGAGGCCGGAAGGACTTCACCTACGGTCGCGTCATGTCCTGGGTGGCCTTCGACCGCGCCCTGCGGATCGCCTTCGACGACGGCCGTCCCGCGGCCGGCGGACGCTGGGTCGACGCGCGGGACGAGATCTACGCGCAGGTGTTCGACCGTGGCTGGGACCCGGGGAAGCGGGCCTTCGTGCAGCACTACGGGGACGACGTGCTCGACTCGTCGCTGCTGCGCATGTCGACGGTCGGCTTCATCATGCCCGACGACCCCGCGTGGAAATCCACGCTGGACGCGATGGAGCGTGAGCTGGTCAGCGACAGCCTCGTCTACCGCTACAACCCCGAGGTGTCCCCCGACGGGCTGCGCGGCTCCGAGGGAACCTTCTCCCTGTGCACGTTCATGTACGTCGACGCCCTGGCCCGGGCCGGACGCACCGACCTGGCCAGGCTGGTGCTGGAGAAGATGCTCACGTACGCCAACCACCTGGGCCTGTACTCCGAGGAGATCGACCTGACGGGGCGCCAGTTGGGCAACTTCCCCCAGGCCTTCACCCATCTGGCACTGATCGACGCCGCGATCACCCTGGACTCGATGCTTCAGGACGCGCGGCGCGCCGGACCCTAGGCCGTGGGCACGGTCTTCCGTCTCTCCGTGACGGGGGCCGGCCGGTGGTCCCCCGTACGACGAGGAGCGTGCGGTCGGCCTCTCCTCTGAATCGCCCTCGCGCCGTCGAGCCCGGCACCTTCGTCCGTACGGACCAGCGACCGTCCGTACGGGGTCTTTCCGCCCGGAATCGCGCGGTTCACGGCTGACAAGCCTCTGCCATGGCGAGGACTTGCCGTCATGAGGCCTTCACGGCGGCGTTCACGGGTCGATAGACCCATGGCATGAACTCCCCCTCTCATCCGTCCGCCTTTCGGCGTGGGCGCCGGCAGCTGGTCGCGGCGGTCACCGTGGCCCTGCTGGCCTCGGGGCTCGCCGTCGCGCAGGCCCCCGCGCAAGCCGCTCCGGCCGAGCCCACCGTCCCCACCAAGCCCACCGTCCCCGCGAAGCCCTCGGCGACCCACCGGGTCACCCTCGTCACCGGCGACGTCGTCACGGTCACCACGACCGCCGACGGCAAGCAGATCGCCGATGTCGACCGGCCCGACAGCGCCGTCGGCGGCGTCAAACTCCAGGAGATCAAGGGCGACTTGTACGTCATCCCGGACGAGGCGGTGCCGCTGCTGGGAACGGACAGGCTGGACCGGCGCCTGTTCAACGTCACCGACCTCATCGAGATGGGGTACGACGACGAGAAGGCGGCCGCCGTCCCGCTGATCGCCACCTACGCCAAGCCGACGTCCCGCGCCCCCGCCGAGCCGAGGGCTCCCCGCGGCAGCAAGCTGACCCGCACGCTCAAAGGCATCCGGGGCGCCGCGCTCAGCACCGACAAGCGACATACCCGCACCTTCTGGACCTCCGTCGCACCCCAGGGCAGCGACACGCTGGGCGCCGGAGTCGCGAAGCTGTGGCTCGACGGTCGCGTCAAGGCCAGCCTGAAGGAGAGCGTGCCGCTGATCGGCGCGCCCGAGGCCTGGGCGGCCGGATACACCGGCAAGGGCGTCAAGGTCGCGGTGCTCGACACCGGCATCGACGCCGGCCACCCCGACGTCGCCGGCCTCGTCGACGGCACGGCCAGTTTCGTGCCGGGTGAGGGCGTCACCGACGTCAACGGGCACGGTACGCATGTGGCCGGCACGATCGTCGGTTCGGGCGCCGCCTCCGGTGGCGACCAGAAGGGTGTCGCGCCCGGCGCCGACCTGTACGTCGGCAAGGTGCTCGGCGGCGCGGAGGGCTACGGCCAGGACTCCTGGGTCATGGCCGGGATGCAGTGGGCCGCCGAGTCCGGTGCCGATGTCGTCAACATGAGCCTCGGCGACTCCTATCCGACCGACGGCAGCGACCCCATGTCCCAGACGGTCGACGCGCTGTCCGCGCAGTACGGCACCCTCTTCGTCATAGCCGCAGGCAACGCCGGCCCGGAGAGCATTTCCGCCCCGGGTGCGGCGGCGTCGGCGCTGACCGTGGCCGCCACGGACAAGGAGGACCGGCTCGCGTCCTTCTCCAGCACCGGCCCGCTGGCCTGGTCCGGTGGCATGAAGCCGGACATCGCGGCCCCGGGCGTGGACATCACCGCCGCCCGCTCACAGGCGATGACCGACGGCGGGGAGGGTCTCTACCGCACCATCAGCGGTACGTCGATGGCCACCCCGCACGTGGCGGGCGCGGCGGCGATCCTGGCCCAGCAGCACCCGGACTGGACCGGCGCGCAGCTCAAGGAACACCTGACGAGCACCGCGAAGGGCCTGGACGGCGGCTATTCGCCGTACGAGGTCGGCACCGGCCGTCTCGACGTGGCCGCCGCCGTGCGCACCACGGTCCGGGCCACCGGGTCGCTCTTCTTCGGCGACTACACCTGGCCGCACGAGCCGGGCGACGTCGCCGTCACGAAGGATCTGACCTTCACCAACACCGGTTCCGCCGATGTCACCCTCGACCTGGCGCTGACCGAAGACGACGGCCCGTTCACGCTGGGAGCCACCACGGTGACCGTCCCGGCCGGCGGCACCGCCGCCGTCCCGGTGACCGGTGACCCGCGGGCCGCCTCGGCCGGTCGCCACGCCGGCTACGTGACGGCCACCGACGCCGCCACGGGACAGCCGGTGACCCGCACGTCCGTGGCGCTGCTGAAGGAGGAGGAGCGCTACGACCTGAACATCAAGCTGGTCGGCAAGGACGGCAAGCCCGCCACCGGCTGGGTCGGCGTCAACCTGGCCGGCGACCCCTGGCCGTGGAACGTCTACGTCGAGGGCTCGACCACCATGCGCATGGCACCCGGTCTGTACACCGTCGCCGCGTACGTCGACGTGCCCGGCGAGAAGGCGGACCGCTCGGGTGTGGCCGTGCTGGTCGACCCGGAGACCGTGCTCAAGGACGGCTCCGCGGACGTCGTGCTGGACGCGAGCAAGGCACGCCTGCTCCGGACCGAGGCGCCGCAGCGCACCGAGGACCGCCAGCGCAAGGTCGACTTCAACGTCCACTACGAGGGCCTCGACCCGTACATGGACTACCGCAGCGCGTACGTGGTGCCGCCGACGTACGACGATGTCTACGTCACGCCGACGGAGGCGATGACGCGGGGCGAGTTCATGCTGATCACCCGCTGGCGCAAGGGCGAGCCGCAGCTCGGCCTGAGCGCGCTGGGCGGCCGACTCCCGTTCGAGGCGCGGGTACAGGCGGGCAGCGCCCTGGGCACCCGCACGGACACGCTGCACGCCGTCTACGCGGGCGACGGCGCCCCGGCCGCGTACGAGAAGGTCACCGCCAAGGGCAGGATCGTCGTCGTCGAGCGCAGCGACGAGGTCTCGCCGCGGGAGCGCACCGAGGCCGCGGTCGCGGCAGGTGCGAAGGTGCTGATCGTGGTCAACGACCGTGCCGGTGGCCTGATGGAGTACGTCGGCGAGTCGGCCATCCCGGTCGCCACCGTGCACCGCGACGCGGGCAAGGGCCTTGTCGCGATGGCCAAGGCGGGCATCTTCCCCCTGACCGTGAAGCAGACCGAGCACACGCCCTTCGTCTACGACCTGACCCGGGACTACCCCGGCCAGGTGCCGGACCGGGCCCTGGTCTACACGCCGGGCAAGGCCGACCTCGCCCGGATCGACGCCCGCTACTACGCGGCGGCCGGCGGCCGGCTCGCGGAAGGCTACCGGTCCGACTTCACCCTCAGCCCGTCCTTCAACATGCCCGAGCTCGAGTGGCACCCGGGCACCCGCACGGAGTGGGTGACCCCGGGCCAGGTCTGGCGGGAGTTCCACACGCAGGGCGTCGACGGCCCGCTGCCGTGGTCGATGGTGTCGGGCGACAACACGTACGCCAAGGGCAGCACCACCCGCCTGGACTGGTTCGCTCCGGCGACCCGGCCCGGCCAGAGCGAGTCGTTCGGCGTGTACAACTCCCGCTGGAAGAACCACATGACCTGGAACGTGCAGGCGTGGGCCTCCGCCAGCGACACCATGCGCCTCGGCGGCTACCTGCCGTGGGGCGAGACACCATCCCACCTGCGGGTCTTCCAGGGTGACAGGCTGATCCACGACAACCCGGTCAGCGGCGACATGCAGTGGGTGGAGGTCCCGGCGGGCAACCTGCCCTACCGCGCCGTCCTCGACGTGGAACGGCCCGGCGACGTCTTCCGGCTGTCGACGCGCACCCACACCGAGTGGACCTTCATGTCCGACACCGTCGACTCGGACTTCTTCGAGCCGTTCTCGGTGCTGAACCTGGACTACGCGCTGGAGACGGACCTGCACGGCGACGTCAGGGCCGGCACGACCCAGGAGATCGCGCTCAAGCCGGTGTCCATGAACCTCGGGACCGTCCCGGGCACCGTCACCAAGGTGACGCTGGACGTCTCGTACGACGACGGCGCCGGCTGGCAGAAGGTGACCCTGGCCAAGCGGGCCGACGGCTCCTGGACGGGTTCGTTCAGGACGGCCAAGAAGCCCGGCGGCTTCGTCTCGCTCCGCGCGAGCGCCGGGACGGACGGCGGCTTCGGCGTCACGAACGAGATCATCCGGGCGTACGGCCTGCGATGAGCCGCACCGTCGGGCCCCGGGGAGGCGACTCCCCGGGGCCCTTCCCCTCACACCAGCTCCCAGCAGGGACTATTCACGGTCTGCCGCCATGGCGGATACTCTCCCCGCTGCGGCAAGCGAGGGAGAGTCGATCGCCGATGCTGGATGTCCTTGGCCTCGATCCCGATGACGAGCGCGTCTACCGGGCGCTGCTCGGACGGCCGGACTCCACCGCGGTCCTTCTCGCCGACCTGTCCGCCCTGTCGCAGGCCCACGTCGACAAGGCACTGTCCCGCCTCGTCGAGTGGGGGCTGGCGACCAGGTCGGCGGACGAACGGTTCACCGCCGCGCCGCCGGCCATGGCGCTCGGCGCGCTCATCAGCCAGCGCCGGGACGGGCTGCGCATGGCCGAGCACGCCCTGGTGACCTTCGCCGAGGAGCACCGGGCGGCGATGACCGGGAGCAGCATCAGCGACCTGATCGAGGTCGTCACCGGCGTCGACGCCATCCGGCATCGATTCCTCCAGGTGCAGCAGGCGGCCCGCACGCAGGTCCGCTCCTTCATCACCGCCCCGTTCGTCGCCCTGCCGCCCGACGAGAACACCGCCGAACCCATGGCCATCGGCCGGGGTGTGCACTTCCGCGCCGTGCTGGACCGGGCCGTACTGGCGGAACCCGGCATCATCGACGACGCGATCGATTCCCTGGGCAAGGGCGTGCACCTGCGTGTCGCCGACGAGCTGCCGATGAAACTCGTCCTGGCCGACGCCGACCTCGGACTCGTCCCGCTCGCGGTCACAGCGGCCGGAGAACCCGGAGCCGTGCTGCTGCACCGCAGTGGCCTCCTGGACGCGTTGGACGCACTCTTCGAGACGGTGTGGCGCACCGCCCGCCCCCTCGAACTGTCGGGCGCCGGGGCGCAGGCCGATCCCACCGTCGAGGTCGGTACGGAAGGCCCCACCGACCTCGACCGGAGGATCCTCGCCCTGCTCCTGGCCGGCCTGACGGACCTGACCGCCGCGACGCAACTCGGTCTGTCACCGCGTACGCTGCACCGGCGCCTGCGCCACCTCATGGACCTGGCCGGAGTCAGGACCCGGATGCAGCTCGGCGCCCACGCCGTACGAAACGGCTGGGCAGAGGCTCCCTGAACCATCCGACGTCGTGACCTCTGCCGCGATCCGCAGGGCGGCCTGTGCGGGAGTGAGGTGCGTGGTGTCGACGACCTCGGCCTCTCCGTGCAGCCACGTGCGGGCCGCCTCGGCGTAGGGCTCGAGGTACCTGAGGCGGAAGGGGGAGGGGCCCATGACGGCGTCCCCCTCGATGCGCCCGCGGAGGGTCTCCTGGTCGGCGTGGAGGACGAAGTGCCTGACGGGGATGGCGTGTTGGGCGAGACCCGTACTGATCTCGCGCCAGTACCGCTCGACCAGGACCGTCATCGGCATCACCAGGGTGCCGCCCGTGTAGTCGAGTACGCGGCGGGCGGTCTCGACGACGAGCGGCCGCCACGGCGGCCAGTGCTGGAAGTTGTCCGTCTCGGGCAGCCCCGGCGTGATGTCCATGAGCGTCTCGCCGACCTTCTCGGCGTCGAACACCCGTGAATCCGGGATCAGCTGCTGGAGGAGCGCACTGGTCGTCGTCTTGCCTGCCCCGTGGGTGCCGTTCAGCCATACGATCATGGCACCCAACGCTAGCGCCCCGCGGATCGTGGGTGGTGCCGATCACGTCACAGAACGGGGCGATGCGGTGAGGGGCAGCGTCGCTCCTCTTCCCCTGCTTCGCAAGGGTGCTGGAAGATCCAGGCATGAACCCGCATGCGACCGAACCGACCGCCGACGCGGCGGCCACGTACCTCACAGGGCTTCACGAACGGCTGACGGCCGACGGCTGCACGGTGACCCTGCCGGAATGGGACGGCCGCCGGGTGGTCACCGGCAGCCGCGCCGACCGCAAGGTCCGCTGGTTCGGGACGAAGGCCGAGCTGTTCGTCTTCGCGACTGCCGTACCCGAGATCGATGTGGCCACGCTGGGGGAGTTCACCGCGTGGGCCATGCGCTACGCCAAGGGCCTCCGCGGCGGCATACCCGGAGCCCGCAACGCGGCACTGGTGCTCCCCGCCCTGGTGAGCGCGCGCGTCCGGCCCGAGGCGGCCCAGTGGGCGGCCCAGGATGCCCGGATCCTCGACACGACGCTGATCAGCCGCCCCCTCACGGTCGAGACCGCCCCGGACGCCGTACGGACCACGATGTACCGGGGCGGGGTCGCCTGGGGCGGCATGTTCACGGGCCATGTACGGGAGAAGGCCGCCCTGTACTTCCCGTGATCGTGATCAGAGCGGCGTCGGGGACCACGCCGCAGCCGGCAGCCCGCGGTCGGTACCGTGCGCGGTGCGGGCGGGCCCGTACGCCGGACCGAATCCTGGTGATGTCCCGGTCCGCCGCGGACGGCCGACCGGGACATCGGGCTCAGGCGAGGTCGAACCGGTCGAGGTTCATCACCTTGTCCCACGCCGCCACGAAGTCACGGACGAACTTCGCTCCGGCGTCCGCGGACGCGTAGACCTCCGAGACCGCCCGGAGTTGGGAGTTCGAACCGAAGACGAGGTCGACGGCGGTGGCCGTCCACCTGGTCTCGCCGGTGGCATGGTCCCGGCCCTCGTACACGTTCTCCTCCGACGCCGACGGCTTCCACTCCGTGCGCATGTCGAGCAGGTTGACGAAGAAGTCGTTGGTCAGCGTCTCCGGCCGGTCGGTGAGGACGCCGTGCCGGGAGCGCCCGAAGCCCGTGTTCAGCGCCCGCATGCCGCCGGTCAGGACCGTCATCTCGGGAGCGGTCAAGGTCAGCAGGCTGGCGCGGTCCAGCAGGAGGGTCTCCGGCGACAGCTTCTCTCCGGCCCGGAGGTAGTTGCGGAAGGCGTCCGCCCTGGGTTCGAGCACGGCGAACGACTCCACGTCCGTCTGCTCCTGCGAGGCGTCCGTGCGCCCCGGCGTGAACGGGACCGTGATGTCGTGCCCGGCGTTCCTCGCGGCCTGCTCGACGGCCGCGCATCCGCCCAGGACGATCAGGTCGGCGAGCGAGATCTTCGTTCCGCCGGACTGCGAGCTGTCGAAGTCCTGCCGGATCCGTTCGAGACCCTGCACGGTCTCGGTCACTTCGGGCAGGTCGTTGACCTCCCACTCCTTCTGCGGGGAGAGCCGGATCCGTGCTCCGTTCGCCCCGCCCCGCTTGTCCGTGCCGCGGAAAGTGGCCGCCGACGCCCAAGCGGTGGTGGCCAGCTGGGAGACGGACAGTCCCGAGGCGAGGATCCTGCTCTTGAGGGCGGCGACGTCCTCGTCCCCGACGAGCGGGTGATCGACCTCGGGGACGGGGTCCTGCCACAGCTGCGGCGCCGGGATCCACGGGCCGAGGTAGCGGGAGAGGGGGCCCATGTCACGGTGCAACAGCTTGTACCACGCCTTGCCGAACGCGTCCGCAAGCTTCTCCGGGTTCTCGTGGAAGCTCTTCGCGATCGGCCCGTAGACCGGATCCAGCTTCAGGGAGAGGTCCGTCGTCAGCATCATGGGAGCGTGTCGTTTCGACGGATCATGAGCGTCGGGCACCGTGCCCCGCGCCGAGGGATCCGTGGGGGTCCACTGCTTCGCGCCGGCCGGGCTCGTCGTCAGCTCCCATTCGTACCGGAACAGGTTGTCCAGGTAGCCGTTGTCCCACGTCGTCGGCGCGGAGGTCCATGCGCCTTCCAGCCCGCTGGTGAGCGTGTCGGCGCCGCTGCCGCTGCCGTACGTGTTCCGCCAGCCGAGACCCTGTTGTTCGACGGGACAGGCCTCGGGTTCCGGACCGATGTACTCGGGATCGACCGCGCCGTGGCACTTTCCGAACGTGTGACCGCCGACGATGAGCGCGACCGTCTCCTCGTCGTTCATCGCCATCCGCGCGAACGTGTCACGAATGTCCTTGGCGGCCGCGATCGGATCGGGGGTGTCGTTGGGCCCTTCGGGATTGACGTAGATCAGGCCCATCTGTACGGCACCGAAAGGACCGGTCAGGTCCCTGTCGCCGCTGTACCGCTCATCCCCGAGCCAGGTGTCCTCGGGCCCCCAGAAGATCTCCTCGGGTTCCCAGATGTCCTCTCGCCCGAAGCCGAACCCGAATGTCTTGAATCCCATCGATTCCATGGCGCAGTTACCGGCGAAGACCAGAAGATCGGCCCAGGAGATCTTCCGTCCGTATTTCTGCTTGACCGGCCAGAGCAGACGGCGTGCCTTGTCGAGACTCGCATTGTCCGGCCAGCTGTTGAGAGGCGCGAAGCGCTGAGCGCCGGACCCGCCACCGCCTCGGCCGTCGGCGATGCGGTACGTCCCGGCCGCATGCCAGCTCATCCGGATGAAGAGCGGCCCGTAGTGTCCGTAGTCGGCCGGCCACCAGTCCTGCGACGTGGTCATCACCTCGATGACGTCGCGCTTCAGCGCGTCGACGTCGAGGGTCGCGAACTCCTCCGCGTAGTCGAAGTCCGCGTCCATCGGATCGGACTGGGGCGAGTGCTGGTGGAGAACCTGGAGGTCCAGTTGATCGGGCCACCAGTCCCGATTCGTCCTCGGCCGGGTCGGCGTCGGCGTGGGGGCGGGGATTACCGGGTTCTCGCTTTCGCTGCCGGACACGTCCGTCCTTCTTCCTGTCTCGGTGTTCTCGTCTGCCGTCTGCTTGCTCTGAACGCTGTACGACCGCGTCAGCGTCCGTATGGTCGCGCACCGTGGACCGCACGGGCAGGGGAACACGCAGAGCGCCCCGTATAACACGGTCAAATTCCCGGGGGCGGGGTCTCATTTTCTGATCATCGCGATAGCGCGGCTGGAATTTGTGGGAGGCGTTCCCGTGCTTCTCTGTGGACACCTGTCGGTAAACTCCTGTCACCCATCGAGCCTGGACAGGTGAATCATCATGAGCGACCTGCTGGAGCGACTGCGAGGGCGTGGCTGGCGGATGACGTCCCAGCGACGCGTCGTCGCCGAGGTCCTCGACGGCGAGCACGTACACCTCACCGCCGACGAGGTGCAGGCCCGTGCCACACAGCGACTGCCCGAGATCTCCCGGGCGGCCGTCTACAACATCCTGGGCGAACTGGTCCTGCTCGGCGAGGTGCTGGAGGTCTCGGCCCAGGGCCGCGCGAAACGCTACGACCCCAACGCGCACCACCCGCACGAGCACCTCGTGTGCTCGGGCTGCGGCACCATTCGCGACGTCCACCCGACCGGCGATCCATTGGCCTGTCTCCCGGAGCAGGAGCGCTTCGGCTTCACGGTGTACGAGGTCGAGGTCACCTACCGGGGGCTGTGCCCCCAGTGCCACGACGTTCTGCCGCCGGGCGGGATTCCCGGTGCGTGACTAGCGTGGCCATGGGGGCTGAGCCGCAGGAAAGGGGTAGTCCCGTCATGGCTGGCAAGGGCATGGAGAAGGCGAAGGGCAAGCTGAAGGAAGCCGCCGGAAAGGTGACGGGCAACAAGCGCCTGGAGGCGGAAGGCAAGGCGGACCAGACGAAGGGCAGGGTCCGGGAAGCGGTCGAGGCGGTCCGTGAGCGCGCCAAGGGCATCCGCGACTCCATGGACCGCGACAAGTAGACCCGGCGAGCACCAGACGTCGGTGCCGGCCGCCCCTGCCTCCGCATGAGGAGGCGGGCACGGCGTCCGGTGGTGGCGGCCTGTCGGTGATGACCGCTGCCGACCCGCCCGGGCCGGCTCGTGTCGCCGGGCTGGAGGAACTTCTCAGCCGCGTCCGGACGCGGCCTAGCGTGTGGCGAGTCGCTCCAGGAGGGCGGCGCTCCGTGCCAGCAACTCGCGCTCATCGTCCGTGAGTTCGGCCTCGATGGCCTGGGCGAGCCAGCCGGCCCTGCGGCCGCGCTCCGCTTCGAGTGCGGCCCGGCCCGCGTCCGACAGTTCGACCAGGGACTTGCGGCCGTCCGTGGGGTGCGCCCGGCGCGTGATCAGGTTCTGCTCCATGAGCAGCCCCACCGACCGGGCCATCGACTGGGGGCGTACGCGCTGATCGGCGGCGAGGTCGCTGGTGGTCATGGCGCCGTTGCGGTCGAGGGCGCCGAGCACGGCGGCCTGCCCCAGCGGGATGCGGTCCTCGTGCTTGACGCGCCGGGTGAGCTTGCCCATCGCGGTGCGCAGTTCGGCGGCGATGGCGGCGGCTTCCGAGGTGGGCATAGGGCACTTTACCCCGCTGGTCAGCATTGCTGTGCACCTGACCTGTACAGCAATGCTGTACAGCGAAACTGAGCAGCATTGCTGTAGGGTTTGGGCTTGTCGGGCTCAGCGTCAGCGTTGCCGCAGCCGGGGCCACGGCATACGGCAACGGGAAGGAACTCCCATGTCCACAGAGGCAGTCGACACCATCGAAGCCGCCATCGAGTCCGTCACCGCCCGCCGGATCATCGACAGCCGGGGTAACCCCACGGTCGAGGTCGACGTCGTCCTGACGGACGGATCCCTGGGGCGCGCGGCGGTCCCCTCCGGCGCCTCCACCGGTGCCCGGGAGGCCGTGGAGCTCCGCGACGGAGACGCCGGGCGCTGGCACGGCAAGGGCGTCGACCGCGCGGTGGCCCACGTCAACGGGGAGATCGCGGTGTCCGTACGAGGCCGGGACGCGGCGGATCAGGCGGGCCTCGACGCCGCGCTGGTCGCCCTCGACGGCACCGCCACGAAGTCCCGGCTCGGCGCCAACGCGATCCTCGGTGTCTCCCTCGCCGCCGCCAAGGCCGCCGCGGCGGCCCACCGCCGGCCCCTCTACCGCTACCTCGGTGGCGCCGGCGCCCACCTCCTGCCCCTGCCGATGATGAACATCGTCAACGGCGGCGCCCACGCCGACAATCCGCTGGACTTCCAGGAGTTCATGATCGCGCCGGTGGGCGCGGACACCTTCGCCGAAGCCGTCCGCATGGGCAGCGAGGTCTTCCACACCCTGCGCCGCGATCTGCTGGCCGCAGGGCACTCCACGGGAGTCGGCGACGAGGGCGGCTTCGCGCCCGCGCTGCGTACCGCCGAGGAGGCGCTCGACTTCGTGATGGCCGCCATCGAGCGCACCGGCTACCGTCCCGGCACGGACATCGGCCTGGTCATGGACCCGGCGTCGTCGGAGTTCTTCCGCGACGGGGTGTACGACTACGCGGGGGAGGGGGTGCGCCGTACCCCCTCCGAGAACGTCGACTACCTGGCCAAGCTCATCGACGCCTACCCGGTCGTCTCCATCGAGGACCCGATGGCGGAGAACGACCTGGACGGCTGGCGCGAGCTGACCGCCCGCGTCGGCGACCGGTGCCAGCTCACCGGCGACGACGTGTTCTGCACCAACGAGACGCTGCTGCGCGAGGGCATCCGCACCGGCGTCGGCAACTCGGTCCTGGTCAAGGTCAATCAGATCGGGACCCTGACCGAGGCGCTGGCCGCCGTGGCGACCGCCCACGAGGCGGGCTGGACGGCTGTCATGTCGCACCGCTCGGGCGAGACGGAGGACACCACCATCGCGGATCTGGCGGTGGCGACCGGCTGCGGTCAGATCAAGACCGGCTCGCTCTCCCGCTCCGACCGTACGGCGAAGTACAACCAACTGATTCGTATCGAAGAGGAGTTGGGCGACTCGGCACGCTTTGCGGGCCGCTCCGCCCTGCGCCGGGCGTGAACGGCAGGCAGGGGTAGAGGGCGCACGGCCGGGCGCCCAGGGTCTCGGCGAGTGTGACGCGCTGGGCCTGTCCGCCGTCCCCGCAGCGCGACACCGCCGACGGTCGGCGGCAGGAGCTTGGGCGGCAGGACGGGGGAGTGGACGATCGCCTTGCCGCGGGACGGCACCCGCGCGAGCAGCCAGGGCGGCGGGACCCCGAGCAGCAGCGACAGCCCGAGGGCCCGGAGGGAGACGGGCTGCCCGTCCCCCCCCGGTACGGGCAGCCCTCACGCTCCGACCGGTGCCGGGTCGATTACGGCTTCTGGAAGCCGGCGTCCTGGAGGATCTTCTGCCCCTCGGTCGACGACAGCCAGGCGACGAACGCGGCCGCGGCCTCGGCGTTCCTGGAGGCCTTGAGCGTGGCGGCCGGGTACTTCGCGATGGCGTTCTGCGCGTCGGGAATCTCGACGGCGTCGACCTTGTCGGCGGCGGAGGCGGCGTCGGTCTTGTAGACGAGGCCGGCGTCGGCCTCGCCCAGCTCGACCTTGCTGAGCACGGCGCGGACGTTCGGCTCTTGGGAGACCGGCTTCACCGCGATCTTCTGGGCGTCCAGGACCTGCTCGCTGTACTTGCCCGCGGGCACCTCGGGGGCGGCGAGGACGACCTTGAGCTTGGTGTCGGCAAGGTCCTTCAGCTCGTCGACCTTGAACGGGTTGCCCTCGCCGGTGGCGATGACGAGCCGGTTCTTCGCGATGATCGCCGGGGTGCCGGTGTCGGCCCTGACCTTGTCCATGCTCTTGGTGTCGGCAGTGACCAGGACGTCGGCGGGCGAGCCCTGCGACACCTGGGCGACGAGCTCCTGCGACCCCGCGAACGAGAAGGTGATCTTCGTGCCCGGGTGGGAGTTCTCGTAGGCGGCACCCGCCGTCTTGAACACGTTGGTGAGGGACGCCGCCGCGAGGACGGTGAGGTTCGCCCGGGGCGCGGCGCTCGCGGAGCCGGAGCGCGTGGACCCGGCGGTGTCCCTATCGGTGTCGTCATTGTTGCCGCAGGCGGCGAGGGGGACCAGCAGGGCCGCGGTGAGCGCGGCAGCGGCGGCACGACGTCTGGTGAGGGTGAGGGGCATGAGGGTCTGAGCTCCTTGGGGGGCGAACGGACAGTACGGGGATGGCAGGCCGCGCCGACTGCCGAGGTGCTGCGGTACCGGGGTGAGGTGGTGCTGCGTGAGGGGGTGGTCAGGTGCGATCGATGTGCACGCTGGTCGACTTCACGCGGGCGGTGGCCTGCATGCCGACTCTCAGTCCCGGCTCATCCACGGCCCGGCCCGCGTCGCCCCAGCGCCGCGCCGCATGACCGGGTGTAGGACTGCATGTGCCACACGGTAGGGCGGACTGGATCTCATATGCAACAAAGCTGTGGGTCTCTCCATCGCGAATGCGAGAGGGACTGGAGGAATCGACGAACGGGCCCGTCCGGCGGGTCGAGCCCTCGTCGTCGAACCGGGTCGCGAGGTCCATGACCCGGCGCTCCGCGCCTCCCCGCCTTTGAGGGCACCGTCGGTGGTGCGTGTCGCCGGCCTCGGTGATCTCGGCGCGCTGGTGATGGTGATGGCCGGCATCCCGGCCCGACGTACGGGCTGTCTGCCGAGAGACGGTCCTGAGGTCGCTGCTGGGCGCCGGGCGTGCTTCCGCGCCATGCTCCTGGAGACGCTGGAGTCTTCCTGGCGCACGACCGCTCCTGGGCGAGGACCGCCCAGGCCCTGCACGTCCGTCCGTCCGAACACGGTCCACTACCGCGTCGAGCGCATCGAGGCACTCACCGGCCGGGACCTGTCCCGCCTCGACCGCAAGACGGACCTGCGCGCCGCGCTGCTCTGCCGCTGACGGTCCCGGAGCGGAGTGGTCAGGGCACGTCGATGTGTACGCTCGTCGACTTCACGCGCGCCGTCACCGTGACGCCGACGTCGAGCCCCAGCTCTTCGACGGCCTCGCGCGTCACGAGGGACACCAGCCGATGCGGACCGGACTGGACCTCCACCTGCGCGGCCACGTCGTCGACCCGTACGGCCGTCACGATCCCCACGAACGAGTTCCGGACGGAGGTCGGCACGTCGTCCTCCGGAACGGCGTGCAGTCCCGCACCCCGCTCCTTCGCGAAGCGGGCCAGGGCCGCGCCCTCGATGACCCGCTTACCGGCCCCGTCGCGCTCCATGCCCAGCCTGCCGCCGTCCGCCCACCGGCGAACGGTCTCCGAACTGACTCCGAGCACCCTCGCGGCCTGCCCAATGCTGTACGACGACACCCCGGCACTCTAGGTCATGCACCCACGGATGCCGAGGCGCTCCTTTCCGGCCTCGCCGAGTCCCGGCGGACAGCGACGAGACGCTGCCGGCCCACAGTCCGGTGAGGCGTGGGGGCAGGACGCCGCTGGAGCAGACGAACAGTCGGCGTCCCGCGTCGTGCATCCGCTCCAGGAGCGCGAGGTCGACGACCGACCGGTCGTCGTTCTGGCGCGCGGTCGAGCAGCTCGTGGACAGCTCCGCTGTGACTCGTAGGCAATGTGAACGTAAACATTCAGGCTCCGCGTCAGTGCGGCACACGCCGCGAGAGCGTGTCCATATCCGTGCGGAGCCACTGAGGCTGGGGGATTCTCCAGCGGGTCCGCCTCCGTGCCGCGTGCCGGTGGCTCGCGAGTGGGGTCGGTGAAGGCTTGCCAGGCATGCTGTGTTTACGCAAACATACTCGCATCGGGGATCTTCCCGTTCCGCGACAGCGCACCTCCCCAGCACAGGAGCATCCGTCCATGCCTCTTCTCCAGATCGACGAGGGCGGCTTCACCCTCGATGGCGAACCGTTTCGGCTCCTGTCCGGCGGTCTCCACTACTTCCGCGTGCACCCCGACCAGTGGGCGGACCGACTCCGCAAGGCCCGGCTCATGGGGCTCAACACCGTCGAGACGTACGTCCCCTGGAACCTCCACCAGCCGCGGCCCGACCGCTTCACGCTGGACGGCGGCCTCGACCTGCCCCGGTTCCTCGACCTCGCCGCCGCCGAGGGACTGTACGTCCTCCTCCGCCCAGGCCCGTACATCTGCGCGGAATGGGAGGGCGGCGGCATCCCGTCCTGGCTGCTCGCCGAGCCGGACATACGCCTGCGCTCCCGCGACCCCCGGTTCCTCGCCGCGGTCGACGACTACTTCGAGCGGCTCCTCACCCCCCTCCGGCCCTACCTGGCCTCTCGCGGCGGCCCGGTCCTCGCCGTCCAGGTGGAGAACGAGTACGGGGCCTACGGCGACGACACCGCCTACCTGGAGCACCTCGCCGGAACCTTGCGCCGCTGTGGCGTCGACGTCCCCCTCTTCACCTGCGACCAGCCCGCCGATCTGGAGCGCGGATCCCTGCCCGGCGTCCTCGCCACGGCGAACTTCGGCAGCCGTTCCGCCGAGCACCTGGCCGACCTCCGCGCCCGGCGCCCCGAAGGCCCCCTGATGACCACGGAGTTCTGGATCGGCTGGTTCGACCGCTGGGGCGCGCACCACGTGGTCCGCGACCCGGGCCAGGCGGCCCGCGAGCTCGACGAACTCCTCGCCACCGGCGCGTCGGTGAACTTCTACATGTTCCACGGCGGCACCAACTTCGGTTTCACCAACGGCGCCAACGACAAGCACACCTACCGGCCCACCGTCACCTCCTACGACTACGACGCGCCCCTCGACGAGGCCGGCGACCCGACGCCGAAGTACGCCGCCTTCCGCGACGTGATCGCCAAGTACGCCCCCGTGCCGGACGTCCCCGTCCCGCCGCCCGGCCCCAAGCTCGCCCCGCGGGCCGTGCCCCTGACCGAGAGCGCCGGCCTTCTGGCCCACGCCGCGGCCCTCGGGAGCTCCGTCGAGGCGCGCCGGCCCCTCACCATGGAGGAACTGGAGCAGGACTTCGGTTTCGTCCTGTACGAGACGATCCTGCCGCTCAAGGGGCCGGCCCTCCTGGAGGTCGAGCAGGTCCGTGACCGGGCCCAGGTGTTCGTCGACGGCCAGCCCGTGGGCGTTCTGGAGCGGGAGAACCACGAGCACGCCCTCGCCTTCATGGTGCCCAGGGCCGGCAGCACGCTCACCGTCCTCGTCGAGAACCAGGGCCGCGTGAACTACGGTCAGGGCATCCACGACCGCAAGGGCCTCCTCGGGAAGGTCCTGCTCGACGGCACGGAGCTCGCGGGCTGGACCAGCCGGGCGCTCCCGCTCGCCGACCCGCGGGACGTTCCCTTCGCGCCTGCCGCCGCGACGGTCGTCGGACCGGCCTTCCACCGCGGCACCTTCGAGGTGACCGACCCCGCCGACGCCTTCCTGCACCTCGACGGCTGGACCAAGGGAAACGCCTGGGTCAACGGCTTCGCGCTCGGCCGCTACTGGTCCCGCGGCCCGCAGCGCTCCCTGTACGTGCCGGCACCGGTCCTCCGCTCCGGCACGAACGAGGTCGTCGTCCTGGAGCTCCACGCGGCGCCCCGGGCTCGTACGGTCGACTTCCGCGACGCGGCCGACCTCGGGCCCACCGAGGAGTAGCCACGACGGCGCGGAGAAGAGCCGGGCTCCGACCCATCGGTCGGGGCCCGGCTCTTCCGTCGGAGCCCGGCTCTTCGGTGGGAGCCCGCCGGCTTCGGTCGGGGCCCGGCTCTTCGGACGTCAGCTCAGTTGCTGAGCGGCGGTGCCGTCGCAGGTCCGCTGCTCCACGACCGCGCCGTCCGCGGTCGAGGCGCCGCTCACCGCCAGGCACTTGGCGCTGTGCCGGGCCGTCAGGGTGAGGTGTCCGTCGCCGGTGCTCCGGACCGCCCATTCCTGGTTGCGGCCACCGTTGCAGGAGTACTGGAACACGTCGGCACCGTCGGCCGTGGACAGACCGCTCACGTCGAGACACTTGCCGCTGTGCCGGGCGACGACGTTCACGTATCCACCGCCGGTGGAGCGGAGCGACCACTGCTGGTTGGACCCGGCGTTGCAGCCGTACTGGACGACGGACGCGCCGTCGCCCGAGCCGGCACCGCTGACGTCGAGACACTTGCCGCTGTGCCGGAAGGACAGCGTCTTCCAGACGTCCGGTGCGGTGCCCGGGAAGGTCCAGGACTGATTGGCGCCGGTGGTCGGCTGGTGGACGCCGACGGGAGCCCCGTCGGAGGTCGAGGCGCCGGTGACGTCCAGGAGCTTGCCGTCGGCCGCGTTGATCAGGGTGCTGTGGCCGTCGCCCGTGGTCGAGCGGATCCACTGCTGCGCGGTGGACGATCCGGGCGACGCGAAGGTCAGAGCGCCGTCGGAGACGGAGAGCGCCTTGCCGGTCTTGGCGTTGGTGATCCGATAGGCGGCGGTGCTGCCCCAGTCGGCGGCGGACGACTTCGTGAAGGTCCACTGCTGCGCGCTGTCCGCCGGGGCCGAGGTGCGCTGGACGACCGTGCTCTTGCCGCCCACGGTGGCGACGGCGAGCGCCTTGCCGCTGTTGTCGTTGAGCAGTTGGCGCGGCGTGCCGGTGGGCGCGGTGGTCGTCGCCGGGTTCACGCCGGTGACGGTGGGCAGGACGAACGTGGTGACGGAGCCGGGGCCGACGGTGGCCTTGAGCGTCCGGCCGCTCACGGCCGCGTCGCCGTCACGCTGGAGGTTCCTCGTCGCGTCGGTGGTCCACCGCTCGACGGGTCCGGCCGTGACCGCCTGGAACCCGTCGAGGTTCAGGGTGATCTCGCGCTCGTCGCCGGTCGGGTTGGTGTGGACGACGACCACGCCGTTCCCGCCCGGCCGTACCGCCGCCAGCGTCTGCGGGTCGTCGGTGTTGACGATGCGCGCGCCGGGGCGGACGAAGCGGCTGTAGTTCGCCATCGCCCAGTACTTCTTGTTCTTGCGCAGCGGCTCGGTCGCCGCGTCGTCGGGGGTGAAGTCGGTCTGGATCAGGCCCCAGTTGGAGTTCTCGCGGCCCGGCGTCATGTTCTCGTAGTCCTCGACGGCCTGCCAGAGCACCCAGGCGCTCGGCTCCAGCTCACGTATGTCGTCGTTGATGCGCTGGGCGAGGTCGAGCGCGGGGCTCATGGAGGTGAAGCTCTGGGGGACGCTGCCGCCGAGATCGACCTCGGACATCCACAGGGGCGTGGTCTCGCCCTTGGCGATGTCCCGGACTCCGGTGCGGCCGTTGGTTCCGTACGTGTGCGTGTTGAGCCTTCCCACCGCGTCCCGGACGGCGGGGGCGTACGACTCCCAGTCGGACCGGAACTTCCCCGGGTTCGTCTCGTCCATCCCGGCGATCGGGGTCGTCACGCCCTTGGCGTCGAGCGCGGCGCGCAGCGTCGTGATCATGCGGGCCTGGGAGGCCGGGTCCCAGTGCGAGCCCTCCTGGCGGCCGCCCGCGTGCCAGTAGTCCGTGTCGGGCTCGTTGACCGGTGAGAGGGAGTCGAAGGTGACGCCCGTGGCGGACTGGGCACGCTGGAGCGCGCCCGTGAGGTAGGCGGCGAACCGGTCGTACTGGTCGGAGCGGAGGTTGTCCTGCCAGCCGTTGACCGCGCCCGAGACCAGGCCGCTGTTGGTCATGAAGTACGGCGCCGAGTTGGAGAAGGCCTCGAAGGTGGTGGCTCCGCGCGCCTTGGCGGCCGTCAGCCACCAGCGCTGGTTCGCGTCGGCACCGGGGTTCCAGTGGTCGGCGCGGTTCGGGTCCCACCAGTCGGGGGCCTCCGCGCCGGGCCGGTTCCAGTAGCCGGGCACCGCCGCGCCGGCCCGCATGTAGGGGGCGGTCTCGGGGCTGTCGCCGCCGCCGATGTTGTAGCGGGCGATCGTGAATCCCAGGCCGTCGGCGCCGTAGAGGGCGTCCGCCAGCGCATCGCGCTGGGCGGTCGGCCAACCGCCGGTGACGTTGGCGAACCAGGCGAGCGCGGTGCCCCACCCCTGGAAGGCCGGGTGCTGGTAGCCGGGGTCGAGGCGTACGGTCAGGGCCGCCGCGGGGGCCTCCGCGGCGATCGCCGGCGTCGAGCCGGGTCCTACCGCGCTGAAGGCCGTGGCGGCGAGGACCGTGGCGGTGCCGAGGGCGGCCAGGCGCGTGGTGAGCCGAGACCGGCGGAGTGACGCCGTTCGGTGGCGGGTGGGGAACACGACCTGCTCCTTCGAGGGGGTGGGGGATGTGAGGTGGGTGACGCGGGTGGGGGATGCGAGGTGGGTGACGCGCGTGGGGGTTGCCTGATGGGTGACGCGCGTGGGGCGATGTGGGTGAGTGGCGTGGGTGGGTGACGCGGGGCGGCCGGGGACGGTGGCCGCCCCGCGTCGGTCTCACGGCGTACGCGGCGGTCAGACCGCCGAGCGCCGCCACTTCTGGTTGTCGCCCGCGTTGCAGGTCCACTGCGCGAGGGCGGCTCCGTCGGCGCTCGACCAGTTCGATACGTCGAGACACTTGCCGCTGTGGCGGGCGACGAGCTCGACGTACCCGGCGACGTCCGTCGTCCGGACCTTCCACTGCTGGGAGGCCGAGCCGTCGCAGGTGTTCTGCACGGCGAGCGCGCCGTCCGCGGCCGAGGCCCCGGCGACGTCGAGGCACTTACCGCTGTTCCGGGCCATGATCTGGACGTATCCGGTGCCCAGCTTCTTGATCCAGAAGTGCTGGTTCACACCGCTTCCGCAGCCCCACTGGACGAGTTGCACCCCGTCCGCCGAGTCGAAGTTCGCCACGTCGGCGCACTTGCCGCTGCTGCGGGCGGCGAGCGACTCCCACGGCACGTTCATGCCGCTGACGGTCCCCGCCGCGGTGTCGACGGTGATCTGAGGCGAGTAGTCCATGGTCATGGTGGTGCTGGTGGGGAAGGCGAGCGGCAGCCACACGTACTGCGAGTCGTTGACCGTCCCGCCCATGGAGTTGCCCCAGCGGTCTCCCATGTAGAGGTAGCTCGTGCCCTTCGTGCCCTGGACCGGCAGGACGTAGGCGGTCTGGCTGCGGAAGGTCGTCCCGTCGCCGACGTCCTTCAGCTCGCTCCACGAGCCGGTGACGCTGGTGGCCGTGGCGTACTTCTGCTGGTTGGGGGACCACCCGGTGGCGCCGGAGGTCAGGAGGAAGTAGACGTCGCCCCGCTTGAACATGGCCGGCGCCTCGCGCCACTGGCCCGCCCACAACCGCTGGACCTGCGCCTCCACGGCCGTGTAGTCCGGGGTCAGCCGGTAGACGTGCAGGTCGGCGTTCTCGTTGGCGGCGGAGATCATGTAGCCGGTGCCGTCGGTGTCGACGAAGGTCGTGATGTCCCGCGACATGTGGCCCAGGGGGCGGAAGCTGCCGCGCCAGGTGTAGTCGCCGTCCACCGTGGACGAGACGGCGACGGCGGCGCGCGCCTCCCCGTAGTCCGAGCCGTTCTCCTTGTGCATCCACATGACGAACTGCTGCGTGGCGCTGTTGTAGACGACCTTGGGGCGCTCGATGTTGGCCCAGTCGAGCTCCGGATCGGACGCCTCGGTCAGGACGTGGTTGCGGAACTCCCAGGTCTTCAGGTCGGTGGAGCGGTAGGCGGAGACGTAGCGGAAGGTGTTGTCCGTGTTCCGGTTCTCGCCGAACCAGTAGTAGTACCCGCCGACCTTGAGTACGCCGCCGCCATGGGCGTGCACGGGGTTGCCGGCCGGATCGGTGAACTGGGTTCCGTTGGAGATGGACACCGGGGCGGCGTGGGCGGTGCCCGCGGCGGTGACCAGGGACAGGAGGAGGGCGCACAGGAATGCCGCCGTCCCGGAGAACTTGAGTCGCATGGCGCGATACCTCGTGGTGTTGCGTCGGACCGGGCGCTCCGCGCGGAGAGTGCGGCGGACGACCGCGCCGGAGGTCCGGAGCGGTGAGGCGCCTGGAGGGGACACCGGTCGTTCAGACCGTGGGGAACACCGCGGCCTACGTAATGTTTTCGTAAACACGGTGTAGCCGGAAGTTTCGGAGGAGCCCGGGAGCCTGTCAAGGATTCGGACGAAAGAGATCAGGGTTTTGACCCCGGGAGCCTGTTTGCGTCAACATGACTTGATGGGGCGCGTCGGCATGCGCCCCGGAGGCCCCGGGGAAGGAACGGTCGAACGTGGCGGACAAGGCAACGAGAACGCCCCGCTCGCGTCCGCCCCGCAAGTGGCCCTCCATGGCGGAGGTCGCGGCGCGAGCCGGAGTCTCCTCGCAGACGGTCTCGCGCGTGGCCAACAACCACGACAACGTCGACGAGACGACGCGTGCGAAGGTGCTGGCCGCGATGCAGGAGCTCGGCTACCGCCCCAACGCGGCGGCGCGCGCCCTGGTCACCGGCAAGTTCGGCGCGATCGGCGTGGTCAGCTTCGACGTGGGCGCGCACGGCAACGCCCGTACGCTCGGAGCCATCGCGGACGCGGCGCGTGAGGCGGGCTTCTCGGTCAACTTCATGGGCATCCGGGCGCAGACCGAAGCCGCCGTACGGCAAGCGTTCCGGCACCTCATGCTGCAGTCGGTCGACGGCATCGTGCTGGTCGAGTCGCAGATGCTCGACACGCCGTCGCTGCACCTGCCGCCCACGATGCCGGTGGTGGTCGCCGACGGCGACACGGGGCACCAGTACCCGAACGTCGACTTCGACCAGGCCCGCGGCACCCAGAGCGTGGTCGGCCATCTGCTGGAGCTCGGGCACCGCACCGTCTACCACGTCAGCGGCCCGCGCGACTCCTTCGCCGCCCGGCGGCGTGCCGAGGCGTGGGAGCGCACGCTCGTCACGGCCGGCGCCCCGGTACGCCCGACGCTGTACGGGGACTGGACCGCCGAGTCGGGCTACCTGGCGGGGCGGACGCTCGCGCAGATCCCCGACGCCACGGCGGTGTTCGCGGCGAACGACCAGATGGCTCTGGGGGTCCTGCGCGCCATGCACGAGGCGGGGCGGTCCGTGCCGGACGAGATCAGCGTCGCCGGCTTCGACGACGTTCCCGAGGCTCCCTTCTTCGAGCCGCCGCTGACCACGGTCCACCAGGACTTCGACGTGGTGGGCCGGCACTGCGTGACCCTGCTGCTCGAACAGATCGAACGCCGAGGCAGCGGCCCCCGGCGACTCGCCGTGGAACCCACCCTCGTGGTGCGGGGCAGCACGGCGCCTCCGCCCGCCTGACGGACTCCCGCGCCCAAGCGGAGCCGCCGCGGTCCGACCGCGCGCGGCTGTCGGCGCGTGGCCTCCGGAGGGGTGTCGCTCCCTCCGGCGGGGGACGCGCTCTCCGTTCCGCCGGTATGCCGGGCCCGTCGACCTGACCCCTCCAGCTCCCGGGGGACGCCGCTCGCGTACCCGCCGAGCGGGTCGTCCTCCGTTCCCGTCCGGCCCCACCCTCCCACCCGTTCCCACCTGCGGTGTTCCCTCGCGCCTTCGCGGTGGCGGCCAGGGCGCGCGGCCGCCGCGACGGCGTGGATCCACGACCCGCCGGCGTTCGACAGCTGAATTCCGCCTGATCGCTGCCTCCTTGTGCTTGACGCCCATCTGGGGGTGGTGCCAACATCAAGTCATCGATGATTACGTAAACATCGACTCATCGGCTCAGTCTTCTTCCAGCCTTCCGGCCCGGAGATTCTGCTTCCCCGCTCCGTTCCCGACCGGTCGGTCACCGACGCAAGGAACCACCATGACGCTCCTGTCGACGTCAGCACAGGCGGCCCCGCCGCCCCGCCGCCGAGCGCGCTCCCGTCTCCGCAAGGAGGCCTTGGTCGGATGGGGGTTCGCCGGCCCGTTCGTCGCGGTCTTCGGCCTGGTGTTCCTCGCGCCGATCGGATACGCCCTGTACCTGAGCCTCTTCAAGGACCGGCTCATCGGAGGCACCTCGTTCGTGGGCCTCGAAAGCTACGGCGAGGCGCTCACCGATCCGCGCTTCTGGGACGGACTGGCCCGGGTGGGCCTGTTCCTCCTGATCCAGGTGCCGGTCATGCTCGGCATCGCCCTGCTCGTCGCCCTCGCGATCGACAGCGGCCGGCTCTACGGCAAGAGCTTCTTCCGGGTCGCGGTCTTCCTGCCCTACGCGGTCCCCGCCGTCGTCGCCAGCCTCATCTGGGGCTTCATGTACGGCACCCGGTTCGGCCTCGTCGGCAACATCAACGACGCGCTCGGGATCACGCTGCCCGACCCGCTCTCGCCCTCGCTGGTCCTCGCGTCCATCGGCAACATCGTGACCTGGGAGTTCGTCGGCTACAACATGCTGATCTTCTACTCGGCGCTCAAGGTCGTGCCCCGTTCGCTCTACGAGGCCGCGGCGATCGACGGCGCGGGGGAGTGGCGCGTCGTGACCTCGGTCAAGCTGCCGGCGATCCGCAGCGCGCTCGTCATCGCCACGATCTTCTCGATCATCGGCAGCTTCCAGCTGTTCAACGAGCCGAGCATCCTCCAGAAGCTCGCCCCCAACGCGATCACCAGTGACTTCACCCCGAACCTCTACACCTACTCGCTGTCCTTCGCGGGCCAGCAGCACAACTACGCGGCGACCGTGGCGATCGTGATGGGCGTGATCACCGCGATCATCGCCTACGCGGTCCAGCTGCGCGGCATGCGGAAGGGCTGAGCCGATGACCACCCCCCTCGCGACGACGGCATCCACGACGGGCTCCACCACGGCCTCGACGACGGCCTCCGGTACGGGCTCCGCTGACGGCTCCGCCTCGGCCGCACCGGCGGCCCGGCGCCGGAAGCGGCGGCTGCCGCACACCCCGCTCAACCCCCGGCCCAGCATCCCGCTGACCGCCGTCACCGGCCTGGTCCTCGTCTACACCCTGCTCCCTCTCGCGTGGCTCCTCATCAACGCCACCAAGGACCAGAACGGACTGCTCGACTCCTTCGGCCTCTGGTTCGCCGACGACACGCACCTCTGGGACAACATCACCCGCACGCTCACGTACGACGACGGCGTCTTCGTCCGCTGGCTGCTCAACACCCTGCTGTACGTCGCCGCCGGCGCGGGCGGCGCGACGGTCCTCGCCGTCCTCGGCGGGTACGCCCTCGCCAAGTACCAGTTCCCGGGCCGCCGGGCGGTCTTCGCGGTGGTCCTCGGGGCCGTGGCCGTGCCCGGCACCGCGCTCGCCGTCCCCACCTTCCTGATGTTCAGCAACATGGGCCTGACCAATACGCCCTGGGCGGTGATCATCCCGTCCCTGATCTCGCCGTTCGGGCTCTACCTGATGTGGGTCTTCGCCGTCGAGGCGGTACCCGCGGAGCTCCTGGAGGCCGCGCGCATCGACGGCTCGGGCGAGCTGCGTACCTTCTTCACGATCGCGCTGCCGCTGCTGATGCCGGGCACCGTCACGGTGCTGCTGTTCTCGATGGTCGCGACCTGGAACAACTACTTCCTGCCGCTGATCATGATCAAGGACCCCGACTGGTACCCGCTGACGCTCGGCCTCAACGCCTGGAACGCCCAGGCCCAGACGGCCGGCGGCGAGGCCGTCTTCGACCTCATCATCACCGGCTCCCTGCTGACGATCGTCCCGATCGTCGCGATCTTCCTGCTGCTCCAGCGCTTCTGGCAGTCCGGCCTGGCCGCCGGCAGCGTCAAGGAATGACGGCTCCGTTTCCTCCCGCACACCCTCACGCCCGTACCACCGACCAGGAGCACACCCCATGAGAACTCGCACCACCCGCAGACTCCTCGCCGCGCTCGCCGCCGTCTCCGCCCTCGCCCTCACCACGACGGCCTGCGGCTCCGACGCGTCGGACGGCGGTGGCGCCGACGCCGGCCCGAAGGACGTCACGGCAGCTCTGGAGAAGGGCGGCAAGGTGACGGTGTGGGCCTGGGAACCCACGCTCAAGAAGGTCGCGGAGGACTTCGAGAAGAAGTACCCCAAGGTCGACGTCGAGCTGGTCAACGCCGGTACCGGCGACAAGCAGTACACCGCCCTGCAGAACGCGATAGCCGCCGGATCCGGCGCTCCCGACGTGGCGCAGATCGAGTACTACGCCCTCGGCCAGTTCACGATCGGCAAGTCCGTCGAGGACCTTTCCCCCTACGGCGCCAAGCGGTACGGCACGAGCTTCACGCCCGGCCCGTGGAACGCGGTCTCCGACGACAAGGCCATTCACGCGCTGCCCATGGACTCCGGTCCGATGGCGTTCTTCTACAACAAGAAGGTCTTCGACAAGCACGGCATCAAGGTGCCGACCACCTGGGAGGCGTATGTGGAGGCGGCCCGCGCCCTCCACAAGGCCGACCCGAAGATCTTCATCACCAACGACACGGGCGACGCCGGTGCCACCACCAGTCTCATCTGGCAGGCCGGTGGCCGCCCGTACAAGACGGACGGCACCGACGTCACCGTGAACTTCGGCGACGAGGGCACCACGACGTACACCGCCACCTGGCAGAAGCTCCTCGACGAGAAGCTCGTCGCGCCGATCAGCTCCTGGAGCGACGCCTGGTACAAGGGCCTGGCCGACGGCTCCATCGCCACCCTCTCCATCGGCGCCTGGATGCCGGCCAACCTCACGTCCGGCGTCGCCTCCGCCTCCGGCGACTGGAGGGTCGCCCCGCTCCCGCAGTGGACGGAGGGCGCCAAGGCGAGCGCGGAGAACGGCGGCAGCTCGCTCGCCGTGCCGAAGGCCGGCAAGAACAAGGAACTCGCCTACGCCTTCACGGAGTTCGCGACCACGGGAGCCGGCGCGAGCGCCCGCGTCGCCGAGGGCGCCTTCCCGGCCACCCGCGCCGACCTGGAGTCGAAGGCGTTCCTCGACGCCCCGTTCCCGTACTTCGGCGGCCAGAAGGCCAACCGGATCTTCGCCGAGTCCGCCCGTAACGTCGGCGCCGACTGGAACTACCTGCCCTACCAGGTGTACGCGAACTCGGTCTTCAACGACACCGTCGGCAAGGCCTACGTCTCCCCGACCAAGCTCTCCGACGGCCTCAAGGCCTGGCAGGACGTGACCGTCAAGTACGGCAAGGACCAGGGCTTCGCCGTCAACAAGTAGGCGCTGGCGCGTTCATGGCTCCGGTCTCCCCTGGAGGGGCGGCCGGAGCCGCTCGGGTGGGTTGGATGGTGATTTATGTTTGATTTCTCGAAGGGAGATGTCATGGGCATGCCATTACTCAACTTCCCTTCTTCGTCAGGCTGTTGGGGGATCCAATCTGGAGATTACGGACGCATCTCGGGCTCGCTGTACCCCTTGACGGCTCGGGCGTTGCGTTGTGTCATGGAGTCTAGCGTTTGAATTTGTTTGAGTTCGAGGGTTTGTGATGCCCAGGTGAGGCGCCCCGCGCCTCCCGGCCCGTTCCTCTCCTTCCCTCTCCTCTCCTCCGCTCTCCTCTCCTCTCCTCCCTCTCCGACCGGCCCCGCACGCCCCGGGTGCGCCGGTCGCTGCCCGCATCAAGGAGCCCCCGATGTTCCGATCCGCCCCCCGTCGCACGGCCGCCGCCACCGGCCTTCTCGTCACGCTCGGACTGAGCACAGCCTGCTCGTCCGGCCAGACGGCGAGCAGCGCCACCGGAGACCCGGTCGCCAAGGTCGACGGCAAGATCTCGATCACGTACCTCCAGAAGCAGGGCGACCAGGAGTACTTCATCGGCGAGGCCGCCGGCGCGAAGGCGAAGGCCGCGGAGCTCGGCATCGACCTCAAGGTCGTCAACCTGGGCAACGACGCCAACAAGACCGTCAGCGAAGTGCAGTCGGCGATCGCCCAGAAGACGAACGGCGTCATCATCGTCGTACCGGACCCGGCTGTCGGCCCTCAGGTCGTCCAGACCGCGAGGGACGGCAAGGTCGCGCTCCTGACCTCCGACGACCAGATCTGCACCACCGGCCCCGACCCCGCCGCCTGCGGCAAGAGCGACCTGGTGCCCCGGATCGGGTTCAGCGGCGCCCAGATGGGCGAGGAGGTCGGCAAGCGCGCCGCCGCCGAGTTCGCGAAGGCCGGCTGGACGGCCGCCGACACCCGGGTCGTCTCGGCCTGGAAGCAGGACGTGACCGTCTGCGGTGACCGGGTCGCGGGCGCGAAGAAGGCGTTCGAAGCGGCCGTTCCCGGCGTGAAGACCATCGACGTCCCCACCGACAACACGCCCACCGGGGCCCAGGACAAGATCGCCGCGACGGTCACCGCCAACGCGGGCGTGAAGAACTGGGTCATCTGGGGCTGCAACGACGAGAACGTGATGGGCGGTGTCACCGCGCTCGCCAACGCCGGAGTGGCCCCCGACCGCGTCGTCGGAGTCGGCCTGGGCGCCTACCTGGCCTGCAAGGAGTGGCAGTCGGACAAGCCGTCCGGCATGAAGGCCGCGCTGTTCATCAACGGCAAGGACGTCGGAGCCCTGGCCGTCCAGACCATGTACGACAAGCTCAAGAACGGCAAGGACTTCCCTGCCGAGGCCTTCGCCCCGACCACCATGGTCGACAAGGGTTCGTGGAAGAGCGCCGGACTCACCTGCGGGTGAGTGTCCCCGGCCGGCGGCCACCACGGAAGCGTCCGCCGACCGGTGACCACCCCCACCCCCCACCCCGCTCCCCGACGCGCCGGGCATCCACCCCCGCTCCCCGACGCGTCGGGGCCCTCCCCGCCACGCCGCCTGCCCTCTGCCTTCGAGGTGAACCGAGACATGAGCCCATCGCATCACCCGCCCTCCGCCACAGGGTCCCCCTCCTCGTCCGTCGGGGTGTCCGGCATCGTCAAGCGCTTCGGCGAGGTGCGGGCGATCAGCGGCGTCACGCTCGACTTCCCCGCCGGACAGGTCACCGCCCTGATGGGAGAGAACGGCGCGGGAAAGTCCACGCTGCTGAAGATCCTCACCGGCGACCACCAGCCCACCGAGGGGCACGTGGTCGTGAACGGAGAGCCCGTCGCGCTGGACTCCCCGGCCCGCGCCCGGGCCGCCGGCATCAGGATCATCCCCCAGGAACCCGAGATCGTCCCGCACGTCTCCGTCGCGGAGAACGTCTACGCCGGCGCCCTGCCCCGGAAGAGGGGGCGCCTCCTCGACCGGGCGGAACTCGACCGGCGGATCAGGGCGGACCTCGACCGGCTGGGCTTCGCGCACGTACTCGACCCCGATCTGATCGGCTCTCAGCTCACCCCCGCACAGCGGCAGTTGGTGGAGATCATGCGCGCGCTGACCGGTGGCACCACCGCCCGGCTCATCGCGTTCGACGAGCCCACGTCCTCCCTGTCGGAGCACGAGGTCGACGCACTGTTCGCGCTCATCCGGCGGTTGCGTGGCGAGGGCATCGCGATCGTGTACGTCTCGCACCGCATGCAGGAGATCTTCCAGCTCGCCGACCGCATCGCGGTCCTGCGCGACGGCAGCCTCGTCGGTGTCCAGGACGCCCGGACCACGGACGAGAGCGAGCTCGTCCGACTGATGGTGGGCCGCGATCTCTCCGCCCTGTTCGTACGGCAGCGGGTCGCCACGGACCGGCTGGTCCTCGACGTCCGGAACCTGACGACCGACGACGTGACCGGCATCTCGCTGCGCGTGCACGCCGGTGAAGTCGTGGGCCTGGCGGGCCTGATCGGTGCCGGCCGCTCCGAACTCGCCCTGGCGCTCGCGGGCGACCTGCCCGTCCGCGGTGGCACCGCCACGCTGGACGGGGTGCCGCTGCGCAGCGGCCGCCCGGGGGACGCCATCCGGGCCGGGCTCGGTCTCGCGCCCGAGGAGCGCAAGGCGCAGGCGCTGTTCCTCCAGCAGTCCGTCAAGGACAACGCCACCCTCGTCGTACTGGACCGGCTGCGGCGCTTCCGGTTCGTACGGCGGACGGCCGAACGCCGGCTCGCGCAGGAGTTCTCCGATCGGCTCAGGGTGCGCACCCCGTCGATCGACCACGAGGTGCGCAAGCTGTCGGGCGGCAATCAGCAGAAGGTCGTGCTGGCCCGGTGGCTGGCCCGTAAACCGAAGGTGCTGATCCTCGACGAGCCGACGCGCGGCATCGACGTCGGCGCGAAGGCGGAGATCTACCAGATCATCGCCGACCTGGCCGCCGAGGGCGTCGCGGTCCTGGTCATCTCCTCCGAACTCCCCGAACTCCTCGGTCTCGCCGACCGGGTCGTCGTCATGCAGGGCGGCCGGATCACCGGCGAACTCGACCGCGCCGAAGCCACCGAAGCAGCCATCCTCGAACTCGCCATGGCCGACGACATCGTCGGCGCCGGCACCGGAGCATCGTCATGACCCTCACCAGCACCCCCGCACCGGCCGCGAAGAACCCCCGGGGCCGTGACGGCGGCGCCTCGCTCCGGCCCGGGTTCCCGGCCGGCGTCGACGGCCAGAACATCAGCCTCATCGGCGCACTCGTCGTCGTCCTCGCCCTGTTCGGCCTCCTCAACGACAACTACCTGAGCCTGTCCAACATGCAGGTGATCGCCGAGGCGGCGACCATCACCGGACTGCTCGCCATCGTGCAGACGGTGGTCATCATCTGCGGCGGACTCGACATCTCCGTCGGCTCGCAGGTCGGCGTCGCGTCGGTCGTCAGCGCCATGGTGTTCACCACGACCGGGTCGAGCGCCTTCCTCGGCATGGCCGCCGCCGTCGGCGTCGGTGTTCTCGTCGGTGCGCTGAACGGCCTGGTCATCGTCTACGGGCGGGTCAATCCCACCATCGCCACGCTCGCCGGGCTCGCCGCTTACAAGGGTCTCGCCCAGCTGCTGTCCGACGGCCGTGCCCAGGGCTACGTCCTCAACGACGACATCTTCGTCTTCCTGGGGCGCGGCAAGATCGCCGGCATCCCGGCCATGGTCTGGATCCTGATCGTCGTGGCCGCGACGGTGCACCTGCTGCTCAAGTACACCGACATCGGTCGCAACCTCTACGCGATCGGCGGCAACGACACCGCCGCACGGCTGGCCGGCATCAGCATCAACAAGTACCTGATCTGCGTCTACACCCTGATCGGTGTGGTGGCCGCGGTGGCCGGCATCCTGCTGACCGCCCGTACGGGCTCCGGTCAGCCGGTCTCCGGGAGCGAGGGCCTCGAACTGAAGGCCATCACCGCCGCGGCGCTCGGCGGCGCCGCCCTCAAGGGCGGCAAGGGCGGCATCGGCGGCACCCTCCTCGCGGTGGCCCTGCTCGGCTGTCTGGAGAACGGTCTGACGGTCGAGGGCATCAACACCTTCTGGCAGAACGTCGCCCAGGGCGCGCTGCTGGTCATCGCCGTCGTCATCCAGCAGCGCCGCAGCGGCGAACGCGCGGTCGGTCTACCGCACTGACGGCCTTCCCGACTGACCGCCTTCCCGACTGACCGCTGTCCCCGCCACGGTCCTACCCTCGGAGTCGGACAGCCCTAGGCGCGGAAGGCCTTCCGGAGGAGTTCGCCGAAGTCGGCGGGGTGGGTGGTCACGCCGGTGTGTCCGCCGGGGAAGTGTCGGAGTTCCGTGCCGAGGCGCTCGGCCAGGAAGGCGGCCGCGCGGTAGGGCAGTTCGCCGTGTGAGTTCTGGCCGCCGGCGAGGACGAGCCGGTCCGTCAGGGGCTCCAGCAGGTGGATGTCCGGGGCGTAGGACATGAAGCGCGGCACGATGCGCCCGACGAAGAAGGGCAGGTTGGCCATCGTGCGCTCGGCCCGTGCCGCTGCCTGTGGCGGGAGCTCGGTCGCGGCCCTCGGCTCGGTGGTGTCGCCGTCCTTCTTCAGCCCCGCGGCGAACACGGCCATGGCCGGCATGAGCCCCTCCGCGTGGAAGGTCGCCTCCACGCGCGCGATGAGTGCGCGATGGGCGGAGGCGTCCGGCAGGACCTCGACCACCGGCGGCTCGTGCGCCACCAGGCGCGCGACGCGTTCGGGATGGGCCGTGAGCAGATGCAGCGCGGTGATGGCGCCCGAGCTTGAGCCGAAGAGAAACGCGGGGCCCTCAGGCGAGAGGAGTTCGAGCAACCGGAGTGCGTCGTCGGCGTGTTCGGCCACGTGCTGCTCGGCCTCGGGGTCGTCCAGCGTGCTCCGGGACATGCCGCGCGGATCGTAGGTCGCGACGGTGTACTCGGCGGCCAGGCCGTCGGCGATGCCGTCGAAGGAGGCCGCACCGCCCGCCCCGCCGGGGATCAGCAGCAGGAGCGGTCCCTGGCCGCGTACTTCGTAGTGCAGGGTCGCGCCGTGTACGCGCAGGGTGCCGAGGGTCGGGTCGGTCATGCGGGGTCTCCTTCTCGGGACGGGGGCCAGTGCTCCAGGAGGGTGTGGAGGGCGTCGAGGGCGCGGATCCAGGACCGCTGTGGCGACCGCTCGTGCGCGAACCCGCCGGCGGCCTCCAAGGCGACGAACCCGTGGAACGTGCTGCGCAGTAGCCGGACCGCGTCGGTCAGGTCGGGCTCGGCCAGTCCGTAGCCGCGCAGCATGCCGTAGGTCAGCGAGACCGCGCGCCGCGGTCCGGGAGCCGTCGCGGCCAGCTCGGGGTCGATCCGGATCGCTGTCTGCGTCGCGGCGTAGCGGCCCGGATAAGCGTGGGCGTACTCCCGCCAGGCGTCGGCGAACGCGACCAGCGCGTCCTTGCCCGCCCGCCCGGAGGTCGCCTCCGCGATCCGGACGGTCTTCTCGTCCGCCGCCAGCAGCGCGATCCGTCCGCGCAGGTCCTCCAGGCCGCGGACATGGGTGTAGAGGCTCGCATCCTTCACCCCCAGTCGCCGTGCCACCTGCGACATCGTCACCTTGTCGAACCCGACCTCGTCCGCCAGCTCGGCGCCCGCGATCGTCACACTCTCCGCTGTCAGCCCGGCCCGCCCCATACACCCTCCTCGTGATCCTAAGGCCCCTAGGTTTAACCTAGGGGCCTTAGGTAGTGCAAGTTCGGTGTGCCTGGCGCCGCCCCATGTCCGGGGTACGCCGAGCTCGTCACCTCGTGGTCTGCCTGGACGGCGCGGTGGGGTCGAGAAGCTCCGCGAGCCCTCGTCGCGTCGCCGCGATGACGACACGGTCGTGGGGTTGCAGGACGTGTCCCGGGTGGAGCTCCCACAGGAGCGAGGGGTGTCCGTCGTGGCCCGTGTTCGCGAGGTCGGGGGAGCGGGCCTCGGGCCCCGCCGTGTCGAGTGCCAGGACCCGCCACGCGCCGGCCCGAAAGGCCTCGGAGACCGTACGGCCTTCGAACTGGTGATGTCCGGCCACGGGGAGCGCGGCGAAGAGGAGCACCTTCCGCTCGACGGAGATGGCCCCGAGGATCTGGCGGCCCATCATGGCGCCGGCGAAGGCGGGGGCGGCCAGGTGGGAGACGCTGCGGCTGCGGGTGACGGCTTCGGGGTGGGCGGAGCGCAACGTGCGGTAGACCGCGGTGGCGAAGTCGTCGTCGTACAGCCGGAGGGCGACCCGCACGTCGCCCTTGAGGACCCGGGCGGCGAGGGTGGCCTCCAGGTTGGTGGTGTCGGAGCTGGTCAGGGCGAGGAGGGCGGCGGCGCGGTGGATGCGGGCCGCGTTCAGGACACCGTCCTCGGTGACGTCACCGACGACCACCGGCACGCCCAGGTCGCGCGCGAGCGCGATGCCCCGTGCGTCGGGGTCCTTCTCGACGCAGACGACAGGGATGTCGAGCTCGCGCAGCCTGGCCAGGACGCGCGCGCCGACCTTCCCCAGCCCCAGCAGCACGATGTGACCGGACAGTCCGCGGGGCGGGCGGCGCAGTGCCCCGGTCGTACGGAAGGTGCCCAGGGCTTCCAGGGCACTGGCCACCAGAAGGGGCAACAGGGCCAGTCCGACCAGGCCGGACAGGAGTTGCAGGATCTGCCGGGTGGTGGAGTCCTGGAGTGCCGGATCGTTGATGGAGAACAGGTCGAGCAGGGTCAGGTACGTGGCGTGTACGGGGCCCGCGTCCGTGAGGACGGTGGTGGTGACACTGAGGGCGAGCACCGCCGCGACGATGCCGGCGAGCGCCCATCGCAGCCGGGCCGAGATCACCTCCCCGAGCGGCACTCCCCGGCGGGACAGGCGACGTACGGGTATGGCCGGTCCCTCGCGACGGACCGCCTCCAGGACGACGGTGCCGTGCGCCGAATTGCCGCGTAAGGTCCGGTCGTCGGGAAGGAGTTCCGGGGCGGGCGTCCCGCTCGTGTCCGAGCCCTCGGCGCCGGCCGGGTCGGCCGCCGTCGAGGACAGCAGAGCCAGCGTGCACAGTCCCGGATCCGGTACTTCGCCCCGGCCCGGCACCGGGCGCTCGGCGGCGCGCAGGAGCAGACCGTCGGCCTGGACCACCTTGTAGGTGTCGGCGATGGCGGTGGCCACGAGCGCCGGCGCGGCCGTGTCGGCATCGGAGAGCACGGTCGTGGAAGCGTCCAGGACGGCCCTGTCCATACCGGGCACGGCCACGAGGGCCGCCTCGTCGAGCAGCTCCTCCAGGTGCTGGCCGAGCTTGCGGTTGTACATGCGGACCACGAGGCGCAGGCCGGGGCTGAGACGACGAGCGGCGAGCGCGGCACGCAGGTTCGTCTCGTCGTCCTCGTACAGCAGCGCGAGGGCAGTGGCTCTGTCCGCCTCCGCGTGGAGGAGAACCTCTGTCGTGGGGGCCCGCGCGGTCTCCACCCGGATGGGGAAGACCGTGGCGCCGCTCATCGTGTCGGTCACCGCCGGGCCGGCCTCGGCCACGTGCTGCTCGGCCTGCTCGGCGGGGACGACGAGCACCACCCGCTGGCGGTAGACCTCCCGTAGCTCGGAGGCGAGCCGGCGCGCCAGCCCGTCGTCCCCGCAGACCACCATGTGCCCCCTGGAGCGTGGTTCGCCGTTTCCCTGGCGTGACAGTGCGACCATGTCTCCCCCGTGACGTCGAGTGGTGTCCGCCGGGTCATCCTCCCGTGTCACCCCGCCCGTCGGCACTGCCTCAGGGCGGAACCGAGTCCGGCCGGTACGGTGCCGCTTCTCGGCAAGTCCGGCTCCGGCGACGCCCGACAGGCCGTCGCCGGAACCGGGCACCACGAACCGCGTCGCACCGCACCGACCGGCCAGGCATCCGCCCGCCCGCGCTCAGGCGGGGCGGGCTACCACATCACCGGCAGGCGCTCCGGAAGCCGCTTCATGAAGCGTGTGCGCCACACCAGTTGGTCGACCGGCACCGCGAGCCGCAGGTCCGGCATCCGGTCGAGCAGCGCCTCCAGGGCGATCTCGGCGTGCTTCTTGGCGAGCGCGGTCGCCGGGCAGTAGTGGCCGCCCAGCCCGAAGGACAGGTGCGCGTGGTTGTTCGGCCGCGCCAGGTCGACCCTGTGCGGGTTCTCGAACGCCTCCGGGTCAAAGTTGGCGGCCTCGACCAGGACCAGGACCAGCTCACCCTTCCTCACCAGGACCCCGCCCAGTTCCACGTCCTCCGTGGCCAGCCTCGGCAGGCCGTCGGCTATGGACAGGTTGATCCGCAGCAACTCGTCGACGGCTGCCGGGATCTTCGCCCGGTCCGCCAGCAACTCCGCCTGTAGTTCCGGGTGTTGCATCAACGCGAAGACCGCCATGGTGAGGAAGCCCATCGTGGAGATCACGCCGGCGCCGAAGAAGGTCACACCGACCGTCGCGAGCATCTCGTCGGTCAGATGCGCGTACTCCGGGTCCTCGCGCAGCGCGGCGAGCTCGGCCATCAACCCGGTGGTGGCGGGGTCGTCCAGTCGGTCCACCATGTAGGCCATGTCGCGGTCCCAGTTGAGCCGGGCGCCGGTCACCGGGCAGGCCGAGTTCATGAACGCGATGTCCAGGCTGGCCGCCAGCCTCGGCGCGTCCTCGAACGGGATGCCGAGGATCCGGCAGTGCAGCGCCTCCGAGTAGGGGCCCGTGAACGCGCCGCGAAGGTCGGCCGGCGCACCGGTGGCGACGATCTCGTCGATCAGCCGGGCGGCATGCGCGCGCATCCAGTCGACCAGACCCTCGGCCTTCGGGTTGATCGCCTTCAGTACGGCCTTGCGCAGGCCGGCCCCGGTGATGTTGCCCATGTTGTTGACGACCTCGGGTGGAATCGTCAGGGCGTACTGTCGGGGCGCGCCCGGCGACGAGGTCTCCTTGAGGCTGAATCCGGGATCCTCCAGAACCTGCTTGCACAGGGCGTAGGAGGACACCAGCCAGGCCTCGTCGCCCGCGATCGTACGGACCTTCTTGACCGGCTCCGAGCGCAGCGCCTCGATCTCGGCCGGAAGCCGGTCACCGCGCCAGTCGAACGGGAAGCCGATCGGGGCCGCGGCGGGCGTCAGGACCTCAGGGGACGTCAGGGTCTCAACGGGCATCGGGGGCTCCTTCGGCGGGCGTGATGATGGCGTGGCCCTGGTTGCGGGAGGCGCGCAGGCCGGCGCCTCGGGAGTACAGCAGCTCTGCCATGGGCAGTAGCTGGTGGTAGCAGTTGAGCGAGGACGGGACCCCGAAGATGGCGGGGGTGTCCAGGAACAGCGGGGCCTCCGCACAGATGTAGTCGAGGCAGACCTCGCGCTGCCGCCGAGTGCTGGGGCCGGCCGCCTTGGTCGACAGGAAGTACGTCGCGAGCTCCTCGCAGATCCGGCGGAACTCGTGGTCGGAGTCGAGGAGCCGCAGGATCCGGGTGTGGATCTCGCGGTACGCCTCGTGGTCGGTGAACTCGGACAGGGCGCGGGCACGGATCGTGCCGTCGCCCTGATCGAGGGCGGCCGCCGCGTTGTTCACCTTGGCCCGGACGCCGCGCAGGTTCTTGACGGCCTTGCGCTGGGCGTCGATCGGGTCGTATCCGAAGGCCTCGTACATCTCGGCCACGTACAGGTCGGTGTAGAGGATGTCGACCCGGCGGAAGCTCTCGGCTCCCCAGCGGCCGAGGTCCAGGACCCGCTGCGCCGAGAAGTAGCTGTTGCCGGGCGATATGCCGATGAGGGCGTGGTCCCCGGCCGCCTGGATCACCTGGCAATGCGGGGTGTAGGGCCGAACGTCGAAGAGTTCGGCGGAAGGGGGAGAGGAAGGGGTTGTGTGTGTCGCGGTGGTCAACGTCGTCAACGGAGAGTGTCCTCCGCGTCGCAAGTCCCGATGGAGCCTGGTGCTCCTGGTGTGGCGACGACGACGTGAAGTTAGCGATCGAGTACGGAGCGTGTCAACGCTGTCTCAGGAGACGTGAGTTGCCTGTGATCACCAACTTCCGGCGTCACCGCGCGGCAGGTGCCCGCAACGACGCCCGACGCCCGGTGCCGCGCCACGTCATGCCGCGCCGCTCGGCGATGCGGATCGCGCCGGCCGTATGCGGCCCGCGCCGGGCCGTAAGACGTCCGTCATCGGGCCAGGCCTCCCGATCCGCGGCCTGGTCGCGTTGGATGGACCGGAACAGTGGCAGCGGGTGAAGGAGGTGCGCCGTGGGGCGTGTCGTGCGGAAGAAGTGGTGGGCGGGGGCGGCGGTGCTGGGCGCGGCGGTCCTGGTGGCCGGACTGATGTGGTTCAAGCCCTGGGCCCTCTGGGTCGACGAGACCGTGCACGAGGCGCTGCCGACCGCGACCGCGACGGGGAAGGCGAATGCGACGGGGAAGGCGACGGAGCCGGCCACACCGGCCGGACCGGCCACATCGGCCACACCGGCCGGACCGACGACCGTGTCCGAGGGCACCTTCATCAGCCATGAGCACACGACCTCCGGGACAGTGAAGCTCATCCGGCTGTCCGACGGCTCGCACACCGTGCGTCTGGAGAACCTGGACACCAGCAACGGCCCCGACCTACGCGTCTGGTTGACCGACGCCCCCGTCAAGGAGGGCACCGCGGGCTGGCGCGTGTTCGACGACGGTACGCACGTCGCTCTCGGCAAGCTGAAGGGCAACAGGGGCGATCAGAACTACGCCGTCCCCGCGGACGTCGATCTGACCGGCCTCACCAGCGTCACCATCTGGTGCGACCGCTTCGACGTGTCCTTCGGCGCCGCCGAACTGGCCTGACGGGTTCCCGCCGAGCACGGGAGGGCCGCCCGAGCGCCGACGCCGGCATCGTCTTCGTCTTCGTCGGCCCCACCCCCGAACAGCTGGCACTGTTCGGGACGAAGCACACCGCACGCGCCGCCGCCCAGGCGGCAGTCGACCGGGGTGCCGCTCGCGCCCGGCACCGGGCTCCTCCCCGATGTGGACGCGGCCCTCGCGGTGCCCGAGGGCAGCCGCCTGGTCGAGGCCGAGTTCACTTCCTCTGCGAGCCCGAGGCGCTGGACGGCGCCCGCGAGATCTCCTCGTACGGCGGCCGGCGCGCCGCCCTCGCCGCGAGCCCGGCCTGATCGGCACGACACGGCCAGGGGCGTCTTGTCGATCAGGCCGGGCCTTCCGTCAGACGGTGCCAGTGCCCCGGTGGTGCCGGCCGGTCCGGCCGGTCCGGCCGCGCGGAGCCGAGGTGGGCAAGCGCCCAGGAGACGAGGTGCTCCGGCGCGGGCCGGGCGTCCTCACCCGCCCAGGGGACCGACGCCAGGTGTACGTCGCGCACGTGCACGTCGCGATAGGTGTCGACGGGAGTGGTCGGCGCCAGCGGACGGGCGGCGAGCAGCACCTGCCCTCCGGCGCGCACCGCCCGGAGGGCCCGGGTGATGCCCGCGGCGGTCCCGGTGGTCTCCACGACGACGTCGGGCGGGGCGTCCGGGCGTACGCCACCGGCTGGCAGAGCCGTAGCCATCGCCATCCGCACGAGCACCGCGAGCGCCCCCTCGCCGACGACGGCCACCGCCGCGCCGGACTGGGCCGCCGCCTGATCCGCGGCCTGTGAGACGGCCTGGGCAGTGGCCCGGGCGGCGGCCTCGGCAGTGGCCTGGGCGGTGGCGGCCCATGCCCGGGCAGCCGCCTCGTCGGCGCCCTGTGCGGGGTAGCCGTGTCCCCAGGTCTCCGTCTCGGCCGTCCCCTCGACGAAGTACACCGTGTCCGGCCCGGTTTCGTCGGGCACTACGTAGCCGCCGTCCGGGCGGCGGGGGATGTGCCGCCAGCCACTCACCGCGCACCCCCGGCGTCGTCGGGCGCGGGGACGGTCGCCCGGCCGAGCCGGGCGGAGGCGTACGCCGCCTCGACGACAGCCTGCGTCCGCAGCGCGTCGGACAGGCTGACGTCGACGGGCGCGCCGTCGCGCACGGAAGCCGAGAACCTGGTGAAGGCCCAGGCCCGCAGGTCGATCGCGGTCGGCTTGGCGGGGGCGGCCTCCGCCGAGGCGGAACGGCCCCGGGTCGTGACCGCGTAGTGAGGCATCACCTGCACGTGCCCCTCCTCCCCCCACACGCGGGTGTGCTGCCCGTCCCCGCCGACCACGCTGGAGGCGCCCACCAAGGTGGCGATCACACCGCCGAACCGGATGACCAGGGTCACCGCGTCCTCGATGTCCGGGGCGTCGACCACGACGGACGGGGCGGTCTCGGCGTACACGTGGTCGGCCTCGCGGCCGAGCAGCGCGCGGATCGTGTCGACCTGGTGGATCAGGTTCATGATCAGGAACCCGCCGCCGGAACGGGCCTTCGACAGCCGCCACGTGGACGGGGACCGGCCGCTGAGGCCGCCGTGGAAGTACTCCGCGTCCTTGTCCACGAGGTAGTGGGCCGCTACGCCGAGGGGCGCTCCGATGGCCCCGGTCTCGATCGCCTCGCGTGCGCGGAGAAAGCGGGGATCCGTCCGTGTCGGGAACAGCACACCGGTCGTCAGCCCGCTCGCGTCGGCGGCCTCCGCCATCCGCCGTGCCGTGACCAGGTCCTGCGCGAGGGGTTTCTCCATCAGTACGTGCTTGCCGGCCGCCAGCGCGGCCGCGAGCAGCGGCTCGTGCGTGTCGTGCGGGGTGGCGATGATGACCGCGTCCACGTCCGGACGCGCGAGGAGCCGGTCCAGATCCCGCTCATGGCTGCCGCCGTACCGGGCGACGGTGTCCTCGGCGAGCTGCTCCACCGGGTCGTGGCACGCCGCCAGCTCGGCTCCCTCGGCGTCCGCCAGGGCCCTGGCGTCCTCGATCCCGATGTCGCCGCAGCCGATCAGCCCGAAGCGCAGCGGGGGTGCGGCGGGGGTGCGGCGCGTGTGCTCGGTGGACGTCCTCTGACGCGTCACGGCGCCGCTCGACGCCGACTCGCGCGCCGGATCCGCGGACGCGGCGGGGACGGCGGGGGTCTCGGACGGCCGGTGTGCGTCCCAGCGCAGGGCGGCGCTGATCAGCGTGCGGTCGGTGGCCAGTCGGCGGTACACCGACGGTGCCTCGTCCGCCGGGTACTCGTCGAGTACGTCCCGCACGGTGAACAGGTCCCGCGCCAGCAGGTCGAAGAAGACGTCGCTGAGCCGGGTCCGCTCCTCCTCGTCCATGCGGGAGACGTGTGCGCCGAGCAGGTCGAGCCCCCGGTCGTGGAACAGCTGGAGCGGAACGTCGGCGAGCTCGGTCCGGGGCGAGCCGAGCAGGACGACCCGGCCGCCGTCCTCCGCCAAGGCGACGGCGGTGTGCAGCGCCGCGCCGCTGCCGGTCACGTCCAGGACGAGCGGAGTGCCGTCGGCGGCTTCCCCGGTGGACAGGAAGGTGGTCACGGGCTCGGGCTTGGCGGCCCATGCCTTCGCAGGGGAACCGGCGACCGCCCTGACGCTCGCCGCACCACGGGCGGTCGCGAGCCTGCGGGTGATCACGCCGAGCAGGCCGCCGCCGATCACGGTGACCGGCTCTCCGGGACGCTGCCCTCCACGCTCCAGACCGTGCAGGGCCGTGAGGGCGAGCTGCCAGACGGCGGCGTCCACCAGCGGGACGTGATCGGGCACAACCCGCACGTGGGCGGCGGGCACGGCGGCGACGCTCGCATGGCGGGCCCGGCGCACCGCGACCCGCGTGCCCGCCGGGATCGACGCCGCCGCCCGTACGGTACCGGCGGCCATGTAGCCGGGGTACTCGGGGAACCGGGCGCCCGCCGTCGGCAGGTCCAGGAGGACGGCCCGCTCCGTGCCCGGGCTGACCACGCTCACACCGACGTCGACCACGACGTCGCCCGGCCCGCCCTGTGGTTCGTCCCGCTCGATGACCTCGCACACTCCGACACCGGAAAGGACCACCGATTTCATGCACGCCTCCACAATCACGTCGATACGGATTTCAGGATTCAGACCGGAGGTCTGAATGTATTTCCGGAACGGGTGCTGAATCCTTCGGCGATAGCGTATTCTCTGCTGCTGCACGCCCCATGACACCTCGATATACGGTGGTGATCGCATGCTGGCTTGGACACTCCGCAAACTGCGGTTCGATCAGCGGACCGTGGCGTACGCCGGGCACGATATGTCCCGGCTCAGAGCGCGCTTGGCGCTGCGGCATCGGAAAGTCCCCGGAAACGCCCGGAAACTGCACCTCGGCTGCGGCGACCGATTCGTGCCGGGGTGGCTCAACTGCGATGTGTCGGGATCGGAGTTCGACGTCGATCTGGCGGCGGGCCGGCTGCCGTTCCCGGACCGCTCGGCCGACACCATCGTGTCGCAGCACGTCATCGAGCACCTCGATCTCCGTGAACAACTGATCCCGCTCCTCCGGGAATTGCACCGGGTCTGCGACGACACCGGTCGGGTGTGGCTGTCGTGCCCCGACCTGGCCAAGGTCTGCGCGGCGTACCTGGACGACCGGGGACAGGCGCTGGTGGAGGACCGACGGCGCCGCTGGCCGGACTACACCCTCGGCGGCGCGCCGGTCCAGCACTTCATCAACGACCTCTTCCAGGCCCGTGGCAAGCACCGCAACCTGTTCGACTTCGACATCCTGGCCTGGGCCCTCGACCAGGCGGGCTTCCGGTCGGTGGAGCGCGTGGAGGAGGCGGACCTGCTCGCCGCCCACCCCGGCTTCCCGCCCCGCCACGACGACCTGCAGTCGCTGTACGTCGTGGCGGCCAAGTCCGCTCCACCGGCCGGGAACTGACCCGCCCGGCGCCCCTCAGGCCCCCGGCCTCGGGGGCGCCGGCAGGTTCCGGTAGTACTGCCAGAGCTCGTAGAGCGGAACGGCCTCCTTGTCCGGCTGCGTCGGCTTCACGGGCTCCGTCCAGTGGACGAGCAGCGTCGGCGGCGACGCCGGTTCCACGACGTCGCCGCCGCGCGCGGCGACCCCGGGCGTCCAGGCGTACACCTCCCCGGGGATGCTCTGGTCCCCGGTCGTCGCGCTCAGCCGGCGCAGGCTCGTGTACGGCAGCCCGGACGTCACCATCAGGTAGTTCAGGAACGGCTGCTCGTACCCCAGCTTCATATGCGGGGCCACCTCCCGTGCGGCGGGCAGACTGTCGGTCATGCCGGAGAGCGTCAGCGCGCCCTTCCGCGACGCGACGAATCCGGTGTTCGCCGCGTACGCGAATTGCTCCGGCGTCAGCTTTCCGGACTGCCCGATGCTCTCCTTCCACGCACGCCCCGGTACGTGGGACGTGGCGACGACGAAACCGAATTCGTCGAGGTAGTCGAAGACGAATTCGACGTCGCGTAAAACTGCCGTGTCGCTGTCGATGTACAGGAACTCCTCGAAATCGCCTTCCCACGCGGCGAGCTTCCGGAAATGCCCCTTGGCCCGGTCATGGAACGAGAGGCTGATCTCGTCGCAGCGCCGCAGCAGGTCGGCATCTCCCCATACGGAGAAGTCGTACCGGGACTGCAACGCGGCGATGCGCTCGATGTCGTCGTCGAACGGGATCAGACACAGCGCGATGTGCGGATTGCTCCGCCGGAAGCTGTTGAGGAACGCGATGACCAACTCCAGGACGCCGTCGTTGGCCACGAAGTAGACGCCTCGCTTCTTGGACATGGACACACGCTCCCTCTCAGTCGTCGGGGTCTCCGGTGAAGGCGGTGAGCGGCTCGCCGTGGACCGACTCGGAACGGAAGCCGTCCGGTCCCACGGGACGGTCGCCCAGGACCGTGACCCGGTACAGCGTCCGGCGGTACTCCGTGGCGTCCAGGTCGGACGGCTGGAGGTGGGCCACGGCCCGGTTGTCCCACACGGCGACGTCGCCGGCCGCCCAGCGCCGGCGCAGCGTGTACTCCGGGCGCGTGAGGTGCTCGAAGAGCAGCTCCAGGATCCGGCGGCTCTCCCAGGGCAGGAGCCCGACGATGTGGGTCACCGAGGCGGGCGGCGTGAACAGCGCCTTCTCGCCGGTTTCGGGGTGCACCCGCACCACCGGGTGGACGGAGAGCAGCGTGTCCTCGGTGAGCTTGCGGATGATCTCGACGTCCTCGGAGTCGGACAGGAGCAACCGACTGGCCGCGTACAGGGTGTGCTCCGCGCGCAATCCGTCGACGAGCTCCTGGAGCGGGCCGGACAGGCCTTCGTAAGCGGCCACCAGATTGGTCCACTGGGTGTCACCGCCGAACTCGGTGACCCGTTCGGCCCGCAGGACGGACACGGCCGGCGGGTTCACGGCGGCGGCCAGGTCGGTGTGCCATCCCGAGTCGTGCCTCTGTGACTTCGGCCGTAACCGCTCCTCGAACCTCCGGCCGTACCGGGTGTCGTCCACGTCCGGATCCACGGTGAGGATCTGTGGAAAGCCCTCCGGGTGTACGCCGTGCTTGCGCCCCGGCCGCCGGGTCAGCTCACCGAAGCGCCGGCCGAACGCCACATGGTCGGCGTGGTCCAGATGCTGGCCCCGGAAGAAGATCACCTTGTGACGGAGCAGCGCCCCACGGATCTCCGCCATGGTCTCGGCGTCGATCGGCTTGGCGAGGTCCACCCCTTCGACGTCGGCCCCGATGCGCCCGGCGACGCGTCGGACGCCGATCCTGGTGAAGGTCTCGGAATGTGTCGGCATACCCTCTCCTGTCTCGGATCCGGCAGTCGCGGCCGTCATGACCACTGCAGGACCGTGGTGGCGTCGAGGAAGGACATGTTCCACTGGATGGTGGAGCGGTACGTGCCGTCCTGCTCCTTCCGCCCGACCGCGTGGACGTTGCCCACGTCGAAGACGACGATGTCGCCCGCGCTGACCGGCACCGTCAGCTTCGGGAAGGCGTCGAGCGACTCCACCGGGTACCCCTTGCTGTCGTACCCGAAGCCCAGCGCCCGACGGCTCTCCGGGTCCGGGGAGATGTTCCAGACCACCAGATCGCCGCCCGGCCCGTTCTCCACGCAGGCGACGGCGCCGCAGATGTGCTCCGCGCGCTGCACCTCGAACCCGTCGAGGTGCGGTGCGTGGCGGAGGGGTTCGGCGTCGTCGTGCGGTGCGAGCTGGAACGGCCCGGAGTTCTCCCGCGAGCGCATCTTGAACGAACCAGCCCGCCGGCCCCGGTGTTCGGCGAGCCGGAATCGCACGCCCTGCCTCTCCAAGTGCTCCCGGTAGAGGCCGAGCAGGGCCGGGACGGCGCGGTCGCCCGTGTCGGCGAAGAGGTCGTCGATGGCGGCTCGGGCCTGCTCCGCCACCTCCAGGTACTGATCCAGGCCGGTCGATCCGAGGAGAGGCGCGCCGCACGTGTGGCCGTTCCGGGAGGTACCGGCCGCGGGCCGTTCGAGGATCGGGCTGCTCCAGAAGTTCCGGCGGATCCGTTCGCACACGTCCGGCGGCATCACCCCGCGGAAGACCGCGCCGGCGACCCTCCCCTTCAGAACGTCGGTCCACACCTCCCAGTCGATCTCGTCCCGCTCCACGAAGTGGAAGTAGTCCGGGGGTCGAACGTCTCCGGTCAGCCTGACGGGAGAGGGCCTGTCGGCCATGGCCACACCTCTTCCGGGTGTCAGTACGCGATGCTCACCACGGTCTGCGGCGAGCCGTGGACCTTGCGGAACCGCTCCTGCATGGCCAGCACCCCGACCAGCCCTTCGGGGGTGTAGAAGGCGCTGAACTTGGTGTACGCGTCCAGCTTCAGCTCGGTCCCCTCCCTGGTCACCGCGGTGGCCGGCTCGGGGTGCATCCGTGCCTCCTGTGCCACCCAGAGGTGCCCGGCCGCGGTGTCGGCGAGGATGCGGTCGAACAACTGCCGCAGGGCCACCCTGCTGAAGCTGCCGGAGTAGTACACGGCGCGGCTGCCCCAGTTGAGCGTCGGGTGGTGCCCGCCGAACTTGAAGTAGTACGTGCGCTTGCGCTCGCCCAGGGCGCAGTAGTCGTCCAGGCTGATCCAGGAGCCGTCCGGCAGGTGGAACCCGTCGGGGGTGACGATCTCGGTGTGCGGGAAGAGGCCGCGGATCTCGTCCGGGTAATGGTGCCGGGTCTTCTCCCAGAAGGGCCACGCCATGGTCACCTTGGCGTCGTACAGCGGGGTCGGGGGATGGTCGAAGAGGAGCTCTCCCTTCTCGCACTCCTCCATCCACTGGTCGAAGAACCCGTTGTAGCGCAGGTCGTAGAACTCGTGGGCCCTGACGAAACCGCAGTCCTTCCAGTGGACCGGGTCCCAGCCGAAGTGCCGGATGCCGGCCTCGCGCAGCCGCTGCACCGTGTAGTGGACGCCGTGCGGCCGGGAGGCGTTGTTGGTGAGGTGGTGCGCGACGGGATCCGGCCCGAGCCGGTCGTGCAGCGAGGTGGCGAGCCCGTCGATGAGCGAACCGAGCCGGTGGGCCGGAGTGCCGAAGTCGGCGGGGAACTCCCGGTACAGAGCGTGCACTTGATCGGCGATTTCCCAGCCGGAGGCCGGGCACTGAATCTCGGCGATCGCACCGGGGGCGGCCTCGTCCGTACGGAAGTAGACCGGCAGGGCGAGGTGACGCTCGGTCAGTTGCCTGTGGTACTCGAAGCCGCGCTCGGGTGGCTGCCCGTCGAGTAGGGTGCCCGCGATGGCGGGGTCTTCCTCGCCGCGCACGGCGGCCATGAACAGGTCGCGGGTGATCCGCTGGTAGGTACGGATCAGCTCGTTCCGTGCGATGAAGCCCTGGAGCATCCGGTCGTCCAGGGGGTAGGGCCGGTCCGCGATCAGGTTGGTGAAGCCGACCGTCGTCCCCGTCCTGCTCTCGATGTCCTCGTCGACGTACCGGTACCAGCGGTGGGAGGTCTGCTCGCCCATCCGGACTCCTTCAGTCGTTGGCCAGGGTCTCCAGGTCGAACCCGTACAGCCGCGCGCAGTTGCGGGACACCACCTGGTCGCGGTCGTCGTCCGGGGTGTTCCGGAAGGAGCGGGCGAGGAGCTCCTGGGAGTGCGGCCAACTGCCCTCGTAATGCGGGTAGTCGCTGCCCCACAGGAAGTTTCCCGAGCCGAGCAGGGGCATCGTGGCGATGCCCACCTCGTCGTCGGTGAAGGTGGCGTGGACCTGGCGGCGGAAGTACTCGCCGGGCGGCATGGTGAGGGTGGAGTGCAGGACGGGGCCGAGCTTGTCGTAGATGCGGTCGGCGTGCAGCAGGTGGTAGCCCACCCAGCCGATGTCGTTCTCCGCGAGCACGAGCTGGAGGCGCGGGAAGCGTTCCAGTACGCCGGAGAAGATCAGGTCGGTGAGCGAGTGCTGGATCTCCTCGGGATAGCCCATGTTCCGCTGGATCCGTCCCAGCGGTGTGCTGTAGTCGAACAGCCTGGGGCTGTCCCGATACCCGGTCAGGCAGTGCATGGAGACCGGCATCCCGAGCTCCTGGGCCTCTTGCCAGAAGCGGTCGTTGGCGTCTGTCGTGAAGTCCCTTTCCGGCGCCGGGGAAGCCCAGACGGCGGCCCCCCTGAGACCCATGGCGCGGCACCGCCTCAACTCCTTGACGGCTTCGTCCACGTCCCACAGCGAGATCAGACCGAGGCCGGCGAGCCGGTCCGGGGCGTGGGCCGTGAACTCTGCGAGCCAGTCGTTGTAGGCGCGGAAGCAGGCCCGCTGGAACGCGGCGTCCCCCAGCCAGAACAGGCTCATGGCCAGGCTCGGATAGAGGACCTCCGCGGCCACCCCGTCCTGGGCCATGTCCTTCGTCCGCGCGACCGGATCATTGCCGCCGGCCCGGGCCGCCTCGGCGCCCGAGTGCAGTGCGTCGGCGAACTCCTCGGGCGACTTGTCCGTCGCGTACAGCGAGTTGATCAGCGCGGGCTGCAGTCCGTCGCACGTGAAGAACCACCCGAGGCGCTCGGTGTCCCAGTGCACCCGCGGCGCTCTCTCCTGGTACTTGCGTTCGAGGCGTTCGGACCACAGTCGGACGGGCTCCACGACGTGTGAGTCCGCTGAGATGACAGGTAAGGCCATGCATCCACTCCTGCGTCGGGGACGGAGGGCGACAGCGAGCGTCCTGGTCGATTGTGGAGTCCTCTGACGACCAGTCAAGGACGACCCCTCGCGGGGAGTCGCGATCCGGACACCCCCGACGCGCGGCGGGGCGAGGGGATACGGACAACCTGTCCGGGACCCGCCTCTTGTGACGGGTCACGGCCCTTCGGTACGCCTGGTACCTCCCGATCGGCCATCCCGGCAGAGCCACCTCACGCCCCGAAGGACGGCGACGTATGTCGGTCGACAGCTCGGAGGCTGGTCCGAGGACCAGCACGGACCTGCTCCTCCTCAGCGCCTCGAACTACCCGGCGCTGCCCATCTATCCCTACGCGTTCGTGCAGGTCTCGGCGATCGCCGCACGGCACGGTCTGACGGTCGAGCGGCTCGACCTGCTGCACACGCCCAAGCACCGCTGGGAAGACGTGCTGCGCCGGACCCTGGACCGCTCCAGGCCCCGTCTCATCGGGGTCCACCTGCGTCAGGTGGACTCCATCTTCATCTGGAACTACGCCGAGGACGCCCTGCCGGGCGCGCCGGAGGTCGTGCGCAACAGCTATTGGCCGGTAGACGACACCGAAGAACTCATGGCACTGCTGCGGTCGTTGTCGGACACCCCCGTCATGGTCGGAGGATTCGGCTTCTCCACACAGGCGCGGGCACTGCTGAGGAGGCTGCGCCCCGACTTCGGGGTGGTCGGCGAGCCGGACGAGGTCATGGCCCGCCTCGACGACGTCCTCGCCCACCGGAACCTGGACGGCATCGCGAACCTGGCCCACCCCTCGGCCGACGACGGCGAATACGTCATCGGCGCCCGCGTGTTCCTGCCTCCCGCGGACCACACCGAGTACTCCGACGCCGTCCTGGACGACCTCCTCGCCTTCTACGGCCCGGACAGACTCACCGGCCCGGACGCCGTCCACGTCCCCGTGGAGATCCAGCGCGGCTGCCCGTACCGCTGCTACTTCTGTACCGAGCCGGTGGTCAAAGGCCGGCAGCACCGGATCCGGGACCTCGACGTGGTGATGGCCGACATCACCTTCCTGGCCGATCGCGGTGTGAGCCGGGTCTGGCTGGTCTGCTCCGAGATCAACATCGGCAGCAACGCGCTGCTGTTCGAGATGGCCGAGCGCATGCGGAAGCTCAACCACGGCCGTGCCACGCCCGTCGGCTGGACCTGCTACCTGCTGCCCAACCCGGCCCTGGACCGCGACGAGATCCGGATGCTGCTCGACTCCCGTTTCGAACCCAGCTGGAACCAGTTCGCGTCCTACCACGACGAGAACCTGAAGCGGACGCGCGTGCCCTACCGGGCCCGGCACGCCGTACAGGCCCAGGTGTACTGGCTGGAGGAGGAGGAGAGGTTCCTGCGCGAGCGCGGCGAGCCCGTACCGCCCAGGCGCCTCGACATGTTCCTCGGCAACTCCTACGCCACCGCCGAAACCGTCTCGACCACCCTCCACGCGATCAACGAACTGCGTCTGGGGGAGCGCTTCGACGACTCCCTGATCACCCGCGCCACGCGTGTGTTCGACCTCGGCGACGGACTGATCGGCGACTCGGCGGACTCCACGTACTCCATGAGCCCCCGGGGCCGGCTGCCCGAAGTCGACCTGCTCTACCCCACGTTCAGCTACCCGCCGGCGCTCGTGGAGGAGCTGGGCGGCCATCGGGCGGTCGACGAGTTCTTCGCGTACGTCGAGGAGACGTTCCTCTCCCGGGCCTACCGCACACGGCGCGACTGGCGGGCCTTCCTCGCCCGCCGGCTCGACCTCGGCACCCTCGCGCCGCCGGACGCGGCAGGCGCCGAGGACCTGCTCCGGCGCATCCTGGCCGATCCCCCCGGCGCTCCCTCCGCCGACCTCGTACGCTCCCTTGTCGAGCTGGTCGTGAGCACCCTTCCGGACCGGACGCGGGCCGTGTTCGAGGCGATCGGGCTGCCCGGCTACTGGGACGACGGGCCGAGCTGGAGCCCGTACGACGTCCACGCCGCCCTGGCGCGCCGGTTCGACTCCGCCGAGGACCTGACGCGCGCCGTGGAGGAGCTGACGGAACCCGGAGACGGGACGGTCCCGCTCCTGGCCGTGGAGTACTGCGTGTACGACAACAACGTCGTGCTGCGCCCGGACTACGCGCGCCTGCTGTTCCCGGCCTGAGCACGGCCGGCCGACGGCCGGTGGCGAGGGTAGGACCCTCGCCACCGCCGGGACGGCGGCCCCGCGGCTACCTCCGAGGCTCGTCTACTGCATCGAACTCTTCGTCTCACTCAGGTACTTGGCCGGCCCCCCGTCGCGCACGGTGTCGAGGGTCACGCAGTGGAACGATCCGCCGAAGCTGTAGACGTGCCGGAAGTCCACCGGCACGCACCGGAAGCCCCAGGCGGTCAGGGCGTCGATGAGCGGCTGCTCCTGGCGCTCCACGACGACGGTCTCCGGATCCAGGGACAGCACGTTCATGCTCACCCATGGGCTGCAGAAGTACATCGGCCAGTCCGACGGCAGCGTCGGAGCGGGCGCCGGCAGGATCTCCCATCCCTCGAACAACGCGTGGGGGACGTACCGTTCGGGATTCACCAGCAGCTTCCCCGGGGCCAGCGGGGCGAGGGTGGCGTCGATGTGCATGGCGTGCGGGTCGTCGGTCTCGATGACCGAGACGGTGAACTCCGGCCCCAGGGCCCGCCGGACCCAGTCGATGCCGAAGTCGTTGGTGACATGACTGCGCTGTACGACGATGTCCTGGCCGAACCGGAGGAAGTCGGCGGCGTCGAAGACCGGCTCGAACTCGGTGACGGCCCAGCGCTCCCCGTCGGGAGAGGCCGCGCCGCCGGGCATCCGGTACAGCTCGTCCGTCAACTGCGGCCGGGGCGCCGGCATCCAGCGGGCCCCGCGCCGGAACCAGGACTTGAGGAGCGTCCGGAAGGCGTCCCCTTCGTGGTACCGGCACCGCCAGGACATCGGTGCCTCGATGACGGCGTCGCCAACGACCATCAGCAGGTCCCGGGGCATGCCCGCGTACAGGCCGCCCGCGGAGTCCCAGTGCGGAGTCCGGAACGGCCGCGCGTGGTTGACCGCGTCGGGCCGCGCCACGCTGATGCCCTCGGCCTCCAGGACCTCGGCCAGTGCGTCCAGTTCCTCCTCGGCCGCCTTGAGGTGGGCGGCAGGGAACGGCAGCCCACCCTCCTCCTTGCTGTTGCGCCACGCCGATTCGGGCAACGTGTGCGCCATGGACTCCTGCCAGTCGGGGAACACCCCGCCGGAGAGAGAGCCCACGACGACCTCGCGCAGCGGATCCCACTCGGTGTACGAGTTGAGCGCCACGGCGGACAGGTCGACCTCCTCGCCGGGCGTGCCGGTAGCGTGGCGGGTCGAGTCGGCCGACGTTCGTGTCCGTTCCCGTTCCAACTGTTCCTCCGTAGGCTTTCGCAGGGGGAAGCGCGGCGCCCCGTGCGGAGGGCGCCGCGGGTGCAGAGCTGTGCGGGGTCCACGCCGCTACGTGTCTAGCGCGCGCTGGCCAGTCCTCCCGCCGTCTCACCACCGTCGATCACGAAGGACTGACCGGTGACGAACGCGGCGTCGGGGGAGGCGAGATAGTGCACCAGTGAGGCGATCTCCTCGGGTGCGCCCAGGCGTTGCAGCGGGACGACCCCGGCCTGCTCGGCGAGCTGCCGCTCGCTGTACTCGGCCCGCTGCATGGGCGTCAGCACGTAGCCGGGGCATATCGCGTTCACCCTGGTGTGGGGCGCCAGTTCCAGTGCCATGGTGCGAGTGAGTTCGATGACGCCGGCCTTGCTGGCGTTGTACGCGGCGTAGTGGGGCATGCCGACCATGCCGCTGACGGAGGCGGTGTTGACGATCACTCCGCCGCCCGCGTCGGCCATGCGGCGGGCGGCTTCCCGCGCGACCAGGAACACGCCGGTGAGATTGACGCTCAGGGTGCGCTCCCATGCGGCGAGCGTGGTGTCGAGGAAGGGGCTGCGGATGCTGATCCCCGCGTTGTTGCACAGCACGTCGACCCCGCCCCACTCCTTGTCCAGGGTGGCGAAGGCCTCGGTCACCGCGTCCTCCTCGGCCACGTCCGCGTGGAGCAGCGGCCGCACCCGGGGATCGGTGCCGGCGAGCGCCGCGAGCCCGGCGGGGTCGCTGTCGATGACGCACACCCGGTCCCCGTCCCGTACGAAGCGCCGGGCGATCGCCGTGCCGATGCCCGAGCCCCCTCCGGTGACCACCACACGGCGTGGCCGGTCCGTAGCCGGCATGCGGGCCCCTCTTCTCGTCGATTCTCGTCGTGTCACGTCGTACTACCGGGTGGCACTGGGGTCGTTGTCCTGGGAGAAGTTCCCCGAGCGCAGCGCGTCGTACAGCCGCTTGCCGGTGGACGCCGGGCTGAAGAAGAAGCGGGTGGACTCCTCGCGGCGCAGCAGTCCGTGCACGACGAAGTCGCGGGCGGTGCTCATCCAGTAGCCGGGCCCGAGAACGGCGAGCAGCCGGAGGTACCGGGCGAGTCCCAGCGGCTCCCCGAACCAGTGGTTGATCGATACGGACGCGGTGCGTGAGCGGATGTCGTGCCAGCACCCGCGCGGGATGTACAGCAGATCGCCCGGGCCCATCCGTACATGGTGGAAGCGGGCCCGACCGAGGAGGGGGAACCGCTGCAGATCCGGGGCCCCGAGGTCCACCTGGCTGTTCACCAGATTGTCGGGAAAGGGGTAGGCGGCCCTGCTGTCCTGCCACGCCAGCAGGGTGACGTCCTTCTCGCCCCAGACCTGGCAGAACAGATTGTCCTTGAGGTCGGAGTGCAGCATGGAGCGCGTACCGGCCGAGCCGATCCACACCCGGGTGTCCGTGCCGTGCCGCCCGTCGGGCGGGACGAGGGAGCCGAAGTCGTAGTCGGCGGGGTCGAAGATCTCGTGGGCGCGCTGGTAGGCGAGATAGCAGGGCGCGGACGGCGTGGCCGCCAGCATGGTCTCCACGAACGCGGCGAAGCTGAGCTGCTTCTCGTAGAGGTGCTGGTCCTGGGGGAAGAGCACGCCCGTGTCCGGCAGGTCGACCAGGGCGGTCACCCGCCGCTCACCGTGGCGGCCGCGAAGCTCGGCCGGGTTCCACGCGTCGCGTGCGCGCCAGCCCTCCATGAGTCCGGTGCACAGCACGGGCCCGGAGCGGTCGGCGACAGCACGGCGCAGGGCGTACGGATCGCCGGAGGCGATCCGCGGCACCGGCAGCACGGTCATTCCGGCCGCCCGCATCCGGTGTTCCGGCGTCACCTCGTCGTCGGGCGTCTCCGGGCTGTTCGGCGCTCGCTCGAGTCGACTCATGACGCCTCACCATCCGCGCGTGCTCGATACGGCCGTCCCACTCCTCGACCGGGCAACCGGACACCTCCGTCGATCGGTCCTCGCCGGGCATAGTTCCCTCCTTGGTAAGCGACGGCAGCGACGTTGCCTAGGGGAACGATCGCCTTGGCGGGGACCCGCGTCCGGTTTCCGGCCAGGGGCAAGTCACGCCGGGACCAGCGCCAACTGGCCATCCCGGCTGAGGCTCCGGGCGGCCTCCCGCGCAGGGAGCCCAGGGGGAACCCCCGTGTGGCCCCCGATCCCGCTGTGTGTGAAATCCGCCCCTTTCCCGTCCTCTCCACCTCACTCCGGCACCGCGCGTCCCACCCGCCCCGTCCGGGACGCCGATGAATCCGGCTGAGTGTGATGCCCTTGACAGGCGCCGCTGAGGTGACCTGCTGCTACAGCAGTTCCACGATCTCCTTCGGCTCTCGGGCGGAAGGAGATCCACCCTCCTGCCGCGGCGTTGGCCTGCACTGCTCCGCGTCTCGGCGCGCTTGTTACGGCGTCGGCGGGCCCGGTCGGGTGTCCAGAGCGGCGATCATGTCGTGCAGCCAGGCGAGTTCGGCCCGGGACGTCGCCCGGGCGATCAGCAGGATGCCGCTGCGGAACGGGTCGGTGATCTCCTCGGCGCCAAGCGGCCGTGTCTCGTCGTAGAAGAAGCTGGCGGGCTCTTCGAGGAAGGCGAGCCGGCGGCGGAGCACGGCGGCCTGCTCGGCGGGGTCGTCGAGGTGGCGGAGGAAGGCCAGCACGGTGAACCAGCGGTTCTCGTCGCTGACGTCCAGCGGCTCGGGCGTGCGCAGCCGTTCGAGCAGCGCCGTCCGCCCGGCGGGGGTGAGGTGCAGGGTGTGCCGGGGTGCGGCGGTCGATCCGGGCTCGGTCTCGCGGACGAGCAGGCCGTCGGCTTCGAGGCGCTTGATCGCCGGATAGAGGGTGCCGTCACTGAGCGGACGGATGTGGCCGGTCAGTGCGGACAGGTGCCGGCGCAGTTCGTAGCCGTGCATGGGCCGGTCCCTGAGGAACCCGAGGATCGCGAGCTTGAGCATGGGCCCATGGTGTCAGATCTTCTATGCGGCCGAGATATATCGAGTACGCGATACCTCGATGTCGAGGTATTGTCTTCGTGTCATCCCACGAGCAAGGAGTCGGCCATGCGCCATGCCCCCGTGACCCCGAACGGCGACCGGATCCGATGGGTGGAGATCCCGGGCACCGAGCCCACCAGGCTCTACCTGCACGGACTCGGAGCCACCTCGCCGGTGTACTGGGCCGCCGCTGCCGCGCACCCGCTGCTGACCGGCCGCCGTTCACTGCTGCTCGACCTGCTGGGCTTCGGCATCAGCGACCGGCCCACGGACTTCACGTACACGCTGGAGGCGCACGCCGACGCCGTGGCGGCGGCCCTGGAGGCCGCCGACGTGACGGCCGCCGAGGTCGTCGCGCACAGTCTGGGCGGGGCGGTGGCGATCCTGCTCGCGGCCCGGCATCCGCGACTGGTCGCGCATCTGGTCCTCGTGGACGCCGTCCTGGATCCGGCCCCGCCGGTTCCCGCGCACGCCGGCAGCGGCATCACGGCCTACACGGAGGAGGAGTTCCTGACCGACGGCTGGCAGCGGACCGAGGAGCGGGTCGGTCCGTTCTGGTGGTCCACGATGCGCCTTGCGGGACGCGAGGCCCTGTACCGCACGACGGTCCATCGGGCTCGGGGAACCGCCCCCTCCCTGCGTGAGCATCTGGCGGGCCTGTCGGTCCCCCGCACGTGCCTGCACCCGGAGGCCGACGGCGAGCCGGCCGACGCGGCGGGACTGCGGGCCTCGGGCGTCACCGTACGGGCGATCCCGGACTGCGGCCACAACATCATGTTCGACAACCCCGAGGCGTTCGCGCACGCGACCGCCTCCGCCCTGAACGGCGGCTGACGCCGTCCACGTGAGCGCCGGGGCGAACAACGCGAGGAGCCCGAACGCCGCCGACCGTTCCCAAGCCGTGACGTCGTCGGACCGGAAGCCGATGGCCACGCCGACGGCGCCGACGAGGACCACGCCGGCGATCGACTGCGGGACGCCGCCGCCCGCCCGCCCGTCTGGCCCGGGCGGGCGATCGGCGCCGTCGCGCTGTCACTCGCAGAACACTTGCACCTTGGCGTCGGGGTCCTCGACGTCGACGACTATGTCGTCGAGGTGCTCGATGAGCTCCTCAAGGTGCTGCGGCTTGAGCTCGGTGAGGTCGATCGGTACGCCTGACCTGTGCAGCTCCGCGTTGACCTTGGCGACCGCCTGCGGAGGGAGAAGGCTGGTGAGCCGGACGCCGGCGCGCAGCAGCTGGAGCGGAACCCGGATGTTGACGCGGCTCGCCCCGTCGCCGCCGGTTTCGTCCGCCGCGTCCACCACTACGCGCAAGTACTTGGGGCGCGCTTTCGGAGGAGACGAGGCGCCCGGCGGCGGCTCGGGCTGGTCTCGTTCGAGGGCGTCGATCAGCCGCTCGGCCTCGTCGGCGGTGATGGTGCCCTCGGCCAGCATCTGCAGGACCTGTCGGCGCTGCTCGTTCATGGGGAACTCCTCGCTCTTCTGCCTCATTTGACGCTTACGAGTACGGCCGTTCGGCCCTGCTCGATCTCGAACAGGGTGCCGGGCAGCGCCCACAGCAGTCGCCCGGTGCCGCGCAGCGCGCCCACGGGGTCGACCCGAGTGGCGAAGCAGGCGATCAGTCCGGACAGCGCGGCGAGCAGCAGTAACGGTGACAGCACGAGCGCCACCGGCAGCACCGGGACGTACAGCCGCCTCAGGCGGCCACCGGGGCGGCGGTAGCGCACCGTCACCAGCTGCGGGATCATCGGGTCTCCTCCAGCTCGGCCAGCGCCTCCTGGGCGCTGATGTCCCCTCGCCGCAGGCGGTCCACGATGTCGGCGGCGCGGGTGGGTGCGGGGTCGGTGTCGACGAAGTCGAGGTGCTCGGCGATCCGCTTCAGCCGGGACTTGATCGTCGGGTAGCTCACGCCGAAGATCCGTTCCATCTCCTTGATCGAACCGTGCGACCGTACGAAGGCGGCGACGAACACCTGGTCGTCGATGCCGAGCTGGGCCAGCTGAGGCGGCTCGAACTGCCCCTCGACCGCGATCCCGCTGCCGGCGAGACGGACCCGCTCGACCACGAACGGCTGGCCTTGCGTCAGGTCCGTCAGTTCCTGCCAGTCCACGCTCGGCTCCCTTACTCTCGATGTCGAGCCTGTTGTTCATTTGTACATTGAGATTCTTAAGGCGACAACGCGGCGGCGTTAATATTCTCAATTCAGCCGTCGATTGGCTGGTCTTCGACTGCTCGCCGCGCTGCCGGTGGGAGGTGAGCGATGAGTTCTCGCTGGTCCCGCGGTCCCCTTGGCGCACACTGTGACCGACGAAGGAGAAGTCGTGACGGAAGACGTCTGGTCGATGGTCCATGCGGAGCGTGCGGCGCTCATCGAGGACCTCGCGCGCCTCGATGACCGGCAGTGGGAGCAACCCTCGCTCTGTGACGGGTGGACGGTCCACGACGTGGTCGCCCATCTGGTCGACACGTACCGGACGACCCGCCTGGGCTTCGTGCTCGGCCTCGCCCGGGCGCGGTTCGACTTCGACCGCCAGAACTCCGCAGGTGTGGCGCGCGAGCGCGGGACGACACCGCAGGAGACCCTGGAGCGGCTTCGCCGGGTGGCCGCGCGGACATCGACCCCGCCGGCGCCGCTCGACAGCCGGCTCGTCGAGGAGGTCGTCCACGGTGAGGACATCCGGCGTCCCCTGGGCCTCACCCGCACCTACCCGCCGGAGTCCGTGGCCAGGTCACTCCGCCTGCAGACGCGTACCCCGGCTTCGTTCGGCGGTGCCAAGGAGCTGATGACGCGCGTCCGGCTCACGGCGACGGACGCCGACCTGACGGTCGGGACCGGCCCGGAGGCGAGCGGCCCCGCGCTCTCCCTGCTCCTGGCCGTGTCCGGGCGCCGGGTGGCGCTGGGCGACCTCACCGGGCCGGGGGTCGCCACGCTGGCGGCGGCCGGCTGACGCCGCGGTCCTCGCACGTCCTCTGCCCGGTCAGCGGTGGTCCCCCGGACGGACGGCCCCGGATGCTCTGCTCTGAGGTGTCGTCGGCCCGTGGTCAGAAGATTCGGTGCTCCGCCCAGAACGGGCCGAGGACACTGGTGCTGACCGTGCGGCCGGGTGCGCCCGCGCGCCGGGTGGCGGTGCCGGACGCGGGAGAGTTCCGGGCACTCCCGAAGCTCCCGGGGCGGAAGGCCGACCCGCTCGGGGCCGTTGGGTCATTCCGGGCGGTTGAAACGCCGTGTGGCCCACAGCAGGGCGAGGGCGCCGCTCGTCAGGAGGACGGCGGCTTCGAGGAGGAGCGGGGGTTGCCAGCCGGCCCATTCGATGCCGGGGGTGGCATGCCGAGCGGGTACGTGAGGGGCGATGCAGCGGCGGAGGAGGTCCACCGCGTACGCGAGAGGGTTGGCGTTGGCGAGTGTGTGGGCCCAGCCGGGCAGGCTGTCCAGGGGGAAGAAGCCGCCGGAGAGGAACAACAGCGGCATCATCACCACGCCGAGGAGCGTGTGGAACGTTTCGGCCCGGCGGAGCGTCACGGCCAGGGCCAGCGCCAGGGCGGTGATCGTGAAGGACGCCAGGATCATGCCGGCGAGGAGCGTGGCCAGGAGGAGCGGGTCGTAGGGCAGACCGACCGTGCCGGCGAGGCCGAGCAGTACGGCCCCCTGGGCCGTGGCGGTCAGCGTGCCGCCGGCGCAGTTGCCCAGGAGGAGGGTCGAGCGGCCGACGGGGGCCATGAGGAGTTCGCGCAGGTAACCGCTCTGCCGGTCGGTGATCAGGCGGATGCCGACCATGATGGCCGGTGTCTGCACCGTCATCATCAACATGCCCGGGAACAGGTAGGTCTGGTACCCGACGCCCAGGGAGGAGCGGGGGATGAGGGCGGCCAGTCCGCCCCCGAGGATCAGCAGGTAGAGCACGGGGTGGAGCAACATCAGCGCGGTGTGGGCGCGCTGGCCGGCCAGACGCAGGAGGTCTCGGTAGACCAGGGCGTGGATCGCGCGTAGTTCGTGCCGTAGGCGGGCCCGCCGTCCGCTGCGGGAGTGGTGAGTGGTGTCCGGGGCGTTCGGGGCCCGCAGGGTGGGCGTGGTCATCGGCCGCCGCCCGTTCGCGGCGTCGAGTGAGACGGCGTCGAGTGAGACGGCGTCGAGTCGCATGGAGTGGTGTCGCACGGCGTGGGGTCGGACGGCGTGTGGCCGGTCCCCGTGGCTGTGTTCAGGCTGCGGCCGGTGTGGTGGGAGAAGACGTCGTCGAGCGTGGGCCGGGACGCGGAAGCGGCGTGGACGGCGATGCCGTGGTGCTCCAGCGCCGCGCAGAGGCGGGGAATCCACGCGCTGCCGTCCGGCACCCGCAGGCAGATTCCGCCACTGTCCACGGTGACGGAACGGTCCGGCGGCGCGATGCCGCGCACGATCCGCCGTGCCGTCGAGTCGTCGCCGGTGCGCAGCACCACCCGGTCGTCTCCGATCGCGGCCTTCAGAGCGAGGGGCGTTCCCTGTGCCACCAGCCGGCCGCGGTCGATGATGCCGATGCGATCGCAGTTCTCCGCCTCCTCCAGGTAGTGGGTGGTGACGAAGAGCGTGCTGCCGTGCCGGTCGCGCAGCGCGCGCAGGTGCTCCCAGACCTGGGCGCGGGCGTGGGGGTCGAGCCCGGTCGTCGGTTCGTCGAGGAACAGCACCCGGGGGGAGTGCAGCAGGGCACGGGCGATCTCCAGCCGTCGCCGCATGCCGCCCGAAAGGGTGCGCACCGGGGCGCGTCGCCGGTCGGTCAGCCCGGCCGTCTCGAGCACCTCCGCGGCTCGCCGGCGGGCTTGGCGGCGGGGCATCCCGTAGAGACGCGCATGGATGTGGAGGTTCTGGTCGGCCGTGAAGTCCGCGTCCAGCGTGCTGTGCTGGAAGAGCATGCCGACGTGCCGACGTACCTGGTCGGGTCGGGTGAGCACGTCGGCGCCGGCGACCGTGGCGTGACCGGCGGTGGGGCGGGCCAGGGCACACAGCAGGGCGATGGTGGTGGACTTCCCCGCTCCGTTGGGGCCGAGGAAGGCGAAGGTCTCGCCTTGTGCCACGTCCAGGTCCAGGCCGCGTACGGCATGGATGGTCGTGCCCTGCGGGCCGGGGTAGCTCTTGACCAGGCCGCGCGTGCTGATGGCGTGGACGGGCTCGGAGGCGTGCGGGGTGGCGTGCTGGATGGCGTGCGGCGTGGCGTGCTGGATGGCGTCGGGGCCGGTGGCGGCGGCCGTCATGAGTGCTGCTGGGGCGAGGTCGCCTTCGCCTGCGGGGAGCTGCATGGGGTCCGGTCCTCTCGTAGGGATGCGCCCACCGCGGCCTCCCGGCGTACGTGGCGTGGCAGGGGCCTGATGCGCCCCGGCGCACCAGGCCGTCGCTCCGGCCGGCGGGGGGGCCGGGGCCCCCCCCCCCCCGGTGGGGGGGGCCCCCAAATATGCAGGCACCGGCGCGGCTAAGGGGACGGGCCCCCGCCGCGGGGGGCGGACGCCCCCACCCCCAGCGCGCGCGCGACCGGCGG
>NZ_JBHXRL010000004.1:0-19284 GCF_042717315.1 Streptomyces sp. NPDC058650
CGCCCGGTTACATTCCGAACCCGGAAGCTAAGCCTTTCAGCGCCGATGGTACTGCAGGGGGGACCCTGTGGGAGAGTAGGACGCCGCCGAACAATCATTGTGGGAAAGCCCCGCACCTTATGGTGCGGGGCTTTTCTGCGTTCTGGGGCCGAATGCGCGGGCCGGTCAGGCCGGCGTGACCAGTTGGGTGTCGTAGGCCAGGATGACCGCCTGGACGCGGTCGCGGGCGCCCGTCTTCGCGAGGATGCGGCCGATGTGGGTCTTCACCGTGGACTCCGCGAGGTGGAGACGCTCGGCGATCTCCGTGTTCGTCCAGCCCTGGCCGACGACCGTGAGGATCTCGCGTTCCCGTTCCGTGAGGGAGGAGAGGCGCGGGTCCTCCAGGGGCGGGGCCGCCTCCCCGGCGGATTGCGGCAAGTGGTGGATGTAGGCGTCCAGGAGACGGCGCGTCAGGCTCGGGGCCACGACCGCGTCGCCGCTCGCGACCGCGCGGATGCCCGCGAGGAGCTCCTCCGGCTGGGCGTCCTTCACCAGGAAGCCGCTCGCGCCGGCGCGCAGGCCCTCGTACGCGTACTCGTCGAGGTCGAACGTGGTGACGATCAGGATCCGGGTGCGGGCGCCCGTCGTGACGATGCGGCGGGTCGCCTCGATGCCGTCGAGGCCGGGCATCCGGATGTCCATCAGGACGACGTCGGGGTGGTGGCGGTCGACCAGGCGGATCGCCTCGGTGCCGTTCGAGGCCTCGCCGACGACCGTCATGTCGTCCTGGCTCTCCAGGAGCATCCGGAAGCCGAAGCGCTGCATCGGCTGGTCGTCCGCGATGAGTACGGTCGTCACGAGAGGGAGCCCTCCAGGGGGAGTCGGAGCCGGACCTGCCAACCGCCGGCCGGCAGGGGGCCGCAGTCGAGTCGGCCATCGTAGAGGGCCGCGCGTTCGCGCATGCCCGTGAGGCCCTGGCCGCGGCGGCGAGCGCCTCCCTGGCTCTGGCCGGGAGGTGGGGCGGTGGTCGCGGTGGCCTTGGTCGTGCCCGTGTCGGCCACCTCCACCAGGAGTTCCTTCGGGGACCAGGCCAGGAGCACGGTCGCCCGCGCCGAAGGGCCCGCGTGCTTGAGGGTGTTCGTCAGGGCTTCCTGGACCACCCGGTACACCGTCAGCTGGGCTCCCGGCGCGAGGGGTTGGACGGTCGGCTCGTCACGGGTGTCGAGCTGGACCGACAGGCCCGCCTTCCGTACGCCGGTGAGGAGGGCGTCCAGGTCGGCCAGGGTGGGCTGGGGGTCGCGGACCGCCTCCTGTTCGTCGTCGCGCAGGACGCCGAGGAGGCGGCGGAGGTCGTCGAGGGCCTGACGGCTCGTCGTACCGATGGCGTCGAGGGCCTGGGCGGCGCGCTCGGGGCTCTTGGCCGCCGCGTAGCGACCGCCGTCCGCGAGACCGGTGATGACCGAGAGGTTGTGGCCGATGATGTCGTGCATCTCGCGCGCGATCCTGGTGCGTTCGGCGGCGGCGGCGAGCCTGACCTCCTGGTCGCGTTCGATCTCCAGGCGGCGGGCCCGGTCGACGAGGCCCGCCGTGTGGTCCCGGCGGGAGCGGACCACGATGCCGAGGAGGGCGACGAGCGCGTACGCCCACAGGGTGGGGACGACGCGCTGGTCCCACGTCTCGTGGGGGAAGCGGACCGCGCCCGTCACGAGCGGCGGCAGGACGAGGGCGAAGGCCCACAGGAGCGCGCGCGGCGGGCGGGTGAGCGCGAGGTGGAAGACCGGGATCATCTGGAGGTACCCGGCCTGGAGGAAGGCCCCCGTGCCGTCGCTGACGAGCGCCGCGCAGGCCATCACGGCGAGGACGGCCATGGGCCGCCGGCGGCGCCAGTAGAGCGGCACGGCGAGGGCCAGACTGAGGGTGACCACGAGCCAGACCGGTACGGACGCGTCGCGGGCGGTGTTCCGCCAGCCGCCGGCCGCGTCCACGAGCGCCGCGCCCGTCCAGAAGAGCGTCAGGGTGGCGTCCCACACCGCGGGGCGCCGGGCGTCGAAGGCGCGCGCACGGGCCAGCAGGCGCTGGATGTACCTGCTCAGGCCCGTCGCCTCGGCTGTCGTCTCCTGTGTGGTCACCCGGTCATCATCCTCATACGTCGCGGGACTTGAGCAACAGGGCGGGGACGGCGAGCGTCGCGGCCGCCCACAGGAGCAGGGCGAGGAGCGCGGCGCCGGGCGAGGCCGCGCCGGGCATCGGGGTCGCGGAGCCGAGGGCTCCGGCCGCCTGGGTGGGGAAGTACCGGATGGCCGTGTCCATGGCCTCGTACGGGAGCATCCCGAGGATCTCGGGCACGATCAGGACCCCTCCGACGAACGCGCCGATCGCGCCCGGCACGGAGCGCAGGGCGGCGCCGAGACCGAGGGCGATGAGGCCGAGGAGCGTGACGCCCGCGGCGTTGCCCGCGATCGCGCCGAGGACGCCGTTGTCGGTGAGGGAGGCGGCCTGGTCGGTTCCGGAGAGGAACAACTGGGCGGTGAGGAAGGTCAGGAGTGCGGTGGTGAGGGTGAGCGCGTAGACGGTGACGGTGTAGACGGCGGCCTTCGCCCACAGGACGGGGAGGCGGCGCGGGACGGCGGTGAAGGAGGCGCGGGCCATGCCCGTCGCGTACTCGCCGGCGGTGACGAGGATGCCGAGGACGGCGAGGGCGATGCCGCCGAGCTGCGAGCCGTAGAGGGTGAGGACGACGGTGTCGACGTCGGAGTCGCCGCCGTCGGAGGTGTAGGTGGCGCCCATGAGGATGCCGACGCCGAGGACGAACGCGACGGCCGTGAGGGCGGTGATCCAGGTGGAGCGGACGGTCCGGAGCTTGTGCCATTCGGAGCGGAGGACTCGGGTGGGGGTGAGGCCGTAGGCCGGGGAAGGAGTGGTGGCGGTGGTCGTCATGCGGGGGCTCCCTGGTATTCGACGGAGTCGTGGGTGAGGGCCATGAACGCCTGCTCCAGCGAGGCGGCCTGCGGGGTGAGTTCGTGGAGGGGGAGGCCGTGGGCGGCGGCCGCGCGGCCGATCTCCGGGGCCTCCAGGCCGGTGACGAGGAGGGTGTCGGGGGCCTCTGCGGTGCAGTGTGCGCCGGGGAGGAGCTCGCGGAGCCGGTCCGCTTCCGGGGTGACGACCTTGACCGAGGCGCCGCCGGAGGTCCGTACGAGCTCGTCGACCGTGGTGTCGGCGAGGAGTCGGCCCTTGCCGATGACGATCAGATGGTCGGCGGTGAGGGCCATCTCGCTCATGAGGTGGGAGGAGACGAGGACGGTACGGCCTTCGGCGGCCAGGGACTTGAGGAGGGTGCGGATCCAGAGCACGCCTTCGGGGTCGAGGCCGTTGACGGGTTCGTCGAGGACGACGGTGGCCGGGTCGCCGAGGAGCGCGGCGGCGATGCCGAGGCGCTGGCCCATGCCGAGGGAGAAGCCTTTGACGCGCTTGCGGGCGACGTGGGTGAGGCCGGTGAGGGCGAGGACCCGGTCCACCCGCGTGTGGGGGATGCCGTGGGTGTGGGCGAGGGCCATGAGGTGGTGGTACGCGGAGCGGCCCGGGTGGAGTGAGCGGGCTTCGAGGAGGGCGCCGACCCGGGTGAGCGGGGCGCGGTGGTCGGCGTAGGGGCGGCCGTCGACGGTGGCGTGGCCGCGGGTCGGGGCGTCGAGGCCGAGGATCATGCGGAGCGTGGTGGACTTCCCGGCGCCGTTGGGGCCGAGGAAGCCGGTGACGGCGCCGGGGTGGACGGTGAAGCTGAGGTCCTGGACGACGGTGGTGTCCCCGTACCGCTTGGTGAGGTTCTCTGCTCGGATCATGTCGTCGACGCTACGGAGCGGGCGGCGGCCGGACGTCGGACCGTGGCAGTGGACCGGGGCGCGGGCGTAGTACCGGGGTACGACGCCCGGCGGAGGTCGGGGCGGGGAAAATGGCCTTGTCAGGGGCGCCCTGTCGTGGCGAGGATCGTCGCCATGGACTATTCGATACGTACCCCCCGCGCCGACGAGTGGGAGCAGGCCCGAGAGATCCGGCTGGCCGCCCTTCAGGATCCGGTCGCGCACCTCGCGTTCCTCGACACGTACGAGGCGGCCGTGGAGCGCCCGGACGACCTCTGGCGGGAGTGGTCCGAGCGGGCGTCCGTGAGCGGCGACGGGAGCGTGCGGCAGTTCGTGGCCGAGCGCTCGGACGGGAGCTGGGCGGGCACGATCACGCTGCTCGTGGAGCGGCCCTCGGAGGAGGCGCGCTTCGGGGAGCCGGCGAAGGTCGAGCAGACGCACATCGTCGGCGTGTACGTGCGCCCCGAGGCGCGGGGGGCCGGTGTGATCGACGCGCTGTTCCGGGCGGGCGTGGAATGGTCCTGGACGCTGTCGGAGCCGGTGGTGGAGCGGGTGCGGCTGTACGTCCACGAGGACAACGCGCGTGCCGCGGCCTTCTACCGGCGCTTCGGGTTCGTGGCGTCGGGGGCGCGCGTCACGCTGGAGAGCGGCGTGAGCGCGGGCGCGGAGGAAGTCGAGTACGAGCTGCCGCGCCCGGTCGCGTAGCGCGTGGTCACGGGGTGAGCGCGGCCTCCGGCCAGCGGCTGCGGGCCTGTTCGCGGGAGCGGAGGAGGGCCAGGGTCGGGAGGCCCTGGTCGTGGCCGGTGGCGAGGAGCTCCGGGAGGTGGGGGAGCGGGGCCACGGCGGCGACGTCGTCGAGGACGAGGGTCAGTGGTGGGTCGAGCCGACCGTCGGATGACCGTGCGGCCATGCGGCGGCCGTGCTCGACCACGCTTGCGGCGAGTGCCGTGAGGAGCGGCATCGCGCCGGGGTGGGTCCGCGGGTCCTCGATCGGTTCGCCCACCACGTAGAGGGTGCCCCCTTCGGCGACGAATGATGCGAGCGTCAGTGAATCCGTTCGATTCGGGACGCAGGCCTCCCTGATGTGGATCGAGGAGAGGGCGGCGAGCGCACGGGCCGTCAGTGCCTGGGCGAGGCGGCGGCTTTCGGGGTGGGCGGTGAGCGCCGATTCGAGGAGTCCTGCGTGGCCGGAGGCGGCCTTGGGGTGGCTGCGGAGGATGCGTACGGGTTCGTGGGCGCCGGCGCCCTGGGCCCAGCGGTGGACCTGGCGGAAGGGGCGGCCGTCGACGGCGGCGGCGTGCAGCCAGCAGCGCAGGAGCGTTTCCGCGGTGTCGGCGGTGGCCGCGTCGAGGCGGGAGTGCGGGCGTACGGGGGCGAGCAGGGCGGCAGCCCGCTGCTGGGCGACGGCCGGGTCCTCGCAGTGCTCGGACGGGGACCAGTGGAGCCGGGCGGGGGTGTCGCAGAGGTGGCCGGGGTCGTGGACGAGGACCGGGCCGAGTTTGCCGCGCGCGTCCTTCGTCGACGACCAGACGGTGGGGTCGGAGGTGACGACCAGGACGGGTCCCTCGGCGTCCCTGATGGCCTGGACGGCGACGGGGTGGCGGGCCTCCGGGGGGCCGTAGACGAGGCGGGGGGTGGCGGTGCCCGCGGGGGTGGCGGCGGGGGTGGCCGGGAGGATGCTCGGGAGGGTGGCCCGGAGTGGCTCCGGTGGGTGTTCCTGGGTGGGCTGGGCGGGCAGGGTGGCTTCCGGGAGGGGCGAGGGTTCGTCCCGTATGGGGGTGGGAGCCGTGCGTACGGGCGCGGGCCGCTCGCGTACGGGCTCGTCTTCGTCCCGTAGAGGCTCGCGGTGGTCCCGTACGGGCTCGCGGTGGTCCCGTACGGGCTCGCGGTGGTCCAGTACGGGCTCGCGGGTGTCCCGTACGTGGGTGGCCTTGCCGTTCCGTGCCGGTGGCGGGGTGTACGCGCCGGACTTGCGGTTCGCGCGGACCGCGCGCCAGCGGGTGATCGTGCCGAGGGCGAAGACCGCGAGGACGAACAGGATCATCGCCTCGCCGATCAGCAGGCCCCAGAACAGGCCGTAGCCCGACAACTGGCCCGGCGGGGTGGTCGGCCAGGCCGCCGGGAGGTCTGTCGGGGCCGTCGCCAGGGAGCGCAGGGCCGAGGGGGTGCCCGTGAAGGCGACGCCCTGCGGCCAGGCGCCGTGGGAGAAGAGGCCGGACAGGCCGGTCGCCGTCCACACCAGGACCGTGAGGCAGAGGAGGAGGCCGAACAGGCTGAGCAGCAGCCCGTCGGAGATGCCTCCTCCTCCCTTTCGCGTCGTGTCCATGCGGCTACGCCACCGTCGACTGCGACGTGCCGTTCATCTGCTGTTCGACGAGGATCGCGCGCTGCTCCGTCTCCCACTCGAGTTCCGGGTCGGCGACCGAGGACTCGGTCATCGCGCGGTCGGTGTAGACGAGGGGGCGTTCGCGTTCGGTGATGAGGTGTTTGACCACCTGCACGTTGCCGTTGACGTCCCAGACCGCGATGCCGGGGGTGAGGGTCGGGATGATCTCGACCGCCCAGCGTGGCAGGCCGAGGACGCGGCCGGTGTTGCGTGCCTCGTCGGCTTTCTGGGCGTAGATGGTCCGGGTGGAGGCCATCTTGAGGATCGCCGCGGCTTCCTTGGCCGCCGCTCCGTCGACGACGTCGGAGAGGTGGTGGACGACGGCGACGAAGGACAGGCCGAGGCGGCGGCCGAACTTGAGCAGCCGCTGGAACAGCTGTGCCACGAAGGGGCTGTTGATGATGTGCCAGGCCTCCTCGACGAGGAAGATGCGCTTCTTCCGGTCGGGGCGGATCCAGGTGTGCTCCAGCCAGACGCCGACGATCGCCATGAGGATCGGCATGGCGATGGAGTTGCGGTCGATGTGGGAGAGGTCGAAGACGATGAGGGGCGCGTCGAGGTCGATGCCGACGGTCGTCGGGCCGTCGAACATGCCCCGGAGGTCACCGTCGACGAGCCGGTCCAGGACGAGGGCGACGTCCAGGCCCCAGGCCCGTACGTCGTCTATGTCGACGTTCATCGCCTCCGCCGATTCGGCCTTGGGGTGGCGGAGCTGCTCGACGATGTCGGTGAGGATCGGCTGGCGGTCGGTGGTGTGCTCGGTGACGAAGGCGTGCGCGACCTTGAGCGCGAAGCCGGAGCGCTCGTCGAGGCCGTGGCCCATCGCCACCTCGATGATCGTGCGGAGCAGCGCGAGCTGGCCCGTGGTGGTGATCGAGGGGTCGAGGGGGTTGAGGCGGATGCCGGAGTCGTTGGCGACCATCGGGTCGAGCCGGATGGGAGTTATTCCCAGCTCCTGCGCGATGAGGTTCCATTCGCCGACGCCGTCCTCGCCCTGGGCGTCGAGGACGACGACCTGCCGGTCGCGGAAGCGGAGCTGGCGGAGCACGTACGTCTTCTCCAGCGCCGACTTGCCGTTGCCCGACTCGCCGAGGACCAGCCAGTGCGGGGCGGGGAGCTGCTGCCCGTACAGCTGGAAGGGGTCGTAGATGTACCCCTTGCCGCTGTAGACCTCGCGGCCGATGATCACGCCGGAGTCGCCGAGGCCGGGGGCGGCGGTCGGCAGGTAGACGGCCTGGGCCTGTCCGGTGGAGGTGCGGACGGGCAGGCGGGTCGTCTCCACCTTGCCGAAGACGAAGGAGGTGAAGGCGTCGGTGAGGACGGACAGCGGATCTCGCATGGGTCTGTGCCCCTTCGGCCTTAGCGGCGGATGCCGGTCGCGAACGGCAGGGTGTTCACAAAGGCCCGGTGGTGCTCGCGGTCGCACCACTCCAGTTTCAGGTACGACTTGCCGGCGGAGGCCCTGATCGTGCGCTTGTCCCGGGCGAGGGCCTCGGGCGAACGCGACGACACCGTGATGTACCCGACGAGGTTCACTCCGGCCGCGCCGCTGGCGAGATCTTCACCCCGTTGGTCGAGGCGGCCGTGGGCGGCGATGTCACGGGGGTCGATGGTGCGGTTCATCTTGGCGGCGCGACTGGCGTCGGCCTCGTCGTTGGTCTTCTCGGTGAGCATGCGCTCGATGGCGACCTCGGTGGGCTCCAGGTCCATGGTGACGGCGACCGTGCGGATGACGTCCGGGGTGTGGACGAGGAGCGGGGCGAGGAAGTTGACGCCGACCGGGGTCATGGGCCACTCCTTCACCCAGGCCGTGGCGTGGCACCAGGGGGCGCGGGTGGAGGACTCGCGGGTCTTGGCCTGGAGGTACGTCGGTTCCATCGCGTCGAGTTCGGCGGGCCAAGCGTTTCGTTTCGTCATGGCCTGGATGTGGTCGATGGGGTGGTCCGGGTCGTACATGGAGTGCACGAGGGAGGCGAGCCGGGACTGGCCGAGGGGCTGGCGTACGCGGATGTCGGCCTCGGCGAGGCGGGCGCAGATGTCGGTGAGCTCGCGGGCCATGACGACGGCGAGGCCGGCGTCGCGGTCGAGTTTGCGGGCGCCGGAGGCGTGGCGGGCGGCGCGGGCCATGACGTTGGCCTCGGCGGCGAGTTCGCGCGTGTAGTGCATGCAGGCGACGAGGTAGGCGCGGTGCTGCTCGCTGGAGGTGGAGACCATCGACTGGAGCTGCTCGTACGACTCCTTGAGCCAGGCGGGGGCGGCCGTGTCGCCGCGCTGGCTGACGTCCTTGGCGTGGGCGTCGGGGTCGGCGGGGAGGGTGCGGGCCAGCATCTGGAGGCGGGTCACGAAGCCGTCGCCGTTGGCGACGTGCTTGAGGAGGGTGCCGAACCGGTCGACGAGGGCCTCCTGGTCCTCGCTGTCGCGCAGGCCGACGCCGGGGCCCTCGATCTCGATGGCGGCGGTGACGGTGCGGCGGTCGGCGTGGAGGAGGACGGCGATCTCGTCGGGGCCGAAGGGGGCGGCGAGCCAGCCGACGCGGCCGATGCCGGGGGGCGGGCCGATCTCGACCTCGCGGCCGTCGAGGCGGGTGCCGGACTCGGCGGCGACGGAGCGGTAGGCGGTACCGCGCTTGAGCATGCGCTTGTAGCTGCGGTTGATCTCGTACCACTTGTAGAACGTGCGGCCCTTGTACGGGAGGTACACGGCGGCGATCGCGACCATGGGGAGGCCGGCGAGGAGCGCGATCCGGAGGGGGAGGACGGGGACGAGGAGTCCGCTCATCATGCCGAGGAACGCGCCGACGATGATGAGGGCGATCTCGCCCGTCTCACGGTTCTTGCCGACGATCGCGTTCGGCCGGGCTCGGCCGACGAGATACGTGCGGCGGGGCGCGACCGGCTGGGACTGGGTCGTCAACGCCCTCCACCTCCAGAGTTGCGGTTGCTGTGCGGGGTACCCGTGGTGGGACTGCTGCTACGGGGTGCGGGCGGGGGCGTGGCCCCGCCGCCGCGGTTGTCGCCGCCGCGGCTGCTGTGGGCGGCGACGCCGCCGGCGAGGGGGTTGGCGGGGCGGGCGGCCTGGGAGCCCTGGCCGCCGCCGCCTCCGCTGTCGCGGGTGCTGTGGGTCTTGATGCCCTGGGAGACGAGGGAGGCGGGGGAGGAGATGACGGCGGCGGCCGTGTTCTCGCCGGCGCGGTGGAGCCGGTTGTTGCGGGAGGCGGCGATCTCGTCGCCGAAGCCGGGGACGAAGCGGTAGATGACCGCGGAGGCGAAGATGGCGAGCAGGATGATCGCGAGTCCGGACACGACGGCGGAGAACGAGTCGGGGCCGGTGCCGGAGGAGAGCGCCCCGGCCAGGCCGAGGACGATCACGATGACCGGCTTGACGAGGATCACGGCGATCATGATTCCGGCCCAGCGGCGGACGTGGCCCCACATGTTCTTGTCGACGAGGCCGGAGTAGACGACGACGCCGAGGAGGGCGCCGACGTAGAGCATCACGGCGCGGAGGAACAGCTCCAGGTAGAGGACGCCGGCGGCGAGGACGGTCACCAGCGACACGATGATCAGCATGATGGGGCCGCCACCGATGCTGTCGCCCTTCTGGAGGGCTTGTTTGAAGCTGCCGAAGAAGACGTCGGTCTGCTGGCCGGTGCCGGAGGCGATGACCTCGGTGACGGCGTCGGTGGCGTTGACGACGGTGTAGAGGATGAGCGGGGTGAAGGCGGAGGCGAGGACCGTCAGCCAGAGGAAGCCGATGGCTTCGGAGAGGGCGGTGGTGAGGGGGACGCCCCGGATGGCCCGCTTGGCGACGGCGAGGAGCCAGAGGAGGAGGGTGAGGACGGTGGCGGCGGCGAAGACGATCGCGTACCGGCCGAGGAACTCCACGTTGGTGAAGTCGACGTCGGCGGTTTCTTTGACGGCCTTGGAGAGGTAGTCGATGGTGGCGATGGCGGCGTCGGCGCAGCCGCGGGCGAGGGAGGAGAGGGGGTCGAGGGCGGTCGACGGATTGGGGAGGGGCGCTTGGCCGTCCCCGCCGCCGGACTCGCTCCTCTCGCAGAGCTGCCTGGCCGTGCCCGTGAGGAGGTCGCACTCTTTGTTGCCCGCGGTCGGGGACGGCGTGGGGGCCGACGGAGTCGGGGTGGGAGCCGCGTGGGCGGCCGGGGCGAGCAGGAGGGGTACGGCGAGGAAGGCGGCGAGGGCCGCGGTCGACGCGCGCCCCGCCAGGCTTCGGCTAGCGGGCATAGGTGAACCCTCCGTATCCCTCGACGGCCTCGGCGATCTCGTCGGCCGTGGAGGCGCGGTTGTCGCCGTTGACCGGGGTGGGGCCCTCGCTTTGGCTGAAGGACTCCACGCGCCAGTCGCCCCCGACCCACGTGAGCTTCAGGGTGATGGTGAACCAGGTGGAGGTGACGGGCTTGGTCGAGCCCGCTCCGGCGAGGCCGCCCAGGCCGGTGCACCAGACCTCGACCGTCGCGGAGTTCTCCGTGTGGCTCCGGACCTTGGTGCCGACCGGGACGGTGCGGGAGACGAAGGTCGTACCGGAGGGGGCCGCGCCGTTCTCGTCGAATCCCATGCCGGCCATGAGGCCCGCGGAGTAGGAGGCGTCGAGCTTCTTGAGGAGGTCCTCCACGACCGCGGGGTCGTGGATGGCGCGCACGATCTCCGCGCGGGGACCGTCCTGGAACATCTCGGCCGAGCCGAGCACCACCGCGTAGTTCGACGCGGCGCTCTGTGCTCCCTGTTCGTCGCGTGCGAAGCCCGTGGGGATCTGGCCGTTCTTGGCTGTCACCGGGCGGACGCCCGTTGCTGCCGTCGGGGCCGGTTTGCCCGGGGTGCCTGTCGTGGGGGCCGCGTCCGCCGGGTCTCCGCCGTCGCGGTTGGCGAAGGCGATCGCCGCGATGAGGAGGACCACCACGCCCACGACCGTGATCAGGGAGCGGGAGCTGCGCACGGGGCGGCGGGCGCCGCCGTAGATGTCGCCGCTGTTGCCCTCGGGCAGGCGGGTCCGGGTCTGGCCCGAGCCGCCCACGCCGCCGAAGCCGTCGTGCTCGTCGCCGAGGCTCATGCCGGGTACGCCCCCTCACTCGTTCGCGGGTACGACAGTGCTGCAACATGGCTGGGCATCAGGGAACGCAAACACGACATCAGCAGGCCTCAGGAGGATGGAGTCCGACGGGGGATCAGACGGCCATCCCGTACACGATGGTGAACAGCGTTCCCAGCGATCCGATGATGAAGACGCCGGTGAGGCCGGCCACGATCAGGCCCTTGCCCTGTTCCGCGCTGAACGTGTCGCGGAGCGCGGTCGCGCCGATGCGCTGCTTGGCCGCTCCCCAGATGGCGATGCCGAGGCAGAGCAGGATGGCCACGGCCATCACGACCTCGATCATGATCTTGGCCTCGGCGCCCAGGCTTCCGAAAGGCCCCCAGTTCGGGGCGATTCCACCGATGATGGTGGTGATGTCGCCCTTTTCTGCCGCCAGGTACATGTAACTCACCGCCCCTGTTGGGTAGTTAAGTGCCCCTGCCGGACGGCATGGGTCATCGCCCTATCTTCGCTGATGAAACCGCTCGCGTGTGACGCCTTGACGGGTCTCTTTACCCGATCCCCGCACACTTGACCGGTCTGACCGTCTTGACCTGCGAGGGTGTGGCCGGTTTCCATGCGAAGAAGCGTATGGTCACTCTGTGTATCACGGAGGGTGACTCCGGGCAATGATTGTCGTTGTTGCACTCTTGGGGCGCCGTCGCGCCGCCGTGGGGTCGTCAGGCGTACGAGGCGACCAGGCACGACAAGTGACGGCCCGCCAGGAGGAGGGGGTCCTCGCTTCGGGTGACCTGGGCGGTCACTTCCGCGCCTTCGAGCGTGTTGATGACGGTGGCGGCCAGGTCGCGGGCCTCGGGGGAGGGGAGTCCGCAGCCGAGGAGCTTGTCGGCGACCAGGTTCTGCCAGGCGCGCAGGGCGTCGGCGCAGGCCTGCTGGATGGGGTTGTCGGAGCCGAGGGTCTCCAGGGCGGCGGCGGTGACCGGGCAGCCGTCGGTCCAGCCTGAGGCGCGGAGTTCGCGGGCCAGGAGGCGCGCGCAGGCGTCGACGGCCTTGGCGGGGTCGTCCTCGCCGTCCAGGGCGGTGCGCAGGAGGTCGGCGAACTCCTCGCGGCCGTGCGCGATCGCCGCGACCGCGACGGCTTCCTTCCCGCCCGGGAAGAAGTGGTAGACGGAGCCGAGGGTGGCGTCCGCCTCCTTCGCGATCTGCTTGATGCCCGTTCCGACGTAGCCCTGGCGCTGGATGAGGCGTGCGGCGGCGACGACGATCCGGTCATGGGTGCTGCTGGTCTGCATGGGGCAAGTCTAGTCGGCGTAATGAGTAGAGCGTTCGTTTTAGAGCGTGCTACGGTCTTGCCACGTCGCTAATTAGAGCGTTCGTTTTAGAGTGCATGTCGCATGTATCGCAGGGGGTTGCTGTGCAGAACGAACTGTCCGTCACCGTCATCGGGCTCGGTCCCATGGGGCGCGCCATGGCCGGCGCCTATCTCGACCAGGGGTACGAGGTCACCCTCTGGAACCGGACGCCGAGCCGCGCCGCCGAGCTCGTCCGGCGGGGAGCGGTGCTCGCAGCCGGTCCCGCCGAGGCCGTCGCCGCGAACGAGCTCGTCGTCCTCAGCCTCACCGACTACGACGCCTTCTACGCCGTCCTCGGCGAGATCGACCCCGCCGTCCTCGCGGGCAGGGTCCTCGTCAACCTCAGCTCCGACACCCCGCTGCGGGCCCGGGAGGCCGCCGCCTGGGCGGCGGAGCGCGGCGCCGTCCAGCTCACCGGCGGCATCCTCGTACCGCCGTCCGGCGTCGGCGACCCGGCGTCCTCCGCCTTCTACAGCGGCCCCAGGGAAGTCTTCGAGACCCACCGGGCCACGCTCTCCGTGCTCACCGGCACCGACTACCGCGGTGAGGACCCCGGGCTCGCCGCGCTCTTCTACCAGCTCAACATGGTCATGTTCTGGACGGCGCTCTCCAGTTACTGGCAGGCCCTCGCCCTCGCCGACGCGAACGGCATCACGGCCGCCGAGCTCCTGCCGTACGCCCGGAACGCGCTCGACCTCTCCCAGTTCCTCGACTTCTACGCGCCCCGCGTCGACGCCGGCCACCACGGCGGTGACGTCGACCGCCTCGCCATGGGTCTCGCCAGCGCCGAACACGTCCTGCACACCGTCACCGACGCGGGCGTGGACGGTGCCCTGCCGGCCGCGGTCGCCGACCTGTTCCGGCGTGGCGTGGAAGCCGGGTACGGGGACGACAGCTCCTCCAGTCTCGTGGAGTTGCTCAAGAAGCGCTGACGCTCAGGAAGAGCTGACGCCCAAGAAGAACTGACGGCACGTCGCGCAACCACCCCTCCGGACTCCCCGCCGCCTAGACTGATCCCGGGGCGTACTGCCATGAACCGAGGGGTGGTTGACGGTGCGTAGGGCTGGCAAGGCGTGGCTGGTGGCCGGCGGGGCCTTCGGGGTCTGCCTCAGCTTCGTCGCACTGCTCGTCGTCGGGACGTACTCCGCGGCGTCGGGTCTCCTCGGCGGCGCGGGCAGCGGCAAGAACGGCACCGTGGGGCTGGCCAAGGGCTCCGTCCCCGCCCTCTACCAGGGGCTCGTGCAGAAGTGGGGCAACCTCTGCCCCGCGATCAACCCCGCCCTGCTCGCCGCGCAGCTCTACCAGGAGAGCGGCTGGAACCCGCGGGCCGTCTCCTCGGCCGACGCCCGGGGCATCGCCCAGTTCATCCCCGGCACCTGGGCCGGACACGGCATCGACGGCGACGGGGACGGCGACCGGGACATCTGGGACCCCCAGGACGCGATCCCCTCGGCCGCCTCGTACGACTGCGAGCTCGCCGGGTACGTGAAGAACGTGCCCGGCGACCCCGCGAACAACATGCTGGCCGCGTACAACGCGGGCGCGTACCGGGTCATCAAGCACCGCGGGGTGCCGCCGATCAGCGAGACCCGCAACTACGTGCGGATCATCCGCTCCCTGGAGAAGAGCTTCGCCCGGCCGGTGGGCCGGGTCGAGCCCTCCCGGCAGGCCGCGGGGGCCATCCACTACGCCCAGCAGAAGCTCGGCACCCTGTACCTGTGGGGCGGTACGGGCACGGCGGCGCAAAATGGCCGGTTCGACTGCTCCGGGCTGACCCAGGCCGCGTACCTGAGCGTCGGCATCGAGCTGCCGCGCGTCGCCAACGACCAGTACAACGCCGGTCCGCACCCGAGCAGGGACGAGCTCCTCCCCGGCGACCTCGTGTTCTTCTCCGACGATCTGACGAACTCGCGTGCCATCCGGCACGTCGGCATCTACGTGGGCGGCGGGTACATGATCGACGCTCCGCGCACGGGCGCGGTGATCCGCTTCGACCGGATCGACACCCCCGACTACTTCGGCGCGACCAGGGTCACCAAGGAAGGCGCCGCCGCTCTGCCCACCCATCTTCCGCAGACGTAGGGGCAGGAGACGGACCGTCGGGTCGTAAGGGACATGGCCGGAACTCTCCGTCATGCGGTGGCCCTGAGCTGCGGTGAACCGTCACTCTTCGATAACGTCGGCATGATCCACCGGAGAGAGCGGAACGTACGCCTCAGACAGTTCGTTCCCTGATCCGAACGCTCTGACCACGGGGGTGGGAAGACAGACACGAGAAGCAAGGGGCCACAGCAGATGGCTGGACTCGCATCGGACGGTTCCAACCCCGATGTCAGCCTGCTCTACGACATCAACGGGCTGGCGAAGGCCGCTCCGCCGTGGTTCGACCGCGTCATGGAGTTCGTCGGCGAGTACGGGATCATGCTCGGGATGGTCCTCGTCGTGCTCTGGTGCTGGTGGAGCGTCCGCCGCGGCGGCGCCCTCGCGGACTCCGTCTCGGCCGTCGCCGGGCTCGTCTGGGCCCCGCTGGCCGCCGGTGTCGCCCTCCTCGTCAACATCCCCATCCGGGGCTTCGTCGAGCGCCCCAGGCCGTTCAACGACCACGAGGGCCTCGACGTCCTCGTCGAGGGCAAGACCGACTTCTCGTTCGTCAGCGACCACGCCACCATGGCGATGGCGCTCGGCGTCGGCCTCTTCGTCGCCCACCGGAAGTTCGGCCTCGCCGCCATCGGCCTCGCCCTCGCCGAGGGCTTCGCGCGGGTCTACATGGGCGTGCACTACCCGACCGACGTGATCGGCGGCTTCGCCCTCGGTACGGCGGTGGCGCTGCTCCTCGCGCCCGTCGCGCTCGCCCTGCTGACCCCCGTCGTCTCCGCCGTCGCCCGCTCCGGCCGCGGCGCCCGCCTCGTCCGCTCCCGGCGGGCCGCGGAACCGCTCCGGCCCGAGGCCGTCGGCATCCCCGAGCCCCGGCTCGGCGGCCCGGCCAACGGGACGACCCAGAACGACCTCGCGGCCTGACCGACGGGACGCCCCCTAGGGGGCGTCGCCGGACGCCGACATACGGAGGTGTTCCGAGGCATCCGTACGGGCTCTCTCCCGCGATCTGCGGGCCGGCCCCGACCAGCCGCAGCTGCACCTGGCCAGCGCGAACGAGCCGCGTTCCGTCGTCGTGGTCGTGTGAGGGAAGGACTGCGCGTGCACCCCACCACGGTACTGCGCGTGACGGCTCGCCCGTGCCGTCGTTATCCGGATCGGGCGTTCCCAGGCCCGCGGGACCGGGGGACGTGCGGGTCCCGGGCAAACAGCGGTGAGGCGTTGGGGGTTGGCAGGCGATGGTGGTGCAGCGGTACGGGCGTCCGCACGGTCGCGGGAGCGGGGCGCTCGCCCTCACCGCCGCCCTGGTCGGCTCACTCGTCGGAGGTTCGGCGGTCGCGGGCTGCGCCGCACCCGAGGACCCGAAGCCCGCGGTGGACCCGCTCCTCGCCGTACGGAACGCGGCCGACGCGCTGACCAGGGCCGGCACCGCCAAGACGAGCACCTCCATGGAGATGGCCGCCGGCGGGACCCGGGTCACCATCCGCGGCGAGGGCGGCTACGACTTCCGTCGCTGCACCGGCCGGCTCCAGGTGGTGCTGCCCAAGGACGCGGCCGGGACCGACGAGCACCGGCCGATCACCGAGCTCCTCACCCCCGGCGCCCTCTACATGAAGAACCGGGGCGCGGGTGTGCCCGCCGACAAGTGGGTCCGCGTCGACACCACGACCCTCGACGACGGCAACCTCGTCACGGGCGGGGCCACCGACCCGGCGGCCGCGGCGGAGCTGCTGCGGGGCGCCCGGGAGGTCACGTACGTCGGAGAGGTCGACCTGGCAGGGGTGAAGGTCCGCCACTACCGCGGCGTCGCCGACATCGCGCACGCGGCGCGCGCCGCCTCACCGCAGCTGCGCGGGGCGCTCGCCGCGGCGGCGAAAGGGTTCGCCAAGGACACGGTGCCCTTCGACGCGTATCTGGACGCGGAGGGGCGGCTGCGGAAGGTCCGCCACCAGTTCAGCTTCAGCAACCAGGGCCGCACGGTCGCGGTCGCCTCGACCACCCTGCTGTACGGCTTCGGGGTCCGTGTCCAGGTGACGCTGCCGGACCGGGGGGACATCTACGCCGGGAAGATCAAGGCCTGAGCGGAGCCGCGGCAGGGCCGGGTGGTTCGGACCATCGCCAAATGGTCCGGACGTGTCATGCGCCCTGCGTGGCCCTCTCCCTACGCTGGGAGACCGCCGGGAGCCCTGGGAGACAGAAGCCGGCAGGAAGAGGTGACCGCACGTGGCCCCGCCCGGTACCGCGACCGTGCCCGCAGACCCGGACTGCGTCGCCCTCGCCGAGATCGAACTGTGCGGCGAACTGATCATCGCCGCCTCCGCCGCGGACGGGGAGCGCCTCAGCTCCGACCGGATCGACGAGATCCTGCGGGTCGCCGCCGAGCGGGCCGTACGGGAACGCTGACCGTACGGCCCCCCGTCGAGCGGAAGGGATCCCGCTCAGGTGCGCATCATGCGGGCGATGGCCTTGGTGGCCTCCTCGACCTTGGCGTCGATGCCCTCGCCGCCCTTGGCGGCCGCGTCCGCGACGCAGTGCCGCAGGTGCTCCTCCAGGAGCTGGAGCGCGAAGGACTGGAGCGCCTTCGTCGACGCCGAGACCTGGGTCAGTATGTCGATGCAGTAGACGTCCTCGTCGACCATCCGCTGGAGGCCGCGGATCTGGCCCTCGATGCGGCGGAGCCGCTTGAGGTGCTCGTCCTTCTGCTTGTGGTAGCCGTGCACGCCGTGGTCGTGGTCGGCAGGCTCGACGGCCCCGACAGCCTCGACGGTCTCGGGGGTGACCTGGTCCGCCTCGGTGGTCGTCATCGCGTCCTCCCGTTGTCCAGATAAGGGGGTGTATACCCCTCGTGGGTATATGGTACCGATCCCCGCCTGTCCGGGCGGGGGCCCGTGCAGTTCACTGTGCCTGATGGGCGACACTGAGAGGACGCCGGTTAGCCGTGGCCGGATGATGCGCCTAGCATCAGCCTGACCGAAACCCAGCACCCCGAGGACCTCACGTGCGATTTCGTCTGACCCCCAGGGAGACGAGCTTCTACGACATGTTCGCCGCGTCCGCGGACAACATCGTCACGGGCTCGAAGCTCCTGATGGAACTGCTCGGAGCGGAGCCTTCCGCCCGGGCCGAGATCGCGGAGCGGATGCGGGCAGCGGAGCACGCCGGCGACGACGCTACCCACGCGATCTTCCACCAGCTGAACTCCTCCTTCATCACGCCCTTCGACCGTGAGGACATCTACAACCTCGCGTCGTCCCTCGACGACATCATGGACTTCATGGAGGAGGCCGTCGACCTGGTCGTCCTCTACAACGTCGAGGAACTCCCCAAGGGCGTCGAGCAGCAGATCGAGGTCCTGGCCCGGGCGGCGGAGCTGACCGCCGAGGCCATGCCGAACCTGCGGACGATGAAGGACCTCACCGAGTACTGGATCGAGGTCAACCGGCTGGAGAACCAGGCCGACCAGATCCATCGCAAGCTGCTCGCGCAGCTCTTCAACGGCAAGTACGACGCCATCGAGGTGCTCAAGCTCAAGCAGATCGTCGACGTGCTGGAAGAGGCGGCCGACGCCTTCGAGCACGTGGCCAACACGGTGGAGACCATCGCGGTCAAGGAGTCCTGAGCTTCGTGGACACCTTCGCTCTGATCGTGACCATCGGTGTCGCGCTCGGCTTCACGTATACGAACGGCTTCCACGACTCCGCCAACGCCATCGCCACCTCGGTGTCGACCCGGGCGCTGACCCCCCGGGCGGCGCTGGCGATGGCGGCGGTCATGAACCTCGCGGGTGCCTTCATGGGCAGCGGGGTCGCCAAGACCGTCAGTGAGGGGCTCATCGAGACCCCGACCGGCGACAAGGGGATGGGCATCCTCTTCGCCGCGCTGGTGGGCGCGATCATCTGGAACCTCGTCACCTGGTACTTCGGTCTGCCGTCCTCCTCCTCGCACGCGCTGTTCGGCGGCATGGTGGGCGCGGCGCTGGCCGGTGGCACCGAGGTGCTCTGGGGTGGCGTCCTCGACAAGGTCGTCATCCCGATGTTCATCTCGCCGGTCGTCGGTCTCGTCGCCGGTTACCTGGTCATGTGCGCGATCATGTGGATGTTCCGCAAGGCCAACCCGCACAAGGCCAAGCGCGGCTTCCGTATCGCGCAGACGGTGTCGGCGGCCGGTATGGCGCTCGGTCACGGTCTGCAGGACGCGCAGAAGACGATGGGCATCGTGGTGATGGCCCTGGTCATCGCCGATGTGCAGCAGGCGGGCGACGACATCCCGGTCTGGGTGAAGATCGCCTGTGCCGTGATGCTCTCGCTCGGTACGTACGCGGGTGGCTGGCGCATCATGCGGACGCTCGGCCGCAAGATCATCGAGCTGGACCCGCCGCAGGGGTTCGCGGCGGAGACGACGGGTGCGTCGATCATGTTCGGCTCGGCGTTCCTGTTCCACGCGCCGATCTCGACGACGCACGTCATCACCTCCGCGATCATGGGCGTCGGCGCGACGAAGCGCGTCAACGCGGTGCGGTGGGGTGTCGCCAAGAACATCATCCTGGGCTGGTTCATCACCATGCCGGCGGCGG
>NZ_JBHXRL010000004.1:19383-114507 GCF_042717315.1 Streptomyces sp. NPDC058650
GCGCTGGTCGCTGCGGCGAGCTATTACGTCGTGAAGCTGTTCTTCGGCTGACGGACGGCGCCACCCGGTCTTGCTGGGGGTCCGGGGGTTATCCCCTGGGGGATGCAGTATCACCATGCCGGCGGCGGCGCTGGTCGCTGCGGCGAGCTATTACGTCGTGAAGCTGTTCTTCGGCTGACGGACGGCGCCACCCGGTCTTGCTGGGGGTCCGGGGGTTATCCCCCCAGGGGGTCGTGAAGCTGTTCTTCGGCTGACGCTGACGGTGACGCTGACGCACCTGGGCAAAATGGTTGGGCCCGGCTCCCCTGTGGGGGAGCCGGGCCCTTCGTCATTACGGTGGCACCGCCATGCAGCACCGTATGACGGTCCTGGGGTGGAGCGCTTTAGCCGAAGCGGCCGGAGATGTAGTCCTCGGTCGCCTGGACGCTCGGGTTGGAGAAGATGCGCTCGGTGTCGTCCAGCTCGATCAGCTTGCCGGGCTGGCCGACGGCCGCCAGGTTGAAGAAGGCCGTGCGGTCCGAGACGCGGGCGGCCTGCTGCATGTTGTGCGTCACGATGACGATCGTGAAGTGCTCCTTCAGCTCGCCGATCAGGTCCTCGATGGCGAGGGTGGAGATCGGGTCGAGGGCGGAGCACGGCTCGTCCATGAGCAGGACGTCGGGCTCCACGGCGATGGCCCGCGCGATGCACAGACGCTGCTGCTGGCCGCCGGAGAGGCCGGAGCCCGGCTTGTTCAGGCGGTCCTTGACCTCGTTCCAGAGGTTCGCGCCCTTGAGGGACTTCTCGACGATGTCGTTGAGCTGGGCCTTCTTGTACTTGCCGTTGAGGCGCAGGCCCGCCGCCACGTTGTCGAAGATCGACATGGTGGGGAAGGGGTTGGGGCGCTGGAAGACCATGCCCACCGTGCGGCGCACGGCGACCGGGTCGACGCTGCTCCCGTACAGGTTCTCGTCGTCCAGCAGCACCTTGCCCTCGACGCGGCCACCGGGGGTGACCTCGTGCATGCGGTTCAGGGTGCGAAGGAAGGTGGACTTGCCGCAGCCGGAGGGGCCGATGAAGGCCGTCACCGAGCGGGGTTCGACGGTCATCGAGATGTCGTCGATCGCCTTGTGGGCGCCGTAGTAGGCGGAGAGGCCGCTGACGTCGATTCGCTTGGCCATGTGAATCACTTCCAATAAGCCGCGGTCAGCGGCCGGTCTTCGGGGCCTTCCAGCGGGCGATGCCGCGGGCCACCAGGTTGAGGATCATGACGAAGGCGATCAGGACGAGCGCGGCGGCCCAGGCGCGGGCCACGGCGGCGTCGGTGCCGACCGCGTACTGCTCGTACACGTAGAGCGGCAGGGAGGACTGGGCGCCTTCGAAGGGGTTCGGGTTGATGAGCTTCGTACCGAACACGAGGAGGAGGACGGGGGCCGTCTCACCGGTGATGCGGGCGACCGCGAGCATGACGCCCGTGGTGATGCCGCCGATCGCGGTGGGCAGGACCACCTTCAGGATCGTGCGCCACTTGGGGATGCCGAGGGCGAGGGAGGCCTCGCGGAGCTCGTTCGGGACGAGCTTGAGCATCTCCTCGGTGGAGCGGACGACGACCGGCATCATCAGGATGGCGAGAGCCATCGCGCCGGCGAAACCGGAGGGACCAAAGCCCAGCATAAGGTTCCACGTGGCGAGGATGAAGAGGCCGGCGACGATCGACGGGATGCCCGTCATGACGTCGACGAAGAAGGTGACGGCCTGGGCGAGCTTCCCGCCGCCGTACTCGACGAGGTAGACCGCGGTGAGGAGACCGATCGGGGCCGCGATCAGGGTCGCGATGCCCACCTGCTCGATGGTGCCGAGCAGGGCGTGGTAGACGCCGCCGCCGGCCTCGGTGTCGAGGACGCCGTTCATCGAGTGGGTCAGGAAGTAGACGTCGAGGACGGCCATGCCCTTGCTGATCGTGACCCAGGCGAGGGAGAGCAGCGGGATGACGGCGAGGACGAAGCAGACCCAGACGAGGCTGGTGGCGACGCGGTCCTTGGCCTGGCGGGCGCCCTCGACCTTGGTGGTGACGGCGTACGTCGTGAGGACGAAGAGCAGGGCGGCGATCATGCCCCACTGGACCTTGCTGTGCCAGCCGGTGGCGAGGCCGATCCCGATGCCCGCGGCGATGGAGAAGGCGGCCACGGCGGCCGGGGTCCAGCGCGGGAGGCGGGCGTGGGAGAGGGATCCGCGCCGCGGTGCGACGGAGACCGGACGTTCTTGTATGGCGTGGCTCATGCCGCGGCCCCCGAGTACTCCTTGCGGCGGCCGATGATCCAGCGGGCGGCGCCGTTGACCAGCAGGGTGATGACGAAGAGGACGAGACCGGAGGCGATGAGCGCGTCCCGGCCGAACTCGTTGGCCTCGTTGAACTTGGCGGCGATGTTCTGGGCGAAGGTGCCGCCGCCCGGGTCGAGCAGGTGGCCCGAGATGAGGAAGCTGGGGGAGAGGACCACGGCGACGGCCATGGTCTCGCCGAGTGCGCGGCCGAGGCCCAGCATGGAGGCGGAGATGATGCCGGAGCGGCCGAAGGGCAGCACCGAGATGCGGATGACCTCCCAGCGCGTGGCGCCGAGGGCGAGGGCGGCCTCTTCGTGCATCTTCGGGGCCTGGAGGAAGACCTCGCGGGTGACGTTGGTGATGATCGGCAGGATCATGATCGCCAGCAGGATGCCCACGGTGAAGAGGTTGCGGGCGGGGCCGTCGGTGGCCTTGTCGAAGAGGTACGTCCAGCCGAGGTACTGGTCGAGCCACTGGTTCAGGCCGTCCAGGTACGGGACGAGGAAGATCGCTCCCCAGAGGCCGTAGATGATGCTGGGCACGGCGGCGAGCAGGTCGACGACGTACGCGAGCGGCTTGGCCAGCTTGCGCGGCGCGTAGTGCGAGATGAAGAGCGCGATGCCGATCGCGATGGGCACGGCGATGAGCATCGCGATGATCGACGAGACGATCGTGCCGAAGGCGAGGACGGCGATGCCGAAGACCGGCGGGTTGCCGGCGGGGTTCCACTCGAAGGTGGTGAAGAAGTTGGTGCTGTCCTTCGAGATGGCGAGGACGGCACGGTAGGTGAGGAAGCCGGCGATCGCGGCCATGATCACGAGGAGGGTGATGCCGGAGCCTCGGGACAGACCGCTGAAGATGCGGTCCCCGGGGCGGGACGCGCTCTTGGCGCGCCGGCTCCTCTGTATGTCTGGTGTGGTGGTAGCCATCTGCTTCTCCGGTCTGCGGTGCCCGTACGGGTGTGCGGGCTCCTGGCGGCGGTGCACCGGATGCCGGGTCCGGCCCCCTAGGGGAGGGGCCGGGCCCGGCCGGGGGTCAGGACAGGGTGGGGACGATCGCGCGGACCTTGGCCGCGATCTCGGCCGGGAGCGGGGCGTAGCCGGCGTCGGTGAGGACCTTCTGGCCCTCCTCGCTCACGGTGTAGTTGAGGAACGCCTTCAGGGTCGGCAGGGTCTCCGCCTTGTTGCCCTTGTCGCAGGCGATCTCGTACGTGACGAGGACGATCGGGTAGGCGCCCTCGGCCTTGGTCTTGTAGTCGAGGGAGAGGGCGACGTCGTTGCCCGTGCCCTTGACCTTGGCGGCGGCGATGGCCTTGGAGGCGTTCTCCGAGGTGGCGGCGACCGGGGCGGCCGCGCCGGTGGCGATGCTGACCGTGGAGGACTTGTTCGCGGTGGCGTAGGAGAGCTCCATGTAGCTGATGGAGCCCTCGGTGTCCTTGACCGCGGTGGCGACACCGGAGGAGCCGTTGGCGGCCTGGCCGCCCTGGGCGGGCCACGACTTCGACTTCGGGTCGTGCTTCCAGTCGGCCGGGGCGGCGGTGGAGAGGTACTTGCCCAGGTTCTGGGTGGTGCCCGACTCGTCCGAGCGGTGGAAGGCCTGGATCGTGCTGTCGGGCAGCTTGGCGCCCGGGTTCAGCTTGGTGATCGCCGGGTCGTTCCACTTGGTGATCTTGTTGTCGAAGATCTTGGCGATGGTGGAGGCGTCCAGGATGAGGTTGTCCACGCCGTCCAGCTTGTAGGCGACGGCGATGGGGCCACCGACCATGGGCAGGTTGATGCCCTTGCCGCCCTTGCAGATCTTCTGCGACTCGGCGACCTCTTCGTCCTTCAGGGCGGAGTCGGAGCCCGCGAAGGCGACCTGGCCCTGGTTGAACTTGGTGATGCCGCCGCCGGAGCCGATGCCCTGGTAGTTGATCTCGACGCCCTCACAGGCGGCCTGGAAGTTCTTGACCCACAGGTCCATCGCGTTCCGCTGGGCGCTGGAGCCGGCGGCGAGCAGCTTGCCCTTGGCGCCCTCGCACGCGATGTTCGACGCGGCGGCGGAGGTCGTCGTCTTGCCGCCTTCCTTCGCCGGGGTCTCCGTGTTGTCGTCCGAGCCACACGCCGAGAGGACCAGGGCGCCGGAGACGACGAGGGCACCGATCGCGGAGGCGCGAAGCCCGTTCTTGCGCGAAAGCTTCACTTTCGGGTGTTCCTTCCAGAAGCCGCCTTGCCGCGGACCCAGTGTCCTGATCGTTCTACGGCGGCGTGTGTCGGGTGGTGGTGCACCGTTGCGCTTCATGCACCGTGTGAGTCCGAAATTAGGCAGAACAGGTGAAGCGCCCGACCGAAGAGAGTGAACGGAAAGTGAACCGTGCCGTAAGGCCGGGTGCGGGTCCGCCGGACGAGGTGTCAGTGGCGTGAGGTCGCCACGGCGGCGTCCAGGAGCTCGCGGTCGCGGGCCTGGGTGATGCGGACTCTGGCCTCGCCCGGCGGCAGCCAGACGAGGCGGTCGACCTCGCGGCTCGGCGCGAAGGCGCCGTCGAGGGCGCGGGCCGCCCAGTAGGCGACCTCCTTGGGGCGGCCGGCCACCGTGTAGCGGACCGTGGGCAGGCGGGGGCCGAGCGCGCAGCGCCGGCCCGTCTCCTCCAGGACTTCGCGCAGCGCGCAGGCCTCGGCCGTCTCGCCGCGCTTCCGCTTGCCCTTCGGGTGCGACCAATCGTCGTACTTCGGCCGGTGGACGAGCGCGATCTCGATGCCGTGGCCGGAAATCGCCGGGCGCCAGAGGACGCACCCGGCGGCCAGGATCGGACCGGGGTCCGGGGTGGTCATGGGGCCGGGTGTGGTCACGAGACCGGGGCCGTCGCTCTTCGCCAGGCGTGCTGGAAGGCGAAGCGGGCCGCCTCGACGTCGTGGCGCTGGTCGGCGTGGAGGACCCCGAGGGCGTACGCCGTCGCCGGGGCGATCCGGGGGGTGCGGGCCGCCGCGGCGGCGGCCGACGCGGCCTCGGCGGCGTCGCGGTGCCGGTCCAGGGCGCGGGCGGACTCGTAGAGGACGGGGTCGGGCTCGCCGCCGGTGTGCAGGACCTCGGAGGCGTACCGGTGCAGGCGCAGCAGGTGCCGCGTCCGGTGCCAGGGCGCGTCCTGGGCCTCCCCGGCGGCGAGGGCCAGGGCCTCGGCGTTGTACGGGTGGGCCGCCCGGGTCAGGGGAAGCGCGGCCACCGATTCGAGGAGGCGCCGCTCGGCGACCGCGGCGGGCGCGTCGACGACCTCCATGGCGGGGGCCGCGCCGGCGGGGCCGAGCGGCACCTCGGAGGCGAGGAGGGCGACGGCGTCGGCGACCGCGTGGAAGCGGGCGGAGCCGAGGGCCTGGAGGGCCGCCGAGTGGGCGCGTGTCCGGGCCAGGGTCAGCTGGCGTTCGAGGAGGGCACCGGCCCGGGCGGCACCCACGGTGAGCCCCGCACCTGCCCCTGGACCGGTGCCGGCGCCCGGACCGGCGCCCGCTCTCGGTCCTTCGCCGCCGCGGGCGGCGGGCACCGGGCCGCCGCTGCTCGACAGGCGGGACAGCGCGTCCACCAGTCGGACGAGCCGGGAAGTGCAGGCCTGCTCCAGGGCCAGGGTCCCGGAGAGCCACGCCAGTTCGGTCCGCAGCTGGTCGGCCCAGGCGGGTTCGAGCAGCGGCCGGAAGGTGTGGAGGGTGCCGCTGATCCGCCGGGCGGCGGCCCGCAGCGTACGGGCCGCCTCGTCCGTACCGGCCGAGTCCGAGCCGCTCTCGCCGTGGATCCGCAGGCCGCGGAGGAAGTCCGCGGCCCGGGCGTGGAGATAGGGGGCCACGACCTCCCCCGCCGTGACGTCCCGCAGGGGGTCAAGGTTGTGCACGCCGGCGCCTCCGCGCGTCGATGAGCATCTCCTGGACGTGCCGCAGCGGCCGGCCCTCGGGGTCGGTCGCGTGCCGCGTCCAGTTCCCGTCGGGGCCGAGGTGCCAGGAGGAGGTGGTGTCGGACATCCCGGTCTCCAGGAGCCGGGTCAGCGCAGCCCGGTGGGCCGGGTCCGAGACCCGTACGAGGGCCTCGATCCGGCGGTCCAGGTTGCGGTGCATCATGTCGGCGCTGCCGAACCAGACCTCGGGTTCGCCGCCGTTGCCGAAGGCGAAGACCCGGGAGTGCTCCAGGAAGCGGCCGAGGATCGAACGGACCCGGATGTTCTCCGAGAGGCCGGTGACGCCGGGGCGCACGGCGCAGATGCCGCGGACCCAGATGTCGACCGGGACGCCGGCCCGGGAGGCCTGGTAGCAGGCGTCGATGACGGCCTCGTCGACCAGCGAGTTGACCTTGATCCGCACGTACGCGGGCCGGCCGGCGCGGTGGTGGGCGACCTCCTTGGTGATCCGGGAGACCAGCCCGTCGCGCAGCGACTTCGGCGCCGTGAGCAGGCGCCGGTACGTCTCGCGGCGCGAGTAGCCGGAGAGCCGGTTGAACAGGTCGGACAGGTCCGCGCCGACCTGGGGGTCGGCGGTGAGGAGGCCGAGGTCCTCGTAGAGCCGGGCCGTCTTGGGGTGGTAGTTGCCGGTGCCGACGTGCGAGTACCGGCGGAGGAGCTCGCCCTCCTGGCGGACGACCAGCGACAGCTTGCAGTGGGTCTTCAGGCCGACGAGGCCGTAGACGACGTGGCAGCCGGCCTCCTCCAGCTTGCGCGCCCACTTGATGTTCGCCTGCTCGTCGAAGCGGGCCTTGATCTCGACGAGGACGAGGACCTGCTTGCCGGACTCGGCGGCGTCGATGAGGGCGTCGACTATCGGCGAGTCGCCGGACGTCCGGTACAGCGTCTGCTTGATCGCGAGGACGTCCGGGTCGGCCGCCGCCTGCTCCAGGAAGGCCTGGACGGAGGTGGAGAAGCTGTCGTACGGGTGGTGCAGCAGCACGTCCCGCTCGCGCAGCGCGGCGAAGATGTCCGGCGCGGACGCCGACTCGACCTCGGCGAGGTCCCGGTGCGTGCCCGCGATGAACTTCGGGAACTTCAGCTCCGGCCGGTCCTGCCCGGCGATCCCGAAGAGCCCGGTCAGGTCGAGGGGGCCGGGCAGCGGGTAGACCTCGGCGTCGGAGACCTTCAGCTCGCGCACGAGGAGATCGAGGACGTACGGGTCGATGGACTCCTCGACCTCCAGGCGGACCGGCGGGCCGAAGCGGCGCCGCATGAGCTCCTTCTCCAGGGCCTGGAGCAGGTTCTCGGCGTCGTCCTCCTCGACCTCCAGGTCCTCGTTCCTCGTCACCCGGAACATGTGGTGCGCGAGCACCTCCATGCCGGGGAACAGCTCCTCCAGGTGCGCCGCGATGACGTCCTCAAGGGGTACGTAGCGCTGCGGGGAGGCCTCGAGGAAGCGGGAGAGCAGCGGCGGGACCTTCACGCGCGCGAAGTGGCGGTGGCCGCTGACCGGATTGCGTACGACCACGGCGAGGTTGAGGCTCAGGCCGGAGATGTACGGGAACGGGTGCACGGGGTCCACGGCCAGCGGGGTGAGGACCGGGAAGATCTGCTGCCGGAACAGGGTGAAGAGCCGCGCCTGCTCCTTCTCCGTGAGCTCGGGCCAGCGGATCAGGTGGATGCCCTCGTCGGCGAGGGCCGGCGCCACGTCCTGCTGGTAGCAGGCGGCGTGCCGGGCCATGAGCTCGCGGGAGCGGGTCCAGATGAGTTCGAGGACCTCGCGGGGCTGGAGGCCGGAGGCGGAGCGGGTGGCGACGCCGGTGGCGATGCGGCGCTTGAGGCCGGCGACCCGGACCATGAAGAACTCGTCGAGGTTCGAGGCGAAGATCGCGAGGAAGTTCGCCCGTTCGAGGAGGGGGGTCGTCGGGTCCTCGGCGAGTTCGAGGACGCGTTCGTTGAACGCGAGCCAGCTTCGTTCCCGGTCGAGGAAGCGTCCCTGCGGCAGGTCGTCGCCGAGCGTGCTGTCGGCGACGTACGTGTTGGGATCGGCGTCCATGCCGGCGACGGTGGCGTCGGTCGCGGCGGTCGCGCTCGCGCCGAGCGGGCGGTGCGCGGCTATGGATCCGAGGGACGACGACGAGGCGGACGTCTTCGCGGACGGGGTCGCGGACGCGTTTGTGGACGTCTGGGCGGACGGCGTGGCGGAGGACTGGACCGGGACCTCGGCGGGCTGCTTGCTCATGGCCCCATTCTTCCGCGCGAAGAGGTCATCGGGCGCGTCGGAGCGGGCCGTGGGGGAGGGAAGTCTCCCTTTGGGGAGGACCGCCCTGCCGGGCGTGGTCACGGAGCGCTTCATTGCGTGAGCGTCGCAAGCGCGTCTGAATGGCCGGTAACGACGACATGTCGTTCGGGAATCGGGGGCTGATCGGGGGCGGGGCCGTGTGCGGGCCCCGCCCCTTCTCTTTTGCTACGGGTTTTCGCTACGGGTGCCGGGCGCGCAGGGCGCGGAAGGCGGCGAAGAGGGCGAGGGCGGCGAGAGCGAGGACGATGCCGGTCTCGATGAACTGGGTGGGCCAGAAGTGGGACTGGGGGTGGTAGTCGAGGTACTCGGCGGTGACCTTCACATCGGTGCGGCACGCTGCCGCAGGCGCGTCCGATGCGCAGAACCAGCCGGGCATGCGTTGCCCCGTGTCGGAGAGCAGGCCCTGTCCCATGATCAGTCCGTTCTCGGGCATCATCACCGTGGAGGCATCCGGCACGGCCGGACCGGTGACCGTGCGTACCGACAGGAAGTCCCAGCGGAGGGCACCGAGCACGAGGAGGACCAGGCCCACGATCCCTCCGGTCACGGCCATGGCGACGAGGGTGCGCCGGACGAGCAGGCCGACGAGGGCGCCGACGGCCACGGCGAGCAGGACGTAGGCGGTGAGGGCGGTGCCGGTGATCTCGTACGGGCCGCGGTCCCCCCAGTGGAACTGACTGCTGCCGTCGACCCGTGCCCACCCGATCCAGTAGGTCGCCGTCAGCAGCCAGACGGTCGCGAGAGCCACCGCCCCCGCGGTGAGCAGCTTCGAGCCGAGCCAGCGGGCCGGGCTGATCGCCTGCGTGAGGGCGAGCTTGTACGTGCCGGACTCCAGTTCGCGGGCGACCAGCGGTCCGGCGACGAACGCGCCGATCAGCAGCGGGAGCAGGACCATGCCGCCGGAGACGTACTCCATGACGAAGCGGAGCCATGGGTAGCCGCGGTTGTCGCCGGACACGGCCCGGTAGCGCTGCTCCAGGTAGATGTCGGGGACCTGCGCGTCCCAGATCCGCAGCCCGCCGACCACGGTCAGGGTCAGCGCCACCAGGGCCCCCGCCAGCCACAGCGTCCGTCGGTACTGGCGGACCGTCACCCAGTAGGGGCCCTTCAGGGCGAGGGTGCTCATGCCGTGGCTCCTTCGGGGGCGCGGAGGTGGGCGAGGAGGAGGTCCTCCAGGGACGGCTCGCTCGTCTCCCAGGGGCCTTCGACCGGGCCCTCGTGGCGGATCAGGGCCGTGAGTTGACGGCCCGTCGTGCGGGACTCGACGACCGTGTGCGGGGCGAGGTCGGCGATCGGGCCCGTGAGCAGGGTGTGGGCGGCGAGGAGTTCGTCCACGGGCCCGTCGAGGCGGATCCGGCCACCGTGGAGCAGGAGGAGGTGGTCGCAGGCGCCCTCCAGCTCGGTGAGGATGTGCGAGGACATGACGACGGTCGTGCCGTGTTCGGCGGCGTCGGCCATGAGCAGGCCCATCAGCTGATGGCGGGCGAGCGGGTCGAGGTCGGCCATCGGCTCGTCCAGGAGCAGCAGTGCGGCGCGCTTGCCGAGGGCGAGCGCGAGGGCGACGCGGGTGCGCTGGCCGCCGGAGAGGTCGCGTACGAGGGCGCGCGGGTCGAGTTCGTCGGCCATCACGCGCTGCGCGGCGGTCTCGTCCCAGCGGCCCGGGTTGAGCTCGCGGCCCATGCGCAGGGTGTCGGCGACGGAGAGCCGGGGGTGGAGCGGCTTGTCCTGGGCGACGTACGCGAGGTGTTCGCGAGCCGGGGCCTGGATCGTTCCCTCGGTGGGGCGGAGGAGCCCGGCGGCGAGGGCGAGGAGGGTGGACTTGCCGGCGCCGTTGGGGCCGACGAGGGCGCAGATCCGGCCGGCGGGGAGGGCGAAGTCGCACTCCCGCAGGGCCCAGCCGCGTCCTCTCCCGCCGTATTTCTTGCCCAGGAGATCGGCCTCCAGCGCGATGCCGTCTCTCGTCATGCGTCGTCCCCCTCGAAGTGTTCCTTCAGTACGGATGTGAAGAGCGCGGACACGTCCTCGCGGTCCATGCCGGCGGCGCGGGCGCGGCGGGCCCAGTCGGTGAGTTCGCCGCGGAGGGGCGAGTCGGCGGGGCCGGTGCCGAGGGTGGCTCGGACGAAGGTGCCGAGGCCTCGGCGGGCCTCGACGAGGCCTTCGCGTTCGAGCTCGCGGTAGGCCTTGAGGACCGTGTTCGGATTGATGGCCGTCGCTTCGACGACCTCGCGTGCGGTGGGCAGTCGGTCGCCGGGCTCCAGGAGGCCCATCCGGAGGGCCTGTTTCGTCTGCTGGACGATCTGGAGGTAGGTGGCGACGCCACTGCGCCGGTCGATGCGGTACTCGACCACGATCGCTTCCACCACCCTTTCACTAATCAAGTAGTGAAAGGGTGGTGCAAAGAAGGGGGCGGTGTCAACCGCCCCCTGTGCAACAGCCGTTACGCGGGCTACGACTCCGTGCGGTACATCAGGTCAACCTCGTGCGTCGCGAAGCCGAGCCGCTCGTAGACCGTCACCGCCGCCGTGTTGTCCGCGTCCACGTACAGCATCGCCGTCGGCAGCCCCTGCGCCGCCAGGTGCCGCAGGCCGATCGCCGTCAGCGCCTTGCCGAGGCCGCCGCCCTGCGCCTCGGGCAGGATGCCCACCACGTACACCTCGCCGAGCTGCTCCTCGGCGTGCGTCTTCGTCCAGTGGTAGCCGATCGGCTTCCCGTCCTTCTCCGCGAGGAAGAAGCCCTTCGGGTCGAACCACGGCTCGGCCATCCGGTCGTCCAGGTCCCGCTGCGTGAGCGAGCCCTGCTCGGGGTGGTGCGCGAAGGCGGTCGCGTTGACGGCGAGCCAGGCCGCGTCGTCCTGGCCGGGGACGAATGTTCGGACGGTGACGCCCTCGGGCAGGACCGGCTCCGGGATGTCGAGCGGCGTCAGGGACCGCCGCAGCTGGCGGAGTTCGCGGAAGAGCGTCAGGCCCAGGACCTGCGCGAGGTGCCGGGCCGCCGACTTGCCGCCGTGCGCCCAGACGCGCAGCCGCTTGCCGGAGGCGGCGAGCAGGGCGGTGCCGAGTGCCCGGCCGTGGCCGCGGCCGCGGTGGCTCGGGTGGACGACGAGCTCGGCGGCCGGGGCCTCGATCGGGTCGGTCTCCTCCAGCTGGGCGTAGCCGTACAGGTGCGGGCCGACGGTGAGCAGGAAGTGGCGCACGCCCTCGCGGCGGCCGTGCCGCAGGTAGAGCCGCCCCTGTTCGGACACGGCGTGCAGTCCGTCGGCCCGGTCGGCGGCCTCGAGGAGCTCCAGTACGTCCTGGACCTGCTCGGGGGAGAGCTCGTCATACGTGTGGATCTGCCGTCCCGGTTCGAGGGCCGGCGCCGCGTCGGAAGTCATGGGTACGAGCCTACGGTGACGTACCGCCGCCCAGGGGAAAGGCGGCGGCAACTGTCTTGTAACCCGCTACCCCCTGTTGCGCTACGCGCGTTGACTCTAGGCTGCACCGGCAGACGGGTGCGTAGATCAACGCCGCAAAAGGGGCAAGGGGCAAGGGGAGAGATGGCAGCGATACCGGGGAAGAAGCGGAAGAACAAGACCGGGCGGCGGATTCTGGCCGCCGGTGCGGGACTCGCGACCGTCGGGGCGCTTTTCGCCGCGATGCCGTCGTCGGCGGGTGCCGCCGGGGACGCGTTCGCCGCCGGGAGCGAGAACGGTTACGGGAACGGCAAGGGATGGGGCCGGATGGTCGACGTCCAGCTGCTGTCCTTCAACGACCTCCACGGCAACCTGGAGCCGCCGACCGGCTCGTCGGGCCGGCTCACCCACCTCAAGGAAGACGGCACGACCGGGACGATCAACGACGTAGGCGGCGTCGAGTACCTGGCTACGCACCTGCGGCAGGCCCGCCAGGGCAACCGGTACTCCGTCACCGCCGCCGCGGGCGACATGATCGGCGCCTCGCCGCTGGTCTCCGGGCTGTTCCACGACGAGCCGACCATCGAGGCGCTGAACAAGCTGAAGCTCGACGTGAGCTCGGTCGGCAACCACGAGTTCGACGAGGGCGCGCGCGAGCTGGCCCGCATGCAGAACGGCGGCTGTCACCCGACCGAGGGCTGCTTCGAAGAGGGCAGGACCTTCAAGGGCGCGGACTTCCCCTACCTCGCGGCCAACGTGACGGACGAGAAGAGCGGCAAGCCGCTGCTCGACCCGTACTTCGTCTGGGAGCGCGACGGCGTCAAGATCGGCTTCATCGGCGTCACCCTCGAAGGCACGGCGAACATCGTGTCCGCCGAGGGCATCAAGGGCCTGAAGTTCGGCGACGAGGTCGAGACGATCAACAAGTACGCCAAGGTGCTGGAGCGCAAGGGCGTGAAGTCGATCGTCGCCCTGCTCCACGAGGGCGGCCTGCCGGCCTCCGGCGCGTACAACTACGACTGTGACAGCCCGGGTCCCGGCAACGGCATCTCCGGCCCGATCGTCGACATCGCCAAGAACGTCAGCCCGCAGGTCGATGCCCTGGTCACCGGCCACACCCACCAGGCCTACGCGTGCACCATCGCGGACCCGGCGGGCAAGCCGCGCACGATCACCTCGGCGGCCTCCTTCGGCCGGCTCTACACCGACACGACGCTCACCTACGACCGTCGTACGAAGGACATCGTCCGCACCGCCGTCGCCTCCGCGAACCACGTCGTCACCCGTGACGTGAAGCGGGCCCGCGACATGAGCACCCTGATCGAGCGCTGGAAGGACCTGGCCGCGCCGATCGCCGGCCGTCCCGTCGGCCACATCTCCGCCGACATCGACAACCCCCTCGAACCGACGGTGTACGAGAAGCCGCTGGGCAACCTGATCGCGGACGCGCAGCTGGAGGGCATGGCCCCGGCGGACAAGGGCGGTGCGCAGCTCGCCCTGATGAACCCGGGCGGCGTCCGCGCGCCGCTGACCCGCAAGACGTCCGGCGCCGAGGGCGACGGGGTCGTGACCTACGGCGAGGCGTACACCGTCCAGCCGTTCACCAACATGATGACGGCGGTCGACCTGACCGGCGCCCAGCTCGTCACCACGCTCCAGCAGCAGGTCAGCGGCCTCAACCTGGCGTCCCCGAAGATCCTCCAGGTGTCGAAGGGCTTCACGTACACCCTGGACATGACGAAGACCGGTGCCGACCAGATCGTGGTGGACTCGGTGCGGCTCAACGGTGAGGCGATCGACCCGGCGAAGACCTACCGGGTCGCGATGAACGAGTTCCTTTCCGGTGGCGGCGACGGCTTCCCGGTCCTGAAGGAGCACAAGAACAAGCTGGTCGGCGCGTCCGACCTGGACATGTTCACCGCCTACCTGGCGGCGCACTCCTCGGCCACCGCGCCGCTGGCTCCGCCGGCGACGGACCGCATCACGGTCGTCAAGTAGCCCTTCCGGGCCCCTGAGCGAGGGGGGGCGGCGGACCGTTCCGACGGGTCGCCGCCCCCTTTCGCGTACGTCCGGAAGAACCCTGGTGTGTTTGTCGTGGCCCTGACATCATCTGGCCATGGAGCGACGACGTTTTCTCGTGGGGGCTCTCGCCGCCGGGGCCGGAGTGATGCTCGGGGCGCCCGCCGCGTCCGCCGTGGACGTACGGGCCTGGATGGCGGCGCACGGGGACGGTACGGCCCTGCGGCAGCTGACCATCCCCGGGACGCACGACTCAGGGGCCCGGTACGGCGGCCCCTGGACCGAATGCCAGAACTCCACCATCTCCCAGCAGCTGGACAGCGGGATCCGGTTCCTGGACATCCGGTGCCGGGTGACCGGCGGGTCCTTCGCGATCCACCACGGCGCCTCGTACCAGAACATGATGTTCGGGGACGTCCTCGTCGCCTGCCGGGCCTTCCTCGCCGCCCACCCCTCCGAGACCGTCCTCATGCGGGTCAAGCAGGAGTACTCGGAGGAGTCCGACGCCACCTTCCGCGCCGTCTTCGACGACTACCTCGACGCGCGCGGCTGGCGCTCCCTCTTCCGGATCGGCGGCGGACTGCCGCTGCTCGGCGAGGCCCGCGGCCGGGTCGTCCTGCTCGCCGACAACGGAGGACTGCCGGGCGTCCGCTACGGCGACGGGTCGCTCTTCGACATCCAGGACGACTACATGGCCGAGCCGTTCGGCAAGTACCCCAAGATCGAGGCCCACTTCCGCAAGGCGGTCGCCCAGCCCGGGAAGCTGTACGTCAACTACGTGTCGACCGCCGCCGCGCTCCCGCCCCGCTGGAACGCCGACCGGCTCAACCCGCGCGTGCACGGCTACCTCGACAGCGCGGCCGCGTCCGGCGCGACCGGGCTCGGGATCGTCCCCATGGACTACCCGAACACCCGGTCAGGCCTCGTCGAGGCCCTTCTTCGGCACAACTGACGATCGGGGTGGCGGTGTCGGGGCGCCCGGCAGGCGGACGGTCGCGACCGTGCCGCCGCCCGGGGCCGGGGCGAGGCTCGCCGAGCCGCCCGCCTGGTGGACGGTACGGGCGACGATCGAGAGGCCCAGGCCCGAACCCGGCAGGCTGCGGGCCGACGGGGAGCGCCAGAAACGGTCGAAGACGTGCGGGAGTTCGTCCGGCGGGATGCCCGGGCCGTGGTCCCGGACCGTCAGCTCGCCCCGCATCAGGGTCACCTCGACCGTGCCCCGGGGCGGCGAGAACTTCACCGCGTTGTCCAGGACGTTGACGAGGGCGCGCTCGATCGCCGCCGGCTCCGCCCGTACGTACCAGGGCGCGAGGTCCGTGACGAAGGTCAGCTCCGGCCCGCGCAGCCGGGCCCGGTCCAGGGCCGCGCGCAGGATCGTGTGCAGCGGCACCACTTCGAGCGGTCCCGGCCGCACCGTGTCCGGGCGGGCCAGCTCCTGGAGGTCGCCGATCAGCGCCGCCAGCTCCGTCATCTGCGCCTTCACCGAGGCCATCAGGGCCCGGCGGTCGTCCGGCGGGATCGCCCGGCCGGTCTCCTCGCTCCGCGCGAGCAGTTCGACGTTCGTCCGGAGGGAGGTGAGGGGCGTGCGGAGTTCGTGGCCGGCGTCCGCGATCAGCTGTGCCTGCCGGTCGCGGGAGGTCGCGAGCGCCGCCGTCAGCACGTTGAAGGACCGCGACAGGCGGGCGATCTCGTCCTCGCCGTCCACCGGGATGCGGATGGTCAGGTCCTCGGTCGCCGCCACGTGCTCGACGGCGCCGGTCAGCCGGTTCACCGGTTCGAGACCGGTCCGCGCCACCCACAGGCCCGCCGCGCCGGCGCCGACGACGCCGATCCCGGAGACCAGGAGCAGCATCCAGCGCAGCGTGGACATCGAGTTGTCGATCTCGGCGAGCGGGCGGGCGACGGAGACCGCGAGCCCGGGCGGGCCCGCGTGCGGGTACGTGTAGACCCGCATCTCCCGGCCGTCGTCGTCCTGCACCGTGTGCAGCGCGTACGACAGCCCGCCGCGCGCCACCGCGAGGTCGGCGGGGCCGGCGGGGATCGCGGCCTTCCCGGAGGTGCACACACTGCCGTTGGCGAAGATCACCTGCACCGTGTACGAGCCCCCCACCGGCGGCGGCGTCGTGCCCAGGCGGCACAGGGTGAGCAGGTTCTGCACCGAGGCGTCGTCCAGCCTGCTGCTGCGCAGCGAGGAGTCCATCTCCGCCTCCAGCTGGGCCCGCGTCACGAACCAGCAGGCCAGCGAGACCGCCGCGACCGCGACCGCCACCGCGAACGCGGTGAGCAGCGCGAGCCGCGACCGGAGCGGCCGCGAGCGGAACCAGGCCAGGGGCCGGAAACGGCTCCCGGTCCTGGGCGCTCCGTCGGCAGCCTGCCGGGCCGCGTCGTCGGTCACTCGCTTCCTCCTCCGCGCAGGACATAGCCGACGCCCCGCACCGTGTGCACGAGGCGCGGCTCGCCGCCCGCCTCCGTCTTGCGCCGCAGGTACATCACGTACACGTCGAGCGAGTTCGAGCTCGGCTCGAAGTCGAAGCCCCAGACCGCCTTGAGGATCTGCTCCCGGGTCAGCACCTGTCGCGGGTGCGCCAGGAACATCTCCAGGAGCGTGTACTCGGTGCGCGTCAGCTCCACCGTCCGCCCGCTCCGGGTCACCTCGCGCGTCGCCAGGTCCATCCGCAGGTCCTCGAACGACAGCACGTCGTCGTCGGCCGGGGCCGCGGCGGCGGAGGCGTACGAGCTGCGCCGGAGCAGCGCCCGGATCCGGGCGAAGAGCTCGTCCAGCTCGAAGGGCTTCACGAGGTAGTCGTCCGCGCCCGCGTCGAGGCCGGTGACCCGGTCGCCGACGGTGTCGCGGGCGGTCAGCATGAGGATCGGCACGGTCGAGCCCGAGGCCCTGATCCGCCGGGCCGCGGTGAGCCCGTCCATCCGGGGCATCTGGACGTCGAGGACGACGAGGTCGGGGGCGTACGCCTCGATCCGGGCGAGCGCGTCGAGCCCGTCGACGGCGTCCTGAGTGTCGTACCCCTCGAAGGCGAGGCTGCGGCGCAGGGCCTCCCGCACGGCGGGCTCGTCCTCGACGATCAGGATGCGCTCGCGGGCGCCTTCGTTCACCTGGCCAGTCATGGCACCAGCCTCGCACGCACTCCGGACACCGGTCAGTTGTCGCCGCCGGAACGGAGGCCGTCGAGGTCGGCCTTCACCGTGTCGACCGGAATGGCGAATCCGAGGCCGACACTTCCGGCCGTGGAACCGCTCGAAGCGCTGGGCGAGTACATGGCCGAATTGATTCCGATGATCTCGCCGTTCATATTGATCAACGCACCGCCGGAATTCCCCGGGTTGAGCGAGGCATCGGTCTGGATCGCCTTGTACGTCGTCTTCGACGTGCCCGTGTCGCCGTTGAACTGCTGTCCGCCGAACTCGAACGGCCAGCCCTGTCGCGGGTCGTACTGCGGCTGCCGCTGGTCCTGGCCGGAGCTGTCACCGTCGTCGTTCTTGGCGACCGTCACGTCCCGGTCGAGCGCGGAGACGATGCCGCTGGTGACCGTGCCGGTCAGGCCCTCGGGGGAGCCGATCGCCACGACCTCCTCGCCGACCTTCACCTTGGACGAGTCGCCGAGCGTGGCGGCCTTCAGGCCGGAGGCGCCCTGGAGCTTGATCAGCGCCAGGTCCTTGTCGGGGTCGGTGCCGACGACCTCCGCCCGGTACGACTTGCCGTCGCTGAGCTGCACGCTGACCTGGGAGGCGCCGGAGATCACGTGGTTGTTGGTGATGATCTCGCCGTCGGAGGTGATGATCACGCCCGAGCCGGTGGACTTGCCGGCGTCCGAGGTCGCGGAGATCTCGACGATGGAGGGGGAGACGGCCTGGGCGACGCCGGCGACCGTGCCCACGCTGCTCGCGGAGACGTTCGTGCCGTTCACGCCCGAGAAGGCGGTGGCGGGGGCGTCGGTGGTGAGCTGCTGGACGAGGGTCGCGGTGCCGCCGCCGACCGCCGCGGCCGCGATGGCCACGGCCGCGAGGAGCCCGACCCCGCGCTTGGCGCGGCGCCCGGCGCCCGGGGCGGCGGCCGCCGCGACGGCGACCGGCGGGTCCAGGGGCGGCGGCGGGAGGTGCCCGCCGGACGGAGGGACGTGCCCGCCGGACGGCCAGATCGTGGTCCCCGGCTCGGTGGTGATCGGCCGGGTCGCCTCGTACGGCCGGGCCGCCTCGTACGGCTGCGTGGTCTCGTACGGCTGCGTGGCGTCGTGCGGCTGCCGGTCACCCTGCTGCTGCGTCGGGGCGTACGGGGGCCTCGGGGGCTGCGGCGGGTAGTACGGCTGCTGCTGCGGCTGCTGCTCCTGGAAGTCCGTCATGGCTATGACTCTCGGAGCCGTACATGAGAGCCGCCTGAGGACCGGCTGAGAAGCCCGACAGAACCCTGTATGCCCGAAATAAGGATCCCCCTGGGCGGGGCTCCGTCCGAGCCGTCGTCCACCGAGGGCGGAGCGCCCGGCGCACGGTACGGGCGCGCTGCCCGTACCGGCGTGAACGCCTACTCGCCGCAGCCGCAGGAGCGGCGGACGACCAGGCCCGACGGGAAGAGCTTGACCCGCTCGCGGCGCGAGCCCGCCACGCGCAGGCTGTCGTCCAGGACCAGGTCCACCGCCGCCCGGGCCATCGCCGGGCGGTCCGAGGAGATCGTGGTCAGCGGCGGGTCGGTGAGCGCCGCCTCCTTCACGTCGTCGAAGCCCGCGACCGCCAGCTCCGACGGCACGTCGATGCGCAGCTCGCGCGCGGCCCGCAGGACACCGAAGGCCTGGTCGTCGGTCGAGCAGAAGATGGCCGGCGGCCTGTCCGGGCCCGCGAGCAGCTTCAGCGCCACCTGGTAGGCGTCGTAGCGGTTGTACAGGGCTTCGAAGAGCCGGCCCTCGGTCGTGAGGCCCGCCTCCGCCATGGCGCGCCGCCAGCCCTCGACGTGGTCGGCGACCGGGTCGCCGACGGCCGGGGTGTTCGGGATGCCGCCGAGGCAGGCCACGTAGGCGTGGCCGTGCTCCAGGAGGTGCCGGGTGGCGAGCTGGGCGCCGCCGATGTCGTCCGTCACGACGGCCACGTCGTCGATCGCCTCGGGGCGCTCGTGCAGCAGCACCACGCGGGCGTCCCAGGCCTCGATCTCGCTCGCGGCCTGCTCGCTCATGCCCTGGCTGACCAGGATCAGTCCGGAGACCCGCATGCCGAGGAAGGCCCGCAGGTAGTGGACCTCGCGCTCGGTCCGGTAGTCGGAGTTGCCGACGAGCACCATCTTTCCGCGCTCGGCTGCGGCCTGCTCGACCGCGTGCGCCATCTCCGCGAAGAACGGCTGCCGGGCGTCCGGGACGATCATGCCTATGAGGTCCGTGCGCCGGGACGCCATCGCCTGGGCCACCCGGTCGGGGCGGTACCCCAGCTCCTTGATGGCGGCGAGGACACGCTCGCGCGTGGCCGGGGCGACCGGCCGGGGTCCGTTGTTGATGACGTAGCTCACGACCGCGGTCGAAGTACCTGCCAGTCGAGCTACGTCATCCCGCGTCACCTTGGCCACGCGCGGCAGTCTACGCGGGGTGACCTACCTACCGGCAGGTCGCACTGTGGCGTCCGCCACGTTCCTGTCCTCCGCCGGAGTGACGTCCCGGTCGGCCTCCTTGACACGGGCGGCGCGGGCGGCCTCCTCCGTCCGGGTGTCCTTCGCCCGGGCCTCCTCGGCCGCGCGCTCGACCTTCTCCGGGGTGACGAAGCGGTAGCCGACGTTCCGTACGGTGCCGATCAGCGACTCGTGCTCGGGGCCCAGCTTCGCCCGCAGCCGCCGCACGTGGACGTCGACCGTACGGGTGCCGCCGAAGTAGTCGTACCCCCACACCTCCTGGAGGAGCTGGGCACGCGTGAAGACCCGGCCAGGGTGCTGGGCCAGGTACTTGAGGAGCTCGAACTCCTTGAAGGTCAGGTCCAGGACCCGGCCCTTGAGTTTCGCGCTGTACGTCGCCTCGTCGACCGACAGGTCGCCGTTGCGGATCTCCATCGGGGAGTCGTCGGAGACGATCTGCTGGCGGCCCATCGCGAGCCGCAGCCGCGCCTCGACCTCGGCCGGTCCCGCGGTGTCGAGGAGGACGTCGTCGATGCCCCAGTCGGCGGTGACGGCCGCGAGACCGCCCTCCGTGACGACGAGGATCAGCGGACAGCCGGGCCCCGTGGAGCGCAGCAGCTGACAGAGCGAGCGGACCTGCGGGAGGTCGCGCCGGCCGTCGACGAGGATCACGTCCGCGCCGGGGGTGTCCACGAGGGCCGGGCCCTCGGCCGGAGCCACCCGGACGTTGTGCAGCAGCAGGCCGAGTGCGGGCAGCACCTCGGTCGACGGCTGGAGGGCGTTGGTCAGGAGCAGCAGAGAGCTCATACCGCGCCACCTGTCATCGGTCGGTCGTGCTTCGTTCGCTCGCTCATCACGCGGTTCCTCCTCGGTCCCTGCGAGGACGTGCACTGCTTCGTACAGATCACTGAAAGCTCTCGCGCCCTGAGAGCTTTTGTTCACCTATCCGTAACAACGGTCGGAAAACGCAAAAGGACCCGGGGGCTGCGTCGCCCGGATCCTCATGCCCAGCAGAATAGCCCACATGAGTTCAGAGGGAGAGAGCTGATTTCACATGGTGGATGTCTCGTCGCTCACTTCCGTCCATCCGCGTGATCCGCGGCGTGTGATGTTGCGTACGGATGACGGTGTCCGTATCGAGTCGGTTGACGAACCCCCTGCGGCAAGTGTCACCGAAACGGCCGTGGTCGTCGCCCGCGGCTTCACCGGATCGGCCGTCCGGCGCGCCGTCCGGCGCGCCGCCCGCGCCTTCGCGTGACGGTCGGCTTCTCCATGGGCGGGTCCGTCGTCCTGCCACGCGGCCCTGGAGCGGGGTACGGAGGGGCGGCTGGGGGACTGGCTCACGCGCCGATAGCCCATCATGGGGAGCGGCGCGCACACGAACGAAGGGAGCGCCGCTATGGCAGCGGGAACCATCCGCTACTGGGCCGCGGCCAAGGCCGCCGCCGGTGTCGCCGAGGAGCCGTACACCGCCGAGACCCTGGCGGAGGCCCTGGAAGCGGCCCGCGAGCAGCACCCGGGCGAGCTCGCCCAGGTCCTCCGGCGGTGCTCGTTCCTGATCGACGGCGACCCCGTCGGCACCCGGAGCCATGAGACCGTACGGCTTGCCGAGGGCGGCACGGTCGAGGTGCTCCCCCCGTTCGCAGGAGGGTGAACCCCGCAGCATGAGCAACGACCAGCAGTACGACCCGTACGCGAACGGGCAGCACGGCCACGACGTCACGCAGACGTGGGAGGGCCAGACCTGGGACACGCAGTTCCAGCCCGCGGTCCAGCAGCAGCCGCCGCAGCCCGTGGCGTACGAGGCGCAGCACCAGGATCCGTACGCGCAGCCCGCGTACGAGCCCGCGTACGACAACACGGCGTACCTGCCGCCGCAGGGCATGACGTACGAGCAGCAGCCGCAGCAGCCGCAGCCGTACGAGCAGCAGCAGTACGCGGCGGCTCCGGCGGCTCCGGCTGCTCCCATGGCGTACGACACGCCCGTACCGGTGGAGTACGCGCCCGAGCCCGTGGCCGCCGCCGCTCCCGTGGCCGAGGCGGCGGGGGCCGGCTATTCGTCGCCGACCACCTCCGGCAACACCCGGATCACCGACGCCCAGCGCGCGCGGGCCGAAGGCCGCTCGCCCGTGATCGAGCCCGGTCTCCAGCCGGCGGCCCTGACCGCCGTCCTCGGCCTGCTGCTCGCCGGCGGCGCCACCCTCGGCCCGTACGGGCTGCTCGTCCCGCTCGTCCTCCTCCAGGGCCTCACCGCCGCCGGCTGGTTCCGGCTCAACGGCATGTGGCCCGCCCGGCAGGGCATCGCCCTCGCCTTCGTCGGCGGTCTCGTCGCCGACGCCGCCCTCCTGGCCGCCGGCCGGGAGCACGCGGCCGCCGCGATCCTGGGCACGCTCGGCGCCTGGGTCCTGCTCTGTCTCGTCCTCCAGCTCCGCAGCCACGCCGACCCGGACGAGCGCATGTACGGCCTGATGGCCGGCGTCGCCTCGGCCGCGCTGACGGTCGTCGCCGCCGGGCACCTCGGCGCCGCCCCGGACGCGGTCGTCGTCGGCGGGATCGCGGTCGCCGCGGCCGTCGTCGCCCGGGCGCTCCCGCTGCCCGGCCCGGTCTCGCTGGTCGTCGCGCTCCTCGCGGGCGCGGGCGCGGGCATCGCGGCCGGCGGGCTGACCGACCTGGGCACCTCCGGCGCGCTGATCGGCCTCGCGGCCGGGGTCTGCGCGCTGGTCGGCCTGCGGGTGGCCAGCTACGACTACCCGTCGCGCTTCGTCCACATGACCGCGGGAATCGCGCTGCCGCTGACGGCCGCCGCGCCCGCCGTCTACCTGCTGGGCCGTGCCCTGGCCTGAGTCCGGCCAGGACCCGGAAGGGAACCAATCGGCCCCTCGACACGTCGATCTTCGTGTCGGGGGGCCGAACACTTATCCAGTCGCATTTCTGTCTACCGGGGAGACGCACAACCCATGCGAGCACTGCGGATTCTGTTGATCGTGGCCGTCGTGCTGGGCGGGGTGCTCGTCGGGATCGACCGGCTCGCCGTGGCGTACGCCGAGTCGGAGGCGGCGAGCCGGGTGAAGCTCTCGGGGACGAAGAGCGACTCGATCGAGATCGACATCAAGGGCTTCCCCTTCCTCACGCAGGTCGCGGACAAGCGGTTCGACGAGGTCGACGTGGTGGCGAAGGGCGTCGAGGCGACGGCGGGCAGCCGGCAGATCCGGATCGGCGAGCTGACGGCCGCGCTCCGGGACGTGACCGTCACCGGCGACTGGTCGGGCGCGCGGGCGGGCTCGGCGTCCGGCACGGCCCTCATCTCGTACGCGGACCTCACGGCCGCCTCCGACCGCGAGGCCACCGTCGCCTACGGCGGCGACGGGAAGGTGAAGGTCACCGGCGGGGTCGAGATCATGGGCCGCACGCTGACCCGCTCGGTCCTGTCCACGGTGACCGTGGTGAACGGCGACACGATCAAGGTCCGCGCGGACGAGGTGCCGGGCGAGGGCATTCCGGGTGTGGAGCAACTGGTCCGCGAGCGGACCGACTTCGAGCGGCCGATCGGGCTGATCGCCGGGATGAAGGTGGAGAAGGTCGAGGCCAGGCCGGACGGCCTCGCCGTCGCGGTGACGGGCAAGGACATCGCCCTGGCGGGCTGAGGCCCGGAGGGGGCGACGGGGGCCCGCGCGCGGACCCTGGCCGCGCCCTCGCACTCCGGCCGGCGCACGTCGACACGGTCCCGGCCCACCAGGACGGCGAGTGCCCCACCGGCGGCCCGTGAGCGGCCCGTGAGCGGCACCGGCCATCACCACGCGGCCAATCACCACGCGGCTGTGTCGCCACGCTCCCGTACGCCTCTGTGCGCGCCCATGCGCCCTCGTACGCCCTCGTACGCCCCGTTCGGCCCCGCTCGACCCATGGACGGCACGCCTGGTCACATGCTGAGACGTCGCTGTCCGATCCGCAGAAACCGAACCGGACACCGCCGCGCGGAGGCGTCCGGAGCCGACCCGTACGGTGATCGCGTCTCGCATCTCGGACGATCGCGTCTCAAAATATGACACACCGGTGACACGGCCGCCTGTCCGTCCCTACGATCGAGGGCATGAAGCGACAGGCGGATCTCACGAAGCGGCGGGCAGTAGACCTGTGCCGCGTCGCCGCCATGCTCTGTCGCTCAGTCTGAGCGGGAGCGCCGACTCCCGTATTCCCTCAGGCCCTTCGACCGCGGTCGGGGCCGACCTGTGCAGCCGTACGCACGCGTACGCCACGCGACGACGCGTACCGGATCACAAACCCGCACCAACCGCACCACACCGCCGCACACTGCCCCGGAGGAGAACAGCATGGCTCGCAGCGACGTCCTGGTCGACGCGGACTGGGTCGAGGCCAACCTCGACAACCCGCAGGTCGCCATCGTCGAGGTAGACGAGGACACCTCGGCCTACGAGAAGAACCACATCCGCAACGCCATCCGGATCGACTGGACCCAGGACCTTCAGGACCCGGTCCGCCGTGACTTCATCGACCAGGAGGGCTTCGAGAAGCTCCTCTCGGCCAAGGGCATCGGGAACGACACCACGGTCGTCCTCTACGGCGGCAACAACAACTGGTTCGCCTCCTACGCCTACTGGTACTTCAAGCTCTACGGCCACCAGGACGTGAAGCTCCTCGACGGCGGCCGCAAGAAGTGGGAGCTCGACTCCCGCGACCTGGTCGACGGCTCCGCCGTGCCGGCCCGCCCGGCCACCGAGTACAAGGCCCAGGCCCAGGACTCCTCGATCCGCGCGTTCCGCGACGACGTCGTGGCCGCGATCGGCGCCCAGAACCTGGTCGACGTCCGCTCGCCCGACGAGTTCTCCGGCAAGCTGCTCGCCCCGGCGCACCTCCCGCAGGAGCAGTCGCAGCGCCCCGGCCACGTGCCGAGCGCCCGCAACATCCCGTGGTCGAAGAACGCCAACGACGACGGCACCTTCAAGTCGGACGCCGAGCTCAAGGCCCTCTACGAGGACGAGCAGGTCGACCTGGCGAAGGACACCATCGCGTACTGCCGCATCGGTGAGCGCTCCGCGCTCACCTGGTTCGTCCTGCACGAGCTGCTCGAGGTCACGAACGTCAAGAACTACGACGGCTCGTGGACCGAGTACGGCTCCCTCGTCGGCGTGCCGATCGAGCTCGGCGCCAACAAGTAAGTCCTCCGGACCTCCCCTTCTCCGGACCCCTCGACCGTAAGGACAGAACACCATGTGTGGAGCGCAGCCCGGCGGCCCCGACGCCTCGACGATCAAGCCCGGTGAGACCACCATCCAGGGCTTCGTGACCAAGGACGGCGAGCCCGTCACCGGTTACGTCCGCCTCCTGGACTCGACCGGCGAGTTCACGGCCGAGGTCCCGACCTCCGCGACCGGACAGTTCCGTTTCTACGCGGCCGAGGGCACCTGGACCGTCCGCGCCCTGGTCCCGGGCGGCACCGCCGACCGCCAGGTCGTGGCGCAGAAGGGCGGCCTCGCGGAGGTCGCCATCGCGGTCTGATTCTCTGACGCCCCTCGCACCGCTCGGCGGGGGGCGCCGCACAGGCTTCGAGCCGCCGCGTCGGCCTCCGGCCGCCGGATTCCGGCGCGGCGCGAAGCCTCGCATACCGGCCGGAGGGCCGTGCCTCCTGGGGGGTTGGACGCCATTTCCAGGACTTGAGGCACGGCCCTCCGGTCTGTCCGGACTCGGGGTCCGGACGTACGCTGAAGAGGTGTACGCACGCCGTCGCCACGTCTACTTCTGGCTGATGGGCGCCTGCTTGGTGCTTTTCGTGGGCGCCTGGGCCGTCGTGCGGCTCTTCTCGATGCCGGTGGCGATCGGCATGTGCGTCGTCGCCATGGTCATCCCCCCGTTCGCCGCGATGATCGCGAACCGCCGGGGCCCGGAGGACCGCTGGTGGGACGACCCTTCGGGGGATCCGAAGTCGGACGAGTGGTGGGACGAACTCGACGGCAAGAAGCGTCGGAAGTAGTGCGTCCTCAGTAGACGAGGGCCTGGGTCTCGTCGGCCATGGCCTCCTGGACGAAGACCTGTGCGCCCGCGATGCGGATGCCGTCCAGGACGTCCTTCTCCGTGATCTCGCGACGGGCCGCGCACTGCGTGCACAGCGTCACGCGGCCGGCCGCCAGGACCGAGTCGATCAGGTCCGGCAGGGGCGCGGCGTGCGGCAGCTCGAACTCGGCCGCGCGGCCCGGGAGGGCGAACCACGCCGACTCGCCGGTCAGCCAGAGCGAGACCTCGACCCCGCTGGCGACGGCGACGGCGGCCACCGTGAAGGCCTGGGAGCAGCGTTCGGGGGCGTCGGCCCCTGCGGTCACCTTGATCACGAGCTTCTTCGCCATATGCCGAACTGTAATGCGCGGCACTGCAACCCCATGCGGCTCTCACGTGTCAGCAGGGTGCGCGGGTTACGGAATCCGCGATTCAGGTCTCGTGGGGGGACTGTTGAACAACGTAGAAACCATCCCTGATCAGGGAACGGCGGCACCGGCCGAGGTCGTACGACCGCGCCGCCGGGCCCTCCGTACGGTCGGGCTCATCGCCGTCGCCGCCGTCCTCGGCCTCGTCGGCGGCACGGCGGTCGGATACGGCGTCCAGGCACAGCGTGAACCGACGCCGCTCCCGCCGCTGAACCAGCCTGCCCTCGCCTATCCCAAGCCTCTTCCCAAGGGCCAGGCGCCGGATCCGCTCCCGGCCTCGGAGGACCGTCAGGCCAAGGCACAGGGCGACCTGCGAAAGCTGCTGGTCCCGAAGCCCGCGGGCGCGAAGAAGGACGAGTTCGGAGACCACGACGGCTGGATGTCGGTCCGCGAATACGCCTCCGACTTCGAGCGGGCCGGGGAGGCACTGAGCTACCAGCTGGAGCTGGGCATCCGGCGCGTCGCGGTCACGTCCTGGAAGACGGGCGAGAACCGGCTGAGCCAGGTCCGCCTGATCCAGTACCGCCCGGGCGACGAACTCGGCGCGCAGGATCACGTCGAGGACCAGCAGGGCTACATGCCCGACGAGGAGTACGCGGAGGGCGAGGGCGAGGCCCTCAAGGGCTCCGGCGACGGCCGCTACTACGTCTTCCCCGTGCGGCGGGAGGCCGGCTACCTGGACTTCTACGAGGCCAGGGCCTACTTCCACCGCGGCGACATCGCGGTCGAGATCTTCATCTTCGACTCGAAGAAGATCGCGGAGAAGGACATCCGTTCGCTGGCCGAGCGACAGCTGGGGCGCCTGTGACTGAGGACCGGAACGACGTGAACGTACCCATCGAACCCACCGAACCCATGGAACCCACCCCACTCGGTGAAGCCGCCGCCGAGGGCCCGCGGCAGCCGAAGCGCGGCGCGCGCCGCACCCTGCTCGGGGTCGTCCTGCCCGCCGTGCTGGTCCTCGGCGCGGCGGGCGGTGGCGTGACGTACACCGCCGTCACCGTCTCCTCCGCCGACCGCACCGCGCCGACGGAGGTGTGGGGCCCGGCGGAGACGACCGCGAACGACACCGACCCTGCCGCCGAGTCCGCCGCGCGCGGCAGGGCGGACACGCCGCTGAGCAAACTGCTGCTGCCCGCGCCGCCCGGCTACGCGCTCGGCCCCGACCACGAGCTGTTCGGTAACGACGGCGAGCTGGGCGAGGCGGAGGCCGTCGCGCAGATGAAGCAGGAGGGCGAAGGCCTCTCCGGCAAGAAGCGGCGCGCGTACGAGAAGGACGTCGACCGGCTCGGCATCCAGGGCATCGCGGTCCGCTCCTTCACGGACCTGACCGACGCCGCCGTCCTCTCCGTCCAGATCACGCGGATGAAGGACAAGAAGCGGATCAAGGACAGTTTCAGGCTCCGCAAGGAGGTCCTGGAGGTCCTGGAGTTCCCGAAGGGGCCCAAGGTGAAGGACCACCGGAACGCCGCCTGCTACCTCATGCCCGAGGACAAGACGCTGAAGAAGAAGGAACGGGAGGAGCAGCTCGACGGCATGGTCTGCGTCGCCTACGACTCCGAGGTCATGGTCTCGGTCACGGCGGCGGGCGCCAGGCCGTTCGACCCGGCGGCCGTGGCGGACCTGCTCAAGCAGCAGCTCGACCACATCGAGTCCCCGGGGGAGTACGTATGACCGAGCAGACCCAGACCCAGGCCGAGTCACAGAGCGAGCCGGAGGCCGAGCCGCAGACCGAGGCCCAGGCCCAGGCCGAAGCTCAGGTCGAGCCCCGGATCCCCGCACCGTCCGTGCCTCAGGCCGAAGCCGAGGCCGAAGTCGAAGCCACACCCGTCCCCGCGCCGAAGAAGTCCCGGCGGCCGCTGCTCGCGGCCATCGCCCGCTGGACCGCCGCCGTTCTCGTGTGCGGCGGCGTCGGAGCCGGTACGGCCCTGGGGCTGACGTCCATGGAGCGCACCGAGGTGCCCGGTCTCGCGACCGAGTCCGACGGCCGCTGGACCTACCCCGGGATCGCCTTGCCGGCGCTGCCCGAGGGGGTCCCGCGTCCGTACTCCGACGGGAACGCCGGCGAGGTCCACCACACCGACCTCCGCAAGCTCGTGCTGCCCGCCCCGGAGGGCGCCACGGTCGACCCCCGCCTGAAGGGGGGCTGGATCGGTCTCGACACCTACCTCGCGCACTTCCACGCCGACGACCGGGTCGCGGTGAAGGAGGCCCTGGCCGAGTCCGCCCTGCGGCACATCGCCGCCCGCGGCTGGACGACGCCGGACGGCACGACCACCCGGGTGTACCTGATGCGGTTCACGTCGGTCGCGTTCGCGGACGCGTTCAAGGACGACGTCCTGGACACGGGCGTACGCGGCAGCAGGCTCCCGGCCGGCGTCGACGGCGAGACGGCGGACACCGCACTGAAGGACGTCCGGGTGCCCTCCCTCTCCCTGTACGCCTTCGACGAGCGGAAGCCGTACGGACCCGAGCAGACCCGGTGGGCGTACATCCAGGCCGGCGACACCCTCGGGCTGATCACCCAGACCCGTAAGGGCGAGGCGCTCGTCGTGCCCTTCCAGCAGACCGTCGCCCTCCAGGCGCAGCTGCTCGGCTGATCGCCACCGTGTGTCGCTAGACCCACCTCACAGAGTGGGCCGGGCCCCCGCCCACTAAGCTGGGGTCCGGCCCGTTCCGCCTTCACCGCTCAGTCGAGGAGCACCCTGTGATCATTTTCTTCGAAGTTCTGCTGGTTCTGGTCGCTGTCGGCGTGCTCGCCTTCACCGGACTGGCCGTGAAGAAGCTGTACCAGGGCCAGCGCTAACCACTTCTAGAGAACGCCAGAGCTGCTCATGATCGAGATCCCGTCCGACCTCAATCCGGACCTCGTCCCCCTCGCGTTCCTGCTCGGTACGTGGGAGGGTGCGGGCGTTTCCGACTTCCCCGGCGCCGAGAAGTGCAACTTCGGCCAGTCCGTGACGTTCAGCCACGACGGCCGGGACTTCCTCGAGTACCACTCGCACTCCTGGGTCCTCGACAAGGACGGCAACAAGGTCCGTCCGCTGGAGAGCGAGAGCGGCTACTGGCGCATCGACAAGGACCGCAAGGTCGAGATCGTCATGGTCCGTGACGAGGGCATCGTCGAGATCTGGTACGGCGAGCTCGCCGACCAGAAGCCGCAGATCGACCTCGCGACGGACGCCGTCGCCCGGACGGCGGCCTCGGGCCCGTACAGCGGTGGCAAGCGCCTCTACGGCTACGTCAAGAGCGACCTCATGTGGGTCGGCGAGAAGGCGACCCCCGAGGTCCCGCTCCGCCCCTACATGTCGGCGCACCTGAAGAAGGTCGTGACGCCCGAGGAGGTCGCGGAGATGGCCCGCAACCTCGGCGACCTGCCGGACGACGGCATCGCCTTCTTCCGCTAGACACCTGGGGGTGGCGCGCCGCGCCCTCCTACACTGGGGGGCGTGGTGACCACCGACTGGAAAAGCGACCTGCGGCAGCGCGGCTACCGGCTGACGCCGCAGCGGCAGCTCGTCCTGGAGGCCGTCGACGCGCTGGAGCACGCGACGCCCGACGAGATCCTGGTCGAGGTCCGCAGGACCGCCTCCGGGGTGAACATCTCCACCGTGTACCGGACCCTGGAGCTCCTGGAGGAGCTCGGGCTCGTGAGCCACGCCCATCTGGGGCACGGGGCTCCGACGTACCACCTCGCCGACCGGCACCACCATCTGCACCTGGTCTGCCGGGACTGCTCCGGCGTCATCGAGGCGGACGTCGAGGTGGCCGCCGAGTTCACCGGGAAGCTCCGTGAGGCCTTCGGCTTCGAGACGGACATGAAGCACTTCGCCATCTTCGGCCGCTGCGCGGAGTGCACCGGGAAGGCCACGGCCGGCGAGTCGTAGGCTTTCTTCCATGAAGAGCCCTCTGCTGTCCCTGCCCGGCGCCGTCGCGGCCGAAGGCCGCGACGAAGGCGTCGCCGCCCACTACGGCGAGCTGTTCCGCGAGCAGCGCGCCCTCGCCGACGGCTCCGGTTTCGTCGACCTCTCCCACCGCGGTGTCGTCGCCGTCACCGGCGACGACCGGCTGAGCTGGCTCCATCTGCTCGTCACCCAGCACATGACCGACCTGCCGCCCGGGCAGGCGACCGAGGCGCTCGTCCTCTCCGCGAACGGGCACATCGAGCACGCCCTGTACCTCGTCGACGACGGCGAGACGCTCTGGGCGCACGTCGAGCCGGGGACGCGGGAGGAGCTCGTCGCGTACCTGGAGTCGATGAAGTTCTTCTACCGGGTCGAGGTCGCCGACCGTACGGACGACCTCGCGGTCGTTTACCTCCCGGCCGGCTCCGTCGCCGAGGTCCCCGAGGGCGTCGTCGTACGGGAGACCCCGTACGGCCGCGATCTGCTCCTGCCCCGTGCCGACCTGGAGTCGTTCGCCGCCTCGCACGGCCCGGCCGCCGGGATCCTCGCGTACGAGGCGCTGCGCGTCGAGGCGCACCGGCCGCGGCTCGGCTTCGAGACCGACCACCGGACCATCCCGCACGAGGTCGGCCTCATCGGCAGCGCCGTCCACCTCCAGAAGGGCTGCTACCGGGGGCAGGAGACCGTCGCCCGCGTGCAGAACCTGGGGAAGCCGCCGCGCCGACTGGTCTTCCTGCACCTGGACGGCAGCGAGGTGCTGCTGCCCGCGCACGGTGCGGCGGTCCGGCTGGCCGCCGACGGGGAGGAGGGCCGGCAGCTCGGTTTCGTGACGACCGCCGTCCGCCACCACGAGCTGGGGCCGATCGCCCTGGCGCTGGTGAAGCGGAACGTCCCGGTGGACGCGCCGCTGGTCGTCGGGAACACGGCGGCGGCTCAGGAGACGGTCGTCGAGCCGTAGACAGGGCCTGAGTCGTAGGCCGGGCCTGTACGAGGGCTCAGACGTCCAGCAGGACCGTGAACGGGCCGTGGTTCGTGAGCGAGACGCGCATGTCCGCTCCGAAGCGGCCCGTTTCCACGTGCGCCCCCAGGTTCCGCAGCTGCGCGACGACCTCGTCGACGAGGGGTTCGGCGACCGGGCCGGGGGCGGCGGCGTTCCAGGTGGGGCGGCGGCCCTTGCGGGCGTCTCCGTAGAGGGTGAACTGAGAGATCACCAGCAGCGGCGCGTTCACGTCGGAGCACGACTTCTCGCCGTCGAGCACCCGGACGGACCAGAGCTTTCTGGCCAATTGGGCGGCCTTCTCCGGGGTGTCGTCGTGGGTCACCCCGACCAGGACGCACAGCCCCTCGCCGACGATCTCTCCGACGGTCTCCCCTGCGACGACGACGCTCGCGCCGTCCACTCTCTGCACCACGGCTCGCATGTGTCCCAACGTACCGGCCGGGAACAGTGGGGGGCCGAACGGGTGCAGAGCGCCTGCACGTGCACGGGTGGGAGTGGCACGATGCCTGTCAGGCGGTGCGGCTCCGCACCGGTCGAGGGGACGATTCTCATGAGTGCACCTGGCACCGGGCCGACGCCGTCCGGCCCCGTACCGCTGTTCCGCGCCGGAAGTGCGGGACGAAGCCCTGGAGGAGGCATGGGCGGAAGCCCGATCGCGCGTCCGCCCGTGCAGCGGACCGTAGAGCCGGCCCTGACGGACCGGGCGCAGTCGGACCTCGGCGCGCTGCGGCTGCCCGAGCTGCGCGCGCTGCGCCGGGAGGCGCAGAGCGACGAGGCCGACCTGAGCTACGTACGTCGGATGCTCCAGGGCCGGATCGACATCCTGCGGGCCGAGCTGGCGCGGCGGACCGACCCGGAGGCCCCGGTCCTCGACCGGCTCTCCGAGATCCTCGCCGACGTGCCCTCGCGCCACCGGACCTCGGCGCGGCACGTGACGCTGTCGACTCCGCGCGGCGAGGAGTACCGGCGGCTGGCGTCCGAGATGCTGTCGGAGGTCGAGCTGTCGGACCTGACGGCCCGTACGGACGAGGAACTGCACGCGGCGATGGGGCGGCTCGCGGGGTACGAGCAGCAGATCTCGCTCCGGCGGCAGGGCCTCCAGCGGACCGCCGACGACTGCAGCGGGGAGATCGCCCGCCGCTACCGCGAGGGCGAGGCACAGGTCGACGACCTGCTGGCCTGAGGGGCGGCGGGTGGCCCGGTTTTGGCGGCGGTGGATGGCTGGTCCTGAGGGGCGACGGATGGCCGGTCCTGAGGGCGGTGGAGGGCCGGCCTGAGGGGCGGCGGGTGGCCCCCGGTCGTGAAGGGCGGCGGGTGTCGGGGAAACCCGCGTGCGGTGCCGGGGCGGCGCTGCGTAGGGTCGGGGAATGAGTGTCGACGTGCGCGCGGTGACGGAATCCGACTTCCCCGGCTGGCTCCTCGCCCTGCAGACGGGGTTCCTCCGGCCGCCCGGCGTCCCCGACGCCCTGGTCGCCGACCGCCTCGCGAACTCCGACCTCGCGCGGACGCTGGGGGCCTTCGACCGCGACCGGATCGTCGGTACCCTCCGGTCGTTCCGGCAGGAGGTCAGCACGGTCGGCGGCGGCAGCCTCACCGCCGACGCCATCACCCAGGTCACCGTCTCCCCGACGCACCGGCGCCAGGGGCTGCTGAGCCGCATGATGCGCGCCGACCTCGCCGCCGCGAAGGAGCGGGGCGACGCGATCGCGACGCTGATCGCCGCCGAGTACCCGATCTACGGGCGGTACGGCTTCGGCCCGGCCAGCTGGTGCACCGAGTGGAGCGTCGACGTACGGCGGGCCGGGCTCGACCCGCGGCGCACGGGGCGCCCGGAGGACGGCGGCCGGATCGACCTGGCCGACGGCGAGGAGATCCGCAAGATCGGTCCCGAAGTGCACCGCCGGCTCGCCGGCGTCCGCGCCGGGGTCACCGACCGCAGCACGCGCGACTGGGAGCTCGGCACCGGTCTCGGGTACCAGCTCGACCCGTGGAAGGAGCCGTTCTACGCGGTCTACCGCTCCGCGTCCGGCGAGGTGGAGGGGTTCGCCGCCTACACCGCCGACGACAAGTGGGACGACGCCAAGCAGCCCGTGAACACCGCGTCCGTACGGGACCTGATCGCCGTCACCCCGGCTGCCGAGCGGGCCCTCTGGCAGTACGTCTGCTCGATCGACTGGATCACCACGGTCCGCTCCGGTTACCGGGCGCCCGACGATCTGCTGCCGTTGCTCCTGCCGGACCCGCGCGCGGCGAAGACGCTGACGTACGCCGACATGCTGTGGGTCCGGGTCCTCGACGTCGTCCGGGTCCTGGAGAGCCGGACGTATCCGGTGGAGGGGAGTCTCGTCCTCGACCTGCGGGACGCGGACGGTCTGGCGGGCGGGCGCTACCGCCTCGACGCCTCCCCGGCGGGCGCGGCCTGTGTCCGTACCGCCGAGTCCGCCGGCTCCGCCGATCTCGCTTTCGACATCGCGGAGTTGGGGACACTGGCGTTCGGCGACGAGTCGGCGGTACGGCTGGCCCGGCTGGGGCGCGTCGAGGAGCTCACGCCGGGCGCGGCCGCCCGTGCCGACCTGCTGTTCCGTACGCCGCTGCGGCCGTTCTCGCCCGACATCTTCTGACCTCAGCGGGTCCGGAGGCGGAAGAGGAAGCCGGAGGCGGCGAGCGCCAGGGTGAGCAGGGCCGCGCACCAGCCCAGCGCCACCCATGGGGCGTCGCCGACCGGTCGGTCGAGGAGCAGGCCGCGCATCGACTCGATGAGCGGGGTCACCGGCTGGTGCTCGGCGAAGCCGTGCAGCCAGCTCGGCATGGTGTCGATCGGCACGAACGCGCTGCTCGGGTACGGCAGGAACATCATGAAGAACGTGATCGCGCCGGCGGCCTCCGCCGTCCTGGTGACGAGTCCGAGGGCCGCCGACAGCCAGGAGACGGCGGTGATCCAGGCGAGCAGCAGTCCGATCGCCGCGAGCCAGCCGCCCGGTGTGCCGGTCGGGCGGAAGCCGATGAGGAAGGCCGCGCCGAGGACGAGGGTGGTGGCGAGCGCGTTGCGGGTGACGGTGGCCGCGACGTGCCCGGCGAGGAACGGCGTTCCGCCGATGTCGAGCGTGCGGAACCGGTCGACGACCCCCCTCCGCATGTCCTCGCTGACGGTGACGGCGGTGCCCGCCGCACCGAATCCGGCGCAGAGGACGAGCACGCCGGGGACGACGTAGGTGACGTACCGGGTGCCGGTGTCGATGGCTCCGCCGAAGAAGTAGACGAAGACGAGCATCAGCATGATCGGCATCATCATCGAGGTGATGACGGCGTCGAGGTTGCGGCGGCTGAGGCGGAGGCCGCGCCCGGCGAGGGTGCTCGCGGCGGTGAGGCCGCCGGTGAGGCTGTCAGACATGGCTGGGCTCCTTGTCGTCGTCGGCGGTGAGGGTCAGGAAGACGTCGTCGAGCGTGGCCGTGTGCAGGGCGAAGCGGGCGATGTCCCGGCGCTCGGGGTCGAGTGCGTCGAGCAGTTCGCGGACGTGGACGGCGCTGCCGTCGGTGGGGACGCCGAGCGTGCGGGTCGCGGGGTCGAGGGTCGCGGCGTCGTGGGTCGCCGTGGGGGTCGCCGGGTGCGCGGTGTGGACGGCACGCGCGGGCCCGGCGGCTCGGGTGGCCCCGGCGGCTTGGGCGGCTTGGGCGGCGAGCCGTAGGTAGCTCTCCTGGTCGTACGCGACGAGGTCGAGGCGGTGGGCGGCGTACCGGGCCTTGAGTTCGGTGGGGGTGCCTTCGGCGAGGGTGCGGCCGTTGCCGAGGACGGTGATGCGGTCGGCGAGCCGGTCGGCCTCCTCCAGGTACTGGGTGGTCAGGAAGACCGTCGTACCGCTCGCGGAGAGTTCGCGGACCACCGCCCACAGTTCCTGCCGGCTGCGCGGGTCGAGGCCGGTGGTCGGTTCGTCGAGGAACATCACGCGGGTCGCGCCGGGGTCGCGGACGAGTCCGGCGGCCAGGTCGAGGCGGCGGCGCATGCCGCCCGAGTACGTCCTGGTCAGCCGGTCGCCGGCGGCGGCGAGGCCGAAGCGTTCGAGGAGTTCGGTGGCGCGGCGCGCGGCGGCGGGCCGGGAGAGGCCGGAGAGCCGGGCCGCCGTCCACAGGTTCTCGGCGCCGGTCTGGGTCTCGTCGACGGCGGCGAACTGTCCGGTGAGGCTGATCGCGCGGCGGACCCGGGAGCGCGCGGTGACGACGTCGTGCCCGGCCACGCGCGCGTGGCCGGCGTCGGGCGCGGTGAGGGTGGCGAGGATGCGGACGGTGGTGGTCTTCCCGGCGCCGTTGGGGCCGAGGAGGGCGAAGACCGTGCCGGCCGCGACGTGGAGGTCGAGCGCGTCGAGGACGCGTACGCCTCCGTAGGTCTTGGTCAGGCCGGTGGCTTCGACGGCCGGAGGTGGCATGGCGTGCTCCCTGGGCTCATGCGGTCGCGGCGAGGTGCCGTGAACGGCGCCGCGTACTGCGTATGGCATACGCGTTACTGCGTAAGGGTTACGCATTACTAGGATGGGCGTCAAGTGCGGGACGAGTGCGAGGTGCGGAGGCGGCGGGTCATGGCGGGCGACGACGGCGGTAACGGCGCGGACGACGGCGGGACCTTCCTGCCGCCGAGCATCGAGGCGGCCTGGGGGCTGCGGGAGCGCCCCTCGAAGGGGCCCAAGCCCGGTCTGACGCTGGACCGGATCGTCGGCGCGGCCGTCTCCCTCGCCTCGGCCGAGGGGCTCGACGCCGTCTCCATGGGCCGGGTCGCCAAGGAGCTCGGCGTCTCGCCCATGTCGCTCTACCGGTACGTCTCCGCCAAGAGCGAGCTGTACGTCCTCATGCAGGAGACCGCGACCGGCGCCCCGCCCGAGCTCTTCCCGCCCGGCACGGGCTGGCGCGAGGCGATGGGGGCCTGGGCCTGGGCGATGCGCGAGGTCTACCACCGCAACCTCTGGATGCTGCGGGTCCCCGTCTTCGGCCCGCCCGCGACCCCGCACATGGTCGCCTGGTGGGAGAAGGCCCTCGTCGCCATGGAGGACACCGGCCTCGACGAGGGCGCCAAGATCTCGGTGACCCTGCTCGTCGCCGGATTCGTGAAGAACGAGGCCCTGATGACCGCCGACCTCGCCGCCGCGATGGCCGCGGGCGGCGCCCGTCCGGACGAGGTCATCGCCCGCTACGGCCGCACGCTGAGGCGGCTCGCCGACCCGGAGAAGTACCCGGCGGTGGGGCGGTTGCTGGACTCGGGCGCGCTGGACGTCGCGGACGAGCCCGAGGCCGAGTTCCGCTTCGGCCTCGACCGGATCCTGGACGGGGTCGCGGTGCTGGTGGACGGGCGCGCGTCATGAGCCGGGGCACCGGCGCCGCCGCCCCGGGCTCCGCCGGCACTCCCGGCTCCGGCGCCCCGGATTCCGCCGCTCCCGTCCCCGGGCTGCGCGAACGGAAGAAGGAGCGCACCCGGCAGGCCCTGTCGGACGCCGCCGTCGCGCTCTTCCTGGAGAAGGGCTTCGACGCGGTCTCGGTCGCGGAGGTGGCCGCCGCCGCCGAGGTGTCGAAGCCGACCCTCTTCCGGTACTTCCCGGCCAAGGAGGACCTCGTCCTCCACCGGTTCGCGGACCACGAGGACGAGGCCGCGCGGGTGGTGGCGGGGCGCCCGGCCGGTGCCGCGCCGCTCGACGCGCTGTACGCGCACGTGCTCGACGGGCTCGGCCGGCGGGACCCGGTGACCGGTCTCTGCGACCACCCGGCCGTGCTCGCGTACCACCGGCTCCTGTACGGCACTCCGGCCCTGGTCGCGCGCCTCCACGCGTACCGGGCGCGGTCGGAGGCGGCCCTCGCGGACGCGCTCGGCGGCGATCCGCTGGACGCGCGGATCGCGGCCGGGCAGATCGTGGCCGTGCTGCGGGTCCTCGCCGAGGAGAACGCGGCCCGGATCGCGGGCGGCGAGACGGCCGGTGAGGTGGAGGCGGACGCGGTGGCGGCGGCCGGGCGGGCGTTCCGGGCGCTGCGGGAGGGCCTTCCGTACTGACCTTCGGCGCAGGGGTAGGCGAGTAAAAAATGTAACCCGGTAACGTTTTCCGTTAGCCTTGTCGGAATGACGTCACTGGACCTTGAGCTCGCCCGCGAACGCGCCCACCACGACGCCTGCCGCGCCGCCCTGACCCGGATGGCCGCGGACGTCTCCGAACAGGTCGTGACCGGCGAGGACGTCGCCGCGTCCGGCGCCGACGCCGAGGCCCTCGGCTTCCACCTCCGCAGCCGCGCCAAGGAGATGGGCGAACAGCCCCCGGGCCCGCTGTTCTTCGGACGCCTCGACCGCGAGGACGGCCAGACCCACCACATCGGCCGCCGCCGGATCGCCGAGGACCCCGCCGCCCCGCCGCTCGTCGTCGACTGGCGCGCCCCCGTCTCCCGCGCCTACTACCAGGCCGGCGCCCACGACCCGCAGGGCGTCCTCCGGCGCCGCCGCTTCGGCTGGGCCCCGCACAGCCGGGGCGCCACGGAGGACCTCACCGCCCTGGAGGACGAACGCCTCGCGGACGGCGGGGCGGGGGAGGCGGTGAGCGCGCTCGTCGCCGGGGAGATCGAGCGACCCCGGGTCGGCCCCATGCGGGACATCGCCGCCACCATCCAGCCCGAACAGGACGACCTCGTACGCTCCGACCCGGCCGCCTCGCTCTGCGTGCAGGGCGCGCCCGGCACCGGCAAGACCGCCGTCGGCCTGCACCGGGCCGCGTACCTCCTCTACAGCCATCCGCAGCGGATCCGCCGCTCCGGCCTGCTCGTCCTCGGCCCGCACCGGGCCTTCCTGTCGTACATCGCCGAGGTGCTGCCCTCGCTCGGCGAGACCGGCGTCCGGCAGGCCACGCTCGACGAGGAGCTCGCCCGCCACCCCGTCCGGGCCGAGGACGGGGAGGCGGCGGCCCGGGTCAAGCACGACGCCCGCATGGCGGGGGTGCTGCACCGCGCGCTGTACGGCAGGGTCGACCCGGTCCCGCCGGGCGACCTGGCCGTCCCCGACGGCTCGTACCACTGGCGGCTGCCGGCCGCCGAGCTCGCCGCGATCGTCGCGGCGGTACGGGAGGAGGCGCCGCCCTACGCCACGGGGCGCGAGCGGGTCCGCGCCCGGGTCGTCAGGGCCCTCCAACTCCGGGCCGAACGCCGGTCGGGGGCGGTGGGCGCGGCCTGGGTGCGGCGCGTCGAACGGGCCAGGGAGGTGACCGCCTTCCTCGACGCGTGCTGGCCGAGGACGACACCGGAGGAGGTGCTCGCGGAGGTACTGACGGACCCGGACGCGGTGGGGGCCCCGGCTTCCGGCGGCGGGCCGACGGAGGGCCAGTCGGCGGGGGGCGGGCTGGCGGGGGGCGAGTCGGCGGGCGGCGGGCTGACGGAGGGCCAGTCGGCGGCGATCCGCTGGACCCGGCCGCCGCGTTCGTACCGCTCGGCGCGGTGGACCGCCGCCGATCTCGTCCTCCTCGACGAGCTGGCGGGCCTGATCGAGCGCCCCGAGAGCTACGGCCACGTCGTCGTCGACGAGGCCCAGGACCTCTCGCCCATGCAGTGCAGGGCGATCGCCCGCCGGACCGCCTTCGGTTCGCTCACCGTCCTCGGGGACCTCGCCCAGGGCACCACCCCGTGGGCGGCCCGCGACTGGCGCGAGCAACTGGCCCACCTGGGCAGGGCCGAGGCGCCGGTGGTGCCGCTGACCCTCGGCTACCGCGTGCCCGCGGCGATCGTGGACCTCGCCAACCGGCTCCTGCCGCACCTGGGCGCGGACGTGCCGGCGGGCCGGTCGGTCCGAACGGACGGCGAGGTGACGGTCCACCGGGCGACGGAGACGTCGGACCTCCCCGCCGCGACCCGCCGGGCCGTGCGCGCCGCGCTCGCGGCGGAGGGCTCGGTGGGGGTGATCACTGCCGACGGTCTCGTGGGGGAGGTGGAGGAGGCGGTGCGCGGCTGCGGGGCGGGGGCGGGGGCGGGCGCGGGCGAGCGGGTGACCGTGCTGCCCGCGACGGCCGTCAAGGGCCTGGAGTTCGACCACGTCGTCGTGGTCGAACCGGCCGCGATCGTGGCGGCCGAGGCGCGCGGGACGAACCGGTTGTACGTGGTGCTCACCCGGGCCGTGTCGCGGCTGGCGCTGGTGCACGCGGAGGAGCTTCCGGCGTGCCTGGGGGCGGGGCCGGTGCCGGGGGCGGGGTCGGTGCCGCGGAATCCGGTGTCCGCTTCGCGTACAGCGCGCTGAGTTCGGCGCCGATGCGGGCGAGTGCCGCGCGGGCCCCGGGTGGGTCGAGGAGCTCCACGCGGGCTCCCAGGCCCGCGAGTCGGGCGGCGACGACCTCGGGTGACGGCCCGTCGATCTCGATGGACGTCCAGCCGTCCGGGGCGCGTTCCCCGTACCGTATCCGCCCTTCGACGAGGCCTTCGAGGACGGACTCCGTGCCCGGGGCCGCCCTGCCCCGGACCGTCGCGGCGACCATGCGGCCTTCCATGCGGGCGGCGAGCGCGCGCCAGGCGGTGGGGAGGTCGAAGCCCTCGGGGCGGACGGCGGGGGCGCCCGTCTCGGTCACGGAGGTGATCCGGCCGACCCGGAAGACGCGCGGGCCGTGCTCCGTACCGGCGACGAGGTAGTGGACGCCGGTCTTCGTGGCGATCCCGAGCGGGTGGACGGTCCGTTCGCTCGGCTCCCGGCCCGGGCGGGCGTACCCGATCGTGAGTTCGCGCTCCTCGACCACGGCCTGCTGGAGAGCGGCCAGTCGGGGCTCCTCCGGGACCGAGACGGGGGCGCCGGCCCAGTCGGTGCCGTCGGCGGTCCCGGCGCGGGCGGCGGCCTCGGCGCCCGCGCGGAGGGGCGCGGGGAGGGCCCGTACGAGCTTGCGCAGGGCGGTCCGGGTCTGCGGGCTCGGGGGCGTCTTGTCGATCAGGAGGAACAGGGCGCGGACCTCGGGGGCGGTGAGGCCGGTCAGATCGGTACGGGCTCCGCCGACCAACGACCAACCGCCGCCCACGCCCGCCTGGGAACGGACCGGGACCCCGGCGCTCGCGAGCGCTTCGAGGTCCCGGCGGGCGGTCCTTTCGGACACGCCCAGTTCTGCGGCGAGTTCGGCGGCGGTGACGCGTTGCCTGGTCTGGAGGAAGAGCAGGGCGGCGACGAGGCGGTCGGCTCTCATGGCGCCATTGTCACAGCGTGACGAGGGCGGGCCGCGCGTCCTTCGAGTCCTCCTCCGCGTCCTCCTTCGAGCCCACCGGGGCTTCCGGCTGGTTCCGTGCGGGACGCAGGACGGTGAAGGCGACGGCCAGAGCGGCGAGGACCAGGGCGGTGCCGACGGCGAAGGCCAGGTGGTAGCCGCCGGTCAGGGCCTCGGCGGTGGACCGGCCGGCCTCCGTGAGGGACTCGGTGCGGGAGGCGGCGAGGGTGGAGAGGACCGCGATGCCGAGGGCCATGCCGATCTGCTGGGTGGTGTTGAAGAGGCCGGAGGCCAGGCCCGCGTCCTTCTCCTCGGCGCCGGACATGGCGAGCGAGGTGAGGGCGGGGAGCGCGAGGCCGAAGCCGGCGGCGAGCAGCATCACGGGGAGCAGGTCGGTGGCGTAGTCGGCCTCGACGGGGAGGCGGGTCAGCAGGCCGAGGACGCCGACGAGCAGGAGGAGGCCGGTGAGGAGGATGTTCCGCTCGCCGAAGCGGGCGATGAGGCGGGCCGAGACGCCGAGGGAGACGACGCCGATGACGGCGGCGGCGGGCAGCATCGCGAGGCCGGTCTCGGCGGCGCCGTAGCCGCGGACCTTCTGCAGGTAGAGGGCGACGAGGATCTGGAAGGAGAAGAGCGCGGCGACCATCAGCATCTGGACCAGGTTGGCGCCGGAGACGCTGCGGGAGCGGAAGATCCGCAGGGGCATGAGCGGGTTGGCGGCCTTCGTCTGGCGGACGAGGAAGCCAGCCAGGAGGGCGACGGCGAGGGCGCCGAAGCCGAGGGTGTGCGCCGAACCGGCTCCGTACTCCTCGATGGTGACGACGGCGTAGATCCCGGTCATCAGGCCGGAGGTGACGAGCAGCGCGCCGATGACGTCCGCGCCGGCCTTCAGGCCGAGGCCGCGGTCGGAGGGCAGGGCGGGGAGGGCGAGGAGGAGGGCGGCGATGCCGATGGGGAGATTGATGAAGAAGATCCAGTTCCAGGCGAGGGCGTCGGTGAGGACTCCGCCCAGGACCTGGCCGAGGGAGGCGCCGGCGGCGCCGGTGAAGCTGAACACGGCGATGGCCTTGGCGCGTTCGCGGGGTTCGGCGAAGAGGGTGACGAGGATGCCGAGGCTGACGGCGGCGGACATCGCGCTGCCGACGCCCTGGAGGAAGCGGGCGGCGATCAGGACCTCGGGGGAGGTGGCGGCGCCGGCGAGGAGCGAGGCGGCGGTGAAGAGGCCCGTGCCGAGGAGGAACATCCGCTTGCGGCCGATGAGGTCGCCGAGGCGGCCGGCGAGGAGGAGGAGCGAGCCGAACGCGATGAGGTAGGCGTTGACGACCCAGCTGAGGCCGACCGGGGTGAAGCCGAGGTCGCTCTGGATGGCGGGCATCGCGACGGTGACGATGCTGCCGTCGAGGACCGTCATCAGCATGCTCGTGGCGAGGACGCCGAGGGCGAGCCGGCGGGAGGTGCTGGCGCGGGAGGTGCTGGGGCGGGTGCTGGCAGGCGCGGACATGAGCTCTCTCTCCTGTTCCCTGTTCGGTGGAGGCAACAGGAGAGACATTAGCAGATGGTTTTGTTGCAGACTATTTTTTACGGGAGGAGTTGGCCGGGTCAGGCGCGCTGCCGTGCGCGGCGAGCCGCCTTCGGGCCCTCGGCGGGGGTCTCCAGGTGGCCGGTGACCAGGCGGTTCAGTGCACGCAGCAGGACCTCGCGCTCCTCGTCGGGGAGGGAGGCCAGGGCCTTCTCGTGGACCCCGTCGACGATCTTCTGGCTCTGCTGGGCGACCTTCGCCCCCTCCTCGGTGACGGCGATGATCCGTGCCCGCCGGTCGGTGCTCGACGGCTGCCGCTCGGCCAGGCCGGCCTTCTCCAGGGCGTCGACGGTGACCACCATCGTGGTCTTGTCCATGTCCCCGATCTCGGCGAGCTGCGCCTGCGTGCGCTCCTCCTCCAGGGCGTGGACGAGGACGCAGTGCATGCGGGGGGTGAGCCCGATCTCGCCGAGTTCGGCGGTCATGCGGCTGCGCAGGACGTGACTGGTGTGGTCGAGGAGGTAGGAGAGGTCGGGCTCGGTGCGGGTGGGCGCCATGGCTGTCATGTCTGCCAGGGTAACGAAAGTCGATCCGTCGCGGATGGTAAGGAAGCGGACGAGGTTCTGGTGGGGGCAGGCCCGGCCGGGCACGATGGGGGTGTGACCAGGCCCCTGCTCTTCCTGGACATGGACGGGCCGCTGATCCCGTTCGGCGTACGGGAACGGCCGCACCCGACGTATCCGCCCGCGCCGCCCCCGTCCGTCAGCCCGCTCCTCGCACGGCTCGACCCCGCGCAAGGGACACGGCTCGCGGCGCTCCCGTACGAGCTGGTGTGGGCGACGACCTGGGAGGAGGACGCCAACGCCTGGGTGGCCCCGCGCCTCGGGCTGCCCGATCTGCCGCTCGTCCCCTGGCCGGACGGCCCCGGGGAGGAGGAGCGGGTGCCGGGACTCCACTGGAAGGCGCCGGCGCTGGTGGCGTGGGCGGCGGGGCGGTCGTTCGCCTGGGTGGACGACGAGATCGGGGCCGTCGACCGGGCGTGGGTCGCCGGCCGCCATCCCGGACGGGCGCTCCTCCACCGGGTGGACCCCCGGCGCGGGCTCGGCGACGCCGACTACGCGGCGCTCGTCGACTGGGCGGGGTGAGCGCCGCTCACATGCCGGTCGTGCCGTCGATGCGTTCGCGGAGGAGGTCGGCGTGGCCGTTGTGGCGGGCGTACTCCTCGATCATGTGGATGAGGACCCAGCGCAGCGAGACCGTTCCGCGCCAGGAGTCGTGGGCCGAGACGTCGAGGTCGGGGGCCTCGGCCGTGAAGCGTTCGGCGAAGGCGACGGCCGCGTGCCAGGCGTCCCAGGCCGCCGTGACGGCCGCCGCGTCGGGGGTCGCGCCGTCGAAGTCCCCGTCCGGGTCGGTGGGGGAGGAGAAGAGCGGCGCCGCATCGGCCTGACCGGCGAGGACCCCGCGGAACCAGCGGCGTTCGACGTCGGCGAGGTGCCGGACCAGGCCGAGGAGGGAGAGCGTGGACGGGGCGACGGCGCGGTCGGCCAGGTCGTCCGTGAGGCCCGCGCACTTCAGCACCAGGGTCGCGCGCTGGTCCGCCAGGAACCCGACGAGCATCCGCCGCTCGTCCCCGGTCGCGGGGCCGCTGAAGCGGCGCGGCCCCGGGCGCGTCGCCGTCTCGTCGAGGACGTCCGCGCGGCGCCGGGGGCCCGCCGTATCCGGGGTGTGCGTCTCAACTGTCATGCGTACCCTCCCTGTTGACCTCAGGGCATGCTGCCATGAAGGAGCGGAGGGAGGGGACGGTGGGTCAGTTGGCGTGGCGGGGCTGGGAGAACCGGAGCATGTTGCCCGCCGGGTCGCGGAAGGCGCAGTCGCGGACGCCGTACGGCTGGTCGACCGGCTCCTGAAGCACCTCGCCGCCGGCCGCCCGGACGTGCTCGAAGGTGGCGTCGACGTCGTCGGTGGAGAAGATCACGCCGCGCAGCATGCCCTTGGCCAGCAGCTCCGCCATGGCCTGGCGGTCGGCGGCCGAGGCGTTGGGGTCGGCGAGCGGCGGTTCGAGGACGATCTCCACGTCCGGCTGCGCGGGCGAACCGACGGTCACCCAGCGCATCCCCTCGAAACCGACGTCGTTGCGGACCTCCAGGCCGAGGGCGTCGCGGTAGAAGGCGAGCGCCTTGTCGTGGTCGTCGACGGCGATGAAGCACTGCGAGAGTTTGACGTTCATGGCTTCGACGCTACGGCGGTGATCCGGAATCCGCTTCTCCGATCGTGACCGCTTCGGCGGCCGCTCCGTCCGCCGTCAGTCGTTCCTGGTCGGGCGCGTGAGGACCTTCGCCACGCACGCCGGGATCACGGCTCCCGCCTCGTGACGCCGGGCCCGGTACGCGCTCGGGGTCTCGCCCACCAGCTCCGTGAAGCGCGAGCTGAACGACCCGAGCGAGGTGCAGCCGACCGCGAAGCAGACCTCGGTCACGCTCAGGTCGCCGCGCCGCAGCAGCGCCTTCGCCCGCTCGACGCGCCGGGTCATGAGGTAGCTGTGCGGCGTCTCGCCGTAGGCGGCGCGGAAACTGCGGGAGAAGTGCCCGGCCGACATCAGCGCGACCCTGGCCAGCGCCGGTACGTCGAGCGGCAGCGCGTAGTCGCGGTCCATCACGTCCCGCGCGCGCCGCAACCGCACCAGATCCTCCAGCCTCACGTTCCCCAGCATCGCACGCGACGCCGACACGGCACCTGACCAGCGGTTTCGGCGGCCGTGGCGGACCCGGCGGCCGTGGCGGACCCGGTGGCTTCGGCGGTCCCGGCGGCCTTGGTGGCCTCGGCGGTCCCGGTGGCCTCGGCGGCTTCGGCGGCTTCGGCGGCTTCGGCGGCCGTCACTGACGCGGGACGTCGATGCCGGCCGCGCGCAGGTGCGCCTCGACCAACGCGTTCAGCCGGGCGATGGACGGCTCCTGGCCTTCCCGGTGGTGGTTGACCACTCCGTACCGGGAAGCCGCGTCGGACTGGCGCCGGAACCCGGTCGGCATCGCCAGCAGCGCGCGGTCGGCCAGCAGCTTGTCGGCCAGTGCGGACGCCAGCTCCTCGATCCGCGGGTCGTCCGCGTCCCAGGCCCTCGCGTCCACGCCGCGCTTGGTCAGCTCGACGGACTCGGGATCGTCGAGCGAGCCTTCGAGCCGGGTCAGGAAGCTGTCGAAGATCCCCGGAACCAGCGCCCGGGTCAGCACCAGGGCTTCCCGTTGAGCGGCCACGTAGTCGGCGGTGAAGCCGAGGTCGGCGAGACGGTCCAGGACCGCACAGGCCCGGTCGGGCAGCAGAGCCCGGTCTCCGTGGGTGAGTCGGTGCAGGGTGTCGCGCCGCGCGGTCAGCTCCTCGATCTGTTCGGTGAGCCGACGCCGGACGTCGTCCAGGGCGACGGCGAACCGCTCGGGATCGGCGTCGAGCAGGTCGCCGATCTCGGCCAGCGGCACACCGGCCCCGGCCAGGGTCCGGACCTGGACCAGCCGGAGCAGGTCGGCCGACCCGTAACGCCGGTAGCCGGAACCGTCACGCTCCGGCTCGGCGACCAGGCCGAGCCGGTGATAGTGCCGCACGGTCTTGATCGTGACGCCGACGAACGCCGCCGCCTGACCGATCGTGAGTCCGTCTGCCATCGGCTCAGCGCCCCTTCGGAGCGTCGGCGACGGCACGGACGTCGTGGTGCGGGCGGAAGGTGACGATCACAGGGGCGAGGGTAGCGCGCCTGTTCCCGCCCATCACCCCCTGCCGCGACAGCGGTTGACCTTGACCTCGGGTCAAGGTGCACGCTCGCCGCACGGCCGCCGCGAAGGGGGCTTCCAGGGGATCGAACGCTGTGGGCAAGGAGCTTCACGATGAGCACGAGCACGACGAGCACGAGCACGACGAGCGCGACGAGCGCGACGTACACGAGCAACGGCGGCTTCTCCGAGGCAGGGCTGCGGCGCCTGCGCGAGGTGCTGGAACGGCACGTCGAGTCGAAGCGGATTCCCGGGCTGGTCGCCCTGGTCAGCCGCGGCGGCCGGACGCATGTCGAAGCGGTCGGGACGATGCGCCATGACGGTGGCGCGCCGATGCGCCGGGACACGATCTTCCGGATGGCGTCCACGACCAAGCCGGTCACGACGGCGGCGGCGATGATCCTGCTCGACGAGTGCAGGTTGCGCCTGGACGAGCCGGTGGATCCGTGGCTGCCCGAACTCGCCGGCCGGCGGGTGCTGACACGGCCCGACGGCCCGCTGGACGACACCGTGCCGGCGCGGCGGCCGATCACCGTACGGGACCTGCTGACCTCCACCTTCGGGCTCGGCGTGGACTTCGCGTTGCTGGACTCCCCGATCAGGGCCGCGACCTTCGAGCGGACCGACTACAGCGTGGCGTCCGGCCCGGCGCCCGAGCCGGACGAGTGGATGCGCCGCCTCGGCGAGCTGCCCCTGTCGTACCAGCCCGGAGAACGGTGGCAGTACGACCTGAGCAACGAGGTGCTGGGCGTGCTGGTCGCCAGGGTCGCGGGCCGGCCGCTGGAGACGTTCCTGCGCGAGCGCGTCCTCGATCCGCTGGGGATGAAGGACACCGGATTCCACGTACCCGCCGACAAGATCGACCGGCTGCCGCCCCTCTACGGACCGGACCCGCAGACCGGCGAGTTCCTCGTGTGGGACGAAGCGGAGGGCGGAAGGACCAGCCGGCCTCCGGCGTTCCAGGGCGCCGGCGGCGGGCTGGTCTCCACCGTCGACGACTACCACGCCTACTTCCGGATGCTGCTGAACCACGGCATGCACGGCGGCGAACGGATCCTCTCCCGACCGGCTGTCGAGCTGATGACCACGAACCGCCTCGCGCCCGCGCAGCAAGCCGCCCGCGACGCCATGTACGGGAACATCGCCCACGTCACCGTCGGCCAAGGGCAGCACGGCGGCTGGGGCTTCGGGATGGCGGTCCGCACCCACCGCGGCGACTACGCGCCCGTCGGCCAGTTCGGCTGGGACGGCGGTACGGGCACCACGGCCTACGCCGACCCGGAAAACGGGCTCACCGGAATCCTGCTCACCCAGGTGGGGATGTCCACCCCCGACTCCGCGCGCCTCATCCACGACTTCTGGACCACGCTCTACCAGGCCCTCGACGACTGACTGACGCCCACGCCGCGCGACACTATTGCAAGCGCCTGCTTGCAATAGTTAGCAGAGGCTGGCATGGTCGGGGGCATGGCATCGCTCAACGTCGGCAATCTCGGTGAGTACCTCCGCGAGCAGCGGAGGACCGCGCAGCTGTCCCTGCGGCAGCTCGCCGACGCCGCCGGCGTGTCGAATCCGTACCTGAGTCAGATCGAGCGCGGGCTGCGCAAGCCCAGCGCGGAGGTGTTGCAGCAGGTCGCCAAGGCGCTGCGGATCTCCGCCGAGACGCTCTACGTGCGGGCCGGGATCCTCGACGAGAAGGAGCGGGAGGAGCTGGAGACGCGCGCCGTCATCCTGGCCGATCCCTCGATCAACGAGCGGCAGAAGCAGGTGCTGCTCCAGATCTACGACTCGTTCCGCAAGGAGAACCTCGCCGAGGCCGAGGCAGCCGCCAAGGCCGCCGGAGCCGAGGTTCCGGCCGCCGCCGCACCCGATGCCGAATCGCCTTCGCGTTAGTACGTACGTCACACCCGGGAGGACCACCAGCATGGCCATCATCGACGAACTGCGTACCCCTCTCTACTTCGCCGCCGGCACCGCCGACCTCGCCGTGCGGCAGGCCAAGAAGGTCCCCGGCCTGATCGAGCAGATCGCCGCCGAGGCGCCCGCCCGTATCGAGGCCGTGCGGAAGACCGACCCGAAGGCCGTGCAGGAGAAGGTGACCGCGCAGGCCAAGGAGGCCCAGGTCACCGTGCAGTCGAAGTTCGCCGACGTCGTCGGCGGTCTCGACACGGACCTCAAGAAGCTCGGTGAGACCGCCCAGGACCTCGCCCTCCGCGGCGTGGGCGTCGCCGCCGAGTACGCGGTCAAGGCGCGCGAGAAGTACGAGGAGGTCGCCGCCCACGGCGAGGAGGCCGTCAAGGCCTGGCGTGGCGAGGCCGCCGAGCAGATCACGGAGATCGCCATCGTCGTCGAGCCGGTGTCGGACGAGACGCCCGTGGCGGACGAGCCGTCAGCGGACGAGCCGGTCGCCGAGGCCGAGACCGAGGCCGAGGCCGAGAAGGCGCCCGCCAGGAAGACCACCGCTCGCAAGGCCTCCGCCAAGAAGACGACGGTCGCCGCCGAGAAGGAGTGAAGGAGCGAAGGAGTGAGGGACTCAGGGAGGAGGGGAGAGGGCGGGCACCAATACGGGTAGCCGACGCGTTGTAACGGGTACCTTGACCGCGAGGCGCTTTCTCCACATCACCACTAGGCGGTGCTCAGTATGTTGCGCGCGGGATTCGACTCCCTTCTCACCCTGGTGATCTTCCTGATCTTCACCGGCTTCGCCGTGGCCGCGCTCGTCTTCGCCGCCATGGCGCGCGAGGACGCCTACCGCGCCGCCGAGAAGCAGACGAAGAAGTTCTGGCTGATCATCCTGGGCATCAACCTCGCCCTGAACCTGCTGGTGCCGATGCTGTTCCTGCAGATCGCCGGGGTCATCGCCGCCATCGTCTTCATGGTGGACGTGCGCCCCGCGCTCGCGCAGGTCTCCGGCGGAGGCCGGGGCCACCGTGGCGGCGGCTCCAGCAGCGACGGACCGTACGGCCCCTACAACGGCGGCCGATAGCGGAGCGCAGGAGATTTCTGCGGGGCAGGGCCTGGGGTTATCCCCGGGCCCTGTCCCGTTCCAGGGCCAGGACGGCTACGTCGTCCGTCAGCTCGCCGCCGTTCAGCGACCGCACCTCCGTCACGGCCGCCTCCAGGAGCTCCTCGCCCCGCAGGCCCTCGGCCAGCTGCCGGTTGATCATCTGGACCATCCCGTCCTGGCCGAGCCGCGGCGAGCCGGGGCCGGCCGAGCGGCCCTCGATCAGTCCGTCCGTGTACATGAGCAGGCTCCACGCCCCGCCCAGCTCCACCTGGCGGCGCGGCCAGCGGGCGCGCGGCAGCAGCCCCAGGGCCGGGCCGCCGTCCTCGTACGGGAGCAGCCGGGCCGCCCGTCCCTGCCGGGCGATCAGCGGTGACGGGTGGCCGGCGAGGCAGAGGCCCGCCCGGCGCCCGTCGGGTGCGATGTCGACGGTGCAGAGGGTCGCGAAGATCTCCTCGCTCTCCCGCTCGTGCTCCAGGACCTGCTGCATCGTCGAGAGCAGCTCGTCCCCGCACAGCCCCGCGAAGGTCAGCGCCCGCCACGCGATCCGCAGCTCGACCCCGAGGGCTGCCTCGTCGGGGCCGTGACCGCAGACGTCGCCGATCATGGCGTGGACGGTGCCGTCGGGCGTGCGGACGGTGTCGTAGAAGTCGCCGCCGAGCAGCGCGCGGGAGCGGCCGGGCCGGTAGCGGGCCGCGAACCGCAGGTCCGAGCCCTCCAGGAGCGGGGTCGGGAGCAGCCCGCGCTCCAGGCGGGCGTTCTCCTGGGCCCGCAGCCGGGACTCGGCCAGCTTCACCTGGACGGCGTCGGCGCGCTTGCGCTCGACCGCGTACCGGATGGCCCGGGTGAGCAGCCGCCCGTCGAGCTCCTCGCGGAAGAGGTGGTCCTGGGCCCCGACCCGTACCGCCTCGGCCGCCAGCTCCGCGTCCGCCGAGGCCGCGAGGGCGAGGACGGCGTGGCGCGGCGCGAGGCGCAGGATGTGCCGGAGCGGCGCGAGCGGGTCGTCCCCCGCGGCGGCGCGGGGGCCGGGCAGCGAGAGGTCGACGAGGACACAGTGGACGTCGTCGGTCAGGAGCCGCTCGGCCTCGGTGAGGTTGCGGGCGGTACGGATGCGTACGCGCGTCCCGGAGGCGTCCGCCGCGTCGAGCAGTTCGGGTACGGCGAGGGCACCCGCCGGGTCGTCCTCGACGACCAGGAGAGTGAGATCGGTGCGATCGCGGTCGGTTCCTGTGCCTGTGCCTGTCATAACGGTGGCGTCCATAGCGGTGGCGTCGCCGGGTCCCGCGGCAGCAGAGACGATTCTCTGACGCGGTACGGATACGGGCATCGGTCCGGAGCTTCCTTCCCTCCCCCCGAGGGTGCGCAGGGCGCCGGGTGGCGCCCCGCCCGTCCCGGACCCTAGCGGTAGGTCGGTGCGCAACGGAATGGTGATCAGTGGGGGAGTGGCCTCCCCGGGCTTGGCATATGCCGCGGAAGGGGAGGTAGTTGTCGTGGGAAGGGGCGCGGGGGCCGTGGGAGGGGCCCGGCGGCAATGAGAAAGGTCACGCCGGGTGCGGGACGTCCGTCAGGTCGGGCGGATGAATCCGGTCACAGAGGGCCGGAATCCCGCCGGAACCCCACGGGAATGCGGCTGGGCTCGCGCCGGAACGCCGCCGGAACGCCGCCGGAATCCTGCCGGGTCCCGCCGGAATGCGGCCCCGGCCGGCTGCCACCCCGGCCCGTGACTGCCTCGGCCCGCGCTACCCCGGTCGGACGACTCCCAGGATCTCCATCGAGCCCGCCCCCGCGATCGTCACGTTCCGGCCCGGGCGCGGCGCGTGCACCATCGCGCCCTTGCCGATGTACATCCCGATGTGGCTCGCGTCCTTGAAGTAGACGATCAGGTCGCCCGGGCGCATGTCCTTGATGTCCACGCGCGGCAGCAGCCTCCACTGCTCCTGCGAGGTGCGCGGGATCGGGAGCCCCGCCTTGGCCCAGGCCAGCTGGGTCAGGCCGGAGCAGTCGAACGAGTCCGGGCCCTCCGCCCCCCACACGTACGGCTTGCCGATCTGCGCCGTCGCGAACTGCACCGCCGTCTTGCCCTGCGCGGTCGCCCCGGTCTTGAGGTCGCCGAGGATGCCGGTGTCGAGCCACGTCGTCTGGGCCCGGTACTGCGCCTGCTCCTCAAGGCGGCGCAGTCGCTCGCGCTCCTCGGCGGCGAGTGCGGACTCCAGCTTCTTGGCCGCGGCGATCTTGTCGTTGATCTCCTTCTTCGCCTGGGCCTGCTTGACCCGGTGGGCCTCCAGCTTGGTCCAGTTGTCGCCGGCGTCCTTGGCGTAGAGGCCCAATTCGGCCTGGGTGCGGGTCATCTCGCCGAGGAGGTCCGTGGTGGCCTTCGCCCCGGCCTTGAGCCGTCCCGCGGAGTCGAGGAAGAGCTGCGGGTCGTCGGTGAGGACGAGCTGCGCGCCTTCCGGGAGCCCGCCGTTGCGGTACTGGGCGCGGGCGGCGGCGCCCGCCTTCGCCTTGAGGTCCTCGACCTTCTCGCGGCCCTCGACGATCATCCGGGCGAGCCGGACGATCTCGGCGGACTGCTCCTTGGTGTTCTCCTCGGCGAGGTTGTACGCGTCGGTGGCGACGGCGGCCTGCCGGTACAGGCCGTCTATCTCCTTGCGTACCTCCTCCAGGCTCTTCTTCGGCAGGGGAGGGGGCAGCGGCGCGGCGGCGGCCTGGAGGGTCAGCGCGGGTGAGGCCAGCACCGCCAGGGCGCAGATCACGGTGATCGCGGCGGTGGTGTGGCGACGTCGGTTCACAAGCTCCCCCTCGTAAACGGCCCGCGTCTCTATCTGATTTACCGTCAGTAACTTAGCGGTGACCTTGGCGATAGTGCCATGCGAGACCGGAAAACAACAGGGGAAACCTGGGCCTGTCGGGCCGGTCCTCCTCAAGGGGACGAGTGATGCGCGGGTGGCGTTCCCGACGTACGCGAAATTCAGCGGGAGTTGGGGAAAGCGCCCGGGGAAGGGGAGGGCCGGCAGGGCCCGGGCATCGTCAGCGCCGTGGCGCCAGCGCCTCCCACCGCACCGTCACCTCGCCCTGCCGCCACCGCCGCGGACCGTCCGTCAGCGGCCAGTCCGCCGCCAGTTCGCGTACGGAGCGGATCCAGCGCTGCCGCGCGCCCAGCGAGGCGTACGGGGCGGCCGCCGCCCACGCCCGGTCGAAGTCCCGGAGGAAGGCGTGCACCGGCTCGCCCGGTACGTTGCGGTGGATGAGCGCCTTCGGGAGCCGCTCCGCCAGATCCGAGGGCCGCTCCAGCGAGCCGAGCCGGGTCGCGAAGGTCACCGTGCGCGGACCGCTCCGGTCGAGGGCCACCCACACGTGCCGCCGCCCGATCTCGTCGCAGGTGCCCTCGACGAGCAGCCCTCCGGGCGCGAGCCGCCCGCACAGCCGGGCCCACACGGCCGCGACCTGCTCCTCGTCGTACTGGCGCAGCACGTTCGCCGCCCGGATCAGGGCGACCGTGCCGGGCACCGGCACCTCGAAGCCGCCGTGCAGGAAGGAGATGCCCTCGTGCTCGTACGGCTTCGCGGCCTCGACGCGGGCGGGCTCGATCTCGATGCCGTAGAGCCGGGTGCGGGGCTCGGCGGTGCGCAGCCGGGCGAGGAGCTCGACGGCGGTCCAGGGGGCGGCCCCGTATCCGAGGTCGACCGCGAGCGGCGGCTCGGGGGAGCGGCGCAGGGCGGGGCCGTGGACGGCGGCGATCCAGCGGTCCATGCGGCGCAGACGGTTGGGGTTGGTGGTCCCGCGGGTCGGTGTGCCGACGGGGCGGGTGGTGCGCGGGGCCATGACACGAGCGTAAGGGGTGGGGTACGGCGGACCGGTCGCGACCAGGTGTGACCGTTCGGCGGCCGTTCCGCGACCGCTCCTCACTGTTCTCGACCGGTAATGAATTGGCAAAGCGCCCGGGCCGCCGGAAATGAAAGGGAGCATTCCGCTGTTGTCGGGGCTGAAGGGCGTCACCCGCCCTTCAGCTGTCATGCCCGACGCAGCGCAGTTCCCCCGAGCGGAAGGACCGCCGACGTGAGCCAGTACGTGTCCCGGTTCGCCGGTGCCCGGCACCGGCACCAGGCGCCGACCCGGCTCCGGCTCCCCGGCCGGAACCGCACCCCGCGCCGGATCGCCATGCTCAGCGTCCACACCTCCCCGCTGCACCAGCCGGGCACGGGTGACGCGGGCGGCATGAACGTCTACATCGTCGAGCTGGCCAGGCGCCTCGCCGCCATCGACATCGAGGTGGAGATCTTCACCCGGGCCACCACCGGCGGCCTCCCGCCGGTCGTCGAGCTCACCCCCGGCGTCCTCGTCCGGCACGTCGACGCCGGCCCGTACGAGGGTCTGGCCAAGGAGGAGCTGCCGGCCCAGCTCTGCGCCTTCACGCACGGCGTGATGCAGGCGTGGGCGGGTCACCGCCCCGGCCACTACGACCTCGTCCACTCCCACTACTGGCTCTCCGGCCACGTCGGCTGGCTCGCCGCCGAGCGCTGGGGCGTCCCGCTCGTCCACGCGATGCACACCATGGCGAAGGTCAAGAACGCGGCGCTCGCCGAGGGCGACACACCCGAGCCCGCGGCCCGCGTCATCGGCGAGATGCAGATCGTCTCGGCCGCCGACCGGCTCATCGCCAACACGGCCGAGGAGGCCGACGAGCTCGCCCGGTTCTACGAGGCCGACCCCGGCAAGATCGCGGTCGTCCACCCGGGCGTGAACCTCGACCACTTCCGCCCCGCCGACGGCCGCGCCGCCGCCCGCGCCCGCCTCGGGCTCCCGCAGGACGCCTTCATCCCGGTCTTCGCCGGCCGCATACAGCCCCTCAAGGCCCCGGACATCCTGCTGCATGCCGCCGCCCGGCTCCTGGAGCAGGACCCGTCGCTGCGCTCGCGCATGGTCGTCCCGGTCGTCGGCGGCCCGAGCGGCAGCGGCCTCGCCAAGCCGGAGGGCCTCCAGAAGCTCGCCGCCCGGCTCGGGATCTCGGACGTCGTGCGCTTCCACCCGCCGGTGGGGCAGGACCGGCTCGCGGACTGGTTCCGCGCGGCCAGCGTCCTCGTCATGCCCTCGTACAGCGAGTCCTTCGGCCTGGTCGCCATCGAGGCGCAGGCGGCCGGCACCCCGGTCGTCGCGGCGGCGGTGGGCGGTCTGCCCGTCGCCGTGCGGGACGACGTGACCGGCTTCCTCGTCCAGGGGCACGACCCGGCGGACTACGCCCGCGCGCTCGGCCGGTTCGTCGCCGACCCGGGCCTGTCGGACCGGATGGGCGCGGCGGCGGCGCTGCACGCCGGGTCGTTCGGCTGGGACACGGCGGCCTCGGGCACGGCCGATGTGTACACGGCCGCCATGCACGACCACCGGGTCCGCGAGAACCGCCGTCGCGTACGCTCCCACCATGGCTGAGGACGTGACCAGGGACGACGTGACCAGGGACGGCGTGGACGCGGACAGCGTGACCAAGGGCGACGTGACCAAGGACGGCGTGACCAAGAGCGGCGTGACCAAGGGTGACGTCGCCGCGGACGTACGGCGGATCATCGAGTCCACGCTCCAGGACGCGGAAGTGGAGTGGGAGTCCCCCGAGCCCGGCTCGTACGTCGTCAAACTCCCGGGCACGCGCAAGCTCTTCACGACGCTCTCGCTGCGCGCCGGCCGCCACTCGCTCTCCCTCAACGCCTTCGTCATCCGGCACCCGGACGAGAACGAGCCGGGCGTCCACCGCTGGCTGCTCGAACGCAACCTCAAGCTGTACGGGGTGAGTTACGCGGTCGACGGCCTCGGCGACATCTACCTCGCCGGGAAGCTCCCCCTCTCCGCCGTCACGCCCGAGGAGCTGGACCGGCTGCTCGGCTCGGTCCTCGAAGCGGCGGACGGCGACTTCAACACGCTCCTGGAGCTGGGGTTCGCGTCGGCGATCCGGCGCGAGTACGAGTGGCGGGTCTCGCGCGGCGAGTCGACCCGCAACCTCGACGCGTTCAAGAACCTGACGCAGCGCCCCGCCGACTGACCTGCGGGACAAGGCCCAACCGCTCCCTGCGGGCGCTCAGCCCGAGGTAGCGGCCCCCTGGTCGCTCCGGTACTGGCCCGGCGTCGTGCCGAACTCCCGGCGGAAGGCGTGCGAGAGGGCGTACGGGCTGGCGTAGCCGACGCGGCGGGCGACTGTGGCCAGCGGGTCCGTGGTGTCCCGGAGCAGGGCGGCGGCGCGCGTCAGCCGCCACCACGTCAGATACGCCATCGGGGGCCGGCCGACCAGCGCGGTGAAGCGGCGGGCCAGGGTGGGCCGGGAGACGCCCGCCTCGGCCGCGAGCCGGTCGTTGGTCCAGGGCGCGGCCGGGTCGGAGTGCAGTGCCCGCAGGGCGGCGGCGGTCACGGGGTCGCCGAGGGCGGCGGGCCACCTTCCGCCGCCCCCAGCTCCGCCCGCCGCTCCGCCCGCAGCTCCGCCCGCCGCTTCGTCCGTGGTCTCGGCCAGCCAGGACCGGATCATGTAGACGAGCAGCAGGTCGAGCAGGCTGGGCAGGGCGACGGAGGAGCCGGGCCGCCGGGCGTCGAGCTCGCCGCCGAGGAGGTCGACGGCGGCGCGGAGTTCGGGGTGGTGACCGACGCGGTTCGGCAGGTGGACGAGCGGGGGGAGCTCGGCGAGGAGCGGGTGCGCGCGGCCGTGGTCGAGCCGGTACTTGCCGCAGAGCATCTCCACCTCGCGCTCGCGCGCGTGGAACGCGGGCAGGCGAGGCTGCGGCAGGGTCCGGTCGGCCCACCGGGCGAACGGCACCGCCCGTGCCACGGTCGCCGCGTCGGCGGGCGAGTCGGCGATGACGTGCCCCGTACCGTGCGGGAGCAGCACCGCGTCCCCGGCGCCGAGCGCGACCGGCTCGCCGCCGTCGGGCAGCAGCCAGCAGGCGCCCTTCAGGACGACGTGGAAGCCGGCGCCGTCGTACGGGTCCAGCCGGGCGCACCAGACGCCGCCGACCCGTACGCGGTCGGAGGAGGGCCGCCCGACGCGTACGGCCGAGATCGCGTCGCTCACCAGGTCCATGACGCCAGCGTAGACGCCAGACCCTCGTGGATGAGCCGTACGCGTATGGGGAAGAGCAGAGGAAGCATCGAGAAGCTCATTCCCTCTCCCTAGGCTCGACGACATGAACACGGAGAGCGCGCAGCGCATCGTGCTGGGAGACGTCGAGGTCATCCGGGTCGTCGAGTGGCAGGGACCGTTCGGCCCGGCCCGCGGCATCGTCCCGGGCGTACGGGCCGAGGTGTGGAAGGACAACGAGGAGTGGCTCGCGCCGGACCACTGGGCGCCGGAGAGCGACAGCGCGGTCATGGCGCTGCAGAGCTGGGTGCTGCGCAGCGGGGGCCGGACGGTTCTGGTCGACACGGGGGTGGGCAACGGCCGCGAGCGGCCGCTTTCGCCGCACTTCCACCGGCAGGAGGGCGACTTCCTGGGCCGGCTGGAGCGGGCGGGGGTCCGTCCCGAGGACGTCGACGTCGTCGTCAACACCCACCTGCACGCCGACCACGTCGGCTGGAACACGCGGGACGTCCAGGGGGAATGGGTGCCGACCTTCCCGAACGCCGAGTACCTCGTACCGGCCGCCGACGACTTCCACTACGGCCCGGAGAACGGCTACGGCAACGGGCGCCACGAGGAGGACCGGCTCGTCTACGAGGACAGCGTCGCGCCGGTCCACCGCGCCGGGCAGGTCCGGCTGTGGGACGGGGCCCACCGCATCGACGGGAACCTGACCCTGGAGCCGGCGCCCGGCCACACGCCCGGTTCGGCGGTCCTGCGGCTCGCGTCCGGGGGAGACCGGGCGGTCTTCGTCGGCGACCTGGTGCACAGCCCCGTACAGCTCCTCGAACCGTCCTGCGCCAGCTGCTTCTGCCTGGACGCCGGCGGGGCCGCGGTGAGCCGCCGCCGGATCCTCGAACGGGCCGCCGACGAGCGGGAGCTGGTCGTGCCCGCGCACTTCGGCGGGGCGGGTGCCGCCGAAGTGCGCAGGGAGGGCGAGGGGTTCGGCCTCGTACGGTGGGCGGCGTACGGGACGGGGTGAAGGGGCGGGGTGAAGGGACGGAGTAAAGGGGCGGGGCCGGGCCGGGCCGGGGGCTCAGGCGTTGACGGAGGGGGCGGAGGTGTCGGCGCTGCTCTCCCCCTTGGGGACGCGGGGGGCGTCCTGCGGCGAGGTCTCCTCCGTCAGGGCCTTCCGCAGCCGCGTGTAGTACCCGACGGCGGCGACGACGCCGATGGCGGCGGTCGCCAGCCACAGGACGTCGGGGCCGGGCCCGTCGACGATCGCGCCGGCCGTGATGGGGGCGACGAAGCCGGCGACCGCCCAGGACATGCCCATGACGCCCTGGTAGCGGCCGCGGGCGTGCTCGGGGGCGAGGCGGGCGGTGGCGGCGGCGTTCGTCGGGACGTGGATCATCTCGCCGACCGTCCAGACGACCACGGTCACGGCGAAGGCGACGGAGGAGCCCGCGAGGGCGGTGGCGCCGGTGCCGAGGGCGAAGAGGAGGGAGGAGAGGGTCAGCAGGAGGACGGGGGAGCGCTTGTCGGTCAGCTTGTTGACGAGGAGCTGGAAGCCGACGATCACGATGCCGTTGACGGCGATGACCATGCCGAAGGAGGACGGGGGCAGACCCTGGTGCGCCATGGTCAGGGGGAGGCCGATCCAGGGGGCCGTGAAGACGACGCAGACGAGGAGGTTGAGGAGGACGAGCGTGCGGAAGGGGGCGTCGCGGAGCACGGTCAGCATGCTGACCTTCGCCTCGGCGACGGGCTCGCCCTGCTTGTCGACGGCGGCCTCGGGGCGGGTCTCGGGGAGCCGCAGGAAGACGATCACGGCGCACAGGACGGTGGCGACGGCGTCGACGACGAAGAGGGTGCGGTAGCCGAGGAAGGCCGCGGCGCCGCCGCCGATGGAGGCGATGGCGAAGCCGAGGTTGAGGGCCCAGTAGTTGAGGGCGTACGCCCGGCGCACGTCGTGGGCGGGGACCATGTCGGCAATCGTCGCGTTGATCGACGGCCGGACCGCCTGCATGGCGACGCCCATGAGGAGGACGACGGTGGCGATGGCCCAGGCGCTGGTGACGACGGCGAGGGCGGCGGCGCAGGCGGCGGCGGCCAGGTGCATCGTGACCATGGTGGGGCGGCGGCCCCAGCGGTCGGTGAGCGCGCCGCCGAGCGGCGAGCCGGCGACGCCGCCGAGGCCGTGGAGGGCGACGACGAGGCCGGCGAACCAGGCGGAGTGCCCGAGCTCCTGCGTCAGGTACAAGGACAGGAAGGTCAGGACGAAGGCCCCGGTCCGGTTGACCAGGGTCGACAGCCAGAGCCACCAGAACCCCCGGGGGAAACCGGAAACGGTCGCGCGAGCTGATCGTCTGAGCGAGTCGATGGACATGTGTGGCCGGCCCCCTGGTGTCTGTAAGCCCCTGTCACGGCTCCCGTAACTTACGTATCTCAGGTGCCGGACGCCAGCGAATTGACGACGCGCGTCAATCGTCGGCGGTCGATTAGGCTCGTACGCATGGCCGACGCACCGTACAAGCTGATCCTCCTCCGCCATGGCGAGAGCGAGTGGAACGAGAAGAATCTGTTCACCGGTTGGGTGGACGTGAACCTCACCGCCAAGGGCGAGAAGGAGGCGACGCGCGGCGGCGAGCTGCTCAAGGACGCCGGCCTGCTGCCCGACGTGCTGCACACCTCCCTCCAGAAGCGCGCCATCCGCACGGCGCAGCTCGCGCTGGAGTCCGCGGACCGCCACTGGATCCCGGTCCACCGCTCCTGGCGGCTGAACGAGCGCCACTACGGTGCCCTCCAGGGCAAGGACAAGGCCCAGACGCTCGCCGAGTTCGGCGAGGAGCAGTTCATGCTGTGGCGCCGCTCCTACGACACCCCGCCGCCGGCCCTCTCCGACGACAACGAGTACTCGCAGGCCCACGACGCGCGCTACGCGACGATCCCGCCGGAGCTGCGCCCGCGGACCGAGTGCCTCAAGGACGTCGTCGACCGGATGCTCCCGTACTGGTACGACAGCATCGTCCCGGACCTCCTCACCGGCCGCACGGTCCTGGTCGCGGCCCACGGCAACAGCCTCCGCGCCCTGGTCAAGCACCTGGACGGCATCTCGGACGCCGACATCGCGGGCCTGAACATCCCGACGGGCATCCCCCTGTCCTACGAGCTCGACGAGAACTTCAAGCCCCTCAACCCGGGCGGCACCTACCTCGACCCGGACGCGGCGGCGGCGGCCATCGAGGCCGTGAAGAACCAGGGCAAGAAGTAGCCCTGACAGCAGCCTGACAGCGCGTCATCAAGCCCCCGTCGGCGGACTTTCCGCTGATGGGGGCTTTGTGCTGGGCCGGACGAGTGAGGGCGAAACCTTACGGCTCGGGGGTGGCGCATACGGGGCGGGCGGCGCGGTAGGTGTGCCGGTGACACCCTTCCGTCTCACGAAACGAGAGTCCTCGTGCGTCTCCGGCACTCCGTCGCCGCCGCTTGCGGCGCCCTTGCCCTCACCGCCGCCCTCGCCACGCCCGCCCACGCCGCGACCGGCGACTTCGGCTACCACTTCGTCGGGCTGAACGGCGAGCCGCAGGCCGTCACCCTGCACGACCCGGCGAGCGGCGAGTGCGTCACGATCCCCGAGGCCGCCGACCCGGACGCCTCCGCGCCCGCGTTCGCGCCGCACAACGACACGGACGAGTTCGCGATCGTCTTCACCGAGCCCGGCTGCACCGGCGACTCCTGGACCCTCCGCCCCCACGGCCACCCCGCCACGGACCGCCTCCAGCTCCGCTCGGTCGTGTTCCTCCCCCACTAGGGACGGCGCGCGCCTGACGGCCCCCCGACCGCTGCTCGCCGGCGGTCAGGGGGCCGTCGTGCCGCGATATTCGCGGGCGGGCGCCGCGCCGCATCCTTTAACGTTCCAGGTCATGAGCACGCCACAGCCCCGTACGTCACTCCGTCTGGAGCGCGTCACTCCCGAGAACGTCGACGCCGCCCTGGAGCTGCGCGTCCACCCCCATCAGGAGCGCAACGTCTCCCCCGTCGTGAAATCCCTCGCCGAGGCGTACGCCTTCGGGGAGACCGCCTGGCCCCGGCTCATCTTCGACGGGGACGAGCTCGTCGGCTTCCTCATGGCCTTCCTCGACATCCCGTGGAACGAGGCGCGGGACCCCGCCGACCGCCGCAGCGGCCTCTGGCGGCTCAACATCGCCGCCACCGGACAGGGCAAGGGGTACGGGCGCTTCGCCGTCGAGGCGGTGCGCGACGAGCTCCGGCGGCGCGGCACGGGACAGCTGTACGTGACCTGGGAGCCCGGCGAGGACGGGCCCGGCGAGTTCTACCGCCGGCTCGGTTTCCGTACGACCGGCGAGGTCAGCGGCGCTCAGACCGTCGGCGTACTCGACATCTGAGGAAGAGGAACGAGGGGGCCGGGGCCTCGGCCCCGACCCCCTCCTCCTCACACCGGTCAGCCCGAGCAGCCCCCGCACTGGCACGGCGAGCCCGACTGGCAGCCGCAGCCGCAGCCCGAGCCGCAGCCGCAGGCGCCGAGTACGGGCAGGAACTCCGTCCCGCGCGGGGCCTCCTGCTGAGGATCGGTCGTCATAGGGGATTCGGCCATGGGGTCCCTCCCTTTCGAGGCGCGCGTCGCCTCCCCCCATTGCATGCCCACTCGGACCGGCGCATCAACGGCGCATCGGAGCCCGTGCGCTCAGGGCCTGTCCGGCGGATCACGACCGGGGCCCTGATCCGCCGGACAGGGCCTACGCGCCCTCCACCGGCGAGTCCGCCGCCTGCAGCTCGTCCGCGTGCTCACCCGTCACCAGGTACACGACGCGCTTCGCCACCGACACCGCGTGGTCCGCGAACCGCTCGTAGTACCGGCCGAGCAGCGTCACGTCCACGGCCGTCTCGATGCCGTGCCGCCAGCGGTCGTCCATCAGGTGCTGGAACAGCGTCCGGTGCAGCAGGTCCATCTCGTCGTCGTCCTGCTCCAGCTGGAGCGCCAGGTCGACGTCCTTCGTGATGATGACCTCCGCCGCCTTCGCCATCAGGCGCTGCGCCAGCTGCCCCATCTCCAGGATGGTCGCGTGCAGGTCACCCGGCACCGCCGTGTCCGGGAACCGCAGCCGCGCCAGCTTCGCCACGTGCTGCGCCAGGTCGCCCGAACGCTCCAGGTCGGCGCTCATGCGCAGCGAGGTGACCACGATCCGCAGGTCCGTCGCCACCGGCTGCTGCCGGGCGAGCAGCGCTATCGCCCGGGCCTCCAGATCGTGCTGGAGGTCGTCGACCTTCTGGTCCGCCGCGATCACGCTCTCCGCGAGCTTCAGGTCCGCGTCGAGCATCGCCGTCGTGGCGCGCCCGATCGCCGATCCGACGAGTCGGGCCATCTCGACCAGGCTCTCGCCGATCGAGTCCAGTTCCTCGTGGTACGCGTCCCGCATGGATGTCCCTCTCTACGCAAAGCTCCGGGGTCCGGGTGGGGCTTCGGACCCCCACGCTTCCACGTTCGGCCCCTTACGCGTCCGGTTCCACCCCCTCATGTGAATCGACACTTTCCTCTAGGTGAACTCTGGGCGACACGCGCCACCTCCGCCGTCGCAGCAAATGAATCACCACCGTCTCCACGGTGAACTCTGGGCGACGACTGTTCGAGGAGCCACTCGGACGGCTGGGAGAGAGTCCGTCGGGCCGCATAACCTTGAGGGCATGGACGTGAACGCGGCGGTCGCCGCATTGGCAGCGATCGCCGGCGTGTGCACCGGCGTGATCGCCATGCTGGCGTTCCGCTGGAGCGAGCGCGACCAGGCGCGGCCCACCCGAACCTCCCTGCACACCGACGCCGTGCTCCCGCCCGGCGTCGACACCGTGCTGTCCGTACTGCGCTCCTCCGCGGTCGTCCTCGACGAGAGCGACTCCGTGGTCAAGGCCAGTTCGGCGGCGTACGCCCTCGGCCTGGTCCGGGGCGGCAAGCTGGCCGTGGAGCCCATGCTCAACATGGCCCGCGACACCCGTCGCGACGGCGAGATACGACAGGTCGAGCTGGACCTGGCCCGGCGCGGCACCGGACGCGGCGAAGCCCTCGCCGTCTCCGCCCGGGTCGCCCCGCTGGGCTCGCGGCTCGTGCTGCTGCTGGTCGAGGACCTCACCGAGGCCCGTCGTATCGAAGCGGTGCGGCGCGATTTCGTCGCCAACGTGAGCCATGAGCTCAAGACGCCGACGGGCGCGCTCTCCCTGCTCTCCGAGGCGGTCATGGACGCCTCGGACGACCCCGAGGCGGTCACCCGCTTCGCCGGCCGCATGCAGATCGAGGCGACCCGCCTCACCAACCTCGTACAGGAGCTCATCGACCTCTCCCGCGTGCAGAACGACGACCCGCTGGAGGACTCCGAGCCGGTGTCCGTGGACGAGCTCGTCGCCGAGGCGATCGACCGCTCGCGGCACGCCGCCTCCACCAAGCAGATCACCATGGTCTCCGGCGGCGCCGCCGACCTGCGCGTCTGGGGGAGCCGCGGTCAGCTCGCCGCCGCCCTCGGCAACCTCGTCGAGAACGCGGTCAACTACTCACCGGCCCACACCCGCGTCGGCGTCGCGGCACGCAAGATCGCCGCGCCCGGCGGCGACCTGATCGAGATAGCCGTCACCGACCAGGGCATCGGCATCCCCGACAAGGACAAGGAGCGCGTCTTCGAGCGCTTCTACCGCGTCGACCCGGCCCGCTCCCGTGCCACCGGCGGTACGGGGCTCGGCCTCGCCATCGTCAAGCACGTGGCCGCCTCGCACGGTGGCGAGGTCACCGTGTGGAGCACCGAGGGTCAGGGCTCCACCTTCACCCTGCGGCTGCCCGAGGCGGGCTCCGCACGGGACCGCCGGCCCGTCTCTTCTCCCACCCCAGATCTCATGACCGAACCGCTTCCCGCCCCGGAGGTCCTTCCGTGACCCGAGTGCTCGTCGTCGAGGATGAGGAATCCTTCAGCGACGCCCTGTCGTACATGCTCCGCAAGGAAGGCTTCGAGGTCGCCGTGGCGGCGACCGGACCCGACGGCCTCGACGAGTTCGAGCGCAACGGAGCCGACCTCGTCCTCCTCGACCTGATGCTTCCGGGCCTGCCCGGTACCGAGGTGTGCCGCCAGCTGCGCGGCCGCTCGAACGTCCCGGTGATCATGGTGACCGCCAAGGACAGCGAGATCGACAAGGTCGTCGGCCTGGAAATAGGAGCCGACGACTACGTGACCAAGCCCTTCTCCTCGCGGGAGCTGGTCGCCCGCATCCGCGCGGTGCTCCGCCGCCGCGGGGAGCCGGAGGAGGTCACCCCGGCGGCCCTGGAGGCCGGTCCGGTCCGCATGGACGTCGACCGCCACGTGGTGACGGTCTCGGGCGGCAAGGTCGACCTGCCGCTGAAGGAGTTCGACCTCCTGGAGATGCTGCTGCGCAACGCGGGCCGTGTGCTGACCCGTATGCAGCTCATCGACCGGGTGTGGGGCGCGGACTACGTCGGCGACACGAAGACCCTCGACGTCCACGTGAAGCGCCTCCGCGCCAAGATCGAACCGGACCCGGGCGCCCCGCGCTACCTGGTGACGGTCCGCGGCCTCGGGTACAAGTTCGAGCCGTAGGCCGACCCCCCGACCGAGGGGGCCGGACGGAGCCCGGCCCAGCGCCCCGAAGCCTGAGCCGGGGCTACGAGCGCGAGCCGAAAACGAGTCGGACATACGTGTGAAGGGGCGCCCCCGACCGGGGGCGCCCCTTCACACGTATGTCCTGCTGCCGCTCGGTCAGTGACCGGCGGTCGTCGCCTCGGCCGAGGCTTCGGTGCCGTGCTCGCCCTCGCCGCCGTGCTCGCCCTCGGCCGGCGCCGAGGCGGTCGGCGAGGAGCCCGGGGGAGCGGGGACGATCGACGGGCCGAAGTCCTTGAAGTAGCTCGTCGCCGGGACGACGAAGGCTTCCAGGCCGACGTCGCCGGTCTTGCTGAGCTTGAAGACGACCTCCTGCGCGTCGCCCTTCCTGGCGGCCTCGGTGCCGTTCTCGATCGTGGCGGTCGCGTTGCCCGCGCCGCCGATCACGACGGAGCCGAGCGCCGGGACGGTGATCGGGCCGGTGCTGCCCGCGGCCGGCGTCAGCTTCACCGTCGCCTTCGTACCCGGCAGGGTGATCGCGTCGAGGGTCTGCGGCGCGCTGCCGTTGTTGAAGACGGTGGCCGAGACGACGGCCGGCCCCTTCACGCCCTGGTGGGGCTGGGTGATGACGAGCGCGTTCTGGATCTTGACGTCGTCCACGGTGACGGCCGCGTTGTCCGGCTTGACGCCGAGGGTCTGCGCGTCGTTGCCCGCACCACAGGCGGACAGCGCGGCGATGGAGAACACGATGGCAGTGGCGGCGAGGGCGCCGCGTCGAAGGCTGCGGCTCACGGCGGCGGCATCTCCTAGGACGAACGGACAGGCTGGGGGACTAAGGAACAGCTAAAGGTGTGTCAGCGCGCTTAGGTTACCGAGCCGCACTCTCCGTCCCGCACCCGACCCGCCCCTAACGGGCCGCGGCAGTTGCCGGGAGCCTCCCGGACCCGCCCCGCGGGGCCCTCCGGCCGCCGCCGTGAGCGGGCTCGCGAGCAGGCACCCTTGGCCGGATCGCAACCCATTGACCCGTTGTTCACATAACCGCCTTGATCAATTCGAGGGCCGCCGCGCATTACCCGCGGCCCCGCTCCGGAAAATCACGGACCGTCGTCGACCTGATCAATTCCGGAATCACCCCGCCATGCATCCGTACGGGTGGTCGATCCTCGAACGGAGTACGTGAAGAAGGGCTCGCCGAACCCGACAAACCAGGACATCACCCCTCTCTGGAGGGGCTCCTGGTACGTGTAACGTGCGCGTTTCTCTTCGTCCGCGCAGTGGCTCCGACCTGCGAATACCGCCTTCCGGAAGCCCTCCGCAGCACGTTCGTGATGCTGTTGTCAAGCCCCGAGATATGCTCTGACCTGCGAAAACGCCATTCAGAAGAAGCCGTATCCGTGTTACCCTGGATAGCCACGGAAGGGGTACCTGTCACATGACGTTCAAGGTTGGCGACACCGTGGTCTATCCCCATCACGGGGCCGCGCTGATCGAGGCCATCGAAACTCGCCAGATCAAAGGCGTGGACAAGACCTACTTGGTGCTCAAGGTCGCGCAGGGCGACCTGACGGTTCGTGTACCGGCGGACAATGCGGAGTTCGTCGGTGTTCGCGACGTGGTCGGTCAGGACGGGCTGGACCGGGTCTTCGAGGTGCTGCGCGCGCCGTACGCCGAAGAGCCGACGAACTGGTCCCGTCGCTACAAGGCAAATCTCGAGAAGCTCGCCTCCGGCGATGTCATCAAGGTCGCCGAAGTAGTACGCGACCTGTGGCGCCGGGAGCGCGAGCGCGGGCTGTCCGCCGGTGAGAAGCGGATGCTTGCCAAGGCTCGGCAGATCCTGGTGAGCGAGCTGGCTCTCGCGGAGAACACGAACGAGGACAAGGCCGAGGCTCTCCTCGACGAGGTCCTCGCGTCCTGAGTGAGCGCGCTCTGAATCGCTCCGGTCTTTTCCGGGTGCCCGGGTCCTGCCCGGCAACCGGATCTTTCCGGGCGATTCGTTCCGAGCGTGCCTCCAAGTGAAGCGATGCCGCGGTGCCCGCTGGCGCGCTGTGAACCACACAGCGCTGTCGCCGGGCGCTGCGGCATGTTCGCGTACGTATGCGGAGCGTACGCGCGACCGTACACACGCGGGCTGAGGCCGGGCAGAGCCGGGCAACCCCGTGCGTACCGCTGAAGAGAACCCGCACCCCCTGTTACGTCCGAACCCCTGTGCTCACGCGGTAACGCCTCGACCGTCGTCACGGAAAGGGCCCGGTCAAGGCGTCGCGTCCGGCACGGTGAGGCCATACCCATGTCGGCCGCGGAAACAAACCTGCCGGAGTGCAACCGATGTCAGACGAAGCGCGTCCTCCTCGTACCGCCGTGGTGATCCCGGCAGCCGGACGGGGCGTACGCCTCGGCCCGGGCGCCCCCAAGGCGCTCCGCGCGCTGAACGGCACCCCCATGCTCATCCACGCCGTCCGCGCGATGGCCGCCTCCCGCGCGGTCTCGCTCGTCGTCGTGGTCGCACCGCCCGACGGACCTGTCGGCGCCACCGAGGTCAAGCACCTCCTCGACGCCCACGCCCTCCCCGAGCGGACCGACTACGTCGTCGTCCCCGGCGGCGACACCCGCCAGGAGTCCGTCCGCCTCGGACTCCAGGCGCTGCCCGAGGGCATCACCACGGTCCTCGTCCACGACGCGGCCCGCCCCCTGGTCCCCGTCGACACCGTGGACGCCGTCATCGAGGCCGTACGGGACGGGGCCGTCGCCGTCGTCCCCGCGCTGCCCGTCGCGGATACCGTCAAGGAGGTCGAGCCGGCCGAGAAGCCCGGCGACCCCGAGCAGGTCGTCGCCACACCGGTCCGCGCCCGCCTCCGCGCCGTCCAGACCCCGCAGGGCTTCGACCACGACACGCTGGTCAACGCCCACGCCACCATCGCCCTCACCGGTGAGGGCGCCACCGACGACGCCGGCATGGTCGAGCGCCTCGGCGCGCCCGTCGTCGTCGTGCCCGGCCACGAGGAGGCGTTCAAGGTGACCCGTCCGCTCGACCTCGTCCTCGCCGAGGCCGTACTCGCCCGCAGGAGGGCCAACGATGGCTTCTGAGATCCCCCTCATCCCGCTCGTCGGCATCGGCACCGACGTCCACGCCTTCGAGGAGGGCCGCGAACTCTGGTGCGCCGGCCTCCTCTGGGAGGACTCCGACGGATACGGCCTCGCCGGCCACTCCGACGGTGACGTCGCCGCCCACGCCGCCTGCGACGCCCTCTTCTCGGCCGCCGGCATCGGCGACCTCGGCGCCCACTTCGGCACCTCGCGCCCCGAGTGGTCCGGCGCCTCCGGCGTCACCCTCCTCGCCGAGGCCGCCCGGATCGTCCGCGCCGAGGGGTACGAGATCGGCAACATCGCCGTCCAGGTCGTCGGCGTCCGCCCCAAGGTCGGCAAGCGCCGCGACGAGGCCCAGAAGGCGCTGAGCACGGCGGCCGGCGCACCCGTCTCCGTCTCCGGCACGACCACCGACGGGCTCGGCCTGACGGGCCGCGCCGAGGGCCTCGCCGCCCTCGCGACCGCCCTCGTCTACCCCGTATCGCGGCAGAGGCCGTGAAAAAGGTGTCCCGCGTCAGCCGACAGGGTCGCGGGGCACTACCACACGCCCACTACCCTGGAGTGGTGACTATTCGCCTGTACGACACCAGCGCCCGGCAGATCCGTGACTTCACCCCGCTCACACCGGGCTGCGTCTCGATCTACCTCTGTGGCGCGACCGTGCAGGCCGCCCCGCACATCGGCCACATCCGGTCGGGGCTGAACTTCGACATCATGCGCCGCTGGTTCGCCTACCGCGGCTACGACGTCACGTTCATCCGGAACGTCACCGACATCGACGACAAGATCATCGCCAAGGGCGCGGACCAGGGCCGCCCCTGGTGGTCCATCGGCTACGAGAACGAGCGCGCGTTCAACGCGGGCTACGACGCGCTCGGTTGCCTGCCGCCCACCTACGAGCCCCGCGCCACCGGGCACGTCCCCGAGATGATCGAGATGATGCGCGGCCTCATCGAGCGCGGTCACGCGTACGAGGCCGACGGCAGCGTCTACTTCGACGTGCGCTCCTTCCCGGGCTACCTGGAGCTGTCGAACCAGGACATCGACGACCTGCGGCAGCCCGCCGAGGACGGCATCACCGGCAAGCGTGACCCGCGCGACTTCGCGATGTGGAAGGCGACCAAGCCGGGCGAGCCCGACTGGGACACCCCGTGGGGCCGCGGCCGCCCCGGCTGGCACCTGGAGTGCTCGGCCATGGCCCACAAGTACCTGGGCTCCGCCTTCGACATCCACGGCGGCGGCCTCGACCTGATCTTCCCGCACCACGAGAACGAGATCGCCCAGGCCAAGGCCTACGGTGACGACTTCGCGAAGTACTGGGTGCACAACGCCTGGGTCACCATGGCCGGCGAGAAGATGTCGAAGTCGCTCGGCAACAGCGTGCTGGTGTCGGAGATGGTCAAGAACTGGCGCCCCATCGTCCTCCGCTACTACCTGGGCACCCCGCACTACCGCTCGATGATCGAGTACAGCGAGGAGTCCCTGCGCGAGGCCGAGTCGGCGTTCGCTCGTATCGAGGGCTTCGTCCAGCGCGCCACCGAGAAGGCGGGGACGACCGTCGCCCCCGCCGCCGAGGTGCCGCCGGCCTTCGCCGAGGCCATGGACGACGATCTGGGCGTGCCGCACGCGCTCGCGATCATCCACACCACCGTCCGTCAGGGCAACAGCGCCCTCGCGGCGGACGACAAGGACGAGGCCATCGCCCGCCTCGCCGAGGTCCGTGCCATGCTCGGCGTCCTCGGCCTGGACCCGCTCGACCCGCACTGGGCCGACGAGTCCGGCGGCGGCGAGGAGCTCCATGGCGTCGTCGACACCCTCGTACGGCTCGTGCTCCAGCAGCGCGAGTCGGCCCGCGAGCGGAAGGACTGGGCGACCGCGGACGCGATCCGCGATCAGCTGAGCCACTCCGGTCTCGCCATCGAGGACAGCTCCGACGGCCCCCGCTGGACGCTGGGCAACCGTTAGAAGACGTGCCGCTCGGGGCTCCGGGCGGCACACTTCAGTTACAGACTTGTGTACGCAGGCAATAGAGGAAACAGGTAGTCATGGCCGGGAACAGCCAGCGCAGGAACCGTCGCACGTCCAACAAGAAGGGTGCGACGGTCGGCAGCGGTGGCCAGCGGCGCAAGGGCCTCGAAGGCAAGGGCCCGACACCCAAGGCCGAGAACCGCAAGGGCCACAAGGCGTTCCGCGTCACCAACGCGATGGCCCGGAACGCGGCCAAGCGCAAGCCCGTCGCGCGCCGCGGCGGCAAGGGCACGTCCGAGATGGTCGTCGGCCGCAACCCGGTCTTCGAGGCGCTGCGCGACGGTGTGCCCGCCACGACCCTGTACGTCCAGCAGTTCATCGACAACGACGAGCGCGTGCGCGAGGCCCTGAACCTCGCCACCGGCCGCGGCAACATCCACATCATGGAGGCGCCGCGCCCCGAGCTCGACCGGATGACGAACAACCTGAACCACCAGGGCCTCGTCCTCCAGGTCCCGCCGTACGAGTACGCGCACCCCGAGGACCTCGCCGCGGCCGCCTTCGACGAGAACGAGGACCCGCTGATCGTCGCCCTCGACGGCATCACCGACCCGCGTAACCTCGGCGCCGTCGTCCGCTCCGTCGCGGCCTTCGGCGGCCACGGCGTGGTCGTCCCCGAGCGCCGCGCCGCCGGCATGACGGCCGGTGCGTGGAAGACCTCGGCCGGCACCGCCGCCCGTACCCCGGTCGCCCGCGCCACCAACCTGACCCGCTGCCTGGAGCAGTACCAGAAGGCCGGTCTCACGGTCGTCGGCCTCGCCGCCGACGGTGACCACGAGGTCCACGAGCTGGAGGCGCTGTCCGGCCCGGTCGTCATCGTCGTCGGATCCGAGGGCAAGGGCCTGTCGCGCCTCGTCGGCGAGACCTGCGACTACCTCGTCCGCATCCCCATGCCGGGCGGCGCCGAGTCGCTCAACGCGGGTGTGGCCGCGGGTGTCGTGCTGTACGAGGCGGCCCGCCGCCGTATGGCGTAACACTTCCTCGCACCACTCATCGCACGACCCGGCCTCGGCCGCGGCGTTGATCTTGACGGGTCTCGGACATTTGCGAGCTGTCAAGGCAGTGTCCTAAACCCAGATCACTCGGTTAGATGAGTGTGGACACCAGAACGCCCCGGCCGGGGTTCGACGATCAGCCCGCGCTGAGCATGGTCAAAGTGGACTCAGATCCCGCCCAGGTGATCGTGAACCACGCCAGCTTCCGCGTGCGGCTCGCGCCGGCACAGGCGCCGACGTTCGCCGCGAACCCGCGCGTCGCCGCACTCGCGGGTGCGGGAGCCGGTGCGGGAGGGCGCGCGCCGCGCCGCCGTCCCGTCGTGTGGACGGGGAAGTCCGCGCCGGGTGCGACGGGCCTCCTCCAGGCCGTACGCGACTCCTCCGCCGTCTCCACCCTGGACCCGGCCGTCGGTCGCGGCGGTCACGGCGGGCATGGCGGCCATGGTGCACCGGATGGACATCTCGGGCACACGGGACACGCCGGGCTGGGCGCGGGGCTCGACGCCGGGCTCGACGCGGGCGCCACCCAGGCGATCCCGCGCATCGACGACACCATGCCCACCCCGATGGTGCCCGCCGAGGCCGCCGTGCCGCTGCTGCCGCCGATGCGTCGCGCCGAGAGCGCCTACGACGACGTGTACGAGCTCCGGCCCGAGACCCCCGGGCCGTACGAGGACGACACGGCGGACGGCCGAGAGGGCCGCGACGGCCGGCGCCAGGCGCACGACCCCGTCCGGCACGCGTACTACCCCGGCCGCCGGATGAACCTCGGCGTCGTCCTCCTCCCGCTCCGCGTCTTCCTCGGCTTCATCTCCATCTACGCGGGCATGGGCAAGCTCTGCGACCCCGTCTACTTCGACGGCGGCGAGCGCGGCTCCATGGTGAAGTGGCTCAACTCGCTGCACCCGTGGGCCCTCGCCGAACCGCTCCGCGACTTCGCCCTCCAGCACCCCGTGGGCGCCGGGCTCACCGTCGCGTTCCTCCAGGTCGTCGTCGGCGTCCTCACCGTCCTCGGCCTCTGGCAGCGGGCGGCCGCCGTCGTCGGCGCCCTGCTCTCCGCCGCGCTCATCCTGACCGTCAGCTGGAAGACCGTCCCGGTCTACGACTCGGCCGACATCATCTACCTGGCCGCCTGGTCCCCGCTGATCATCGCCGGCGCCCCCGTGTACTCGATCGACGGCCGCCTCGCGGGCGAGGCCTGGCGCACCCTCGGCCCCCGCGCCGAACTCTGGGCCCTGCGCCGCCGCGTCACGCGCCGCAGCACCCTCCTCGCCTCGGTCGTCGTCGGCCTCACCCTCCTCATCGGCTCCGTCCTCGGCGGCGCGGTCCGCTCGACCGAGATGGTCACCGTGCCGGGCCCCAACGACGACCCGATCAACCACCTCCCCGGTCAGCCGCTCCCCACGGAGCCGACGCGCCGGGCCCCCTCCAGGAGCGCCTCCACCGCGCCCGAGCCGGCCGCGACCTCCGAGACGACGGAGGCCACCGCCGGGCGCGAGGAGACCGAGGAGACCGAGGAGGCGACCCGGCCGACCGAGACGACCCGGGAGGCCCCCCGCACGCAGGAGCAGCGCCCGACGGCCACGCGGGGCAGCGGCAGCACGGGCTCCTCCACGACCACCCGCCCGCCGACGCAGTCGGACCCGGCGCCCCCGCCGACCACCAGCGACGCCCCGACGAGCACGGGCGGCACGTCGAGCGGCGGTTCCACCGGGTCGACGGGCTCGACGGGCGGCAGCAGCACGCCGACGGAGAGCGGCTCGACGACGGGCGGCGCCAGGAACCCGATCGGCGGCCTCCTGGGCTGAGGCGGGCAGCGGAAGAAGGGCGGCACCGCCGATACGCGGTAGCCGCCCTTCTCGTACGCGTACGGAGGAACTCCTCCGGGGCTTCAGGCCCGCTGGGCGGCGAGCTCCTTGGCTGCCTCCGTGAGGTCCTTGGCGGTGTCGATGGCCCGCCAGTACGCCCCCTGGGGCAGCGGGAAGCCGGCGAGGCGGCGCTCGCGGGCGAGCCGGGGGAAAGTGGTCCGCTCGTGGTCGCCGAGGTCCGGGAGGAGCTCGGTGAAGGCCGCGGAGAAGACGTACACGCCGGCGTTGATGAGGAACGGCGACGGGGGCGACTCGACGAAGTCGGTGATGTGCCCGAAGGTGTCGGTCTCGACGGCGCCCCAGGGGATGCGGGGGCGGGCCAGGGCGAGGGTCGCGAGGGCGTCCCGCTCGTCGTGGAACGCGGCCATCTCGCGGAGCGAGAAGCGGGTCCAGATGTCGCCGTTGGTCGCGTACCAGGGCTGGTCCGGCGAGGGCAGATGCGCGGCGGCGTACTTGAGGCCGCCACCGCGGCCCAGGGGCTCGGACTCGACGACCGTCGTCACCTTGAGGGGGAGGTCGGCGGTTTCCAGCCACTCCTGGAGGACTTCGGCGAGGTGGCCACAGGAGACGACCGCGTCGGTCACGCCCTCGGCGGCGAGCCAGGAAAGCTGATGGCCGATGATCGGGGTCCCGGTGCCCGGGATCTCGACCATCGGCTTGGGGCGGTCGTCGGTGTAGGGGCGCAGCCGCGAGCCCTGGCCGCCCGCCAGGACCACGGCCTGCGTCGGATTGGTGTGCATACGGGGAACGATAGGCGCCCCGCGCGCCCGACGGCCGGATGCGCGACGGTGGCTGGGCGCCCGACGGCCGGATGCGCGACGGCGGCTGGGCGCGCGACGGTGCTCGGCTTGTGGCTCGTCTTGTGGCTCGGCTTACGTCTCAGCTCCCGGCTCAGCTCGTGCGCATGACGCCGGTCGCGTACGACGTGTCGCAGACCGGGCGGGAGAAGGACTGGGCCCGGGAGGGGCCATAGTGCTTGACGGCGGCGCGGCCGAGGGCGCGGGCGATGGACATGCAGTGCTCGGCGAGGGAGGGCCGGTTCTCGACCTCGCGCTGGAGGTGCGTGAGGGCCGTGCCGGGGTCCTTCTCCTGAAGCTCTGCGAGGAGCTGGTCGCGGAGAATATCCTGCGGGGCACGGGACTTGGCGCGGACGGAGACGTCCGTGGAGGAGGCCGTCAGCTGAGTGGTGGAGTCCTGGCCGGCCCACGGAACCGCGGACACCGCGAGCGTTCCCGAGAGCACCAGGACGACGGGCAGGACGAGGGCGAGAGAGCGGCCGATTCGGCGGGCAGTGTGCGTCACGCAGGCGAGCGTAGCGGCCGGTAGTGATATGGCGACATTTAGTCACTCTCGCGGGGGATGGTTCGAGGCGGCTTTTCGAATTCCGTGTTGACGCGGGGGTCGTGGGCGGGCCCTGAATGCCGGGGTTTTCCGGGGTAAACCACGACTTGGACCTCTTAGGCGAACGGCCCCGCATCTGCAAGAGATGCGGGGCCGTTCAGCGAAGCGCCGTGGGTCAGTCGCTGAGGCGGGCGCCCGTGGAGGTGGAGAAGACGTGCAGCTCGGCCGCGCGCGGGACGACGTGGAGCGTGGAGCCCTTGGCGGGGACGTCACGGCCGCCGACGCGGACGACCAGGTCCTTGTCCTCGCCGCCGACGCGGGCGGAGCCGTAGATGAAGCCGTCCGAGCCGAGCTCCTCGACGACGTTGACCGTCACGGCCAGGCCCTGGTCGCTCTCCGAGCCCTGCACGTCGAAGTGCTCGGGGCGGATGCCGACGGAGACCGTGGTGTCGCCGTTGGCGGAGGCGGCGGCGATGGCGTCACGGGAGACGGGGACGACGCTGTTGCCGAACTTCACGCCGCCGTCGGTGATCGGGACCTCGATCAGGTTCATGGCGGGGGAGCCGATGAAGCCGGCGACGAAGAGGTTGGCGGGGCGGTCGTACATGTTGCGCGGGGAGTCGACCTGCTGGAGCAGACCGTCCTTCAGCACGGCGACGCGGTCGCCCATGGTGAGGGCCTCGGTCTGGTCGTGGGTGACGTAGACCGTGGTGATGCCGAGGCGGCGCTGGAGACCGGCGATCTGCGTACGGGTCGAGACACGGAGCTTCGCGTCGAGGTTCGACAGCGGCTCGTCCATGAGGAAGACCTGCGGCTCACGCACGATGGCGCGACCCATGGCGACACGCTGACGCTGACCGCCGGAGAGGGCCTTCGGCTTGCGGTCCAGGTACTCGGTGAGGTCGAGGATCTTCGCGGCCTCTTCGACCTTGGCGCGGATCTCGCTCTTGTTGACGCCGGCGATCTTGAGGGCGAAGCCCATGTTGTCGGCGACGGTCATGTGCGGGTACAGCGCGTAGTTCTGGAACACCATCGCGATGTCCCGGTCCTTCGGCGGCAGGTGCGTGACGTCGCGGTCACCGATGCGGATGGAGCCGGCGTTGACGTCCTCGAGCCCCGCGAGCATGCGGAGCGAGGTCGACTTGCCACAGCCGGAGGGCCCGACGAGGACGAGGAACTCGCCGTCGGCGATCTCGATGTCGAGCTGGTCGACGGAGGGCTTGGTGGCACCGGGGTAGACCCGGGTCGCCTTGTCGAAAGTGACGGAAGCCATGGTGGTGTATCCCTTCACCGGCAGGAACGTGCCGGACGATCCGAGTAAAGGAAGGATTGAGGTCTAGTCCACCTGGGTGAACCGCAAGTGACGCTACCTGCCCCTGCCCGATCTGTCAGCCTCCCAGAGCACGTGAGATTTCCGGCCGCCGCCCGGGCTGGGTTGGTTACACTGCACTCGCTGCCTCCTTAGCTCAGCTGGCCAGAGCACCGCTCTTGTAAAGCGGGGGTCGTCGGTTCGAACCCGACAGGGGGCTCACGGCAAAGGGCCAGCGCAGGGGCATGTTTCCCCGGCGCTGGCCCTTTCGCATGATCACGGCCGTGCCATCTACGTGCCAGAAGGCCCGTCCTGTCCGGCCACCCCGGCGAAGGTCTCCAGGTGGTGAGCGAGCTCGGGACGAGTTCGGCCGGGAAGGCGGCCGGCCGGACGCCGGCGGCGGAGCGAGGATGGCTCGCCGAAGCGGAGCGTGGTGAAGGCGGTGAGGAGGACCCTGCATGGTGCTCTTCGAGAGCCGCTCGACAAGATCCGGATCGGCAGGCTCACTCCGTCGAGCATCATCATGCGGATACTCGTCCCTGACATGTCCGTGCCGCAGGCCGCGCCTGTGCGCATGGCATGGAGGATGGCGCCGACGACAAGCGGCTCCGGGACCGCAACCACGACATCATGGTCGGCTACACCCGCAGCATTCGGATGCCATTACAGAACTGCGCCACCTCGGCCTCGTCGCCGAGACGCGGACCAACGTCCGTGTCCACAGCGGCACGCAGTTCTTCAAGCTCTTCGGGTACTACCCGATGTGCCCCAACAGGGTTCTCGCCCAGGGCGAGACGATCGAGATCTACGATCTCATGGGTATCGACACAATCCTCTTCCACCTCTCGATCGACGAGGGCGAGTCCTCAAGCGGAACCCAGCAGGTCCAGCAAGCCCGGATGTGGTTCGAGAGTGTCTGGGAGACCATCGGAAGGGACTTCGACCTTGACGCACGCTGACCCGCTCACCGAGACCCTGGCGAACGCCCGCGTCATCCTCTTCGACTTCGACGGCCCTGTGTGTGACGTGTTCGCAGGACTGCCGGCGCCCGAGGTCGCACAGGAGCTGACTGCTCTCCTCTCCACCCAGGATGCAGCCGCGGGCGCGAAGGCCGCTCAGACGGACGACCCGATCGAGGTGCTGCGCATCGCGCATGAGGCCGACACCGAACTCGGCCAGAGGATCGAACAGGCCCTCACGGCCGCCGAGGTCCGAGCCGTCGCGGTGGCAGGCCGGCCGACGCCAGGAGCAGCCGAAGCACTCCAGGCAGCATGTTCGGCCGGTCGAGGCGTTGCGGTGGTGAGCAACAACTCTGCGGAGTGCGTACGACTCTTCCTGGGGCTCCACGGCTTGGAGGAGTACGTCACGAAGATCGTGGGTCGGCCCTCCGAGCAGCCGCACCTGATGAAGCCAAACCCCTTCCCGCTCATCAGGGCAGCCGAGCAGATGCACATCGACGTCACGAGCTGCACCCTGATCGGCGACTCCCTCACGGACATCCAGGCGGCCCACGCGGCAGGCGCAATGGTGATCGGCTACGCCAACAAGCCCCACAAGGCAGAGCAGTTCGTCGAGGCGCAGGCCGACGTCATCACCGAGGACATGCAAGCCATCGCCGACGCACTCACCACGGCATAGCCGAGGATCAACGGGGGAGCTGTTACAGGTTTCTCCACCTCATCAAGGCACTCGCCGCGCACGGCGCGGTGCGCGCGGCCCGTCGGTCGGGCCTGCGCTCCTGTCTGACGCCCCGCTCCAGCCCGGCCGCCGGCCGCACGCCTGACAGCTTGGGTGGTTGGGCAGCAGAAGCAGGGTTTCAGGCGCGGCAACTGTCACATGGCACGCGTAGCCACGAGCGCCGCCGACTGCGGCCAAAACGGGCGACCAAAAGACGGCTAGCAGCCAGGGAGGGGTTACCTCTTGCGCATGGCCGGCCGACTGCCAGGCCTGAGTAGGGCCGGGCGCCGTACCCCCGCCGTCACGGATGACGAGAGCGTGAGGCGACCGCACCACCGGGAAGGGGCGGGCGGGGAGCAGCTGCTGCCGCGAAGTGGTGCCGGCCGGTGTGGTCGCTCCGCGTCGGTGCCGGTATCACCGTGGCTGATGAGCGTGTCGTTGGGAGGCCCCTCTTAGGATCGGGTGCCATGACGAGCCCCTTGGCACCCGACGATCATCTTGGCGATCGGGAGGCCTTCAGCGCCTTCCTAGCCCGTCTTCGCGAAGACCACGCCGCCAACAGTCAGCAGTGGGAGAACGCAACGCTGGAAGGGTTCTTGGAGGCCCTGCAAGCCTGGACCGATGCCTCCCCGGGGTGGTACCGAAACTTCGGTCATGATCTGCCCTCCGAAGGTGACTGGACGTTCTTCGCTCGTGCCCTGACTGCCGCTCGGATCTACGAGTAGCTCTCCTGGGTCCGTGCCCCTGGCGTGCCCGATCGAGCGGGGAGCATCAGGGAACAACGGTCAGTCGCGGGCACCAAACAACACGACGGCCCCTGACCGACTTACCTGGTCAGGGGCCGTTCACCTGCGGTGGGTGTGGGATTTGAACCCACGGTGACATCGCTGCCACGACGGTTTTCAAGACCGTGGGCAGCAGGGGCAGCACTGGGCCCTCTGTCCCCGCTGCTTACGGCTCTAAGCTGGCCGTCAGGCACCAAGTGCAGCTTGGTGGGCCGCAGGGAGAGAGCCTTGTCAACATCATTCGCGATGGTGCTTCTGCCACTGATTGTGGTCGTCGGTGGGGGCTGCCTCACGGGGGTTGTGCTCGGCATCCACGCTCTGCTTCTCGGACGCCTGCCAGGCCGACGGCTGCCAAGGTACGTCCGGCAACCAAGACTCTGGGGAACCGGTGCGGTGCTCGTCTCGTGCATCGGGTTCGGCAGCGCAACGCTGTTCGTGGTCGGGCTCGGTTTGGTCGCCTTGGGCCACACGATGAAGTCCGTGTCCTGATCGACTCGTCCCAGCATCCCGTGCCACACCCGTGCCAGGTTGAGCGGGGAACCACGGGGAATCGGGGCACGAAGCGGGCAACATGGCCGCACTGCACCAAGCCAGCGAACCCGCAGCTCGGGCCCATGATGGCCCACCCTCTCTTGTAAAGCGGGGGTCGTCGGTTCGAACCTGACAGGGGCTCCAGGGCGAGGACCCCCGACCGATCTTGGTTGGGGTCTTCGGCTTCTACGGGTGACATCTACGGCGACGGTCAGGGACGGTTGGGCTGGGGTGGGGAGTCGGGGGTGCCGCGGGTGGGGGATGCGGGTGACCCCTGGGTGTTTCTCGGCTACGACGTCCCCGTCGCGATGTGGCCGGTAGGGGACGCGATCCTGCATTGCGGTCCGCCTGATCCAGGACTCGACTACCAGACGGGCTCTTGCGCGGACGGGTGACCAGGTGTCGACGGCGCCTCATGCCGGGGCGCTCGCGCTCCGACCCGGACCGTAGCTGCTGCGGCGTTCCTGTGTTCCGGGTTGGGCTTGTCCGGGACACTTGTGCGTTACGGGGGCGTACAGGTGGCGTTCGGGGAGGGGTGTGCGGATGGGGCGGCGTTCCGGTGGGCTGATCGGGGTCTGGGCCGAGCAGCAGCGGATTGCGCAGCGGGAGCGTGAGGGGCAGCAGCAGGCCGTGCTGCGTCAGCGCAGGGAGGCGGAGGGGGCGCAGCGGGCGTACGAGCGGGATGTCGCCCGGATGCAGAAGGAGCAGCGGGCCGCGTATCGGCGGCATCGGGACGAGGACGCTCTGCGGCGGACCCACGAGCTGGACGCGCGGGTCGCCGAGCTCCAGGGGCTGCTCGTCGCGGGGTGCCGGGCTCCGGGCTTCGGGGTGGAGGGGTTGCGGCGGAGTGAGGACGTGGCGCCGTTCGCGCCCGGGGCGTTGGGCGTGCCCGTGGCCATGCCGGACCAGCGCTACTACCAGGAGCACGGCGGGCGGGCGCGGTTCGAGCGCGACTGGTACGCGGCACAGGCCGCCGAGGCCCGGCGCCTTGAGCAGTTGGACGCGTACCGGAGGGCGTACGACTCCTGGGCCGCGGCGCGGATCGTGGAGATCCGGCGGCACAACGACGGCGTCCCCGGGACCGCCGACGCCTTGCGGGTGGGGGAGCCCGAGACCGTCGTCGAGTTCTTCTCGGCCGTGCTCTTCGCCTCGACCGCCTGGCCCGAGGGGTTTCCGCGCGAGGTTGCCGCCGCCTACGACCCTGCCGGGCGCACGTTCGTCCTCGACTGGGACCTGCCCGCGTACGAGGTCGTACCCGCCGCCAAGGGGGTCAAGTACCTGCCGAGTACCGACCAGGACAAGGAGGTGCCGCGGCCCGTTGCCCAGCGGCGCCTCCTCTATCGGGACGTGCTCGCGCAGAGCGTGCTCCTCGCCGTGCGGGAGTTGTTCGTCGCCGATCGCGGCGGTGTCCTGGAGAGCGTCGCCCTCAACGGGTACGTGGGCGGGGTCGATCCCGCCACCGGGCTCGCCGGGCGGGTGTGCGTCGCTACCGTCGTCGTGGGACGGCGCGACTTCGACCGGTTGAACCTGGAGCTCGTCGGGGCCGTGGAGTGCCTGACCGGGGCCCTCGGCGGGCGGCTGTCCGCCAAGCCCGACGAGCGGGTCGCCGTGGCACCGCTGCGCATGCCCGAGCAGGTCGGTTCGGATGTCGTGGTGCAGGGGGACGGGGACGAGCCCGATCTCCTCGCCATGGACCCGATCGCCTTCGAGGGCCTTGTCGCCGAGCTGTTCCGGGCCCGGGGGCTCCAGGCCGTCACCACGCGCCGCTCCAACGACGGCGGCGTCGACGTCGAGGCGCTGGATTCCGATCCGATCAGCGGCGGCTCGATCGTCGTCCAGGTCAAGCGCTACCGGAACACCGTCCCGCCGACCGCCGTCCGCGATCTTTACGGGACCGTGCAGGACGCCGGCGCGAACAAGGGCGTGCTCGTCACGACCTCGAAGTTCGGGCCCGGGTCCTACGCCTTCGCCAACGGCAAGCCGTTGACGCTGATTTCGGGTGTCGAGCTCGTCGACCTCCTTCATCAGCACGGACTGCGCGGACGGTTGGGGAGTGGAGCGGCGGCGCCGGCCCGGCCCGCCGAAACCGCCGTGACCGCGCCCGCCGAGGCCGACGACGACTTCAACCTGCTCGGCATGGTGTGGTCGGGGTCCGCCGCACTTGACGTGTGCGCACTGGTCTGCGCGGGCAATGAGGTCCTCGGCGACGAGTGGTTCGTCTTCTTCAACAACCCCGCCACACCCGATGGTTCGGTGGCCATGGTCGCCGCCGCTCCCGGCGACCGCGCCGCCGTACGCGTCGGCTTCGACGCGCTCCCCGCCCGCGCCGACCGGCTCGTGCTGGTGGCCGCGGTGGACCCGGAGGTGAATCCCGACGCCGATCTGGGCGCCTTCACCGACGCGGGGATCCGGCTGCGGGACGACTCCGGGGGCGAGCTCGACCGCCTTGAGGTGTCCGACGGGCGGCCCGGGGAGACCGCCCTCGTCCTCGGGTCCTTCCGGCGGCGCACCGGCGGCAACTGGGACTTCGTCCTCGGCGGGAAGGGGTACCGGGGCGGCCTTGAGGAGTTGGTGGGGGACTTCGGGATTCAAGTGGAGTGACGGGGGGGTGGGGGAGGGCGGGGAGTCGGGGAGGGTGGGGAGTCGCGGAGTCGGGAGGGCGCGGAATCGCGGAGTCGGGGAGTCGGCGACGGAGAGGCTCGTCGGGGCCGGCCGGGCCGGGCCCGAGTTTCGCGGGCCCGGCCCCCCCTCCGTCCGTCAGTGGCGGCCCGTCACCTTGTCCGCCAGGACCGCCACGCGGTCCGTCTCCGCGCTGTGGCCCGTCAGTTCGCGGCGGTCCGCTCCTCGGAACGCCGCGTACATCGTCTGGACCGCGAGCCAGCGCAGCGGCTCCGGTTCCCACTTGCGGACCTTGTGGTTCACCCAGGGCAGTGCGGTGAGGTCCGTGGGGCCCGACTGGCCCGAGTCCTGCTGGATCAGGTCGCGGAGGGTGCGGGCCGCCAGGTTGGCGGTGGCGACGCCGGAGCCCACGTAGCCGCCGGCCCAGCCCAGGCCCGTCGAGCGGTCGAGCGTGACCGTCGCGCACCAGTCGCGGGGGACGCCGAGGACGCCGGACCAGGCGTGGTCGACACCGATGCCGGCGAGCTGCGGGAAGAAACGGACCAGGATGTCGCGAAGGGCCTCGATCGTCCGGGGCTGGGTGCGGCCGTCGTTGTCGGTCTTCGAGCCGTAGCGGTACGGGACTCCCCGGCCGCCCAGCGCGATGCGGCCGTCAGCCGTGCGCTGCGCGTACATGTAGGCGTGCGCCATGTCGCCGAGGGTCTCGCGGCCCTCCCAGCCGATGGACTCCCACTGGGCGTCCGTGAGGGGCTCGGTGGCGATCATCGACGAGTTCATCGGCAGCCAGGTGCGGCGCTGGCCGGCGAGGGAGGCCGTGAAGCCCTCGGTGCAGCGCAGGACGTACGGGGCGCGGACCGTGCCGTACGGGGTGATCGCGTGCTTCGGCTTGATCTCCGTGACCGGCGTCGACTCGTGGATCGTGACGCCGAGGGACTCCACGGCCGCCGCCAGGCCCTTGACGAGTTTCACCGGGTGCAGGCGGGCGCCGTGCGGTGTCCAGGACGAGCCGACGGCGCCGGTGACGCGGATCCGGTCCGCCGTCTCGCGGGCGCCGTAGAGTTCGCGGTCCCTTTCGCCGAAGGCGGCCTCGGTCGCGTGGAACTCCTTCAGACGGGCCAGTTGGGCGGGGGAAACGGCTACTTCGAGCACTCCTCCGCGGTGCTGGTCGGCCTCGATCTTCTCCGTCTCGCAGACGTCCAGGACCTCGTCGACCGTGGCGTTCATGGCCTGCTGGAGGCGGACGGCGGCCTCGTGCCCGTGGAGCCTGGCGTAACGGGCGCGTCCCGCGATGCCGTTGTAGAGCCAGCCGCCGTTGCGTCCGGAGGCGCCGTAGCCGCAGAACTTGGCTTCGAGGACCGTGATGTTGAGGAACGGGACGGCCTTCTTCAGGTAGTAGGCCGTCCACAGGCCCGTGTAACCGCCGCCGACGATGCAGACGTCGGCCGTGGTGTCGCCGGGGAGCGGCTCGCGGGGGGCGGGGGCGCCCTCCTGCCCGTACCAGAACGAGATGCCGCCGTTGACCGTACTCATGTGTCGTTCCTCAGTCCGTCTGCCGGGTGCGTGGGCGGGACGTTACCCGGGGCCTCGGGCCTGTGGATACGGGTGCTTCGGCGGCGGTTTCCCGGCGGGGCCCGGCCTGGGGTCGAGCGGGCGGCTCCCGTGCGGCTCCCGTGCGCCTCCCGCGTGGTTCCCGCTTGCTTCCCGCGTCGTTCCCGTGCGGATTTCGTTGCTCCGGAAGGACCCTCCCCCGCCCGTACGCAGGACCCGGCGTGCCGTACAAGCAGTGGGTCGCGGACGCGGAGAAGGCCTTCGAGGTCGCGGGCGCCGGCGGTACGCCGACCGTGCTCGTCGACGGGGCCGCGCTCCCCGGCGGTGGCGCCCTCTACGACGCCGGCGCCCTCTACGACGCCGGCGCATTCTCGAAGGCGCTGAGCGACGCCGGTGTCTAGTCTCGGTGCGTGATTCACGTCCCTGAGGAACTCGCGCGCTCGCAGGCCAAGTACAACGGTGAGGCGGGGCGGGCATTCGTCGCCGGACTGCCCGCGCGGGCCGAGGAGTTCCTCGGCCGCTGGGGGCTGCGGGTCACCGGCCCCTCCATGTACGGGGTGGCCTCGCTCGTGCTGCCGGTGGAGCGGGTGGCGGACGGCACCCGCGCCGCGCTGAAGATGCAGATCCTGGACGACGAGACCGAGGGGGAGCCCGTCGGGCTGCGGGTCTGGGACGGGGCAGGCGTGGTGCGGCTGCTCGATCACGACGCCGGGACCGGGACCATGCTGCTCGAGTGGCTCGACGCCGCCCGGCCGCTGTCCTCGGTCGCCGACACCCGGGAGGCGCTGCGGATCGTGGCGGGACTGCTCGACCGGCTCGTGGCCGTTCCGGCGCCCGACGGGCTGCGGACCCTCGGCGACATCGCCGCCGGGATGCTCGCCGACGTACCGGAGGCGGCCGCACGGCTCGACGCGGCCGACGCGGCCGTCCTGCGGGACTGCGCGGCGGCCGTACGGGACGTGGCGGGCGAGCCGGGGGACCGGCTGCTCCACTGGGACCTCCACCTGGACAACGTGCTCGCCGCCGAGCGGGAGCCCTGGCTGGCCATCGACCCCAAGCCTCTGGCCGGGGATCCGGGGTTCGATCTGCTGCCCGCGCTGATGGACCGGTTCGATCCCGATCCGGACGAGATGCTGTGGCGGTTCGACCTGCTGGCCGAGGTCGTCGGCGACCGGCGGCGGGCGGTGGCGTGGACGCTCGGCCGGGTCCTGCAGAACGGGCTCTGGGACATCGAGGACGGGGAGCCGGGCCTGGACGGCGAGCAGGTGGCGCTCGCGCGAATCCTGCTGGCCAGGAGGGCGTGATCCGGGGCAGGCTGGTCCCATGATCCGTACTGCCACGCCCGCCGATGTCCCCGTCGTCTTCGCCATGATCCGCGACCTCGCGGAGTACGAGAAGGCCCTCCACGAGGTCCGTACGACCCCTCAGCAGCTCCACGAGGCCCTCTTCGGCGAGCGCCCCGCCGCCTTCGCCCACATCGCGGAGACGGAGTCCGGCGAGGTCGCCGGCTTCGCGCTCTGGTTCCTCAACTTCTCGACCTGGCGCGGTGTCCACGGCATCTACCTGGAGGACCTGTACGTCCGTCCGGAGGCGCGCGGCGGCGGCCACGGCAAGGCCCTGCTGCGCGAGCTGGCCCGCATCTGCGTGGACCGCGGCTACGAACGCCTCGAGTGGTCCGTCCTGAACTGGAACAAGCCGTCGATCGACTTCTACGAGTCCCTCGGCGCCCGCCCGCAGGACGAGTGGACGGTGTACCGCCTCACGGACGGGGCGCTGTCGGAGCTCGGTGGTGGTGGGGCGGGAGCGCTGTAGGACGTGCTGTAGGAAGGGGGCATGAATATCGATATCGAGCAGCGGTTTCAGCGGATCACCGACTTCATCGAGGCGCGCCTGACGCCCCTCTTCGACCCCGCGAACGGGAAGGACCACGGGTTCGGGATGGACGACACGTCCCGGGCCCTGCGCGCCCTGCGCTACACCGTGCAGGCCGCCTCGGCGGTCAAGGGCCTCGTGGAGAAGCGGGAGTCGGCGCCGGAGCTGCGGCCCGTGGTCGACCAGGCCCTTGAGCACAACTGGGACGTGCTGCGCTCCGCCGCCCGGATGTGGGAGGACCACGCCGACTTCCAGAAGGAGTTCAAGGCGCATTCGTGGGACGTCATCGGTGTCTGAGTCGGTGAGTCCGTGATCCGTGCTTCTTACGGGATCAGCACCACCTTGCCCGTCGTGCCCCGGGTCTCCAGGGCGCGGTGGGCCTTCGCCGCGTCCGCCAGCGGGAAGCGGTGGATCGCCGGGCGGAGGCTGCCGTCGGTCGCGGCGGCGAGGGCGGCGAGTTCGAGGTTGCGGACGTCGCCGCCCGCCTTCTGGAGCATGACGGGGCCGAGGACCGACTCCGAGGTGATGCCCCGCTCCGCGAGTTCCTCCGGCGTGAACGTCAGCGGTTCGCCGTCGTGCAGGCCCGCGCTCGACCAGCCGAACACCACGTGCTGTCCGCCCTTGCCGAGGAGGTCGACGGCGGCGCGGCCGGTGTCGCCGCCGACCGAGTCGAAGACGACGGTCGCGGAGCGCCCGCCGAGGTGGGCGCGGACCTTCTCCGGCCAGTCCGGCTCCTTGTAGTCGACGGCGAGGTCGGCGCCGTTCGCCTCGACGAGCGCGACCTTCGCGGGGCCGCCGGCGAGGCCGACGACGGTCGCGCCGGCGTTCTTCGCGTACTGGACGAGCAGGGTGCCGATGCCGCCCGCGGCCGCCGGGACGATCGCGATCGAGTCGGGGCCGAGTTCCGTGAACTGGAGGATGCCCAGGGTCGTGCGGCCGGTGCCGATCATGGCGACGGCCTCCGCCTCGCCGAGGTGCCCGGGCAGGGCGTGCAGGCGGGCGGCGTCGGTGACGGCGAGCTCCGCGTACCCTCCCCCAGAGCTTCGCCTCGGAGGTGCCCCCAGGACCATGCCGAGGTGGGCGACGACCCGCTTGCCGAGCCAGGACGGGTCGGTGCCCTCGCCGAGCGCGTCGACGGTGCCGGCGACCTCGCGGCCGGGGATCGTGGGGAGTTCGGCGGGGGCGGGGAAGGGGCCGGGGTGACCCAGTCGCAGCGCGGTGTCGAGGAGGTGCACGCCGGCGGCCGCGACACGGATACGGACCTGGCCGGGGGCCGGTACGGGATCGGTCGTCTCCTCGTAGGTGAGGTTCTCGGCGGGGCCGAAGGCGTGGAGGCGGATGGCGTGCATGGCGGGTCCCCTGTCGTCGCGGTGCGGTGCGGTGCGGTGGTCGTGTGGTCTGACAGGGAGAGCCTCTGACCTCAAGCGCGCTTGAGGTCAAGCAGTTCCGTGCGGACGGCCAGCGACACCGCTTCGATCGCGCTCGTGAACGACACCTCCGACAGCACTCCGGGCGCCGCCACCTGGTCCCCCACCAGGTACACGCCGTCGCCCCGGTCGACCGCCGGCCGGTCGCGCCAGGTGGTGCCCGGCCGGTCCACCGCACCCGTACGGCCCTGGGACACGGCCTCCCGCCGCCACACCGTCCGCTCGCGCCAGCCGGGGAAGCCACGGTCGAGGAGCCGCTCGGCGTGGGCGACCCCGTCCGCCTTGGACTCGCCGGGGCCGATGGGCAGCTGGGCCTGGACGAGCTGTCGGCCGGCGGGGGCGAGCGAGGGGTCCTGCGCAGTGAACCGTTCGATCCAGCCGGGCGCGTCCAGGTCCGAGACGGCGAACGGGTCGCCCTTCCGGGTCCGCAGCGCCAGGTCGAGCAGGACCGTGCGGCCGCTCTCCCAGGTCAGCGACGGGTCGCCGAGGAGCCGGGCGGCGGCGGGCAGGGCGGTGGCGACGACCACCGGCCCGTCGCCGAGCGGCAGGCTGTCGACGCGGGACGAGGTCTCGATCCGTACGCCCATCTCCCAGGCGCGCGCGACCATCCGTTCGATCAGCTGACCCCAGCCGCCCCGGATGTAGTGCGCCTCGGGCGGCAGGGAGCCGGCCCGGTGCAGGCGCTCCTGCACGAAGCGGGCCGACAGCGAGCCCGGGTCGTGGTGGAAGAGGGCGACCGCGCTGTAGGCGGCGGCCTCGCGGGCGGTCCGCTCGCCCGCGAGGCCGGTGACCCACGTACGGAAGTCCAGGTCGACGGGGGCCTGCTCGGCGCTCCGGAGGGTCTGGCGCAGCAGGCCGAGCGGCGGGGTGCGGCGCAGGGCGCCGTCGCGGTGGAAGCGGAGCCGGAGGGCCTCGGCGGGCGGCAGTGGGGCGAGCGGGCCGAGGAGGCCGCGCTGCTTGAGCCACGTCCAGTGGGGGCCGCCGTCGTAGAGGGCGTGCGGGCCTTCGTTGGTGCCGTACGGGCCTTCGGCGGTACGGGCCCGGCCGCCGGGGGTCCGGTGTGCCTCGTGCACGGTCACCTTGGCGCCGGCCTCGGCGGCGGTGATCGCCGCGGTGAGCCCCGCGAAGCCGCCGCCGATGATCGTGAGCTTGCGCATGTCCGTCTCCCTCGCCGTGGCTGTTCGGTCTTGTACGGGGGACGGGTGGCGGGGCCGCGTTTGTGACATCGGGGCGGGGGTGTTGTCAGTGGCGTGGATCACTATGGGGGGATGGTGACGGCGAGGAAGAAAAAGGTGGCGGGGGCGCGGCGGCCGGAGGTGCGGCTGCCTCCCCTCGTGGCGTACGAGGGCGGGATCGAGGCGGACGGGGACTACGACGGGCTCGAACTGACCGGCCTCGACCTGGCGGGGCAGTCGGGGGCGGGCGCGCGGTTCCTGGACTGCGCGCTGCGGGAGTGCGGGCTCGACGAGGCGCGGCTGACGGGCGCGCGGTTCCTCGACTCGGTGCTGAGCGGCGTACGGGGGGTGGGCACGGACCTGTCCGCGGCGCAGCTGCGGGACGTGGAGCTCGTGGACGCGCGGCTCGGCGGGGTGCAGCTGCACGGGGCGGTGCTGGAGAGAGTCGTGGTGCGGGGTGGGAAGTGCGACTACCTGAACCTGCGGGCGGCGAAGCTGAAGGACGTCGTCTTCGAGGGGTGCGTGCTGAGCGAGCCGGACTTCGGGGGTGCGGTGCTCGAAAGGGTCGAGTTCGTGGACTGCGTCCTGACCGGGGCGGACTTCTCCGGGGCGCGGCTGAAGGACGTGGACCTGCGGGGCGTGCAGCGTCTGGAGATCGCGCGCGGGGTGGAGTCGCTGGCGGGCGCGGTGATCTCGACGGCGCAGCTCCTCGACCTGGCGCCGGTGCTCGCGGCCCGGCTGGGGGTGCGGGTGGAGGGGTGAGGAGGGGTCCCGCTACGGGAGGCGGGGGAAGCGGGCCTGGAGGGACCAGACGGCCGGGTTGTCGCCGAGGCCCTCGTGCATGTCGGTGAGGTCGGCGATCAGGTCGTGCAGGAAGTCGCGGGCCTCGCGGCGCAGTTCGGCGTGGTTGAAGGTGACCGGCGGCTCGTCGCCCGGCATCCAGTCGGCCTCGACGTCGACCCAGCCGAAGCGGCGCTCGAAGAGCATCCGGTCCGAGGACTCGGTGAAGTCGAGCTCCGCGTACTGCGGCTGTGCGGCGCGGCTGCCGCGCGGGTCCTGGTCGAGCTGCTCGACGATGTCGCACAGGGCCCAGGCGAAGTCGAGGACCGGGACCCATCCCCAGGCTGTGGACACCTCGCGGTCGGCCTCGGTGTCGGCGAGGTAGACGTCCCCGCAGAAGAGGTCGTGGCGCAGCGCGTGGACGTCCGCGCGGCGGTAGTCGGTCTGCGGAGGGTCGGGGAAGCGACGGGAGAGGGAGTAGCCGATGTCGAGCACGGGACCGATGGTGTCACGGCACCAGGCCCGCCTCGTACGCGAGGACCACGAGCTGCACCCGGTCGCGTGCGTCCAGCTTGCTGAGGAGCCGGGCGACGTGCGCCTTGGCGGTGGCCGCGCTGATGTGGAGCCGTTCCGCGATCTCGCCATTGGACAGGCCGCGGCCGACGAGGACGAGCACCTCCCGCTCCCGCGCCGTCACACCGGTGAGCGGACGGCACCGGGCGGCGGCGGGCGACGGGCCCGGTTCGGGGCGGGCCGCGAACTCCTCGATCAGGCGGCGCGTGACGGCCGGCGCGATCAGGGCGTCCCCGGCGGCGACCACGCGGATCGCCGCGAGGATGTCGTCCAGGGCCATGTCCTTGACCAGGAAGCCGCTCGCCCCGGAGCGGAGCGCACCGTACACGTACTCGTCGTCGTCGAAGGTCGTGAGGACGAGGACCCGGGGCGCGCCGGGGCCCGCGGTGACGAGCCGGGTGGCCTCGATGCCGTCCATGCCGGGCATCCGGACGTCCATCACGACCACGTCGGGCCGGAGGTCGCGGGCAAGCTGGACCGCGTCCGTGCCGGTGCCGGCCTCGCCGACGACCGCGAGGTCGGGGCTGTCGGCCATCAGGACGCGCAGGCCCGCCCGGACCAGGGGCTGGTCGTCGACGAGGAGGATGCGGATCGGCGGGGTCGGCGGGGTCGGCGGGATCGGCAGGGTCATGGCGTGCGGGGGCCTTCCTGGGGCAGCGGCAGCGGCAGGGGCAGTGCGGCCGTCACGTGGAAGCCGCCTCCCGGGCGGGGGCCCGCGGAGAAGCGGCCGCGGAGGAGTGCGGCTCGCTCGCGCATGCCGACGATGCCGTATCCGTGTCCGTGTCCGTGCTCGGTGTCGGCGCCTGTGTCGGGGGTGTTCTTCGGCGGGCCGTCGTCGGTGATCTCGACGAGCAGGGTGTCCTCGCTCCGGTCCACGGTCACCCGGCAGGCGGGCGTCGACGCGTGGCGTACGACGTTCGTCAGCGACTCCTGCACGATCCGGTACGCGGCGAGGTCGACCTCCGGTGGCAACGGGCGGCCGGGGGCGCCGAGCCGCCGCACCTCGACCCGTACGCCCGCGTCGGCCGTGGACGCGACGAGCCGGTCCAGATCGGCGAGGCCCGGCGCGGGTTCGAGCGGTGCGGGGGCGGGTGCGTGCGCGGGGGAGGACGCGTGCCCGGGGGCGTGCCCCGGGGTGTCCTTCGTGGAGGTCCTGAGCGCGCCCAGGGTGCGGCGCAGACCGGCGAGGGTCTCACGGCTGGTGGTCTCGATGGTGGCGAGCGCGTTGCGGGCCTCGGCGGGCTGGGTGTCGATGACCCGGCGGCCGACGCCCGCCTGGATGGCGATGACGCCGATGCTGTGCGCGACGACGTCGTGCAGCTCGCGGGCGATCCGCAGCCGCTCGGCGGTGACGGCCTCCGCCTCCGACCGCGCCCGCAGCTCGGTCGCGTGGGCGCGCCGCTCGCGTACCGAACGGCCGAGCAGCCCGGCGGTGAGGAGGGCGAGGGCGAGGGCCAGGGCCGTGGTGACGAAGACGTTCCGGCCGGAGGTGGTGTACGTCGCCGCCCCGAGCTGCACGGCGAGCGTCGCCAGGGCGGCGGGCACCGCGCCCCGGAGCGGGCGCCGGACGGTCAGCCACCCGACGCAGGCGTCGGCGGCGAGGACGGGGAAGTACAGCAGCTCGGGGGCCGGCCAGGTGGTCGCCGCCGCGAACAGCCCGACGAGGAGCAGCCCGAGCGCCGCCTCCGGTCTCCGCCGCGCCAGGGGCAGGAGCATGCCGATGCCGACGGTGGTGAGGAAGAGACGGAGCTCCGTCGAGCGGAACGGCCCGGCCTGCACGCCGAAGAAGAGGACGAAGGGGTGGGCGGCGGCCACACACCACGCCAGGACCGCCGACGCGCGCTCGGCCGGGGTGGCGGCGGAAGGAGAGGCGGCGGTCGTGGTGGTGGCGGCTGCGGTGGCGGGCATGGCCCGATCGTAGGCAGGGGGAGGGGGACCGGGCATCGGCCTCCGGGCGTACGCCCCCGGGCCACCCCACCGGCCCGTTTGTGGCCGGCGGGCCGATGCCGGCGGGGGTGCCGTCCCGGCACCGTTGGCCGGGTGATCGAAGTCCGAGAACTGACCAAACGTTACGGCCACGACCGCCGCCGAATCGGCCCTTCGGGCCCGGTGGCCGGCGCCTTCGGCCCCGTGAACCGCCTGTTCGCCCGCCGCGCGGGCAGCGGAGACGACGACCCGAGCTCCGGAGGGGACGGCCGGGGCTCCGGAGGGGACGGCCCGGGCTCCGGAGGGGACGGCCCGGCCTGCGCCGGGGGCGGTGCGGCCTCCGCCGGGGAGGGCTCGGCCTCCGCCTGGGGCGGTGTGGGCTCCGGTGGTGAGGGCTCGGCCCCCGGCCAGACCCGCCGGGTCTCCGGCGGGGGCGGCCCGGCCTACGCCGGGGACGACCGGGCCTTCGCCGGAGGTGACCGGGCCTCCGCCCGGGGTGGCCCCGCCTTCGCCGGGGACGACCGGGCCTTCGCCGGAGGCGACCGGGCCTTCGCCGGAGGTGACCGGGCCTCCGCCCGAGGTGGCTCCGTCTCCGGCCGAGGCGGCCCCGCCTCCGGCCTCGACGGTCCGGGCTCCGCCCGCGACCGTCGCGGCCCCGCCCGCGGCGGTCGTGCAGCCGTCGACGGGCTCAGTTTCCGTGTGCGGCCTGGGCGGGTGACCGGGTTTCTGGGGCCCAACGGGGCCGGGAAGTCCACGACTCTGCGGCTGATCCTGGGGTTGAACGAGCCCACCTCCGGGACCGCGACCGTCGACGGGCGGCGGTTTCGGGACCTGCCGCGGGGGCTGCGGCACGTCGGCGCGTTGCTCGACGCGCACGACGTGCACGGCGGCAGGACCGCCGACGCCCACCTGGCCGCCCTCGCCCGCACCAACGGCATCCCGCGCCGCCGGGTCGGCGAGGTCCTCGACGAGGTGGGGCTCGCCGACGCGGCCCGGCGCCGGATCGGCGGCTACTCCCTCGGCATGCGCCAGCGGCTCGGGATCGCCGCCGCCCTGCTCGGCGACCCGCCCGTCCTGCTCTTCGACGAGCCGGTCAACGGCCTCGACCCGGAGGGCGTGCTGTGGGCGCGCGACCTGTTCCGGCGGCTCGCCGCCGAGGGGCGCACGGTGTTCGTCTCCAGCCATCTCATGAGCGAGATGGAGCACACCGCCGACGACCTCGTGGTCATCGGCCGCGGCACGCTGATCGCCGCGGAGAGCCTGGCGGAGTTCGCCGCGCGCGGCTCCGGCGGCGGGGTGACCGTACGGACCGCCGACCCGGCCGCGGCGCCGGGCCTCGCCGCCGCCCTGACTCGCGAGGGGGCGAGCGTACGGCCCCCGGACGGGGCGGGCGGGGCGTTCACCGTGACCGGGATGGGCACGGACCGGATCGGCGTGCTCGCCTTCCGGGACGGCACCGCGCTCGCCGAACTGACCTTCCGGGCCTCCTCCCTGGAAGACGCGTTCATGGAACTCACCGCCGACAGCGTCGAGTTCCAGAAGAAGGGAGAAAACCGATGAGCGCCCGCTTCCGTGATCTGCTCGCCGCCGAGTGGATGAAGCTGTGGTCCCTGCGCTCCACCCCTTGGGCCTTCGGCGTCGGCGCGTTCGCCGTGCTCGCCGTCAACCTCAACGCGACCTTCGCCGACTACCGGAACTACCCGCACTACGCGCAGGGCATCCGCGACCTGTTCGTGCCCATCTGGGCGATGCGGGACGCCTTCACGCTGGGCGGGGCCATGGTGTTCATGCTCGCGGCCGGCTCCATCGGCGCGCTCGTGATCGTCGGCGAGTACGGCACCGGCCAGATCCGTACGACCTTCGCGGCCGTCCCCGACCGGCGGGCCGTGACCGCCGCGAAGACGCTGGTCCTCACGGGCGTCATGCTCGTGTACGGCGTCCTCGTCGCCGCCGTCTCCTTCGCCGCCACGCAGGCCGTGCTCTCCGGCCGGGGCGTCGGCATGCCGATCGACTACCCGGGCGTGCCCGCCGCCGTCGCCGCGTCCGCCCTGCTCGCCCCGGTGTGCGCGCTCGTCGGCTTCGGCCTCGGGGCGCTCCTGCGGCACACGTCGACGACGATCGTCACCGTCACCGGTGTCCTGCTCCTGCTGCCCGCGCTCGTCGACGACCGGAGCCGCTGGTCGGCGACGTTCCTGCACGCCCTGCCCCAGGGCGCGTGGCGGCGGCTCACACAGGTGGGGGAGTCGCCGGTGCCGGTGGACTACCCGTGGACGACGGCCGGGGCGTGGACCGTGTACGCGGCCTGGTCGCTGGGCGCGGTGGCGGTGGCCCTGATCGCGGTCCACCGCCGGGACGTGTGACGCGCGACCAGGGGCGGGCTCAGCGGCGGCCGTGGACCGCGCGGGCGACGCGGGGGCCCAGCCAGCGCTTGAGGCGGCGCAGGGGCTCCAGTTGCCCGGCGGCCCGGTCGATCCGGTAGTACAGCTGCGGCGGAACGTGCGGGAGCAGCGGCGAGTGGCGCTGGCCGAGGAGCGCGAACATCTGCGCCGGCTCCAGCCGCATGTAGCGGGGCAGGTTCTCGTACCACTGGGCGCTGTACCGGGCCGCGCTCTGGGCCGAGACGAGCTCGGCGCGGCGGCGCTTCCCGTACGTGGTGAGGGCGGTGTCGAGGCCGGCGGGGGTGCGCAGCGCCTCGGGTGCGCGCAGGGCGTCCGCGAGGGCGAGCGCGTCCTCCAGGGCCAGGGTGGTGCCCGCGCCGATCGAGTAGTGCGTGGTGTGGGCGGCGTCGCCGAGGAGGACCAGATTGCCGCGGTGCCAGACCCGGTTGGTGAGGGTGCGGAAGGTGAGCCACTGGGCGGCGTCGTCGGCCCGCTCCCGCCCGATCAGCTCGTGTCCGTCGAGGAGGTCGTGGAAGAGCTTCTCCAGGAGGCGCAGGCTGTCGGTCTCGCCGCTCGTGTCGAGGCCGAGGCCCGTCCAGGTCTCGGGGGAGCACTCGACGACGCAGGTGGAGCGCTCGCCGCTGAACCCGTAGGCGTAGCACCAGATCCAGCCGTGCTCGGTCTCCTTGAAGGCGAAGCTGAAGGAGTCGAAGACCTTGGTGGTGCCGAGCCAGATGTACTGGTTGCGGCCCGCGGTGACCTCGCTGCCGAAGTGGTCCGCGTGTGCCTCGCGCAGCACGCTGTTGACGCCGTCGGCGGCGACGACCAGGTCCGCGTCGGCGAGTTCGGGCGCGTCCCGCCCGGTCACGTCGTGCTCGAAGGCGACCCGTACGCCGAGCTCCTCGGCCCGGTCGGCGAGGAGCGCGAGCATCCGCCGCCGCCCGATGCCGAATCCGGCGTCGCCGCGGTGGACGGTCCGCTCGTCGCGGACGATCGCGACGCCGTCGGTCCAGGTGACGGAGGCCTCGGCGACGGCCGCGGCGGACTCGGGGTCGCCCGCGCGCAGCCTGTCGAGGAGCCCGGCCCAGTAGGTGACGCCCCAGCCGTACGTGGAGCCCGCGGGGTTCCGTTCGTACACGGCGATGTCGTGGGACGGGTCCTGCCGCTTCAGCAGGATCGAGAGGTAGAGGCCGGCGGGGCCGCCGCCGACGATGGCGAGCTTCACGTGCGCTCCCACGGAGAGAGATGTGACACCGTGCGTTCGGACAGCAACGCACGGTAGCAGTGAGGCTCGTGTCTCGGAGGCAGGAAGCGCTACTGAGGTAGGAAGCGCCTACGGAGGTGGGAAGCGCTACGGAGGCAGGAAGCGCTACGGAATCGGGAAGCGCTACGGCAGCAGGCGGCGTTCCTTCGCGACCGCCACGGCGCCCGAGCGCGTGTCGACGCCGAGCTTCGCGTAGATCCGGCCGAGGTGCGTCTTCACCGTCGCCTCGCTGATGAACAGCGCCCGCGCGATCTCCCGGTTCCCGAGGCCGCGGCCGAGCTGCCCGAGGATGTCCCGTTCCCGGTCGGTGAGGCTCGGGCCCGCCGCGCCCCGCATCCGGTCCATGACCCGGCTCGCGACCGGCGGCGAGAGGGCGGTGCGGCCCTGCGCGGCGGAGTGGATGGCGGCGAAGAGCTCCTCGGGCCGTTCGGCCTTCAGGAGGTAACCGGTGGCGCCCGCCTCGATGGCCCGGGTGATGTCGGCGTCGGTGTCGTACGTGGTGAGGACGAGGACGTGGACGCCGGTGGGCGCGATGAGGCGGGTCGCCTCCACGCCGTCGATGCCCGGGCCGAGCTGGAGGTCCATGAGGACGACGTCGGGCTTCAGCTTGGCCGCCAGGGCGACGGCCTCCTCGCCGCTGCCGGCCTCGCCGACGACCTCGATGTCGGGGGTGCTGCCGAGGAGGGCGAGCAGCCCGGCGCGGACGACGACGTGGTCGTCGCAGAGGAGGATCCGTACGGACATCACGACTCCAGGAGCGAGGGGGCAGCGGGATGGCGGTGGTCAGGGGATGGCGGGGGTCAGGGGGCAGCGGGTCAAGGGGTCAGGTGGTTCAAGGGGGCACGGGGGCACGGGGGCGCGGGGTCATGGGGTCACGGGGCTACGGGGTCACGGGGTCAGGGGGATCGCGGCCGAGAGCACCGTGCCCTCGCCCGGGGTGGACTCGACCGTCAGCGTGCCCCCTAGCTGCTGGGCCCGCACCCGCATCGCGGGCAGCCCGTGGCCCCGGTCGCCGCGCTCGCCCGCGTCGCGCGCGAGCGCCGGGTCGAAGCCGTGGCCGTCGTCGGCGATGTCCAGGACCACCTGGTCGTCGAGGTACGTGAGGGTCAGGGCGGCGGACTCGGCGCCCGCGTGCTCGCGGATGTTGGCGAGGGCGCCCTGCGCGATCCGCAGGAGCGCCGACTGCGTCCGGTCGGGCAGCGGCACCGCGGCCCCGTCCACCCGGAACTCCGCCGACTCGCGGGCCGCCAGGCCGCGCAGGGCCTCTTCGAGGCCGCCGCCCTCGGCGAGGTCGGCGGGGGCGAGATCGTGGACGAAGCGGCGGGCCTCGGCGAGGTTGCGCTCGGCGATGGACTCGGCGGTACGGACATGGCGCCGGGCGGTGCCGGGGTCGCTGTCCCAGGTGCGGTCCGCCGCCTGGAGCAGCATCTGCTGGCTGGACAGGCCCTGCGCGAGGGTGTCGTGGATCTCCATGGAGAGCCGCTGGCGCTCGGCGAGGGTGCCCTCGCGGCGCTCGATGGCGGCCAGTTCGCGCCGGGTGCGGATCAGGTCGTGGATGAGCGCCCGCTGCCGTGCGGCCTGCCGGTCGGAGTGCACGAACACCCCGGTGGCGATGGCGGCGACGGCCGGCGGCGCGACGATCAGGTTCGGGTCCCAGCCGCCGTGGGCGAGCTGCACCTGCGCGAAGACGACGAAGGCGGTGAGCAGGACGACGAGGCCGAGCGCGGCACGCGGCCGGAGGGTGCGCAGACCCGTGTAGAAGAGCGGGACCGCGCACCAGGCGAAGCTGGGCGCGAGGACGACGAGGACGATCCAGACGGCGACGACCGTGCCCAGCCAGGCGATCCGGCGCGGGGCGGCGCGGGTGCCGAGGACGGGGCCGAGGAGGTACAGGGAGGCGAGGGCGCCGGAGAGGGCGACGATCCAGGGGCTGCGGTCCTCCCAGGGGTGGCGCAGCAGGAAGCGGACGAGGGAGGCGCCGAGGAGGAGGAAGAACGCGATGTGCATGACGCGTGCGAGCCAGGGGGCGTCCGGGTCCTGCTCGGTGGGCGGCTGTGTCACCTGCCTGCCTTCCCTTCTCTCCGGCATGCGTCGCTGACCTGGGGATATCTGTCCATCCTGGCCCGGAGGGACCAGACCGGCATCAGCCGATCGGCTGACCCGGGCGTCCTCCAGTGTGCGTGAGGAGGGCAGCCGGACCGTGGACCGAAAGGCCTCGGTTCCGGCCACAGGATGGATGGCAGAGCGAACGAACGAACCGCCTCCTCGCCCTCCCGGACTCGCAGTCCTCCCCGCCCTCCCGGACTCGCAGTCCTCCCCGCCTCCTCACCTCACGGAGTTCCTCATGAAGAAGATCCTCTTCGGTGCCACCGCCGCCGCTGTCGTCGCCGCCGGTACCTTCGGCGCGGTCTCCGCGAACGCCTCCGCCCCGGCCGCCGCCCCCGCCGCCGTCGTCCGGGCCGACGCCGGCAACGACAACCTCCAGCAGTCGACGCACCTGACGATCGAGGCCGCGACGAAGGCCGCGCAGGCGACGCTGGACGCCGCCGAGAAGGAGAACCAGCGCGTCTCCGTCGCCGTCGTCGACCGCAACGGCAACACCCTCGTGACCCTGCGCGGCGACGGCGCCGGCCCGCAGTCCTACGAGTCCGCCGAGAAGAAGGCGTACACCGCCGTCTCGTGGAACGCCCCGACCTCCGTCCTCGCCGGCCGCCTCGCCCAGGCGCCGAACCTGAAGGACATCCCCGGCACCCTCTTCCTCGCGGGCGGCGCCCCGGTCACCGCCAAGGGCGCGCCCATCGCGGGCATCGGCGTCGCGGGCGCCCCGTCCGGCGACCTGGACGAGAAGTTCGCCCAGGCGGGCGTGGCCGCGCTCGCCAACTGAGCCCTCGCTCAGCGATAGCCCCCCAGCCGGTGGTGGGGGGGGGGGGGCCCCCCCGGGGGCCCCCCCCAGAGGGGAACACCGCCGAGGGTTACCTCGGGCATTATG